>JAUWGE010000038.1 GCA_030606565.1 Candidatus Bipolaricaulota bacterium | reverse complement strand
TTCATCGTTAGCCCCATTCCTGTCTCCTCACTCAATCCATACTTGGGTGAAGAGACACCGTAGCCTCACCTCCTGTTTCGAGTACATTTCTTAGATGAGGCAACGATACGATTTGGAGTACTTTTTTAGTGAGGCAATGCGAAGGCCTTCACATCCTCCCCGATTTGTGCTATACTTAGTTTTGGAAACTGTGGGAAAGGGTAGTAGCGACAGAGGGAAAGCGGCCATAAAAACGGCATAGGTAACAGAAGAGGCTGTGAATCGGGGGACCCTCGGGTCGTCCGGTTTTGTCTGGTCATCCCTCGATACTGCTGCTTATATCAGTAACTGGATTACGGAGGAGAGATGAAGGAGACCAAGGCAACGATTAACCTAAAGGAGAATTTAAGCACCGCTCCCGACAAAGAGCGAAGCGAGGGGTCAGCCCGCTCGGACAACCCGATTCGTGCCTACTTCGGTGAGATCAGCCGCGTCCCCCTCCTCACGCGAGAGGACGAAGTGCAGCTCTCCAAGCGGGTCGAGGCCGGCGATAAGCAAGCGAAGGAGGATCTCGCCGAGGCGAACCTCCGTCTTGTAGTGTCGATCGCCAAGAGGTACCGCGGGTGTGGACTCCCCTTCCTCGATCTGATCCAGGAGGGGAACCTGGGTTTGATGAAGGCGATCGAGAAGTTCGATTACAAGAGGGGGTACAAGTTCTCCACCTATGCTACTTGGTGGATCCGTCAGGCGATTCTGCGAGCGATTACCAACCGGTCGCGGACGATCCGCGTCCCGACACATATCAACGAGCTGATCCGCAAGATCTACCAGGTGGAACGCAATCACCTCAAGGAGCACGGAGAACCCCCTACTCCGGAGAACCTCGCCAATGAACTCGACACTACGGTGGAGAGCATCATCAGGGCGAAAAAAACAGCCCAGAGCATGACTTCCCTTGACACGCCAATCGGATATGAAGGCGATGGTTCCGTTCTGGGGGACTTCATCGAGGATCACACCGTCGACTCCCCTGCGCGAGAGACATTCGAACACCTCCTCGTACAGGAACTGGAGCGCGCACTTGACGAGCGGCTCACCGATCGCGAGAAGCGGATCATCGAGCTCCGTTACGGCCTAAAGGACTACCAACCCCGCACCCTCGATGAGGTGGGGATTGAGTTCGGGATCAGCCGCGAGCGCGTGCGCCAGATTCAGAAAGAGGCACTGGCCAAGCTGCAACAAAACTCTGATCTCAAACAGAAGCTTGAGTGGTTTAAACTCCTCTCCGAGGAAGCGTAGTAAGCAACCAAGCGATCAGCTTTTAGTATTCAGTGAAACCGGGTTTGTTTTTGCTGAGAGCTGAGAGCTGAACGCTACTCCACCTCCTCGCTGTATGGGCAGTTCTTGTTGCTACA
The DNA here is from genome assembly GCA_030606565.1 of Candidatus Bipolaricaulota bacterium. Classification (GTDB taxonomy): domain Bacteria; phylum Bipolaricaulota; class Bipolaricaulia; order UBA7950; family UBA9294; genus UBA9294. The sequence goes on along the minus strand of JAUWGE010000038.1, from coordinate 7,545 downwards.
GCGAAGCTTGTTACCCCTCTCTGTAAGAACCCCGCTCCCACAGGCGGGGCAGGCTTTGACCGGACGTTCACCCACCGCAAACCTGCACTTCGGGTAATTGCTGCAGCTGTAGAAGGTTCGTCGCCGCTTCTGGGAGTACTTCTCGACCAAAACGCCCTCGTTGCAAAGCGGGCAAGTAACGCCGGTGGAGACGGAAGTGGTTTCCCCACATACAGGGTCGCTGCAGCGATAGTAGCGGCCATAGCGGCCGGTCTTTAACTCCATCGGCGCACCGCACTTGGGACAGGTGATCTTTGCTCTCGTTTTACTCGCCGCCTCTTCCAACGCCTCGCGGATAATTAAGGTCCCCTCCTCATAGTGGTAGGGAAGATCGGGGGGGAGGTTTAAGGTATCCCGACAGTCAGGGTAGTTTGAACACCCGAGGAAGTGAGAGCCCTTCCAGTAGCGCAGCTCCATCGGTGCCCCACACTTGCTGCACAAAACGTCGGCCATCACGCGAAACGGTCGCTCCTTCCCATTTCCAATCAAAGCATTAAGTGTGCTCAACCGCTCGGAGAATGGGCCGTAGAACTCGTTGAGCGCGTCGAGGCGCGTCAGTTTTCCCTCCTCGATTTGATCCAAATCCTCTTCCATATGCGCGGTGAAGTGTGCCTCCACCGTCTCTGCGAAGTGCTGCTTTAAGAAATCGACCACCACCTGTCCAAGGAGGGTTGGGCGTAGGCTCCCCTTCTCCTTTAGAGCATAGCGACGCTCCTGAATAACAGAGACGATAGAGGCATAAGTGCTTGGCCGGCCGATCCCCTCCTTCTCCAAGAGGTTAATCAGCCCAGCCTCACTGTAGCGGCGCGGTGGTTCGGTGAACTTTTGCTCCGTCTTTACATCCTCCAGGATGAGGTCTTCTCCCTCCTTTAATCCAGCAGGGACCTTCTCTTCTTTTACTCTCTGCTCAGGAAAGAGGGCGAGGAACCCGTCGAACTCTAATGTGCTCCCGGTTGCCTCCAAGGTATAAGGAGAAGCTTCAAGGAGAACCTTGCGCTGGCGATAGACCGCGGGAGCCATCTGGGTAGCGAGAAAACGGTTATAAATCAGTGTATACAACTTGCGTTGGTCGGTAGTGAGGTGCACGACAACCGTCTCCAAAGAACGCCCTGGGGCAGTGGGGCGAATCGCCTCGTGCGCATCCTGGGAGCGCTTCTTGTTTTTATAGTAGCGGATCTTTGGTGTCAGGTAGCGCTCGCTGTACCGCTTGAGGATCACCCGTCTCGCTGCCTCCACAGCCTCCTCTGAAACACGCACCGAATCGGTTCGCATGTAAGTGATCAACCCGACGTTTCCCTCTGGTAGGCGGACTCCCTCGTACAGTTCCTGCGCGATCCTCATCGTCCGTTTTGGCGTGAAGCCAAGTAGGGACGAGGCGATCTGCTGCAAGGAACTAGTGATAAACGACGGCGGCGGCTGGCGGAGTCGCTCTTTCTCGGTGAGTGAACAAACCACGATCTTGCTCTTGCGCAGATCCTTTAGGACCGCTTCTGCCTCTGACCGGCTGTGGATTACGATCTTTTTGTCATCCTTTTTTGTGAGGGAGGCGATGAACGGTTCCTCATCCCGCAGGTACACGTCGATCTCCCAGTACTCCGTGGGGACAAAGTGAGCAATCTCTGCTTCGCGGTCACACAGGAAACGCAACGCAACTGACTGCACACGCCCTGCAGAGAGCCCCTCGAACCGGTTACCGGCAAGGACTTTAGAGAGGAGTGGGCTCACCTGATAGCCAACGAGTCGGTCAAGGATCCGGCGTGTCCGCTGCGCCTCCACCTTGTTGAGATCAATCTGGGAAGGATTTTCCAGTGCCTTCAGGATGACCGATTTCGTGATCTCGTTGAACACCGGCCTCAAGAAGGCCTCATCGTCCTTGATCACCCGCTTTAAGATCGTGTACAGGTCGTAGGCGATTGCCTCCCCTTCCCGGTCGTGGTCAGTGGCGAGATAGACCTTCTCTGCCCGACTTGCTGCCTCGCGCAACTCTTTGAGTCGCTTACTGCGCTTTGTCTCCAACCTCGGGGTGAACCCGTTCTCGACGTCCACCCCCAAGTCGTTCTTTGGAAGATCGCGGACATGCCCCTGTGAGGAGAGAACCTGATACTCCTTCCCCAGGTACTGCTCAATTGTCCGCGCCTTGGTAGGTGACTCAACAATAATAAGCTTTTTCAATTCCACAGGCTCCTTTCTTGAAACCGGCAAATTATACAGAAGATCGCGCAAAAGTCGAATAGTTGCGCTTTCAGTTACCCCCACAATGATGAACCGATTAAGGTAAGGGTCAAGCGAAGCCTTCCCTCACGGAAACCAAACACTACACCGGATACAATACACAAAAGGTAATAGGAGGGGTTATGCGCTACGTTGTCCTCGAGGGGCTGCCCGCTGTGGGCAAGAGTGAGACACTGGCCCTTCTCTCCCGTTTCTACCCCGAGAGGGTGAAGATCCTTCCCGAGCTTGTCAAGGAAGTAGCAATGCGGGAGGAGATTGACCTGTTCTCCGAGCGTGAGCGACTCACAAAGGCGATACTCACTGCATTACCTCAGCGCCGGGAGCAGATTGAGGAAGTCCTGAGCCAGAGGAAGCTCTGCCTGGAGGAATCACACCTGGGGGTCCATCTTGCTTATGCCAGGGCGTTTCAGGATCGCTCGTTCATCTCAGCCTACCCGAAGATCCAAGGCTCCCTTCCCGCTCCAGACCTCTACCTGCGCTTGGAGATCCCGATCGAACTCTCCCTCAAGCGCCAGCGAGCGCGGGGAACGTTTAAGTTTGATGTAGACGGCTCGACCTTAAAGCAGATGCTCACACACCTGCAGGGTTGGCATATCGCCCTGGGAAACAACGTGATGACTCTAAACGCTAACCGCCGCCCATCGGCGTTCCTCTCCGAGGTCGAAAAGATCCTCGGGCTCGACTATGTGCCTGCGCAGGCTCCCCTCGAGGAGACATTTGACATTCTTTTGCTCCTCGGCCGACCGGCAAGCGGGAAGAGCGAGTTCATAGACTTTATGAAAAAGTGCCCGCTTGAACGGCGAGTACAGCGGTATCACATTGCCCCGTTTAGCGTCGTTGATGACTTCCCCATTCTATGGGAGAAGTTCGAAGAGGATGACCTGTGGGAACGCCTCGGCCGCGGGCGCCTCTACTCACGGCCAGCAAACGGGAACTACTCCGTCATCGACAGTGGAATATGGCCCTTTCTAATCGGAAAGATCAACCACCACATTGAAGAGTTGATCGCAAAGGTGGATGCCCTTTCCCACCAGACTCTCTTCATTGAGTTCTCCCGCGGAGGGAAGCACGGTTACGCGGAGTCTCTTCAGTACCTCTCCCCTAAGCTCCTTTCCCGCACAGCTATCCTCTACGTCTCGGTCTCATTCGCGGAGTCCCGGCGCCGGAACCTCGCCCGCTACGACGTAGAGCAAAGGGCTGGAATTCTCACCCACAGTGTCCCCCCCAATGAGATGGAGCGGACCTACGAAATCGACGATTGGTTCGATCTTGCCCAAAATCCGCAGGGGACACTCGATGTAAACGGAACTCGCGTCCCGTATGTAACGATGAAAAACGAACCGGAATCGACAGACCCGAACATCTTGGACACCCGCTATCGCGACGCACTCGATCGTCTGTACACCCTGTGGCAGGAGAGTAGCCTAAAATAGGCTTTTAGGGCGGTAAAACTTCACAAAAGACGCGTTTGAAGTTGCGATAACAGACCTTCTCCACCTGTGCCTCTTTCAGGCCTGCTTGGAGGAGGAGACAAGCGATCTTTGGGTAGTCTGCAATTCCCTCAATCCCCGCTGGCGTACTTAAGATCCCGTCGAGGTCGCCACCCAGGCCAACGCAGTCCTCTCCGCCAATATCGATCGCGTGGAGAACGTGCCGCGCCACCCAGTCGACCGACGGTCGCGGCAACGAAGCGATCTTCCCCTTGAATATCTTCTCCCTTGCCTCGGGTGTGTCGTCTGCCTCAGATTGCACCCTACGATAAGCGCTCTCTTCGCGGGCAAATTCCAGATCGAGGAAACCGGAATAGAGGTTGATTCCCATCACACCTCCACGGTCAGCAAACGCTCGGATCATTGAATCGGTGAGGTTGCGCAGGCTTGGGCAGAGGGCACGGCAGTTGGAGTGGCTGGCAATGAACGGCCGTTTCGTGATTTCGCAGACGTCGTCGAACGCCGTATCCGAGAGGTGGGAGACATCGACCATCACCTCTAACTCCTCGGCAAGCTCGATCAGCTTCCTCCCCTTTGCAGTGAGTGGCGTATTCTCACCAAACGCTGTCCCTGAGAATGGGTTGTCCTGCCAGGCAGGGATCAAGTTCCTTACTCCCAACCGGTAGAAGTGATGAAGAGCCTCTGCATCTCCTTCCAACGGATCGGCCCCTTCCAGGCCGATCAGCGCCGCGATTGGCCCACCCTCGCAGGCTGTACGAAGGTCGGAGGCAGTGCGAACGACCTCCATCTTCCCCTCACTTCTTGCGGCCATCTCGCCGATCGTGCGGATTATCCCCCCCGCTGTCTCGCGTTCCTTTCCTGGGTAGCGCTCACTCAATACGAAACAAGCGAAGACCTGTGCGCACGAGTTGGCAGCGATCATCCCAGGAAGGCTGACGTGCCCTGCTCCCTCGCCGGTCTGAAAATCGAGCGAGTGGTCCATCACCTTCTTTACCGTATCACAGTGTGTGTCGAAGAACTTCACCGGATCTTGCTATCCGTGCTGAGAGAGGCGGGCGACCGCCTCGATCTCGATCGGTGCCCCCTTGGGGAGGGCCGCTACTTGCACACAGGAGCGGGCCGGGGGAACACCTGGAAAGAACTCCTCATAGACTGTGTTCACTGCGGTGAAGTTGGCCATGTCAGTGAGGAAGATGGTGACCTTAATAACGTCATCCATCTGTGCACTCGCTGCCTTAAGTACCGACCGAACGTTTTCTAGGGACTGGCGCGTAGCGGCGGCAATGTCTTCCCTGATCAACTCACCGGTGGGCTTAGCTGGTAGTTGTCCAGAGGTGAATACGAAGTTCCCCGCACGGATCCCCTGCGAGTACGGCCCTACCGCCGGAGGGGCTTTATCGGTTCTAATCGCCTCTTTCAATTTTTTTATCCTCCTTTATCTCGCTAAATCAAACGAAGCTTCTCTCCACCTGCCTTGAACGCCTCAATAGCCTTGTCTAACTGATCCTTAGTGTGCTTTGCCGATAGCTGCACTCGAATCCTTGCCTTACCACGCGCTACCATGGGAAAGACGATTGGCAGGACATAGATCCCTTTCTCCCAAACGAAATCGGTCAGTTCCTTCGCTACCTTGCTCTCTCCACACATGATCGGGACGATCGGTGTCTCGCTATTGCCGGTGTCAAATCCGAGGGCCTGGATCGCCTTGATAAAGTAGTTTCGGTTCTCCCACAGCTTCTCCAACCATTGAGGTTCGGAGTCGAGTACATCGATCGCGGCGATGCAGGCCGCAGCAACCCCAGGGGGGACAGCACCGCTCAGGAGCCAGCTTCTGGACTTGTTTAACGCAAAATTCCGCAGATCCTCACTCCCTGTAATATGTCCTCCTACCACTCCGAAGGCCTTGGAGAAGGTCCCCATCTCTACATGTACCTTGTTGTGATCCAAGCCAAAATGACTGACGATTCCGCGCCCTTTTTTCCCCAGAATACCCTCTCCGTGTGCGTCGTCCACATACACCCCGGTCCCGTGCTCGAAAGCGATCTTTGCAATCTCAGAAAGCGGTGCAAGATCCCCATCCATAGAGAACACACCGTCGGTGATGACCCAGATATGATTGTAGGGAGGATCATGCCTCTCCGCCTCATCCATCACCCGTGTAAGATCCTCCATGTCTTTGTGCTTGTAGATCTTCCGGTCTGCATGGGAGATTCGAATCCCATCGATAATAGAACCATGGTTTAGTTCATCGGAGACAAAGAGATCATCACGGCCAGCTAGTTGCGGGATGAGGCCTTCATTGGCCATAAACCCAGTTTGGTAAGTCAGGGAAGCTGGTGCACCTTTGAAGAGAGCAAGGCGACGGTCCAATTCCTCGTGGAGAGCCATATCCCCAGCAATGGACCGATCACTTCCAGCGCCAGCTCCATACTCCTTAGTCGCCTCTATCATGGCATTAACAACCTTGGGGTGAGTTGACAGATTGAGGTAATTGTTGGCGGCAAGCATCACCACCTCTCTACCATCGATGGTACAGCTGGGACCACTGCTACTCTGAAGTTCCTTTGGTTCCCAGGTTAAACTCTCACGCACCAAACGCTGATACTCCTCGCCTAGATACTTCGTCGGATGCCTTTTAGGGTTCACACGAATCACCTCTTTCATCTAAGATAACAATTTCTCCTGGCTGGCCAGCACGCAGCGACAAGCAATGGCTCCGATAAATGGAGAGGATCCATATTATGGCAAAGTGCCTCCTATTCCAACCCGTCCTCCCATGGCGTTCCTTTGTCCCTCATTAGACCCTCCCGTACAATCTGTTAACAATGGAGAAAGGGGGTACTAGTTGGCACGAAAGACACCAAGGATTCTGGTAACAGGAGCTGTCGGCCAGATTGGCTCTGAACTGACAATGGCATTACGGAAGCGGTATGGAAACAACAACATCGTCGCCGCTGGGCACCGAAAAGATCCCAGCCTTGCGTTGCGTGACTCCGGTCCCTTCGAACGGATCGATGTGACCGACAGGGAGCAGATCGAACAGGTTGTAACGCGCCACAAGATCAACACGCTCTATCACATGGCAGCGATCCTCTCTGCCGTAGGAGAAGAAAAACCACAGCTTGCCTGGAACGTGAACATGGGTGGCCTGTACAATGTTCTCGAAGTAGCAAGGGAGTACAAGATAACACGGGTTTTTTTGCCCAGCTCAATCGCCGTTTTCGGCCCGGAGACACCACGGGATTGCGCGCCGCAAGAGACAGGCCTCCACCCGACGACAATCTACGGAGTGAGCAAGGTGGCGGGTGAACTCCTCGGAGACTACTACTATCACCGTTTCGGCTTGGACGTACGCGGTCTACGCTACCCCGGTATCATCTCCAGTGAGACCCCACCTGGAGGAGGAACAACTGACTACGCCGTAGAAATCTTCTACGAAGCGATCAAGCATAAGCGATACACTTGCTTTGTGCGAGAAGACACGGTTCTACCGATGATGTATATGCCCGATTGCATCAAGGCGACCATTGACCTAATGGAGAGCGACCTTTATTGCCTCAAGCACCACTGTAACTTCAACGTCGCAGGGATGAGTTTCTCCGCTGGGGAACTAGCTGCCGAAATTAAAAAACACCTCCCGGAGTTTATCTGTGATTATCGCCCTGACTTCCGGCAGGAGATTGCCGATTCGTGGCCAAAGTCCCTCGACGATCGCCCAGCCCGAGAGGAATGGGGGTGGAAACCATCTTACGATTTGGCCTCAATGACCGCAGATATGCTAAGGTGTTTACACGCCCGCTACGAGGAAGGAACCCTCCCCTAA
>JAUWGE010000005.1 GCA_030606565.1 Candidatus Bipolaricaulota bacterium | reverse complement strand
GTATTCGTCCCTATGTTTCATCCATCTAGTCGGAAGTCTGCACGAACGGGCTCCAGTTCGATCCAGCGCAGACTCTTTGAAGTTCCCTGTTACGTTCTCCTCTCAGACCGCTACCGCTTCTTGACGAAAGGATTTGAGAGCTTCCTCCACCTCCTCTTTTCTAGCAACGATAGGAACCGATCGTTGCAGCTTCCTGCGAAGCGGCGCAGCGACTGCTTTACAGATTGCTCTTCCCTCCGGGAGTGTGTCAACCCTCTCGTTGTAGGAAACTGAGATTATGCAGGCTGCCCGCGAGGTCTGGTTCGTACCACGCTGGATTGGATTCCGCCAGACGCCTGCGGATCTCTACTGCCTCCTGGACCGCCTTCAGCGCGCCCGGATGGTCGCCGGACTCGCTCAAGCGGATGGAGAGGTTATTGAGACTCATCGCGAGGTCTGGTTCGTACCACGCTGGATTGGATTCCGCCAGACGCCGGTGGATCTTCACTGCCTCCTGGATCGCCTTCAGCGCGCCCGGATGGTCGCCCGACTTGCTCAAGCGGTTGGAGAGGTTAGTGAGGCTAATCGCGAGGTTTGGCTCGTACCGTGCTGGATTGTCTTTCGCCAGACGCTGGTAAATCTCCACCGCCTCCTGAATCGCCTTCAGCGCACCCGGATGGTCGCCCGACTTGCTCAAATGAACGGAGAGGTTATTGAGGCTAATCGCGAGGTTTGGCTCGTACCGTGCTGGATTGGATTCCGCCAGACGCCGGTAAATCTCCCCTGCCTCCTGGATCGCTTTCAGCGCGCCCGGACCGTCGCCCGACTTGCTCAAGTGGTTGGAGAGATTGTGGAGAAGCCGTGCTCTCTCTTCATTGATTGGCGCTACTGTGAGCAGGGTACTCCAGACGGCGACCGCTGCCTCAGTTAGACCTACCGGTAGCGGGGTCTGCGTCAGGAAATTCTGCAGTGTGCGACAACGGTCCGGGTGGTTGTTAACAGCTTCTGCTAACCACTTGCTAAGCTTATGCTCCCGGATAGCAAGGACTACCTCAGCGTCGTAGGCGAGACGGGCGAGTCGCTGCAAACCACCCGAAATGTCCTTCTGTAGAGCTAGCCAGAGGAGATCGGGGGCGTTCGCAGGGTCGTCTGCGAGCACCGCGACACTGAATGCCGCAGCGACGATATCTGGTTTTGGGGCATCTACCCCAGACTGAGACATCACGCCTGCTCTGTGCAGTTTTACGTTTAAGGGACGCCCCGGCGATACATCCGGGCCGAGGATACCCTCCTGTGCAAGAGTGCTGATACTAGACTTTGGTATGTGACCAATGATCGCTGCTGTGACGAGCAACCGAGCTAGAGCGCACTGATCCTCGAAGCCTGCCCTCTCGGCAGTGACACGTAGTCGTGCCAATTCGCGCTCGGCGAGGGACTTCACTATTTCCTTGCCGGTATACCTAACAGCTTCTTCCTCTGGATGAAGCGCGCCCTGAATGGCAGCTGCTTGTACGAACAACGGCTGCTTGTGCTCTTCCTTGAGGCCAAGCCAGTGGGTGAAAGCCTCTTTAGAAAGAGGTAGCGGGACAGTGTTCCACAGTTCGGCCGCTCGATCTTGTGCTAAGCAGAACAGATCGTAGGTATCAGGAGGGGGAATAGGGGGGAGATCGATGGCGGCTGAATCCACGAGCACGGCAGCCCTGCTATCGTGTATTGTGCTCTCCCAGTGGCTGATAGTTCGCCTTGTTAGAAAGAGCACTCGAAACCTCGCGTCTTGTCCAAGTCCTGCAAGATCTCGAAGAAGCTCTCCAGTTTCGTGGGGTGATTCCTCAGGATAGTCGACCACAAGGAGTGTTCCGGCCTCTTTCAAGACAAAGGTTACTGGTTTGCGGAGATCCACAAATCCCGCTGCCCATCCTTGTGTCTGGAGCAGGTTTGCGAACTCGGCAGCAAAGCGGCTCTTCCCGGACCCGCCGCAACCAGTGACGAATTTCACTGATACGGCTGGCTCGCTGGCAGCCCATTTGTTGAGCTCTTCTATCTCTGGGTTTCGGCCCCTGAAGTCTGACAGGCGACCGTGCCAGCTCATAAGTGCGAATACGGGAGCTTTCGGCTGGAGATCTTGCCAGGGCACAGTAAGGTTCTTCGGCTTGCCGGAGGGCTGGCCCTGGCCCGATGGTCTAATCTCGGCGGTGCCAATCACCGACGGTCCGAGGTTTAGGTTTATTCCAAAGGAGACAAGACTAACGCTCAGCATGCTGTCCTACCCTCACTACACCGGCGCGCAACGCCCTCCCAGAAATGACAAACCCGCAAAGCTGCAACATGCCAAGTGTCGGTTGAAACATCCATCACTCACCTCCTACCTATCGTCACACCTCAATCGGCAATTCAACAGTGGATGTATTAGATACAGGAACAGTATACTGCCAACTAAGCGGGGATTCTGCCTTCGACTACACTGCTATCGCCGTCGCTTGACGAAAGGATTTGAGAGCTTCCTCCACCTCCTCGTTGAAGAGGCGGGTATAGATCAACGTGGGGAATTCCAGGGACGCATACCATGGGAATTCCGGGGACGCATACCATAATTTCTCAAGGAGCAGCCTGAAAGAGGGTCTACGTCCCTCGAATTCCTCCTGCGGGGAAAAGAAAAAGATCTGTTCAGATAAGAACTCTGCTCATCTGTCAGGGAGGGGAAAGTGTGCTATAATGAACCCAAATATTGCACGAAGCCACACTTGGGTCGTTTTCCCTGCCTTTCGCAAGCAGTGCGCCAACATAGTACGGTCATCAAAGTAATTTTAGCGCGATTAGATGGCCAATTTTCGCTCTTGACTGCCTTCATCAGGTCTAATAAATACTACTTTTAAGAAAATAAGTATAGCTTCCCTTCCCAAGGTCATCGTCCTGGTCCCCAAGTTCGCCTGTCCATTACCCCACTTCGCTAGAGTCGCAGCGCCACAAGCCTCTGTTCCGCCTTCTGATACTCCTTCTGCCAGGGCCAATCCCGAGGTAAGGTCAGAGTCCACTTCCGCTTGCCGCGCACCAGCTTGCCCGCGATGAACAGGAATCGCATCCTCACCCATTTGGCCATCCGCTTCACCTTACTCTGTCCCAGTACCAACTCCTTGAACCAGTTCATCAGGTTGTAGGCCAGCATGACGAGAAAGAAGTGGGCCACGTTGCCCCCGTAGCAGTGGGAGGGAGTCACATCCAGCCCATAACTCATCATCCCCTCCTTGATCATGTTCTCCACGTTGGCGCGGCCGTTGTAGAACCGCCACACCTCCTCCGGAGCCATCCCCTCAATATTGGTAACAATTACCTGGTAGCTGTAGCCCTTGAGCTCAAACAACTTAGGCTGTTTCTTCTTCTTGCCCTCTTTGATCTCCTCCCGGATCACCACCATCCGCCGCTCTTTCTTCCAGGTCCCCTGGTGGCGAAACTCGGCCACGGAGTAACCCCCACCGATGTCTCGGTAGGTGAGCCTTCCTAACCGACGCTGAATGGAATCGTAGAGCTTGGCGGCGATGGCGTACTTGATCCCTTTCCGTTCCAACTCCTCCAGAAAGTCCCCGTCGTAGAAGCCGCTGTCTCCGCGCAGTCGAATCTCCTTGATCCTCTTAGGGAGCAGCCTCAAGCATTCCCGCAGAAAACTTCCCACTCCCTGCCCACTGTAACGGTTCCCGGGTCGGAATCTGCCCCATAGGAAATCTCTCGTCTCCCCGATGAAGCAGAACAACGGATGGAAGCTCTTCCGCCCCGGCTTCTTCGGGTTGTACCCCGGCTTGGCTCGCTGCTGGTTTCCGTACACTGTCTTCACATGGGAGTCGAGGTCCAGAGTGATCCGCTGATGCCCCTTGAGGTTGTCCCGTGCCTTCATCAGCAGGGCCACGGTTGCCTTCCCGATCCCCTTCGCTTGCGGGACGGTGAACTTAGCGAGAAACCGGCTGAAGGTGCTGGGGTGGGGAAAGTCACTGCACCCAAGAAGCTTGTGGGCGACCTTGTCTTGGCAAAGGAACAAGGTGTTTGATAGGCGGGTTAAGTCCAGAACAAAGGAGTAGACAAGGGAGAGAAGCAACCGTGCCGGGGTGTACTTGCTAACCCTCCTCGGGAGCTCGACCCGCGCAGCGAGGGTTTCCTCCACCTTGAAGCGCTTGACGAACTTGTGGAACAGCCCGATTCCCCCCACGGTCGTGAGATTCTTCGCGGTAAATCTGACCGCCACCGCTTTCTGGACAACTCTGCCTCTTTGGTCTACCATGGTCGAGGGTGCCTCCTTGAGCTGCACTTTTTTGGTGCATTTTCGTTTTCCATAAGTGTAGTGAAAAGGAGGTCCCCTAGCTAGTTTTCAAATCTTCGGCGGGTCATTGACGCATTATCTGGGATGAATTTAGCCGGTCGGGGCCCTGAAGCTAAAAGGGACCCAGGAGGAAGCCGGGCAGTGTAAGACGAGGTTAGTCGCACGTGGCCCGGGCGAAGGGAGGTGGGAGCTTTCGCTAGGTAAAGGCAGTAGCAGCGATTGTTGGGGTCGGAAGGTTGGATATTGGTTGGGTTAAGCGGGGCTGATGATAGGGTGAATTTCGAAAAACTGGATAGAAGGCAAGCAAGATAATCAAGCTCAAATTAAGGGCTTCTTACACAAAAGACCTAAGAATCTAAAGGAGGGATCAAAATGAAGTTATTCTCTAGTCAGAAGGTGATCGCGATCTTGCTCCTCTTAGTCGCGGTTGGGCTCTTTGCCAATTTGATGGTATACTGGGTTCTACCGGTCGTAAAGGCTCAATCAGCCTGCACAGCGGGGGAGCAGATAACTGCCATACCGCTTTCAGCAGGAGGCAGCCCTGGGGCCATGCCAGGTGTAGGTTTTCCAGGTATCCATGGGGGGTGGTGGACCATTTACGCCCTAATTGGGACGGAAGGCTCGGTACGGACATGCTATTACGAAATAGACAGCGCTGGAACGATATATCACTCTTGTATTAAGACGTTCACGAGCACGCCTGTGAATAAACCTTAACCTAACTGAGAAATGGGCATCGTCGATAGGCAGGATTGAACATGAAGATCTCATTAAGCCGTTTCACATTCCTTACGCTGGTTCTCCTAAGTGTAGCTGCCTTCTTCATGAGTATGGGAGTAGAGCAGCCGATTGCACCTGAGGAAGGGATGGTTACTTCCCCGGCTCAGCACCCTCAGGCTGGAAGTGATCCGCCTCAGTATCGCTGCCTCCCTATATTTGCTCGGTGGCCGATCGCTTGCCCGCTACCATTTGGAGGACTACCATTTACAGGAGGAAGACCTAGCATCGCTCACGTCCTTCCATATTCTTGGGATAAGATCTTCGGCGGGGAGCGGTGTGATGAGGGCTACTCCGTGCAGCAGACCACCGATGGCGGCTACATCGTCCTCGGATACACAATGTCTTACGGCGCGGGCTCGACTGATTTCTGGCTGATTAAGATCGATGCCTCTGGGAGCAAGCAGTGGGACAAGACCTTCGGTGGGACCGAAAGCGATTGGGGCAACTCCGTCCAGCAGACTAAAGATGGCGGCTACATCCTCCTCGGGGGGACAGGGTCTTACGGCGCAGGGGGAGATGATTTCTGGCTGATCAAGACCGATGCTAATGGGAACAAGCAGTGGGACAGGACCTTCGGCGGGAGCAAAGATGATTGGGGCCTCTCCGTCCAGCAGACGACCGACGGTGGCTACATCCTCCTCGGGGCGACAGAATCATATGGCGCTGGGAAAAGCGATTTCTGGCTGATCAAGACCGATGCTCAAGGCAAGAAACAGTGGGATAAAACCTTCGGTGGAACCAAGAAGGAGTACGGTAGGTCCGTCCAGCAGACAGCCGACGATGGTTATATCCTCCTTGGCCGAACTTCCTACCCGCATGTTTGGCTAATCAAGACAGATACCTCTGGCAACAAGCAGTGGGACAAAACCTTCGGTGGAACCAAAATTGATTTTGGCAAGTCCGTCCAGCAGGCATCCGACGGTGGTTACATCCTGCTTGGAAGCACACAATCATACGGAGCTGGGAGAATTGATATCTGGCTAATCAAGACAGATACCTCTGGCAACAAGCAGTGGGACAAAACCTTCGGTGGAACCGAAAGCGATTGGGGCTACTCCGTCCGGCAGACTAAAGATGGCGGCTACATCCTCCTTGGACGCACGAAATCGTACGGTGCAGGGGAGTATGATTTCTGGCTGATCAAGACTAACGACTCTGGCAGCAAGCAGTGGGATAAGACCTTCGGCGGAAGCGGGAATGATGAGGGTCAGTCAGTTCAGCAGACCTCCGATGGTTGTTACATCGTCCTCGGATACACTGAATCATACGGCGCAGGAGGGAAGGACCTCTGGCTGATCAAGTATTGCCCGGAGCATGGAGCTAATGGTGCCCGGAACTAACGGTGCCGAACTAAGAACTAACTTGTGGCGCCTGGCCTTGCAATCCAACACCAGGATCTAGTTGTTTTTAGTAATTCGTTGAGTTACCCCATATTCGTACCAACTGATCGGCGACACCACGTCAGTGTGATGTGCATTACAAAAGCGCGTCTTGTGTCGTCAGTTGGCTGGGGCTTGTCCCCGATGTTGAGATACCGGCACAACCGAACATCGCTGGCAGAGTTCCTTTGTCCTGCGTTAGCCAATAGATGATTTCGCCCGCGGCGAATCTCCACTTTCCTCCCCACCAAGCTGGGGGCTATCCAGTGGAGGGTTTTTATGAAACAGCCGATTCATGTCTTCCTGCACCCCCTTTCGGGGCAAGGACCTCAGCGTGAAGTTGCGCCGCGAACTAGCATTCCATAAAGTTGCAATTACAATAGAGTGGAGATCAGAACGTTTAAAGGTTGCTTTCTTTAGTGGCATGCTCAATGACATAACTGTAATCTCGAACGTCGGTTCCACGAATGAGGGTAGCAGCCTTAAAGAAAGCGACAAGGTGCATTTGAGAGGTAAAGGAGGTTTTGATGAAGCGGGAGTTTAGGGCGACGGTATGGCAAGAGGGAGATTGGATCGTTGCTCAGTGTCTACAGGTAGATGTCGCAAGTCAAGGTAGAACAGAGCGGGAAGCATTGAAAAACCTTTCTGAAGCCCTCGAACTACACTTTGAGGAACCCCGAGCCACGATTACCCCTCACGTAACTACCGTAGAGGCGGAAATCGGTGCCGCTTAAGCCACTTCCTTATCGCGAAGTTAAACGCAGGCTAGAAGAAGCAGGGTTCGCTGAAGTCAGTCAAAAAGGAAGTCACGTTAAGTTCGCCAAACAGACTGACGAGGGGCTCCGGACCGCGATCGTTCCTTTTCACCATGAAATCTCAGTAGGAACGTTGCGGAGTATTCTTCGTCAGGCAGGATTGAGCCTCGATGCGTTCCTGAGGGGCAACAAGTGAAGCAGCCGATCTACATCTTCTCCGACGGCAAACTCAAGCGGCGCCAGAATACCCTAGCTTTTGAAAACGCAGACGGGAAGAAGAAGTACGTCCCCGTGGAGAGCACTTCAGAACCAATGGTCCCTGGTCTTGCAATCCAATACTAGATATCACTAGCTTCTCTCAGTTCGTGCTTGCGAAGCCTACGGCTGATCGTTAGCTATAGAATCAAGGCTTGAATCTTGATGTCTGGTTGCCTCTCCTCCACTTTTTTCACAATGCGGCTGGGCAGTGAGGTGTGTCGAAAGAGGCGCACTGATTAGTTGCCCTGATTATCTTCTCACGAAAACTTTACCTTGTATGATCTTGTTCGCTGGCTGCCCGTGAACCATCGCTTCCCTCGCAAATTCCTCCCCACATTTAGGGCACCTGAGGTCTCCATGAGTATAATCTTTTAAGATTCTATCCTTGTAACATTTGACCAAATGTCCCGGTCGTGTCTTGTGGTATTTGTAAAGCAGGCTCCGGCATTTAGCGCAATAAACCTTAACTGTATGAGGTCTTCTTCCGTGTTCCATAAGTGTGGGGGGTAAAAGCATACCAAAAGCGGAGGGCAAGTTGCCAAGCGGCCTCGATAGGGTAATCCCGAGGATACATACCTTCTCTCTTTGGTTTTGGCCCAGGTTTTCGTTTCCTTAGGATTCGACTCGTGATGCACTCTGCCACCTTCACCAACCGACTATTGCCACACGGACGCACTGTTCGCGTGCTCATGCGAAGTATATCTACCTCTTTTGGAGCCTCCTTTTAGGAATCCCTCCCAATCATCGATCTTGCTCAATGGCCCCACGTCTGTTAGGAGAGGATCTTGGTCAACCAATCCAACCGCTGAAAATACGCTACGTGTCGAGACCTCCTTTCTACGGAGATAAGGTATGCGTCCCCGGCTGGAACTAGTGGTAACATGAGCTTGCTTTGCGCTATCATCTCTTCGGAGGATAGTTGTATGAATTCCATCGTGAAAGACCAGATCATCGAGTTGAGCCAGATCTGTGAGACTCACCGTGTTCAGAGGCTTGAGCTGTTTGGTTCAGCAGTAGCAGGTGGGGAGTTTGACAATCAGGCAAGCGATCTCGATTTCATCGTTGAGTTCCTGCCATTGCACGCCGGGGAATATGCCGATAACTACTTCGGTCTGCTCAGTGCTCTGCAAAGGCTATTCGGTCGCCCTGTCGACCTTGTGATGCGGAGCGCCATAAGAAACCGCTACTTCCTTAAGTCCATCAGAGACAGCAAAGAGGTAGTCTATAAATAGGCCGTGCCTGATCTCGATTTTTGAATTTCCGTACCTTTAAGCAACGCTCACCATCGAAGAGCCAGCAAACAGGTGGTACATCGTGCTATAATCATGAACCAGGCTCAGGGGTATAGAGGGGGGAGGAACAATCATGCCTAGTACTTACACTGCCAAGTACACAAAGATCAGTTCCGGTTACATGGGGCAATTGGTCGAATGGCCCGAAGTGGTCACTGAAGGTCAAACCCTGGAGGAGTGCAGGGAACTGCTCAAGGACGCGTTGCGCGAAATGCTCTTAGCTTATCGCCAACAAGGCAGAGAGATTCCACTTGGAGGAGCTCTCTTCGAGCAGGTCGCGATCGAGACATAGAATGTCGGTTAAACGCCGTGATCTGGTCGCATATCTTGAGCAGAATGGGCTATGCAAACAAGCTAGGCTGAGACCTCGTTTTTAGAGGTGAGCAGTGAAAGATTATCACATCAATATCTTTTACAGCGAAGAAGACGGCGGCTACATCGCTGATATCCCTGACTTGGAAGCCTGCTCAGCTTTCGGAAAAACTCCAGGGGAAGCGCTGAGAGAAGCAGAAATCGCAAAAGCAATATGGCTTGAGGCAGCCCGCGCTGCGGGTAAACCTATCCCACAGCCCAAATACAAGCCAGTGATCTACCAGGTTGCAACCTGAAGGTGCCTGGTCGATGAGGCAACAGGGTAAAGGAGATGCTCCGGTGAAACTGACATACGATCGCAGTCGAGAGAACGAGGATGATACCACCAAGCAAACATAAGTGGGTCTTCCCAGCCCGTTTTCGGGTGCGGCAGTTCGGTTGGAAAGCGTCGCGGCTGGCCTGTCAACGCCTGCGTGAGGCGGTCTCCGAGATCAAGAAGGTTTCAAGGAAGGATCTAGTGTATGCTGCTGATGGCGCGGTCCGGCTGATGGAGAAGCTGTGGCCCGCGCTGGAAGCCGTGGACGGTTCCTCCGGGGCCCTGGGGGCGGCGGTCTATCGAACGCTGCAGGCTCTGCTCCCGATCCTGATCGATGCTCCTGCGGATCGGAAGACACGGGACAGGTGGCTCGACCGGTTATGGAAGGCTAAGGAGGAGGACGGAGTGGGCTACCTTGATCCGGTTGGGGATCGATGGGGAGAGCTTTGCGGATCAAAAGATGTCGCCTCGACATGGGCAAACCAATTGATTACCCTCGTGCGCTGGGCCTGGACCGATCCCGAGCCTGGTAGCTACTTTCACGGGAGCACAGCGTGTCTCTCCTGTCTGCTTACGGCGGGGCGGTATCAGGAGCTCCTCGATCTCTTGGAACTGGATCGGCCCTCCTTCTGGCCCTATCGTCGCTTCGGGGTCGAGGCCCTGCTAGCACTCGATAAGAAGGACGAGGCGCTTGCGTATGCGGAAGCCTCGCGTGGCCTGAACATGCCGGATGAAGAGATCGATCGAACCTGTGAACAGATCCTCCTCTCTGCCGGGCGCGACGAAGAGGCGTACCAACGCTATGCCCTCACCGCTCACGGCGGGAATACCTATCTTGCCTGGTTTAGAGAGATCGCTAAGCAGTATCCGATGAAGGATAAGGGTGAGATCCTCGACGATCTGATAGCATCAACCCCTGGTAAAGAAGGTAAGTGGTTCGCCACGGCGAAGCAGATCGGCCGCTACGATCTGGCGCTGGAACTTGTATCACGCAGCCCCTGCGACCCAAAGACGCTCAACCGAGCGGCAAGGGACTATCTTGAGAGCAATACCCGTTTTGCCCTCGGTGCGGCGATCGCCTCCTTGCGCTGGCTTGCAGCGGACTGGGGGTATGATATCACCGACGAGGATGTCACCACGCCGTTCGACCTGGCACTTGCTGCGGCTGAACGCCTTGGCCTGACAGAGTCGGTGGAAGAGGAGCTTTGCCACATCATCGCTGCTGATCAGTCCCAGGGGAAGTTCGTGCAGCAAGTACTCGGCCCACGCCTCGAGCCGGCCGCTCCCTTGTGACGGTGGGATTTCCACGATCGGGGACACGCAACATCAGAAGCCTTTCGTGACAACGGCGGGGTTCTCATGATCCTTTGGACGGAAGCGATTTCAGCAAGCTCGCTGTCGTGAATAGGGTTACTCCTGTCCCTTCGAAGTCGCGATCGTTTGACCAAAGAGGGTAGCCCAATGCCAATACCAGCGCCAACAGATCAACATCGTTTGGATCTCGCTTCCCTATCCTCCTCCTCGCTTCTGCCATCTGGTTCTGATAGACTTCCTTTCCGTGCACGGTCAATGGAAGGAGCTCAAGCGTAAAGCGAAGCATCTCCTCAGCGACTGAGATTTTCCTCGCTAGCTGCGGGAGGTAAGAGAGAACCTCGCCCATGGTGAATGCGGTTGTTGCCAGTTCCTTGAGCGAGGGACTCCAGAAGGCCCGGAGAGCAGCACCTCCAAGGAGGGCGGAGATGATGGGATTTGCGTCAACGATGAGCCTGTCGGGTGGTTTCAAAGTCGCTGAGGATCTCTTGCTCGGTGAAGCCGTGCTCCTGCAGGCTCTTCTTCACCTGGGTCACAAGCGCCAACATAAGTTCTTTGCGAAAATCAACGGGGAGGTCCTCCTCTTTCTCTAGGGAGACGTAGATCCCAGCAGGCTTCCCTCTACGAGTAATGAGGACGGGATCTCGACTGCGCAGAAACTTCGTCGCTTGGTCTCTGAACTCCTTAACAGTTGTTAGTTTCATAATAACCACCTAAATGGTCATTATACTATAAAGAAACCTCGCGGCAAGCTGCGGGGCGGTGAGGGATTGTACCTCGTGCGATAATGTCGTAGGTAGACTGAATACAAGCCTTACAACCTGGTAGCGGCTAGTCACAAACGAAGCTTGAGAGGGGAACCGGGAAAAATGGACAGACATCAGATGGAGCCATGGCTCCGTCTGGGTAGGACCTGGTCTTGCAGTCCAACATCCCCTCCAACTACGAGGCCATTCGATCACCACTTCCCGGTTGACCGTCGGTTCCTAAACAGACTATATTTGGGAGAGGAAGTGTTCAAAGATGGTGGGTCCTTTAGCTGAATCCAGCCTTTATAAGCTGCTTGCAGCGATGAAACAGTCCCGGGGGTAGATGCGTCATGATCCGTGTGGGAACGTCTGGATTCTCATATCAGCACTGGAAGGGTGTCTTTTACCCCGAGGATTTGCCGCAGCGGCGCTTTCTGGAATTCTATTCCGACCGGTTTGATTGTGTTGAGATCAATAGCTCCTTCTATCACCTCCCCCGCCAGACTACCTTGGAGTCCTGGCATGAGCGGACACCTGAGGACTTCCTGTTTGTCCTTAAAGGTAGCCGCTATGTGTCCCATATCAAGCGGCTTGAAGATTGCGAGGAGCCAGTGGCCGTGTTCTACAAACGGGTGGTGGCCTTGCAGGAAAAGCTAGCTTTGGTCCTTTGGCAACTTCCCCCTAGCTTCGAGGTGAACCTTTCTCTTTTTAAGACGTTTCTCGACCTTCTGCCAGCGAAACCCACACCGGTGTTGGAATTCCGTGATCCAAGCTGGTTCACTCAAAAAGTGTATGAGCTCCTTGTGGCAAAGGGAGCCATGCTCTGTGTGCATGATATGCCCAAAAGCCGCTGTCCAGAGATCTTGATTGGGCCACTTCTTTACCTGCGCTCCCACGGCCCTGGCGGTGGGTATCAGGGAAGCTACCCCGATAACCAGCTTCAAAGACGCGCTCACTGGGCGAGGCAGTCTGGTGCCCGGGATATCTACGCCTTCTTCAATAACGACATCGGTGGCTACGCAGTGCAAAATGCCGCTACCTTCCGAGAACTTCTTCAAGCTTGAGTCTAACATCCGGTCACTTTATACCAGACACAAAGTGCAAGACTCAGCGCCCACAACGGATGGTGTGGCCAAAGTAGTGATCTCCAAATTGCTTGAATAAGCCACTGGAGATGAGAGATCCATTTAACCTTGTTAGCTCTGAGTGGACCATCGCGACAAGAATCTTGCGAAAAAACTCTAGAGGATCTGGTGGAGGTGGCGGGAGTCGAACCCGCGTCCGAAGATACCGCTACTCGGCGTCTACAAGCTTAGTGCCGTGTTTTCATCTTGATGAGCATCCTCCCACGACCAGGATGATCCTCACCCAGCTTTCAGTTGGTTCGTCGCGTCTTAAGGAAAGCGCTTAGACGCGATATACCCGCTGTGTCGACGCCTTAATGAAGCCCACGGGAAGCTCCATCAGACGGCCTTCTCTTAGTTAAGAGAAGGAGCAGCGAATGCGTAATCCGCAGTTGTTGTTTTTTCCGCCAGTTTTAGGAGATGGCGAACGCTCCGCTTGCAGCCTCGCTTTGCTATCCCCGTCGAAGCCATTCACCCCCATATCAATGATCCGCTCGCATTATACCAACTTTTCGAGCAATTGGCAATTCAGGCATTGCTTCAGTTATCCTTTATGGGGAGATGAGGTATTCTCTGGTTGGTATAACGCTCGCTTTTGCAACGGGAACAGTTTTTGGCTCGCTTCTCCCCCCTGATCTTGCCCCTTCGGTCCTCTATTGGCCAGCGGTGGGGATTGCAGTTATATGCGTCCTTCTAGCGCGTGTGCGTCGCGCCTTCCTCGTTGGTCTTCTTGTTGTCATCGCTCTTTTGGGAGGGCTTCGTACTCAGACCTTCAAGCTCCCGATGGAAGGGCTCTACGGGCGAGCGATCTATCTGCGAGAGGTCACGGGAACGGTCGTCTCTTATCCCGATCTTGGCGATGGATATACCGCCTTTATCCTCGCGCCGGATCACCTCCCAGCGAAGATCCGCGTCACCTGCTTTTGGAACGAGGAGAATCAAGAAAGGATTCTCTATGGAGATCGGCTTCACTTGGTCGGCTCGGTGGAGGCGCCGGAGCGTTTTGACGACTTCGATTACCGCGCCTACCTCGCTCGCCAAGGGGTCTTTGCCACAATGGCGGTTGGTGGTAAAGACCAGATAGAGGAGATCGGCACCGCTGGGAGCCGTATTCTGCGCTTTGGGGATAATCTTCGCCAGAAGCTCCTTGAGCGACTGGATCAGATCCTTCCCTCTGTTGAGGCCGGCTTGGCCCACGGCCTCCTGTTTGGAGAGCGTGCCTCGCTCTCTGATGAAGTAGAGGAGGCCTTCCGCCGCACCGGCCTGATGCACCTGCTCGCTGTCTCCGGGCTTCATCTGGGGATCTTCCTCGCTGTACTTTGGTTCGCCCTGCGCTTTGCCGGTCTGCGGCCAGTGATCACTTACCCGCTTGTTGGGCTGGCCGTCTTACTTGTCTTATGGCTTGTAGGCCCGCGGGTGAGCCTGGTGCGCGCTGCCCTTCTGTTTGCGTTTCTCGGCTTGGGGAGCGTCCTTGCTGACCTGGGGATCATCCTCCGTCGCTGGGTGCGCTCTTATCAGGGCTTGGCCGCGGCCGCGCTTGTCATCCTCGCCATTCGGCCCTCTGCGTTGTTTGATGTCGGTTTTCAGTTAAGCTTTGGTGCCACTGCGGCGATCATCGCTTCATTCGATCCCTTCTTTGGCGTGGGGAATTGGATCAATGAACTGGTAAAGAGAGCTCCACTTCCCGCGTGGTGCGTGCGCTACCCGCTTGGTCTACTGGTTGTATCAGCGGCGGCGCAAGCAGGGACTGCGCCGTTTATCGCATATCACTTCGGGACGATCCACCCGCTCGTCCTCGTTGCCAACCTGCTTGTTATTCCACTGGCTACTGTCGCACTTTGGAGCGGTCTTTTTGCCCTTTTGTGCTCTTGGGCACCGCTCTTTACCCCGGTGGGAATTCTGTTTGGTTGGATGCTAAAGTCCCTAATCTGGGTTGTTGAGCGGCTGGGAGGACTCCCGTTTGCCGAATTTCAGGTCTCCTCCTGGATGGGAATCTGGATCGGAGGGCTCGTTTTACACTTGTTCTTGCTTGCTCTTTACTCCCGCGGCGCCTTGTCGTGGACTTGGTACTCGACGTCGATCACATCACCCTCCTCACTTTTGGGCCGGTGAGAAGGGAATCGAGAGAAAAAGTATCGTCCAAGGAACACGATCCCAGCAGCATCGGTGAGCAGTCCTGGAACGATGAGGAGGATACCCGCCAGTAAGAGGGACAGTTCACGGCGGAGGAGGTCCGTTGCGGAGAGTCTCCCCGCAAAGACGCTCGCCGTAAGTTTTGTTAAGGCGGATCGGCCACCCAGGCGAAGAAGAGTCAACCCAAAAACGGCGGTGAGTATAATCACTCCCAGTACCGGTCCACCGCCGATGGCCTGACCGAGCTTAATCAGCGAGGCGACCTCTACGCACGCGATAATGAATAAGATAATCGGCATCCTTGTCACCGGGAAGGATCATAGCCAAACAACGAAAGACACTCAACGACCGCGAGAAAAACCCCCAGAAGAGACAACCCTTGTCAGAGAGAATACTTTAGGTCTAATATCTTTCTTTAATGAAAAGGCCAGCGAACCATTATTTGATCGGACTTAACCTGATCCGCGAACTCACCCCGCGGCGAATGGCAATCCTCCTCGATCGTTTCACCTCTCCACAGGCGATTTGGGAGGCACCGCAAAAAGAACTCGCTGCGCTTCCCGGCTTCTCCAAGGCGGCGCCTAAGATCGCTACCTCCCGCAGTGAAGAGGCGATCGACCACGAGCTTGCGCGATCCAAGGAGTTGGGGATCCAAATCCTTACCATCCTCGACCCCGACTACCCCTCACTTTTGCGCCAGATTGAAGTCCCACCGGCCATCCTTTATATAAAGGGGAATCAGACAGTCGACACAATGCGGACAATCGCGATTGTGGGGACGCGTCGCAGCAGCCGGTACGGTAGGGCAGTGGCCGAGCGGCTCGCTTCGGATCTGGGTGATCTTGGTCTGGTCGTGGTGAGCGGATTAGCGCTTGGGATTGACAGTGCCGCCCATCGCGGCGCCTTAA
This sequence comes from Candidatus Bipolaricaulota bacterium, assembly GCA_030606565.1. Lineage (GTDB taxonomy): Bacteria > Bipolaricaulota > Bipolaricaulia > UBA7950 > UBA9294 > UBA9294. The sequence continues at coordinate 64,643 of JAUWGE010000005.1, read as the reverse complement.
AAGCGGGCGCACAGACCGTAGCAGTCCTCGGTTCGGGGTTCCTCCACCCCTATCCGGCTAGCAACAGGGGATTGGGCGAAAGAATCAGTGATACTGGGACACTTGTAAGTGAGTACCCTCTTGACACTAGACCGACGAAGTGGAGCTTTCCCCAGCGCAACCGCGTTCTCTCCGGCCTCTCACGTGGGGTGATTGTTGTGGAAGCCCCGCAACGAAGCGGCGCCTTGATCACCGCCCGGCTGGCCTTGGAACAGGGGCGTGAGGTGTTCGCCGTTCCGGGAAATGTCACCAGTACGGCGAGCGTCGGGACAAACCGCCTGATCAAGGATGGGGCAAAGCTTGTAGAGACAGTTGAGGACGTGCTCTGCGAGTTTCCCGATCTTTCCAAATTGGGGAAGGTAACTCCAGCGAAAACGAAAGCGACGATTGCCGCCCTCTCGGAATCACAGCGACGCGTATATGATCTGATCGGTCTTGAACCGATTCACATTGATGATATCATTGCTCATGGGGATCTTACCCCAACTGAAGCTGCGCATACCTTGCTTTTGCTCCAGATGGAGAACCTGATCCAGCAGGTGGAGGGGCGCCGCTACATCCGAACTCCGTAGGAGGTATCATCGATGAGTGTGCAGCGCACATTGGTCCTCTGTAAGCCCGATGCCGTGCAGCGGGGGCTTGTGGGGCGGATCATCTCCCGCTTCGAGGAGAAGGGGTTGAAGGTCGTTGGGATGAAGATGCTTTCGCTCGACGAAGAACTCGCCCGCCGTCACTATCAGGAACACGTACAAAAGCCATTCTTTCCTGAACTTGTCGCGTTCATTACCTCTTCGCCAATCGTCGCCATGGCGATTGAAGGCGAGAATGCGATCGAGGTAGTGCGCGGACTGATGGGGGAGACCGACCCGCAGAAGGCGGCGTCGGGAACGATCCGCGGCGACTTCGGCCTCAACCTTACTAAGAACCTTGTGCACGGGTCGGACTGTCTCTCCTCGGCGCAGCATGAGCTTTTGCTCTTCTTCTCCCCAGAGGAACTGCACGAGTACTCGCTCACCCTCAAGGCCTGGATGTGAGCCTGTACAAGGCATAAATTGTGGTTCTTCGGTCGATTTTGCTAATATGTGTGCGAACAGCTCGAGGAGGAGTTCGATGCAGCTTTCCAAGCGCTATCAGCCACCTCAGGTAGAGGAAAGGATCCATCGCTTCTGGGAGGAGCGCGGTTTCTTTCACGTCGAGGTTGACCCAAGCAAAGATAAGCGGTTCTCCATGGTTATCCCGCCGCCGAATATCACCTCGGCGATGCATATTGGAAATGCTCTTCAATATACCCTACACGACATCGTAATTCGCTATAAGCGGATGGATGGTTACGTCACTTGTTGGTTTCCTGGCATGGATCATGCAGGGATCGCTACCCAGAACGTTGTGGAAAAGGAACTGGCCAAGGAGGGACTCACCCGACACGACCTTGGGCGCGAGAAGTTTGTGGAGCGTGTCTGGGACTGGAAAGAGCGCTATGGTGGCCATATTCGCAGGCAGTTGAAGGCGCTCGGAACCTCTCCCGATTGGGAGCGGGAGAGGTTCACCCTCGACGAAGGCCTTTCCCGTGCTGTACGCGAAGTCTTCGTTCGCCTCTACGAGGAAGGGAAAATCTACCGTGGCGAGCGCATGATCAACTGGTGCCCACGTTGCCAAACCGCCCTTTCCGACATCGAGGTGATTCACTACGAAGAACCGGGCGATCTCTACACTATCCGCTACGCCCTAAAGGATTCTGAGGAAGTAATCGAGATTGCCACCACCCGACCAGAGACAATGCTCGGCGACACCGCGGTGGCAGTGCACCCAAACGATCCAGCCCACGCCCACCTAATCGGAAAAACTGCGATTCTGCCCCTTCTTGGACGCGAGCTTCCGATCGTTCCTTCAGAGGCGATCGACCCGGAATTTGGGACAGGCATCCTTAAGGTGACCCCAGCGCATGACCCGGTTGACTTCGAGATCGGCCGCCAGCACAACCTGCAAGCGATCAATATCCTAAACGGGGACGGAACGCTGAACGAGAACGCCGATGCCTATGCCGGTCTTACTGTAGAGGAGGCACGCACCCGTGTGATCGAGGATCTAAAGACCGCTTTAGTTCTAGTGAAGGTAGAGCCGTACCCACACTCGATTGGGCACTGCCAGCGCTGTGATACCCCAGTGGAGCCTCTCATCTCCAACCAGTGGTTTGTGAGGATGAAGGAGCTTGCCACCCCGGCGATAGAGGCTGTTCGCTCAGACGAGGTCATGTTCATCCCTAAAAGATGGAAGAGGCTGTACTTCGACTGGATGGAGAATATCAAAGATTGGTGTATCTCCCGCCAGCTATGGTGGGGCCACCAGATTCCTGTCTGGTATTGTCAGGCCTGCGGCGAGACGATCGTCTCCCGGGAGAACCCGGCTAGATGTCCGACATGCAGGAGTGCAGAGATCCATCAGGACTCCGACGTTCTCGATACATGGTTCAGTTCTGCCCTATTTCCATTCTCGGTGATGGGCTGGCCCGAGGAGACGGCGGAACTTAACTACTTCTATCCAACCTCACTGCTGATCACTGGATTTGATATCATCTTCTTCTGGGTAGCGAGGATGATAATGATGGGGATCCACTTTATGGGAAAGGTCCCATTCCGGCAGGTCTATTTCACCCCACTCATTGAGGATGAGCACGGGATAAAGATGAGTTCCTCGCGGGGGAACATCATCGATCCTTTGGAGGTGAAGGATAGTTACGGAATGGACGCATTACGCTTCACCTTGGCACAGTCCACCTCCAAGGGACGCGGGATGCGGGTGGCGATGCGCGACATCGAGTCAAGCCGGAACTTCTTGAACAAGATCTGGAACATGGCCCGCTTTGTCCTTCTAAATCTGGGGGATGAGCGGCCAAGGCTTCCCGCCGAGATCTCCGAGTTGGAGGACCGGTTCATCCTATCGCGACTGTCAAGGACGATCTTAACGATTCGCGCGAACCTCGATGTCTATAACTTCAACCTTGCTAGCGAGTCCTTGTATGCCTTCATCTGGCATGACTTCTGCGACTGGTACCTCGAGCTCGCCAAGGTGAGGCTTGCCTCTGAGCAAGATCAAGAGGTGAAGGGGATCCTCTACCACGTTTTAAAGGAGATCTTAAAGCTCTTGCACCCATTCGTTCCCTTCATCAGCGAGGAGATCTGGCAGATTCTTGGTGAGGAACCGGTATCCCTTTCCATCGCCGCCTTTCCGCAGCCGGCGGCGAGTGATTCACAGGCTGAAGCAAAGATGGCGGCCTTTCAGGAGGTGGTCAACGCGGTCCGGACGATCCGTGCCGAGTTAAATGTTCCCCAAAACGCACGCCTTAAGGTCCTAGTACGGACTTTCGACCCTAAGCTATCGGCACTTTTAAAGTGCAAATCCCAGGCGCTTAACGCCCTCGTCGGAGCGGATGAGTGGCAAATCAAGGAGGACATTAGTGCCCCTCCAGGTTCGGCCCGGCAGGTTCTCACTGATGCAGAGCTATTCGTCCCCCTCACCGAACTGATCGACATTAACGCAGAGTGCTCCCGTCTGCGTAAGGAGTTAAATCAGGTAAAAACCGAATTAGCGAAGGCCATAAGAAACCTCACGAACCCCTCGTTTCTCGAACAGGCACCGCGTGAGGTCGTAAAAAAGGAGCACAAGAAGCAGGAGGAGCTCCTCGCTAAGCAGGAGCGACTGCAAGCGAACCTTACCGCGCTGGAGGAGTAGATGAAATATACCGAGGCCCGCTGTGTCTTAGATGGTCTTCCCTCTCTTGAAGTGAAGCCGGGTCTTGCGCGTATTAGTCGTCTTCTCGATGTGCTGGACCACCCGGAACGTGCCTTTCGCGCAATTCATATTGCTGGGACAAATGGGAAAGGTTCGGTTGCAGCAATGCTCTCTAGTATCCTTTTGCAGGCTGGCTACCGCGTGGGGCGCTTCACTTCTCCTGACCTGATAGACTTTCGCGATCGGATCAGCGTTAATAATCGCTGGATCAGCGAGGAAGATGTTGCGGGGAGAGTAGAGCAGATCCTTCCAGTCTTAAAAAGCGCAGAGGATCGGCCGACCCTCTTTGAAGTACTGACAGCAATCGCCTTTGCCCACTTTGCCGCAAGTCGTGTTAAGCTCGCTGTGGTTGAGGTGGGGCTTGGGGGGCGGTTTGATGCCACGAACGTTTTGGATCCCCTCTTAACGATTTTGACTAACGTCGGCCGCGATCACCTCGCCCTCCTGGGGGAGATGCTTAAACGGATCGCTTGGGAGAAGGCTGGGATCGCCAAGGCTAGCGTCCCCTTCCTCGCGGGGGAACTTCCACCTGAGGTGGAGGAGATCATCATCAAGGAATGTGAAAAGGCGCGAGCGCCTCTTGCTCGCTGTGATTCGGTGGCAGTGGAAAGAATCGCCTATGACTGGAAACGGGCAACCTACCGAATCGACGCAAGCGATCTTCCCGAAACGATCGACCTCGCCCTTCTCGGGGGCTATCAGGCCGAGAATCTGAGGCTCACTTTACGAGCGGTGGAACTGTTGCGTAAAGCCGGCTTTAGCTTGCCCAATGATGCCGTTACCGCTGGCTTGGCCGATGTTTCCTGGCCCGGTCGGTTCGAAGTAATGAAGCTTAATCCAACGATCATCCTCGACGGCGCACACAACCTTCCAGCCGCACTGGCCTTGGCCAAAGATGTTAAGCGCTACGTTCCGAAGCGTCTACATCGTCATCTCCTGTTCGGGCTCCTTTCCGATAAGGAGTGCGAGGCGATTTGTCACGTCCTCTTTCCTCTGTTTGCTAAGGTAACCCTCACATGTTCGCAAAGCCCACGCGCCCTCCCGCTTGATCTTTTGGCTAAGATTGCTTCATCCTTGGGAGTCGCGTTTAAGCAAGCGTCCTCTGTGGAAGAGGGGTTGATCAGTGCGCGTACTTGTCTTGAAGCTCAAGATGTACTCTTCATCACCGGTTCGCTCACCGTGCTACGCGAAGCCAGGCCGATCTTGATGGAGGTCCCGTGTCGACCCTGATCGAGCAGGTTAAAGCTGACGGACTACCACGCCACGTGGCGTTGATCATGGATGGGAACGGCCGCTGGGCTAAGGCGCGAGGCCTTCCACGCGTTGCCGGTCACCAGGCCGGGGCCCAGGCGGCGGAGCGACTTATCCGCTTCGCTGGAGGAAAGCTTGGCCTCAAAAACCTAACCCTGTTTGCCTTCTCCACCGAGAACTGGAACCGCCCAGCCGAGGAGGTTGACTTCCTGATGCACCTCCTTGACCAATTCATCACCGAAAAGTTGAAGGAGTTCATCAAAGAGGGAGTCCGGCTCATCGTCTCCGGCGACCTAGGAGGGCTTCCATCCCAGATACGAGAGACTGTCAGAAACGCGATCGGACAAACGGCGGAGAACGACCGACTACTTCTGAACGTAGCCCTGAACTACGGCGCCCGACAGGAGATCGTCCGCGCCTGTCAGAGGGTCGCCTCTGCTGCGGTTGCAGGGAAGCTCGACTTGGGCAAGCTCGATGAAGATTCCTTCGCTTGCTTCCTCTATACCGATGGGATTCCCGATCCTGACATTATCATTCGAACAAGCGGGGAGATGCGCCTCTCCAACTTCCTTCTCTGGCAGGCAGCCTACGCCGAGCTCTATTTCACTGGCACCCTTTGGCCGGACTTCACCCCGGCCGAGTTGCTTAAGACCATCGCCTCATACCAGAAACGAGAACGCCGCTTCGGCGGGTGAGGGAGGGATAAGGATGAACGTAATCAAGCGAGTGGCAAGTGCGCTCATCGCCGGGGGGATCGTCTTCGGGATCCTCTACGTAGGGACCCGGTACGGGGTGCAGTGGATTGTGGGGATCCTCATTCTCGTCGTGGCCTACCCCGCCGCAGTGGAATACCTGCAACTGATGCGGCGGCTGGAAGTGCCGCTGGCCGCGCCGGAGTTTCTCATCTGGATCCCTGTGCTTGTCTTTAGCTATATCATCGATAGCTACATGGTTGATAGTCACTTCGGGGATACGGCCCTCCTTCTGGCGATGGCCTATCAGGTACTACGTTACCTGCGCAGCATGCCACATCGGACGGGGTTCCTGCAGGCGGTGGCTGGAGTGTTCGGTCTTCTGTATATTCCATGGCTCCTCCGCTTTTTCTACCTTATTTACATCAACAGCCCGCCGGACCAGCCACGCGTGGGAGCGACACACGCATTGGTCGTCCTCCTCATGGTGTGGGGCTACGACAGCGGTGCCTATCTCTTCGGGAGCGTGTTCGGGCGCCACCAGGCCTTTCGGCGCATTAGCCCCAACAAGACCTGGGAAGGGATCATTGGTGGGTTTCTGTTGACCATCCTTGGGGCTTTATTGGGGGCCTCCTTATCCCCGGCGTGGCGGGAGTTTGCCTTTTGGGAGGGCTTTCCGCACATCCTTGCCTCCTCATTCCTCGTTGGGTTGGCAGTCCAATTGGGCGACGTCTTCGAGTCAAAGCTGAAGCGAGCCGCCGGGGTCAAGGACTCAGGGACGTTTCTCCCTGGCCACGGTGGGGCTCTAGACCGAATTGATGGGCTCCTGTTTGCCTTGCCCGTTTTTTTCTTCTATTATTCCTACGTGCTTTTCCCGCGTTTTATGTAAGCGCAACCCGATTGATTCATGCTGGCGTCCCCTATAACATCGCTGTACGATGAGCCTATTTCTGCGGTCGATCTACCTCTCCTCGGGGCTTTCCCTCTTATATATCTTCCTTCTCTACCGAAGTAACCCGCTACGGCGGCTGCCCACAACAACGGTGACGCTGATCTTCGTTCTGGGAATGGCGGCGGTGATTCCGGTCGTTCTGATCCGCTATCTTCTCCCACTGGGAAATGTCACGACCCCTTTTTCCGCCTATGTGACCGCGGGGCTAATCGAGGAGGGGATCAAGTTCTTGGTGATGGCATGCACGGTCTGGCAGCTTGGTTTCCCCGACCTCGCTGAGCCGATCGACTTTGCTATTTACTTCGGGATCTTGGGGGTGGGTTTTGGGATCTATGAAGACTTCTGGTACATTTTTAGCGGTTCCTACGAGGTGTGGACAGCCGGTGACATCGGACGGTTTCATGAGGTGTTCCGGGTTATTGTTCTTGCCCGCACCTTCCCCGGCCACATTTTGTTCAACGGGCTTGCTGGATACCTCGTCGGTCACGCGCGCTTTCTTCGAATGTGGCGTGCGCGGCTCCTCTGGCTTTTTTTGGGGTTCCTCTTTGCAGTAGCCTTGCATGGCTCATTCAACCTGATCGCAAGCACTGGGGGCACTATCCCCCTCCTTGCTTATACTCTCCTGCTTGTTGGTCTCTTTCTCCAGCTGCGTCGGGCGGCACTCGCCCGCTCACCGTTCCGGGCGTTGATCTACATGATCACGGAGGGAAGAGACAAGTGGCCGTACCCGCGCCCGCCGATTGACTACCTGTTCGCTGAGGGCTTCTCCTGGCCTGGGAAGAACAAGGGTGGTATGTTCCAGGTCTACCCGGTGGTATTATCGCTTCTCATCCTCTACCCACTCCTGGTCGCGGCGGTCTACTTGGCCAATCGATTTCTCATCTGGGTGCTTCCTGTTTGAAGTGCAAGGGCGGCCAAGCTGGATCGCTCGACCGCCCTCTCCGGGTGGTGAAAAAGATGAGGGGGTTTCTTCATCGCAATCACTATAGCAGATCCCGCTACGTTTGTCGGTAATGTATATTACGCAATTGCTGAAAGGAACGGTGTAGTCTATATAATCTTGGCCCCAAAATGGGTCTTTGCTGACGAAATTTCGCTTAACATTGGGGCTATCTCGCGTCGCAGTCCTTGTTCGATTGATCCTATCTTGGCCTCGGGCCTAAAGCGAATTCGCGAAGTTGGGAGTTCACAAGAAGCTGTGCGGCATCGATCCGCAAATTATCTCTCACCCTTAAGTACGCTTTGCACGGTAAATACTATACTATTCATTTCATATATTGGATGGAAACAAGTGGCATAGTGTCCCGTTACGGGTGCATCTCCCACAAGTACGGAGTGCGAAAAAGCGTATGAGAAACGGATCTTCGAGATTACCGTCATAAATAGGTGACGAACTTCCTCCCGGTGCCCTATATACCTTTTTTTCAGGCTTTCAGGTTTTCAAAAAAACAAGGCCGTCCCCTCAAGATCACTAGGGATCTGGAACGCGGGCAATTTTGAGTGCTGTGAATAAACTTGGCTTCTTCCGCTTGACATAGCAAGACCAAGGGCTGTATTATGCGCTAAGCGTATACAACAATGGCGAGGTACAAAAGCGCTTTTATCCTGTAAGAATCTGAGGATATTGTCAGGCTTCTCCCCGCAGAGGAGGTAAGGAGGAGTGGAACAACGATGGACCCCCCACGGCAGTGAGGTGATCGATCCAACTCTCCTCCAAGGCTTAGCCATTCTTTCCAAGGCCAATGGTCGATCTGTAGTCGAGGAATTAAACAACGCTGTTTCGGTCTACCTTGCCCAAGAATTACCTTTGAAATTGGGGGAGGATGGGCTGGCTCTTCTCGTTGGAGAAATGCACGAGGGGGGACAAACAACGCGGGCATAAAGCCCGGTCCACGCTTGGTTTTCGGAGACTTCCCATTACTCGTCAGCTCCTTAGTTTTGTAGGAAGGTGGGGGGGGTTCATGAATCTAGCTTTTGATCATTAAGGGGCCAGGTGACAGCATTTCCTGGTCAGTAAAGTGTTCGTTGATTGATAAGTGACAGCAATTCCTGGTCACTCGTTGAACCTTCGTCTTGGGAGTATGTAGGGACCCTCACAGAGGAGTGGTTGCCAGGCTGGCTGTCGACGCCGTAGAGCGTAGAAACGGATGTGATTCGCATTGAAGTCCATGATATCTTGAAGTCAGAATTATGCGGTGCTGAGAGCAACTTGAAACCTTCGTGCAACTTCGCGAATTGGAATGCCACGGCGTACTGGTGCAACCATTTCTCGCCGACGCTTCTTAACGCTTGTTTTTTGGCCATCCCATTCTCCTTAACCGATCGTTTACTACCAGCATATCGAAGTCCAGGTGACCAGCAAATGCTGTCACCTGGGTGACTAGGAAATGCTGTCATGTGGCCATTAAGGCAATAAATGCTCCGTAGAGACGAGCGAGGCAATTCTTGTAGAATAGCAACACTTTACCTCTGTCAACTTTGTTGTATCACCAAGTCTTGGTCTTACCTCGTGAATGCTTAATCGTAAGCATGGTCGCTACCGGATTTGATTGCTTCAACGATCGTCTCTACCATGTTATCGCGGGTGGAAAGCTTAACCCGGAAAAGCTCCAGCTCTTGACAAACGCGGTGTACCAGCGGGTGGTCAGTGTGAGCGCGGGTGGAGATCAAAAGGTGTCTTGAGCTTGCTAGCGCTTTCTCGACCGCCTGGATAAACGCGGGCGAGTATAGTTCCATCGGCGCAATCTCATCGATTACTATCAGATCTTTTTCCAGAACGGCACGACGGATCGCCGCCACTCCAACTTCTTCAAGGTCGTGCAGATTGACCGTGTACCGGCCTATTTTTGGGCCTTTGCCTTGATGCAGATGGGCCAGAACGCCATTTCTGCCGGTGGCAATATCGATGACGGAGAACCCGACACGATGGCCGCACTTGCGAATCTCAGCGGTTAACATCCCCCCTGTGCTTAAGGGGATCCGATCGAGGACGCGTTCGATCACCGTTGTCTTTCCTACCCCCGGTCGCCCTGTGATTACAATTCGCACCTTGACCGTCATCTTGCACCATTCTATCCTCTCCTTCGTGGATGAGAAAGGAACTCTCTTACAGATAGTGAAGACCGAGGTTGCACTTCACCCGCGGATGAATCCAGGAGATCTACAGAAGCTGGTCTATCAGGCGGTATTTGGGATTGATCACCTTTTAAGGGATCGTCGGCGCTTTCAAGAAGACTTGAAGCAAGAATGGAAGGGAATCGACTCTACGGGAACGGTCGGAGAAAATCCGTTGCAGGTGATCGACCCTGCCGGAAAGACGGCGCGGCTCCACCTTCGTCCGTGCAAGGAGCGCGGGATGGAGCTCAGAAAGCTCACTACCTTTCTTGTCTCACAGTCACTTAAAAAGGGGGAGAAAAAACGCTTCGACCGGTTGTGGGCCCTTGCGGGCGAGCTGGTAAGAGAGGGTGGGATACCGTTTGCTGTGGAGGAGCTTGCTGGACTTTGCTTCCCGACATTCCCTCCTCACCACAGCCCTGGATTTGGGTTTTCTGCCTATCGGGTGATTAATGACGTTACGCAGCCTGGGACTATTGCCTGGCTCAGGCGGGTTCAAGGGAAAAGATGAGAGCTAAGCCTGTTCGCAAGATCGCTCATCTAGACATGGACGCCTTCTTTGCCGCGGTGGAGCAGCTCGACCATCCTGCCTATCGAGGGAGACCGGTGATTGTTGGCGGGCTGGGGCCGCGCGGGGTCGTATCTACTGCTTCCTACGAGGCTCGCAAGTATGGAGTGGGGAGCGCGATGCCGATGGCCAAGGCGCGCAAGCTCTGTCAGGACGGGATTTACCTTTTGCCGCGCTTCTCTCGCTACCAGGAGATCTCCGCGCAGGTGCGCGAGATCCTGTATGCCTACACGCCTCTTGTGGAGACGATTTCACTCGATGAGGCGTTCCTCGACCTGACAGGAAGCGAGAGGGTGTTCGGCCCGGCGGAGGAGATCGTCGTGGAGATCAAACGCCGCGTACGGGATAGGACTAAGCTCACCTGCTCGGTTGGCCTTGCTCCCAATCGGTTTCTGGCCAAGCTTGCCTCCGAACTCAATAAACCAGATGGCCTGGTGGTGATCGAGCCGCAGCAGATGCAAGGACTCCTCGACCCCCTTCCGGTGGGGATGATCTGGGGAGTGGGGAAGGTGACCGAGCGGCGGCTGCGTGGTCTCGGCTTTTTGAAGATCCGCGATCTGCGAGAAGCACCGCTTGAGCTTCTAGTGGGTAAGTTCGGAGCGACCGGAAGAACCCTCTACCGCCTTGCCCGCGGAGAGGATGACACCCCAGTGCAGCCAAGCCGGGAGGCCAAGTCGGTCTCCCGCGAGGTGACCTTCCCCCAGGACATCCGCGAGATGGCAAAGATCGAGAATCTCCTGCGGCATCTTGCTCGCGACGTTGCGGCGCAGCTGCGTCAGGAGAAACTTCAAGGAAAGACGGTGCGGATAAAGGTCCGCTTCCCTGACTTTCAGACTATCACTCGTCAGGTTAGTGTTGGAGTGGGAACTGACTCCACCCATATTATCGAAGGGTTGGCCGTCGATCTCTTTCGCCGCCACGTGTCCCTCAAAGGCCGTGGGGTGAGGCTCCTCGGGGTGGGGGTCGGTCGTTTGAGCGAGGCAAATATCCGTCAACTCTCCTTATTCGATAAGGAGGAAACATTCCTTGAGGGCACCCTCGATGAGCTTTCCGCGCAGTATGGGGAAGGAATCGTGCGCAGAGGCGACGAGGGCTGGTGAGTCGGAACGGACATCCCTCACTCAAGCAAGGGAAGGATTCAGTTGTCAGCCCCTTATCGTTATCCTACTTTCTTTAGACGAGGTGATCTGCATGAAACAGTGGCTGCTTGTTTGTCTTGTTTTGCTCCTTTTTGGCACGACGGTAGTGGCGATGCCCCTTTGTAACTACCGCTCCCCCCGCACGGATATCTCCGATTTAGCGATTAGCTTCTCTTACCATTATTACAACGATCCCTATGGGTTTGCTGACTATGATATCGACACCGGACAATTGAAGGTCGACTATACTCGCCTGTTCGACTCACCTGAGTTCGGGTTCGACATCGCCGCGGAGAGCGATATAACGATCTCTGTATCGAGCCTCTCCTCATTTTTGACAACGGCTGAAGGGAACTTTAAGCGCTATTTCTCGCCCGAAGTCCTCTACTTTGGCTTTGCCGGGGCGAGCGGGAAGAGCGCCTCCTCCTATAAGACGATAGGGCTGGCGGTGAAGCTTGGGGTCGGTTACGGCCGGTTTACCGATGTCACCCCCCTCGCTAAGGCGATGAAGATCGACGCCTATCTAGTGAAAAAGAGGAGCATCTCCAAGCATCTGGACGATCTCGACCTAGAGGCGATCGCGTACGAGATTGACAGTATCGCAACTTACGAGACGTTAGCTGACCTGCTAGATGTGCTTCAGGAGATCATAGAGGGGACCGGGTTCATCAAAGTGGGGGAACTCGACGCACTCGATATCTATGAGATAGCGAGAATCATCGAAGACGAAAGCTACGTCCGCTATTGTGGGGGGGATTTAAAGCTTGGTATCGGCTACGAACTCTTGGATCCATTAGGCGAACCGAACGACCTTTTGGGTACAGTGTCGTTTAACTACGCCTTTACCACCACTCCACAGGCGCAGTTCCTCGTCCAGGGGGCCCTCTCTACACTTTCCGGATCGTATGATATCCTTCGCACTCACGAACTGGAGATCACCCTGGGGTATGATTATCTTATTGCCAAGAGGGTCACTCTCTTCTCGTCCTACTCCTTTTCACGGCAGATGTGGGACGGTACACCCACCGACATCCATAGCCTGTCGCTTGACTTGGTATTGACCCCTGTCGAGTACGCGCGTGTGACCCTGGGCATACAATTTAGACATGAACCCTATTTCTTGGAGTGGAGGCAAGATATCGAACTTTTGATCAGCATGGACCTTCTGTAGCTTTAAAGGCATCTAAGTGAGATGCGATTACCTCGCGCATGAGGTCATCAAACAGGAGTTCCTGTGCTCGAGGGAGTGGAAAATATTCTGCTGCCATGATCTCGTCGGGATTCGGGGCTGGCTCGCCAAAGAGGGAGATTCGGTAGAAGACCATAGTCCAGTGAAGGCGACTTTTTTTTCCTAGCTTTGCTTTGACATCGAGGAGCCCAGTGATCTGCGCCTCAACGTCGAGTTCTTCTCTCAGCTCGCGTAGGAGGCCTTCACGTGGTGTCTCTCCAAAACGGAGGAACCCCCCGGGTAGCGACCATCGTCCCTTAGTCAGGCCACGGCTTCCCTTTACCAGAAGGACGTTACTCCCTTTAAGACAGATCCCCTCGACCACTACCCGCGGCATCCCGGCGTGCACCGCCTCCCGCACCAGAGGAGAGACGGCTGGGAGGCCGATGATCTCATCCTTCTCTAGCCACTCACGGGGGTGCTTCTCAAGTTTCGGGGTACAGAAGATGACAGGGGCACTTGTGGCAAGTGGGGCGATCTCCTGTAGCGGAAAGGGAACCTCTGTTTTTTGAGGTAGATCGAGAGTCCCTTCTCGGCTAACCAAGAACACTTTCCCGTCGCTTTCGATGTAGTAGCGCATTACCCCTCCGTTTCCTATTGTACGCCTGCGGGGGAGGGATTTCAGGGCTATTCCGTAGGTTGCACCTTCCCTTTGTGGAATGGATAATCCCCGCAGCCAGGGAACAGTCCGGTTACAAAGGACGAACAAAAGTAGTTCAAGAGTTGCTAAATAACGGGATGTTGTGATTAGAACAGTAATCTGAAAGGAGATACATGCCAAATCCGACCTCTCAAGATTCAGAAGAAAAAACGGTGGGGATAGATTCGTTCCGCACCTCCACTTCTTCTTCAGCAAGCGTTATCCCTCTCTTACAACAGATCCAGAACCGATACGGATACCTTTCGGAGAGCAACTTAGAGCGTGTTTCTGAGTATACGCATGTCCCGTTAAGTTCCATATACGGGGTGGCTACCTTCTATTCGCAGTTCCGTCTTTCTCGTCCGGGGAAACACCTGATCCGCGTTTGCCAAGGGACGGCCTGCCATGTTCTCGGAGCGGGAGAGATCATGGCGCATTTCCAGGAACAACTGGGAATAGAGGAGAATGAGACCACAACGGATGGGCTATTCACCCTTGAAAGCGTACGTTGTCTTGGGTGTTGCAGCCTTGCCCCGGCGATGATGATCGATGATGAAACGTACGGGCGTCTGACGCGCGATACGGTGGATGAGATCCTCTCCTCGTACCGTGAGCAGGAGGAAAGATGAGCCACGTAAGTGAGATAAGAGTGGGGTTAGCAACCTGCGGGATCGCTGCTGGCGCTGAACCGGTGTACTCCGCCTTTGAAAAGGAGCTGGCTGCGAGTAATGCATCGGTAAAGCTGAAGCGGGTCGGGTGCATCGGTATGTGCTACAACGAACCGCTGGTCGACGTAGTTTACCAGGATGGCAAGCTATCCACATACGGACACGTACGGGTTGAGGACGTAACACGCATTGTAGAAAAACATGCCGTTGGCGGGCAGCCTATTCAGGATCTCCTCGTTGCTACCGATGGCTTTTTCGATAAACAGGTTCGCATCGTGCTCGAAAACTGCGGTTTAATTGACCCCGAATCGCTCGACGAGTACCGGGCACACGCAGGATACGAGGCGTTGAGGATCGCCCTCACTGAGATGACCCCGCAACAGGTGATCGAGAAGGTAACTGCCTCTGGGCTGCGTGGTCGTGGCGGAGCCGGTTTTCCCACCGGCGTTAAGTGGGGCTTTGCCGCGCGTGAGCCTGGGCCGGAGAAGTACTTCATCTGCAATGGCGACGAAGGGGACCCCGGGGCGTTTATGGACCGTAGCGTGCTCGAGGGAGACCCGCACCGTGTACTCGAAGGTATAGCGATCGGAGCTTACGCGATCGGCGCCCCGCACGGATACTTCTACGTACGCGCCGAGTACCCGTTGGCGATTAAACGGTTGGAGAAGGCACTAGCTGATGCAACCACCGCTGGTTTCATTGGGGAGAATATACTCGGCAGCGACTTCTCATTCGAGGTTAAGATCAAGGCTGGAGCAGGGGCGTTCGTCTGTGGGGAAGAGACCGCGCTGATCGCCTCGATAGAAGGGAGACGCGGCACCCCACGGAGGCGTCCTCCCTACCCTGCTGTCTCCGGACTGTGGGAAAAGCCGACGAATATCAACAACGTGGAGACCCTGGCCAACGTTCCGTGGATCATTCGTCACAAGACGGAGGAGTTCACACGCTACGGGACGGAGAAGAGTAAAGGGACAAAGGTCTTTGCCCTGGCCGGGAAGGTGAACCACAGCGGATTGGTCGAGGTCCCAATGGGGATGCCAATCAAGGATATCGTCTTCAATATCGGCGGCGGGATTCGCGATGGAAAGGGGTTCAAGGCGGTGCAGATCGGAGGCCCTTCCGGTGGGTGCATCCCCTCCTCCCTTGCCGATGTCCCAGTCGACTACGAATCGATCACCGAGACAGGGGCGATCATGGGTTCCGGCGGGTTGATCGTCCTTGACGAGAAGACGTGCATGGTCGATCTAGCGCGCTTCTTCCTCGACTTTATCCAGAAGGAATCATGCGGAAAGTGCACCTTCTGTCGCATTGGCACGAAGAGGATGCTTGAGATCCTGACACGGATCTGCGACGGCGAGGGAACTGGTGATGACCTAGAGCGGTTACTAGAACTGAGTGAGAAGGTCAAGACCTATTCCCTTTGCGGTTTAGGGCAGACAGCGCCCAACCCTGTTCTCACCACAGCAAAGTACTTCCGCGAGGAATATGATGCCCACATTGTCGATAAGACCTGTCCTGCACACGTGTGCAAGGCGCTGATCCACTACGAGATCGGCCCCGAGCGGTGTAAAGACTGCAAACTCTGCACGCGCGACTGCCCGGTGCAGGCGATCTCGCAAGGTGAAGGCGCGTTTCAGGTAATCGATCAGAAGATATGTATCAAGTGCGGCCGTTGTTACGAAGTCTGTCCGTTTGGAGCGATCGATGTTCAGTGAAAAAGGGGATGGGATGCTTTCAGTCACAATAAATGAGAAAAAGGTCTCCGCAGTCGAGGGGGAGACGATCCTTGTTCTTGCTCGGCGCGAAGGTATAGAGATCCCCGCTCTTTGCGCTGAGGAACGTCTTGCTCCATACGACTCCTGTGGTGTGTGCGTCGTCGATGTAGAGGGAATGGGAGTCGTCAAGTCCTGTTCAACGCCTGTTCGCGATGGGATGGTTATCCATACCTATAGCAAGGCGGCCGAAGATATCCGCCGGACCGCCCTCGAACTGCTGCTTAGCAATCACTGGGGGGACTGCATCGCTCCCTGTCAGCAAGCTTGTCCTGCACATACGGACTGTCAGGGGTACGCAGGTCTGACGGCTAACGGTCTGTTCGAAGAGGCACTACACCTCCTCTACGAGAAACTACCGTTGCCGGCAGCGTTCGGCCGGATCTGTCCGGCCCCGTGCGAGGACGCTTGTCGGCGCGAGATCGCGGAAGAGCCGGTTCAGATCCGGCACATCAAACGTTTCCTCGGCGATAAGGAGTTCGATTACATCCCGTCGATTGCCACGGATACCGGCAAGCGGGTGGCAATCGTTGGTGGTGGACCAGCGGGATTAAGCGCAGCCTATTTCCTCCGGCGTAACGGTCATACTACCGTGGTCTTCGACGCGATGCCGAAGATGGGAGGGATGCTGCGCTACGGGATCCCTGACTTCCGCCTCGCACAGAAAGGCCTCGATCGCGAGCTCGCCGTGCTGGAGAAGATGGGCATAGAGTTCCGCAACAACGTGCGCTTAGGAGAGGAGATCACGCTTGTGCAGCTACAGAGCGAATTTGACGCGGTCTTCCTTGGCCTTGGTGCCTGGCGTGTACGCGGCCTCAGAATACCTGGGGAAGACCACTCCTCTGTTATGCAAGGGATCGAGTTCCTGCGACGGGTGAACGAGGGAGAGCGGACGCCACTCCCGCCACGGATGGTGGTAATCGGTGGCGGAAATACCGCGATGGACGCCGCTCGTTCCGCTCGGCGCCTTGGATCAGATGTAACGGTTGTATATCGTCGCAGCCGCGAGCAGATGCCGGCCCTGCCACGCGAGGTCGAAGAGGCAGAGGAAGAAGGGGTCAGCTTCCAGTTTCTAGTTCAACCGATCGAGTTCGTCATCGAGAACGGAGACCTCACCGGAATAAAGTGCTCTAGGATGAAGCTTGGTGCCCCAGACACAAGCGGACGGGCAAGACCGATCCCGATTGAGGGCTCCGAGTTCGTCATCCCTGTTGCAGGGGTGATCATTGCTGTCGGTCAATCGCCGGAGACCGACTGTCTTAGCGGAAGCGAGATCGCTATTGACCGTGGCGGGAGGATTATCGCTGACGAACAGACTGGGCTGACCAAATGTGCAGGGGTATTCGCCGGTGGCGATGTTGTCACCGGGCCGTCGATCGCGGTCGAAGCGATCGGAGCGGGTCACCGCGCCGCGGACGCGATCGAACAATACCTACGTGGTGAGGATGTCGGACCTGCCCAGTTCATCTATCACCATGAGAAGATCGATGTTACCCGCGCCGATATTGGCGATGTGGAGGAGATGCCGCGCGTCCCAACATATGTTCGCCCTCCTGATGAACGAGTCCGTGATTTCGAGGAGTATGAGACGAACTTCACCGACGAGGAGGCGATGAAAGAAGGGGATCGTTGTCTCGGTTGCGGTTGTTCTGCGTTCAACCATTGCGACCTGCGCGACTACGCAACCCTGACCCACGCAGAGCAGGAAAGATACGCCGGCGAGGTCATGCATAGGCTCCCAGATGAACGCCACCCGTTCATCATACAGGATCTCGGCAAGTGCATTTCCTGCGGTCGGTGCTTGCGCATCTGTTCGGATGTTTGCGGGATCTCGGCGATCGATTTTGCCGGTCGAGGGATCGATGTCGAGGTTCAGGCCCCATTCAACCGCGCGTGGCAGGAGTCGGATTGTGTCTCTTGCGGTGCCTGCGTCGATGCCTGTCCAACTGGAGCGTTGACAGACCGCACGGCCCTGAAGAAACAAGTTCCACTTCACATAAGAGAGGAAAAGACGATCTGTACACTGTGCGGTCTTCTCTGCGAGGTTGTGGTCCAGAGTCTGAACGGCCATTACCTACGAACGCTTCCGGGTGATAATGGTGGAATCCTTTGCGCGAAGGGGCGTTACGGTTGGCAGACGCTCCTCTCAGAGCCCCGCCTGCGACACCCCCTCATCCGGCGCGGCGAAGAGCTCGTTGCGACCACGTGGGATGAGGCCTTTTCCTTTATTGCGGAGAGGCTCCCGCAAGACAAGAACAAGGTGGGGATCATGGCTGCACCGCGCATCACTGAGGAAGAGGGGTATCTCATCGCGCGACTAGCAGGGGAAGTCCTGCAAACAGACCACATTATGGTTGAGGGAACCTTCGCGAGGAGGGCGTTTACCGTGCCACGAGGAGCCGTCGCGCCGATTAGCGCGATTGAGACGAGCGATCTGATCGTGGTAGTCGGACCCCGCTCCCACTATGAACGGTTCTTGATCGATCTCAAAGTACGCGTCGCCCAGCGCGCAGGGGGGACGATAATCAGCCTGCAGGGTGACCTCCCCGATGCCGATATCGTAGTCGATGATCTCCCCGCAACACAGGTGATAACAGCGCTTCTCGGAGAAGGGAATGGGGATCTGCGGGTCGCTGCTATGCAGGCGGCGATTGTGGCGGCTACGGCACCCCTCTTCGTCCTAGAGGGACGAGAGACCTCTGATGAAACGGTATCTGCCCTCGCTCACCTCGTGGAGAGGGAACCCCGTTGGCGGATCGCCGTCCTGCGTGCGGCCCCTGCGTGCGGCTCACTCCTTAGGGAAGGGAGGAACAAAAGAGAGGATCTCTTCGTTCAAGGCGGCGCGTGCTTCTCCTTTGGCGCCGATCCGGCATGCGATCCCGTCCTCGCCGAGCAGATGCGCACGTTGGACCTAGTCGTGGCAATGTCCCCTACACTGAACAAAACGACTGCCTATGCTCACGTCGTATTGCCAATGTCGGTTCCATTCGAGACATCCGGGCAGCTGCACGACACGAATGGAAGGATCAAACACTCCAAGGCGGCAGTCGAAAGTCCTGTGGCCATGGAGAACTGGAGAATCCTCGTGGAACTGGCCAACGCGCTCGGCGCTGATTCGGGGGAGATGACACTTGGCACGGTGAGTGACGTGGTCGCCGCTTCAATGCAAGGTGCACCGGAGACGGGCGGCCCTTGGTGGGTTGGTGATACTCCGGATTCCCTCGCCCTTGCGATTGAGGAGGAACTATCGCGTCTGAAAATATGAACCTTCATAGTTGGTACAAAGGAACGTAGCCATGGACTCCGCCCGCACCGCGCTCCGGTTGGGGGCAAGGGAGTCGATCATCGTCTACCGAAGAAGCGAGCAGGAGCTCCCAGCGCGGGAGGAGGAAGTGGAGCACGCCAAGGAGGAGGGGATCGAGTTCCAACTTCTCACCAACCCGATCCGGTTCATCGGGAAGGACGGAGCAGGGGCGGAGTGTATCCGCATGGAGCTCGGCGAGCCCGATGAGTCCGGACGCTGTCGGCCGGTTCCCATCTCTGGCTCCGAGTTCACCATAAAGGCCGATACGGTCGTGATTGCCATCGGTAACGGACCGCATTCATTGGTCCCAAGGACGACGAAGGGGCTTAAATTGAGCCAGCGCGGGAACATAGTCGCCGATCCGAAAACCGGTCAGACGAGCAAAGAAGGGATCTTCGCCAGTGGAGACATCGTCACTGGCGCTGCCACAGTGATTGAGGCAATGGGGGCAGGTAAACGCGCCGCCGCAGCGATCGACCGGTATTTAAAAGAGAAGAAGGAATGATACCTTTAATTGCATAAACGCCTTGACGCAGGTGCGCGAAGTCCATAAAAAGTTTAACTCATGTCATAGCAGCAAGTATGCCAATTGTCCATTATATATCGGAGACAGTCAGCACCACCCGGTGCTTCCAGGCGAAGGGGGAGACGAGAGTCTTCCTTTTTGCTTTGGTGGGTCAGTTAAAAGAAAACCCAACTTTTGCATCTTGGCCTGGCTTATCCTCGTCCAGTGAGTCCTTCCTTAGCAGTGACCAATAACTTCTTGTGTTACGCGCTTTTTCGGTCATCGACGACTTTTGCGCTTTCCCGGGAGATGATCGAGCTTCATCGCAGAGGTACATAGGTTGTGCGTGACCACGCTGCAACCAGCTTACCGTCAAAAAGGCTCTTGGACATTCAGTCGTATTTTTGACTTAGCAGAAAAAGGCAGTACGATGATTGACGGAGAAGAATCAGGCGTTTAGGAGTCGGCCACCGAAGAGGCTCCTTTCTGTTTCCGTCGCCATGGTCGTTTTCCCCGCCTCTTAAGCTAGATTTGCTCCTTTTAAAGGAGGTGATTCTAGGCCGAGTAGTCTGTCTGGCCGTAGTAACTAGGCGGTACAGTCACATTCTGTGACGCGAGAGAAACAGGAGGTGAAGAAGGATGACATCCTTAGTGTTCGGAAGATCTCGCTTCGGAGGGTTGGTGCCGAAGGGCTCCGCTATTAGGCAGTTCCTGTTGATCACCTTCTTGCTGGTTGTGTTCGGGATGATACTTTCTGGCGGGGCTAATGCTCAGGAGCACCATGTGCCCTTGGATTTGGCCTCTGCCCATGCGGTAGTGGCTTTCATGGAAACCGTAGTGTGGGAAACGTCATCACTCATAAGGGGTGAGGGTACTGAAGAGTGGTATGGGGGCATGATTCGTGAGCCTCTCGTCCTCTTCGACATAACGAGAGAGCCTCTTTTCTACTCGTTCCCCGTTCTACTAGAAAATGGTGCTATGGTCGGGAGAATCTGGGTAAGTGCAAGCAAGGTGTTGGGGCCTTCCGCTGCCTCGGTCATTATGGGACCTCGAACTTGGAGTATGGAAGACGCAACTGCCAGGGTGGAAGAAGCCGCAATGGAAGCATATCCTGGTTGGGAGATTGTATCGCTTCAAATAATAGTGTACAGCTACCCCAAAATCGGAGTTTTGGTGACAATCCGTGATCCCAGAACAGGCGGAGAAGCTAGGATCATCATGGACGTAGCAGACGGTACAATCATTCCTGATGTTGAGCCAGAGGCAGACGTTCGCGGCACCGGTAGCTGGTCTTTCTACGAAAGCATCCCTCGAGAGGAATGGGCGGAACGAATCGGCCGCTGGGAAGCAGATAACGAATGGGTGAATATGGTTGTGGCGCATCTTCGCGAGGCAGGCATCGAGCCTATGATGTTGATGGAGAGACCGTTCACAGTACACGAATGGATGATTCCCAAAGAAGTGTTCGGTGACCTTACCAGCTGTGAAGTGTGCATTGTCAATGGCGGGATACCTGCACCGGGTGGGATAAACCAGTTCTGTCAGCAAACGGGCGTTTGGTGCACCGTTGCTACGGGGCAGATGATCGCTGCGTTCTATGGTGTGCATCACACACAGGCATATATCGCATCTGTTATGGGGACAAGTACTTCCGGAACCTTCACGCTTGGCGAGCTGGGGTACTTCAAAGACAGCAAGAAAGGGTTGGGGAAAGCATGCTCTGACTACGACAGGACAACCAACGATTGGAATGAGTTTTCCTCGGAGATCTGTGCTGGTAGGCCATTCGATAGCAGCATAAAAGGCCATTCCCGAGTGGCTGCCGGAGTAAGGTGGTGTCAAACACCAACCGGCACCAAGCGCTATATTGGTATAGTGGATCCCTCGCCGCCAAAAAAGGGATGTGGAGAGCGTTGGGATGACTGGGATACCGTGAAGCTCATGGAGCACGTTTGGGTCAGAGACTGTCCCTAGAAACTACGATGGTTAAAAGTAACACATGGGGGTGGCCCTCACGGGTCACCCTTTATTGGAAAGCTCTTTGCATCGGCTGCTTCTATAATTAAAGTGGGGGTTGGTAAGCCAGAGTTCTGCATCCCTTAACGTTGCGTCAGGCGAGGGTGTGATTGTACCTAGCAGGTGGATACAATCCCCTATTGGCTTGTAAAAGGAGGTTGCGGTGGAGGAAGATTCAAGAGAGAAGGTCTGCCGGGAGGCTCAAGAAAAGGGGATACGTTTCGTCCAGCTCTGGTTTAGCGATCTTCTGGGCAATCTGAAGAGCGTGGAGATTCCGACGGCAGAACTGCGGGAAGCGTTGGACGAGGGGATCGGCTTTGACGGTTCCTCTATCCACGGGTTTGCGCGTATTGACGAAAGCGACATGATCGTCAAGCCCGATCCTGACACCTTTGCCATCCTCCCTTGGGGAAACGTTGCTCGTTTGATCTGCGACGTGGTCGAGCCAGACGGAAGCCCGTACGACGGTGATCCACGCTGGGCTCTCAAGCGAGCCTTGGCCCGAGCGGACAAAGAGGGTTTTACAATGGATGTGGGACCGGAAGTGGAGTACTTCTACCTTCGCTCCGATTCTTCTCCTGATCCCTTGGATTCAGCTGGGTATTTCGACTTAGTGCCACCAGACCTTGGTTCAGAGATCCGGAGAGAGACCGTACTTGCCCTCGAAGGGATGGGAATCGGTGTGGAGGCCACCCATCACGAGGTGGCGCCAAGCCAAGAGGAGATTGATCTTCGCTTCTGTGGGGCTCTTAAGATGGCCGACAACCTCATGACCTGCCGCTACGTAGTCAAGGAGGTCGCACGGCGCCATGGGATCCATGCCACGTTTATGCCCAAGCCTCTCTTCGGCCAAAACGGCTCAGGAATGCACACCCACCAGTCCCTCGCTCGCCAAGATGGCCACAACGCCTTCTTCGATCGTGAAGACCCTTTATATCTTTCTTCAATTGCTAGGGGATACATCGCTGGAATCATGAAACATGCCAAAGAGATCATCGGAGTCTGCGCTCAATGGGTCAACTCTTATAAACGTCTCGTCCCCGGTTACGAGGCTCCTGTCTACATTACCTGGGCGTATCGGAACCGCAGTAACATGGTTCGCATCCCGATGTACAAGCCCGGCAAGGAGGTGGCCACCCGGATAGAGTTCCGGGCGCCGGATCCGGCGTGTAATCCCTACCTTGCTTTTGCAGTAATGCTTCACGCGGGCCTTGAGGGGATTGAACACGGTTACTCGCTTGCGGATCCCATGGAGCGGGATGTTTACGCCATGAGTCCGAAGGAGCGGGATGAGCTGGGCATCCAAGCGCTTCCGGGGAGCCTCAACGAGGCGATCGCGTACATGGAGAAAAGTGCGCTTGTTCGCCGAGCGTTGGGCGATCACATCTTCGAGAAATTTATCCAGAACAAGAGAATCGAATGGGACGCCTATCGCTCTCAGGTCCACCGCTATGAACTCGAGCGCTACCTTGCTGTGCTCTAGGTTAAGTCAGCCCGCAATCTCCGTTGCACGTTGTACGAAAACGAGAAGCTGTTAAGAGGCACTCAAGAGCCGTGCTTCGAAAGCTTATCTTTGTCTTACCCCTTATTGAACGAGTTTTGAACTTTCAGATAGGGCGTGGGATCTGGTACACCTGAGGTCTCTCCCCACTATACCTAGAATTTTCAAGAGACGGTTATTTGTACGGCTGCGCTGAGTACTTCAATAAGAGTCAATACGTGCCCAGCTTACCGAGAAACACGGACAGCGGTCAAGCGCGTACTTGCATCCAAAGCACCGGCCCTCTCACCTGGAGGTAAGAGGGCCGTATACAAGGAGGTGATGTAGGCTACTGGACATACTGGCCGGCAGCTACTTCTTCGTAAGGCAGGCTACAAAAGCTCTCGTATTTGTATCCTTCCGCTTAGAATTTACACTATGTCTATGAAGCGGATGTGAGCAGGGTGTGGGTGTTCGGTGAACCTTGAGGAACACCTTACGGGACGAGTTTTGAACTCGAAGTGTGATTCTAGGTACGTTGGCCGTTCGTACCCCCTACACATCCACCTCAGCTAACTTCCATGATCATCGTTCTTGTGTTGCTCCGCAAGCCTGACCCCGCTGACCCCGAGAGATCAAGCCATGCAACGATCTCACAGTCAATATCCACTAACAAATGAGAAAGAAAATCGTAAGAACACAGGACTTGCCCGAACAAAAGGCTTTTCGTATTATGAAGCAGAGGTGCTCAATAATCATTGATGGAGCGGTCGCGAAGCGACCGCTCCATTGAGCCCTGGGTTTCAATCCGCTTGCTGTCTGGCGCGAAGCGCCGTCCATCAGCGGATTCAGCGG
This sequence comes from Candidatus Bipolaricaulota bacterium, assembly GCA_030606565.1. Lineage (GTDB taxonomy): Bacteria > Bipolaricaulota > Bipolaricaulia > UBA7950 > UBA9294 > UBA9294. The sequence goes on along the minus strand of JAUWGE010000005.1, from coordinate 40,631 downwards.
ACGGACTCCGTTGCGAGCAAGCTCGCATTCCATCCACAGCTGATCCGCGGCTCGTTAGACCGACACTAAGCATACTGAAAGGAGGATGACTGATGGCCGAGCGTAGAATTAAGCCTCCGCCTCGATGGTTTTTCTCGATCCTGGTTGCAGGGGCCTTCATAGCCTGCGGGATCTATCTGGGGATGATTCGAGTAGAGGGTATTTCAACGGGGCATGTTATCCGCGCCGTCGGGTTTGGCGTATTGGGTCTCCTAATGCTGTGGGGAGTGCTTGGCAAGCGATAGGTGCTCTTCTGCGAGGATAGGGGATAATGGGGCAGCAGTGCCAACATCGTTGTTGATCCTGGAATGAACGGTCTAACAAATCGCTGCACCTGACCGCTATTCCGCTGCTCTCCATAGCAGCAGGTGAGCTTTGTCGTTGCGAGCAAGCTCGCGCTCTATCCACCGCTGATCCGCAGCTCGTTCTGCAGAAAGGAGGTATTGAATGGATGTATACACATCAATCTCTACGCGCAAAAGCGTACGTGCTTTTCGGGACAGAGAAGTGCCAGATAATGTCATTTCACGGTTACTTGAAGCGGCACGGCTGGCGCCGTCGGCCAGCAACCGGCAGGAATGGCGGTTTGTTGTTGTGCGTAATCCAGAAATGCGAAAGCGACTGGCCCGCGTTGCCAGCGGGCAGAAGTTTGTTGGTGAGGCCCCCGTAGTTATCGCCTGTTGCGCGGAGACCGACGGTCATGTGATGGCCTGTGGGCAACCGTGCTATCCTATAGACGTCGCCATCGCTATTGATCATCCGCCCTTTGCGCACCGGCCGAAGGGTTGGGCACGTGCTGGATTGGTGCGTTCGACGAGGGACAAATCAAAGAGATCCTCGGCATTCCATCACAGATTCGTGTTGTGGCACTGTTGCCTGTAGGCTATCCACAGGACCCAGCGCTGATGGAGAAATCTCGTCTTCCCCTCGAAAAGATCGTAAAGTACGAGCGGTGGTAGCGACAAGAGGCGAGCTGCTCCCGTGAAAACAGCGTTCTATCACGGTCCCACTAGTAGGTCTGCAGAACAAGCGCATGCAGCCGACATCGCTTTGCGGCTGGTAGGCGATTGGATTGCACGTTTGGAATTGACTCTGCATTGAGGGCATTTACGTCGCACATGCGGTGCGGCTGATGCGCTCATTGGGCGACGGAAGCGTAGGAAGGATATATCGTGAACAAGTTAGATGCGCCGAAGGAGGATTATATGCAGTTCCTATCTTGTTATGACACTGATTGTCGGACGATCGTCGCGCTTGATCCAAAGCGACGAACCGTCTCCAAGTGCCCCGTATGCGGGAAGCCCCTGAGTGAAATTCCCGCAGATGAGCGACTGCCTATAGGCTATGACCAACGTTCGATTGATCCACTAGTAGAAGAACATGGCGCAGCTTATTGGCGCGTTGAGGTTCGCTGTGTTGAGCCCTTGCCGGAGCAGCAGTAGAGGTTGGTTGCCCAGACTGCTGTGAGGACGAATCGTGAGGGTCTTGTCTGAACTAGCTCCGCTGCTTGGCACCGTACTGACATTCCACGCTACTGGCCAAGAAGCCGTCGCTTCATGGACTTGAATTCCTCTGCAGTTAGCACGCCTTTCTTTTTCAGCGCGGTCAGTTTCTCAAGTTCTTCCGCTACCGAAAACTGTGGCCCTGTGGTTCGGGACCTACTGCGACATCTTTCAATGTGTTCCTTTACATGGAGTGCCTTTTCATAGCAATCCATATCGGCGAAGGATACCGTGTTCTCATCTTCGAGTGATGAGAACACTCCCTTCTTGGACTCGATGCCTCCTGGGATCGAGAACTGAATAAAACCAACCATCATCCCCGGCTTCTTAACCTGGATTGACGTGATGCTGTCGAAGTAGATGTCCTTCTGGCCCTTCAGTCCCTGCAGTAGGAATCCCATAACTGTTCCTCGATCGATGCGTACGTAGTCCTCGTAAAGCTCCAAACGGCCGTTTCTCCCCTTGAAAGACACTATGGGCTCAGGCATCTCTCCTCTAATTCAGCATATTGTGTTTCGTCTTACATCTTTTCCAGACTATACCTTTCTCATGGCAGGAGTACAAGACTTTCCAATTACAGTTTACCTTCCCCACCTAGTCGGTCCACTTTTAAAGTTAGTGTAGCACAACTGCCGGGGCTCTGTGGAGTTCAAACCCGTCCCGGAAGGTCTATCACAGACAGCCCAAGAGAAGGGTAATTGGGGATCTTTACACCTTGCTGGACGAGTTTTAGACTAGAGGGGTCACCCTCCAAATCGGATAGAACTTGGCGTTACGCCTGAAGTAATTCCAAGGGAGAGAGGTAGGCGATAGCAAGAGGTTATGATCAATCTGCGAGTATCAGTCCCCAGCGAAAGAAAACGCCCTCTAGAAGGAACAGAACACGGCGATAGAGAGGAGGGGGGCGGGTACATTGATCCGCCGCTTGTGGGTGGAGGCCATTTAGCATATATTTTTGGGTAGGGCCAAAATTCTAGTTAGGAGGAAACATGAAAACTATAGCCAGCATCATTGTGATGGGTCTCTTGACGCTTCTCTTGTTTGTTGCGCCAGCTCTTGCTGACAGCGTTGAAACCTGGGATGGGCGTCTGTTTGAAGGAACGATCATCGCGGGAATTCCTGATGTTCTTTCACTAGATGACAATGGCGTTTCCGTCAGCATTCGCAGGCAAGCTGCTCTCGACATGTCCTTCACGGAAGGATCTGCGGTTGTCCGGGTAACCACCATCACCGGTGAGACTTTCGAGGATCGTTTACTGTCGAGTATTGGAACAATCACAATTCGCACGAGTTCGGGTGAAACTGAGGTTGCTCCCGACCAGATTCGCAGGCTTCGCTTCCCATATAAGCAGTCGGAGAGCCCAATGTACGCAAACAGCGTTTACCTTTTGGACGGACGCACATATAAGGGAACACTAACGGCCTCTTTCCCGGAGAAGATTAGCATCGACGTTGGAGGCATAACGTCAAGCGTCTTCACCAATAGCATTATCACGCTTAAGTTTGGCGACCCTTCCAGCATTGAGACCACGGAACGGACGTACCAGGGAACGATCATCAGCAACCTGCCACAGGCCGTCGAGCTGGAAACGAAGTTTGGCGGTGTGGCGGTCAACCGTACTGACATTGCTAGCATGACATTCTCTCCAAAACCTGTAGCGCCTGTGGGCCAAGCAGGCTTTGGAATTGGTGCGAAGTTTATTGGTTCTGCCCCTCTTCTTTTTGTGATGGCTAAATGGGGCAGCATCGGCGTCGAGGGAGGGGTGGGCTTCAGTAGTGGTGCAATGGTGTTTGAAGGACACGGCAAATACATCATGAGAATCCTGGATGATACGCTCGGCTTTTACATCGGTGCAGGCCTTCTCGGTGTTACGGTAGGGGGAATTGCTCTTTCGGGATTTGAGGCGTTGGGGGGTATCGATCTCTCCTTCTACCAGCTCCTTGGCCTTCCGGTATCTACCTTTGCTGGTACGGGTTGGTGGATAGGAGTTGGCCAGACCTGGCACTTTGGCCTACGGTGGGATTTCTAAGACTAACACTAATCGATCGCTACCAAATCATGTGAGGCTGATGCGCAGGCTACCTGGCAAGTGCAAACGAAAGTGTTGGATGGTTCAAGACCGTCCCAAAGGTCTATCGCGAACAGCCTAAGAGATGGGGGGCTCGTCCAGTTTGCTGGACGAATTTCAAACTGAGGGGTGCTTACAGCGATTACCAAAACCCGACACGTCTCGTGGAGAATGAATATCAGAACGCAGATTCTGACTTTGAGTATATCCCGAAGTCAAACATTGCTATCTACGGGTTCTACGTCCAATCTGAAAGTGTCCTTCGCCAGACGCATTCTGTAGAGAGGTATTCCTAACTCGTTGCCTACTTTCCTTATGGTCTCCTCGGTTCCTGTCTTCATGCATGAACCAAGATAGATAGCCTTGATCGGCATCAGCACCGGGACCCTGCTCTCCTCGTTCGGCCCAAGAGGCAGGATGAGTCTCCACTCTTTTTCATATGACCATTCAGGTGCCTTGTGCGCACATGCGATGGTTAGCCAAAGGTTGTTGAAATCCCGCCTTTGCATGGCATCACGGAAGTACTCACCTGCGTCGAAGAGTCTCTCAGTGTAGATCACCGGGCACAACGCATAGCGGCGTGCATCATTCGGGGGAAGAGAAGACACATCGTACTCAATGCAGAGACCACGATGCATATCAGAGTAGTGACTCCACATAAGCAACGATCTGTTGTTTGCACTGAACGAGCACACCCGGAGCCCTCTGCGCATGTTGAACCCCATGTCTTCGAGCACACTTTTCTGCTGCTCTGCAAAGCGCGCTTCCATATGGTCAAGGAATCCTTCGATCTTCTCTTTCGATAGCGAGGAATCCTTCGAGAGAAGGAGTGTCCCGAGTTTGTGCAGCGGGTTCTCTGATCCCTGTAGGAGTGCTATCTCATCGGCTGTCAGGTGCTGTTTCAGATTGTGCTCCTCCACCAATCTGTCGACAACAACCGGTACACACTCATCTAAAAGTTTCTTTATTTTCACTGCAAATGCAGAGTCATATGGATCATTGAACTCGTCGGGAGAGGTCAACCAGATCTGTCCTGTCTTCAGTTCCTTCAGGATTTTCTTCCTCTTCTCTTCACTCTCTTCGTCTTCCTTGTCTACGGGTGGGAAGCATCTGTAGTGGAAGAGTGAAGAAGGTAAGTTGGCCAGCTTCAAGAGTTGCGCTCCGCTGATATTGAGATCTTCAGGTGTGGACGGGAGCAAGTACTTAAGATACTCGACTACCCATTCAGGGTTCTTATTCGCGTTAGACATTGAAGGTTGTTCCTCCAGTGCATGCCAGAACACAGACCACCAGCACCTTTCTCATTCCTTCCTCTCCTCCCTCTCCAAGTACTCCAGGATCGCCTCTACGACCAATGAGCGGTCGCACTCCTGGCCGAGCTTGAGCAGCCGTTCCACAGACTGTAGGGACTGCTTGCCCAGCAGCTCCTCCCGAGCCATGGGCTTCTCACCTCTTCTCGGAGAATAGCGGGTTCGGCGGTCAGTGTCAACTCCGTAGGTCAGATCAGCCACATAGCGAAAGCGGTCGTATTAGTAACGCAAATGTAACCGGTCACCATCTCCATAAAGGAGGTAGTTTGATGACCACCAGCAACAAAGGAAAGAAGGATGCCAGAGTAAAGGGCTCGGACACGCTCATCGTGTACATTCCTCGTTCACGGCGACGCCGGAAGGTGAAGGGGCCGGAATTCCCGAAGCAGCTATTCGATGACTGGTTCGGATGCTTTGCTGAGGTGTATAGTCAGTGCAAGTGAGAGCCCGCCCCGGTTCTTCTACGCCTGGAGGGACTTGAACTTTCAGAGCGATTGGGTACGGAAGGTATGATACTCATTGGCTGAAGCTTTATGGCCGCTTCATTGACCGGGTGATCGTTAAGCAGAGGCCGCCAAGGCAAGTACCTGGTTTCTTCCAGTCCACCCCTGGTTGGAACTCTTTTCTCAACCCACTATCATCCACAGGGGAACGAAGAAAAAACTCGCTGATATTGTGGACTGCGTTTTCCTAAAGGAGGCTGGATGAACGTCTGGAAGGAGAAGGTCTGTGCCCACGTTGATGAAATCGAAGCACGCTTGCTCGCAATTAGCAAAGAGATCTACGACTATCCCGAACTGAAGTTCGAGGAGTACAGAGCCTCGCGCCTTCTCGCCGACGAACTGAAGAAAGAGGGCTTTTCAGTTGAGCTTGGCGTGGCCGGCTTGGACACGGCGATCCAGGCGACCTGCTCAGCAACGAGTGACGGACCAACGGTGGCAATCCTCGGTGAGTACGATGCTCTACCGGAGATCGGGCACGCCTGCGGGCATAACTTGATCGCGGCCTCCGCCCTTGGCGCCTGTCTTGCCTTGGGTCAGGTCAAGTCCGACCTTCCTGGAAAGCTCGTATTCTTCGGGACCCCGGGCGAGGAAGGGGGTGGGGGGAAGGTGAAGATGGTCGAGGCAAGGCTTTTTGACGGGGTCGATGCAGCGATGATGTTCCACCCCTCCTCCCACACCGTGGTCGATCGCGGGAGCCTGGCAGTCACGGAAGTGGCGATCGAGTTCACCGGGAAGGCGTCTCACGCCTCGGGCTCGCCGGAGAAGGGGATAAACGCCCTTGACGCGGTGCTCCAGACGTTCAACGGGGTAAATGCCCTGCGCCAGCACATAAAGGATGGTGCACGTATTCACGGGATTATCACCGACGGTGGTGCCAAGCCGAACATCGTCCCCGAGCACGCCGCAGCCTGCTTCTACGTGCGTGCGAAAGAGAACGACTACCGCGACGAACTCCTGGAGAAGCTTCGCCGCTGCGCTCAAGGAGCAGCGCTTGCCACTGGAGCGACCCTCTCCTTCGAGACAGTGGGGCTTGCCTACAATGCGATGAAACCAAATCGTATTATGGGAGAGGCGTTCACGCGAAATCTGGAGACACTGGGTGAACCGCTCAATCCGCCTCTACCAGAGGCCGGACTCGGTTCAACCGACATGGGAGACATCAGCCACGCCGTCCCTGCGATCCACGCCTACATCCAGATCTGCTCTGAGGAGGTTGCCGGCCACTCACGCGAGTTCGCTTCAGCCTCAGCATCTAAGCGTGGGCAAAAGGTGATGCTCATCGCCGCCAAAGCGATGGCGATGACCGCGATAGATCTGTTCACCGATCCCGATCTAGTGAAGCGGATGAAGGAAGAGTTCGAGTCTATTTAGGTGTACCGCATTGTTCTGATTAGAGTCCCTACGCGTGCCCGTTGCTGTCGTGTCTTGCTACGTTTAGGAGTTGTTATGGTCAGGTGGTGGATCGGCGGCGCAAGACCTTGATCATGCCCAGCTTGCTTAGTTCAAGGAATGAGACATCTCTTTAAGGCAAGCGAGAAGGTGAGAGTATGACAACTCTCTTCTCCATTAACAGAAAATGTAGGGGGAAGAACAGGTCTTCCCCCTGGAGTTCGTAGTTGGCCGGCCAAACGGTAAAGGCGTCGCGTTTGGAGGCGTTTACTACTTCTTTTTAGCGACGGCCTCTTTGAGGTTCTTGCCTGCTTTGAAGGCCGGGACCGTCTTTGCCGGAGCCCTCATCTTCTGCCCGGTTTGCGGATTGATGCGCGTTGTTGCCTTTCGCCTCCGGGTCTCAAACTTTCCAAACCCGGTGATGATCACGGGTTTTCTTCCGGCGAGCGACTTCGTGATTACTTCGACCAAGCCGTCTACTGCTTTCCGAGCGTCCTTTTTGGTGAAGCCTGTCTTCTTTGCAAGCTTCTCTACCAACTCCGCTTTGTTCATGTTGTACCCCCGCTTTAATTTGAGAATGTAAAGCAGTATAGCGATTTTACAGGTGCTTGCCAAGGGGATGACGAACAGGCCGCGCATTGAAGGAAGTGGTGCGAGTTTTTGCAGAGCACCAAAGAGGTTTAAGGAAGGCCGCGGTAGCGTAGAGTTGTGTGTAAAACGTCCCCAAAAAGGGCAAAGTGACTGGGCGACAGATAGCAGATTGCCTACCAGATACTCCATTCCGCCGATGGCATTACGCTGCCCACCATTACGTCAAGTAGTCATTGGTGGTGCGCGGATCTCCCTAACGCGAACAACTGAAGGGGGTCTTCCACAGCACGAAAGGGAGCAACCTCATCGAGTGATCGAACGCAGAGTTTGACTAATTGGTAGAGGAGGTGGCCTCCGAGGTCGACCCGAAAAAGCGCACGGAGCTCTACGCCAAGGCGGAGGGGGTTCTGGGTGTTGACGAGGCGCTGATCATTCCGATCTACAGGAAGATCGCCTATTGCACAGATGTTGAGCCCTGACGACGTCCTAAACCCGTCGGAGGAGAGCCAATCGGACGGGTAAGAACCAAGGAGTCTACGGCACCGGGTCGATTCCACCGGGGTGAAACGGATGACAGCGCAGGATCCGCCGCAGTGCAAGGTACCCACCCTTAAACGGGCCGTGCTTTGAGATCGCCTCCACCCCGTACTGTGAACAGGTTGGATAGAACCGACACCGCGGTCGAAACAGCGGCGAAGCAATTTTCTGGTAAAGCACGATAAACGCGATAAAACCTTTCTTTAACACGGTTCTAGTGTATCGTTCTCCTCTTATCTTGACAAGCGTGAGCCAGGGTGTTATACTAAATTAGCAGTCAGGCAGCGAGACTGCTAAAAAGAAGATCAAAGGAGGAAACTAGGATGATCAGGAGACTTCCAGAACTGAGGCGTGAACCATTCTTCTGGGGAACCGGGCTCTCCCGGCTCGTCGATGAGTTCTTCCGCGACTTTGATAAAGTCGGTTTTGACATCACCCCGAGCTTTGGCCGGACCGACGTCTACGAGAAGGATCGAAACCTTGTCTTTGAGACTGAGCTTCCTGGCATGAAGAAAGAGGAGATCGAGATCAAGGTCGAGGATGACAGGCTCGTCGTCTCCGGGGAGACGAAGCGGAGACAGGAGATCAAAGAGGAGAACTACTTCCGCATCGGTCGCCGGTACGGTAGATTCCAGCGCTGTTTCCCGCTTCCGGGTGCGATGGTCGAGAAAAACGCGATCAAGGCGCACTTTGAGGATGGAATCCTCAAGGTGACGGTTCCGATGAAGGAGTCGCTCAAGGAGAAGGAGAAGCCGATCGAGATCAAGGTCGAATAGTTGTACCACACATGATGGCCCCGGTCCTTTGACCGGGGCCTTTTTTCTTACTTACCGGATCAGCTAGTCGCGATAAGCGTGGGTGATCGGCATCCGCCGACCGATGCCGAAGGCCTTAGGAGAGACCTTGATTCCTGGGGGAAGCTGCCGGCGCTTATATTCGCTTCGGTAATAGCGGGTAAGAACGTCTTTAACCGTCTCTTTGGGAAAGCCATGCGCGATCAGTTCTTCGCGCGAGGCGTTCCTCTCGATTAACTCAATAAGCAAGGCATCCAGAACCGAGTAGGGGGGAAGGTCGTCCTCGTCGCGTTGGCCCGGCCGCAGTTCAGCGGTGGGCGCCTTTTTTACCACTCTCTTTGGGATCCGATCCCCCATCGCCTCGGCAAGCTGATAGACCTGTGTCTTGTACAAATCAGCGATTGGGGCAAGCGCCCCCACTGTGTCTCCATACAGGGTGTTATATCCCACAGCGATCTCCGATTTGTTCCCCGGGGCGAGGAGGAGTGCATTACGTTCATTGGCAAGCGCCATGAGGAGTACTCCCCGCGTCCTGGCTTGTAGATTCTCATCGGTCAACCCGGTGGGTGGATGTGGAAGGACGCTACGATATGCAGCATGAACCCCTTCAATGGGGATCTCAAGAAGCTCTATGGATAAGCGCCGAGCGACCTCAAGGGCATCCTCGCGGCTCTCCTGCGAGGTGATCTCACTAGGGAGGAAGACACAGGTGACCGCATCAGGACCAAGCGCTTCTACAGCGAGTGCAGCGACCAGAGCGGAGTCGACTCCCCCGGAGAGGCCGACAATTACATGCGAGAATCCGTTTTTGCGGACATAGTCGTGGATTCCAAGGAGGATCGCACGGTGGATAAGCGGGATTGTCTCCTCGCACGGCGGAGGAACCCGAGCAAGCCCTTCTAGGTCGAGGACGAACAGGCCTTCCGTGAAGAAGGGAGCCTGGAAGAGGAGATTTCCCTCGGGACTTATGATGAAGCTACCTCCGTCGTATACAATGTCATCCTGTCCGCCGACGCAATTGACGTAGATGAAGGTAATCCCGTTCTCCCTCGCTCTTTTTGCTGCTAACTTCCGACGGATAGCGGCTTTGCCGGCGAAGAAAGGCGACGCGGAGATGTTGATCACCCACTCCGCCCCCAGGCTTGCCTGAGTATCGGTCGGGCCGTCGTCCACCCAAAAATCCTCGCAGATGTTTATCCCCAGTCGCGTGCCGCGGAAGTCGAAGACCTGCGCTCCTGGGCCGGGGGTGAAATAACGTTTCTCGCTATACACATCGAACGAGGGAAGGAGAAGCTTGACCTCCTGCCCGAGGAGCTTTCCGTCTTCGATGAGAAACGCGGCATTGAACAGAGTAGTGGCCGCTCCATCCAGGAGGGACGAAGGATCGGAGAGGTTTACGCCCTCTCGGTGGATCTTGGAGGAGACACCACCGGCAATGACCCCGATCCCCTTTGAGGCGCGCACGATCTTTTGAAGCGCCTCCTCCATTCGCTCTAAAAAGCCGGATCGCCACAAGAGATCGCATGGGAGATACCCACATAGAGAAAGCTCCGGGAAGACAACCAAGTCACAGCCTTTTCGGTGAGCCTCATCGATGCGAGCCAGGATGACCGCAAGGTTTCGATCGAGGTGCCCCACATGTGGGTTGATCTGAGCGATGCCAAGGCGCATGGCTGGATTATAGGTTCCTATAGCTTTTGTTCCAACTCTACCGGGGAAGTAGCGTGGAGGAGAGGCGGCGTACGAAGTGATAGAGCCTATCCGTTTCCTCCTCTTCGAGGCGAGCGGTACCCTGGGGCAAGGTCTTAATTGGCTCCTGCTCTAGCAAGATGAAGGGATCGCGCACGGTGCCCCCGTTTAACTCCGCCTCGCCAGCCTCGATTAACTCCTGTGCCTTGCGCCGCGACACGCCGGTCTGCCTCTGCACCAACCGCAACAGCTTTATGACCTTTTCGTTCTCCCCTGTTGTCATATCGATAGGGATAACCTCACCTTCGGAAAAGATCAACCTAGGCCAAAGGGACGGTCCACTCTAAAAGTGGAGAAAGAGGCGTTCTGTCACCCATCCTGTGACGGAGTAACTGTAGGTGAGCCCTTTGAAAGCGTAGCATTTTTTCTTTTAAGGCTCGGTTTATGCATAATGGGAGGAACTTTAAACTAGCAAGAGGTGAGATGGACTTTTTAATCGACGAGATCCCTTTAGGCGACCCGCGGTTGAAATCGTTCGTTGCGGTGCCCTGGCAGTTACATCATGGTGATCCTAACTGGACCCCGCCGCTTCGTGCTGACCTCCTTGGGAACCGTCTCTTGCGGATTACTGGCCTTCTCACTCCGGCCCATCCCTATCACCGGGACGCTGAAGCGACACACTTCCTCGCGCGGGCGGGGAGAAGACTCCTTGGAAGGGTCTCTGCTGCGGTCAACCGCCGCTTTAATGAGCACTATCACGCGCGGATCGGTTTCTTCGGTTTCTTCGAGACCACCGATGACTTTGCGGTGACGAAGGGGCTCCTTGATCGCGCGCGGGATTGGCTGAAGGAAAGGGGAATGGAGGTAATGCGAGGACCAGGTGGCTATTCCACGGCAGGGCACGAGTCGCACCAAGGGATCCTTGTGGATGGCTTCGACACGCCGCCGACAGTGGAACTGACTCATAACCCTCCCTACTACGGGCAGTTACTTGAGCGTTACGGTTTGGTCAAGGTCAAGGACTATCACGCTTACCTGATCGAGATCGACGGTATGCCGGACGAAAGGCTGGAGCGGATCGTTTCCCAGGTCCGTGCACGGCGACAAATCGAAACGCGGAGGATCGACCTCTCTCACGTACGGGAGGAGGTCGACCGGATTGTCACCATCTACAACGAGGCCTGGGAGAACAACTGGGGATTCCTGCCGCTGACCGATGCTGAAGCAGAGGCGATGGCTGCTAGTCTAAAGTTGGTTGCCGACCCCGGCCTGATGCGCTTTGCTTACGTGAACGGCGAACTTGCTGCCGTTCTCGGTGCGCTTCCTGATCCAAACGTCCCATTCCGCCCTCGTTGGAATCGGTTGTTCGATACTGATTTTATGCGTGTTACCCGCCTGCTGTTGACCCGCCGCCATATTCCCCGCATCCGTCTGATGTTCTTCGGAGTCCGACCTAGGTTTCGCAATCAGGGAGTCGATGCCATTTTATTCCACGAGTGTTTGGCTTACGCCCGAGAACGCGGGTACCGCACGTGTGAACCATCGATGCTACTAGAGGATAATGACCTCATCCTAAGAGCCTCAGAAGCGATGGGCGGCCGTCGCTACAAGACCTGGCGGATCTACGAGATGCCGCTTGGTAATTGAGAGATTAAACGATTGAATGATCGGATAATTGAAAGATTCGGAGGGTAAATCGCTAAATCACTCAATCATTCACTCGCTTAATCCCTTCCTCTTCCAAACTTCACCGGTCGGAAGAAGGATCTGTTCCCCGCTGAGGTAGAAGAGGAAGCGCTGAAACCCAGTATGGATCGCTGGATGCGACAGGGGCAGTCCGTCAGGTTCTTCGTAGTAAGTGAGAATGTGGAGGATCTTCTCGGCGCGGTCGTAGCGGCCGTCAAATCGGCCGACGAATCGATCACGGTAGAGGATAGGTAAAACATAGTAGCCAAAGCGACGCTTCGCTGTCGGTTTATATACCTCCCAGACGTACTCGAAATTCCACAGCTGACGGAAAGCACTGCGTGCCCACAATAAGGGGTCGAGTGGGGCGATGAAACGGGCGTCGTGATCGAACACTGCTTTCTCGGCTAGTGAAAGGTTCTCCTCAGCCTGTGGAAGAACGTAGAACGGTGTCTTGATCCCGTCCACCTGTATTACCGTGAGCTCCTCCTCGTCAAGGAGCCGTTCGGGGAGTTTGTCGGCACGTGCGCTGCGCAAAAAAGCCCATGCCTCAGCATCCCCCCGCGCTGGGAGGAGCCCAACCGTGCATACGCGTTTTTTTAAAAGGTATCTCCAAAACGAGTCGAGCGAAGGGGGATCGCTTTCATGGAACTTGGCAGGGATCACTCGTTCGCTAAGGTCGAAGTAGCGGCGGTAGTTGCGGCGGCGGGAGACGCTTACCCTCCCCCGATTCCACAGAACCTCGAGGGCAGCGTTCGCTGCTTTGGTTGACTTCCAGCCCCGGTAGTCGCCCTGTGCTATATCGAGATCCCGCAACTCACGACTCGAGATCGGGCCGTGCTCGGCAACGGCACGATAGACTGCCTCTATCGCTCCTGGGTGCTCCTTGTTCAGCCGGGTCTCTCGCCTGGCCTCCCATGGTTCCCCACCGGCTGTCATGAGTGCACGAAACTGTGGAAACTCCTCAATCGGGATCACGCACAGGACCTTGTCCCAGTACTCAAAGCCTAAACGCTCCCGGTGAATCAACTCAAGCGCCTCTCCGGGATGGGTTCCTGCGACGCGAGCCTGAATCACTAGGTCGTGGTTTCGGCCGAGGACGGGAAGTGGGTCAAGTTGAATTCCTTGAAGGTCGCGGAAGCACGCGCGGATCCCTGCCTCCCCTGATGGGTATAGAGTCCCATGCAGACCGATTGCCCGAAGTTGATAGAGTCGTGCCTGCTCAATGCTCCAGTTAAGTTCCACACCTCTTCCTCACAAGCTAATGGTTGCCTTATTCTACAGGCTTGCCTGCGCGCGTTCACCGCTAGGCAGTTCTCCTTGGCCGGCGAGCTGTGAGAAAAGGATGTCTTCCGCGGGAACAAGTACGGAGAAGACAGTGGTATCGAAAGCAAACTATGAGGCCTACCGCAAGGTGGACAATGAGAGAGGACCCGTCACTGACGGGCCCTCTCAGTCCGGTGTGGGTTTTGCAGGGGGGCTTAATTCTATGAGGCTACTCTCCTCCAAAGTGGAAGCGGATTGTAAAGTGCCACTTACCATCCGGTCCGAAGTACCAATACCACCCGCTTGAGGGCATGCCGTAGTGCCACTCACCGCACCCCCAGTACCAGCTTCCTCCCGGGAAGCACCAGCCGAAGAACGGCGGGTAGCAGGGGGGGTACTGAGGCGGGGTATAACTCGGAGGAGGTGAGTAACTTGGAGGAGGTGCATAACTGTAGGTCGGCGCGGTAATAGTGAACGCTGTCCAACCCATCGCCCAGGTCGGTGTGGGAGTAATCCCCATGATGTGGCCTTGTATATCGTCTGGGGTGGCCATTGGGAACGGCTCACCGTAAGCCGGGGGAGTGAGAGTAAGCGGTGTCAAACTGGCAAAGATCTGCAACTGCTCCACCCCTGTCGGGTAGGTCACCGAGAATTGGTACGACGGCTTATCCGGGAGGACATGCATCCCCGCATAGACGAAGTTGCTCTGCGAGAAGGCATTGGGGAAGACCAGCCGCACAATCCCGTCCGGCTGTATGTCATACAGATAGATGTAGGCTGGTTGGTTCACCGTGAAGTACACCCGCATCGTTTCGCCCACCATGTAGGTCGATTTGTCGGTCCACACCCCGACCGTCAGGTTCTGCCCCGGAGTTGGAGTAGGGGTAATCCCGAGTGGATTCGGCGCTCCGTTTGCCATTACAATTGCCGAGGCAATCACAAGACCGATCAGTATTAATGTCAAGCTTATACTCAGTCGTGCTTTCATCTTTATCACCTCGATCGATCTACACCCAGATCCCTCTCCAGTTTCAACGTTGTTAATACCCCTTCTCTGATACAGGACTGTGCTCTTTTCCTCCTGAGTGATCGATCTCCGATAAGAACCCCTTGCCACACTGAGGCGATCGCGCTACCTTTGTGAAGGAATGAAGGTAATCGGACTTGCTGGTGGAGCCGGATGCGGTAAGAGCGCTGTGGCGCAGGAACTCGCGAAGAGGGAGGGGATCGCGCGAATCGACCTAGACAAGGTCGCTTGGGGGACCTACCGTCCGCGAAGTCCTACCTACTGGCGTCTTGTCTCCCGTTTTGGGGAGGGAATTCTGGACGCAGACGGTGCGATCGACCGCTCGCGCTTGAGTGAGATCGTCTTCTCTAATGAAAGGGCCCTCACCGATCTGGACGGGATCGTCCATCCAGCGGTGATCGACCGCCTGCAGGTGATAATCCGCGCCGAGGAAGCCCGTGGGACGAGGATCCTCCTTGTTGAGGGGGCGCTCCTTGGCTCCTCCCCTCACGTCGATCGCTCCCTCTTCGATGTTGTCCTCTGGCTTGAGGCGTCGACGGAAACGCGTCAGCGTCGGCTGCAAACGGCCGGTCGAGAACAACACATCGTGGGCACGCTACCCGAGCCCCGAAGCGAGGAGGTTATCCGCATTAACGCGGAAGGTACAATTACTCAGACGGCCGAACGGGTTCTCAGCACAATTGAGGCCCCCTGATTCCTTCATCTTCTCTTCAGGGAAAGCGCTCCAATGGCATCTGGGAATCCCTTGCCTTAATTTCAAAATCAGCTGGGCCGTCTCAAGGAAGCTCCCTCATTCCACCAACCCCACCTCGCGGAGGAAGCCAACGTCGCTGTAGGGGACAAACTCGTGACCGATGATCTGGTAGGGTTCGTGACCTTTGCCGGCGAGGAGGATCACATCACCGGGGTTTGCCGGGTCAATCGCACGGCGGATCGCCTCGCGGCGATCAACGATCTTCTCATAGCGCCCACCTGTTGGGATGAGCCCCGCCTCGATCTCATCGAGGATCACTTGAGGATCCTCCGTCTTGGGATTATCACTTGTGAGAATCGTCAGGTCGGCGAGTTCCCCGCTGATTTTCCCCATGAGCGGACGTTTCTTCCGGTCGCTCTCCCCGCCGCAGCCAAATACGCAGATTACACGTTTGTAGTAAGGGCGCAGTGATTTAAGCATCTTTTCAAGGGAGTCGGGGCTGTGTGCAAAGTCGACAATTACCGCAGCGCCATTTTGCGCCCGGAAGAACTGGTAGCGACCCTCAACGTTGTGCGCCGAGCCTAAGCGTTCGGCGATCGCGCCAAGAGACATCCCCTTTGACATCACGACCGCGGTTGCAGCGAGGGCGTTGTACAGATTATGCTCCCCAGATAAACACAGTTTGGTCGACACCGCTTCATCGTCTGATCGGAGCGTAAACGTCGTCTCGCGGAGCTTGTAGTGAATGTCGATCGCGCGCAGATCTGCATCGCTATGGATAGCATAGGTGACTGCCTGGCCCGTGTTGGCCGCAAGAACTAGTTCTGCAACTGGATCGTCTGCGTTCACGATTGCACAGGCCTCCGGCTTCAACCCCCGAAAGAGGAGAAGCTTTGCCGAAAGATAGGACTCCCAGTCCGCGTGGAAGTCGAGGTGGTCGTGGGTGAGGTTGGTGAAGACGGCAGCGTCAAAATCGACTCGATCGACGCGGTGAAGCACAAGCGCGGCTGAGGAGACTTCAACGACGAGGTTCTTCTTTTCTGCCGACACAGCTTCATGCGCGATCTGTTGGATGAGTGAACTGGGCGGGGTCGTCACCGCTTGCAGGCCGCGGTCTTCGTTCGCCACGGTGCTAATGAGGGCGGTCTTCTCCTCGTCCAATAGGTGAGCGATCAGGTGACAGACCGTGGTCTTCCCATTCGTTCCCGTTACTCCGACCGTAAACATCCCTTGCGTTGGGTCTCCAAAGAAGGTGGCGGACAGCCTTGCCAGTGCTATCCTCGCATCGATCACGTTGATACATGGCACAGAGCAGGAGGTATCCTGCTCTGTGATAACTGCGGTTGCCCCGCGGGCAATCGCTTCATCGATGTAGCGGTGACCGTCGTCGACGTACCCACGGATGGCGACAAATAGGAATCCAGGCTTGATCAGACGAGAATCCTCAGTGATCCCGGTAATCTCAACCTCTTGCCACTCCGCTTGGGAGGGCAGCCTTAGCACTTTGACCAGTGAAGCGAGATTTCGTGTCATTCTTTCCCTTTGATTCGATAGAGGTAGAGGGGGTAACCCTTCTTGGTTTCGCCAATTTCTTCCGGTTTCCAGCCCCATATTGGGTGGTAGTAGGAGACTATCCGCGCTCCCTCCTTGAGCTCGCGGCGCAGTCGTTCCTGTAGTCGAAAGTTAGCTTTGGCGGAGAGGAAAAGGATCACAACGTCAGCGTTGGAGAGATCGGCCGTGTACATGTTCCCCCAGATGATCCGCGCGCCGCGCTGGGAGAGGCCGGCAAGGAGAAGCCATGCCTTTGCCCACAGGACGCGAAACGGGTCGATCTCGATCCCGGTCGCACGTGCCTTGAATTCGCGCGCCGCAGCGACCACAAACCGTCCGTCCCCACAGCCGAGGTCAAGGACATGTTCCCCCTCTTTCACTTTGGCAAGGTCAAGGATCCGTCGCATGGTCACTCGGTCGGTCGGCTGCCACAACGCGTCGAGGGTGCGGTTCCATCCTACCCATGCGACCGTAAGAGCACCGAGGGCGATCACTAAGTACAGCGCCATCTAGAACGAGACGATATCAGAGAAGCGTGCCAGGTAGTGAATATCAAGGAGCGTTCCTATCTGGTCCACAAGCGCGATCCGCGTTCCGATCAACCCTTCTGTAGTGAAGCCGGTTAAATAGCCACGTGGGGTCAGGGCAACGCTCGCTCCCAGCTTGAGGAACGGGTTAAGCCATGCAACCTCAATGACCAACCCGGGTTGTCGTCTCATCTTTCCTCCTTACGCATGATTATTGTAGCGACTTCTGGGGACCAAAGCAGGGGCAGGAACGGGGAGAGAGAAAGGTTAGATGTCGAGGGTGGTGATCTTGTCGCTGTTCTCCCAGATGAAGTCGCGGCGCAGGGCCACGTCGTTTCCCATCAGGGTGGAGAATATTTCATCCGCCTCCAGGGCATCGCGGATCTCGACCCTCTTCAGGATGCGTCGCTCTGGGTTCATCGTTGTCTCCCACAGCTCTTTAGGGTTCATCTCTCCCAGTCCCTTGAACCGCTTGAGCGAGAAGCGGCCGTCGTTTTCCGCACGGAAGCGCTCTAGCTCCTCGTCGGTGTACAGGTAGACTATTTTCTTTCCTTCCTTCACCTGATAGAGAGGCGGCTTGGCAATGTAGACATACCCATTTTCGATCAAGGTTCGCAGGTAGCGGTAGAAGAAAGTGAGAAGAAGCGTGCAGATGTGCGCGCCATCCACATCGGCATCCGCCATGATGATCAGTTTATGGTAGCGGAGTTTCTCCGGTGTGAACTCCTCACGGATTCCTGTTCCTACCGCCGTGATGATCGATTTCAATTCCGCATTGTCGAGGAGCTTTGTCAGACGGGCCTTCTCCACGTTAAGCACCTTTCCACGCAAAGGGAGAATCGCTTGGAAGGTTCGGTCGCGCCCTTGCTTGGCGCTCCCACCAGCGGAGGGCCCCTCTACAATGTAAAGCTCGCTTTTCGAGGGATCAGAGGTGGAGCAATCGGCAAGCTTCCCGGGAAGAGTTGTGGAGAAGAGAGGGCCTTTCCGTCGGGCCATCTTCCGTGCCTTGGCAGCAGCCATTCGTGCACGTCCTGAGGAGATCGACTTTTCAATGATCGTTCGAGCGACTCTAGGGTTTTTCCCAAAGTAGAGCGAAAGCTCCTCCTGCACGATCCCCGTCACTAGACTCGCCACCTCAGGGTTCCCAAGTTTAGTCTTGGTTTGTCCCTCAAATTCCGGTTGGGGAAGCTTCACGCTGATGATCGCTACCAATCCTTCACGGATGTCGTCTCCACGCAGGTTGACATCATTCTTGTGTAAGATTTTCTTCTCGCGTCCGTAGTCGTTTAGAAACTTGGTGAGCGAACCCTTGAACCCTGTCAGATGGGTTCCGCCATCGACCGTGTTGATGTTGTTGGCAAACGCGAAGATTGACTCGTCGTAGCTTGAGGTAAACTGCATGGCGATCTCGATGGTCGTTCCCGCCTCCTTGCCGCTGATGTAGATCGGCTTAGGGTGAAGAGGCTCCTTATTCGCGCAGAGTTCCTTGACGAAGGAGATGATCCCGCCCTTTGCCTGGAAGCGGCGGGAAATACCGGCAGCCTCGTTGTTTAGTATGATTAGGAGGCCGCCGTTCAGGTAGGAGAGTTCCTTCAACCGGTGGGAGAGCTTGGAGAAGTTGTAGCGGATCTCGCTGAAGATCTCCGCGTCAGGAAGGAAGGTGACTGTCGTTCCAGTTCCCTTAGATTCCCCCACGACCTCCAGTTCAGTGAGCTTTCCTCCCCGGGAGAACTCCTGGCGGTAGAGTTTTCCGTTCCGATGCACCTCTACGCAGAGGTGCTCGGAAAGGGCGTTGACGACGGAGATGCCCACACCGTGCAGCCCGCCGCTCACGTGGTAGCTCTTGTGGTCGAACTTCCCGCCGGCGTGAAGAGTCGTCATGACGAGCTCCACGGCATTAATTCCTGTCTCTTTGTGGACACCTACGGGCATTCCACGACCATTGTCGATTACCGTAACGTGGTTGTCCGCATGGACGGTAACACGGATCTCGCTACAGTGGCCAGCGAGCGCCTCGTCGATTGAGTTGTCGACAACTTCCTCGATGAGGTGCATCAGCCCGCTCTGCCCGGTGCTCCCAATGTACATCCCTGGGCGAACGCGTACCGCCTCTAGATCCTCCAGCACCTTGATTTGATCGGCTTCGTAAACCATGGCACCACCCAAAAAAATTATACAAAAATCCGGTTCAGATTTCAAAAACTCTGAAGTTGACCACTTGTTTGACGCACGATTGAAGCGTGGCGTTCCAGCATGGAGAACTGGCTCGAAAAACCAGATAGCAAGCTATTTAAGGGCTTCTTCTAGCGCCGCATCGGCGTGGATGATAGCTGTATCGAATAACGGGAGGTCGCAATCCCCATCCTGAACGAGCAGGGGGATCTCCGTGCATCCAAGTATGATCCCATCCGCACCGCGTTCTTTCAGTGAAGCGATGATCGCTAAGTAGTGGTCTTTTGATGAAGGCTTTATGATCCCGCGCGTGAGCTCTTCGTAAATCACACGGTGGATCTCCTCTTGTTGGTTTTTCTCAGGGATGATGGTTGAAATCCCGTGGGAAGTGAGGCGATCGACGTAGAACGCCCCCTGCATCGTATAACGAGTGCCGAGGAGCCCTACCGTTGAGCAATTTTTCGCCTTAATTGCCGCCGCGGTGGCATCGACGATATGAAGGAGCGGGATTGGGCTTTCGTTAGCTACAGCGTCGAAGACGCGGTGCAGCGTATTGGCAGCGATCAGGCCGATCTCGGCACCGGCATCGGCGAGGATGCAGAAGATCTCAGCCATCTTGGCGGCTATTGCGTCCCAATTTCCTTCTCTTTGCCAAGCGACGAACTCCTGAAACGAAACGCTGTAGATCACGATTTCTGGGTAGGCGTAGTTGCCGAAACGCCGCGTGTACTCGCGTGTGATCCGTTCATAATAAGAGACGGTCGACTCTGGGCTCGTTCCTCCGAGGATTCCTATCCGTTTCATTGGACCACCATTAATCGCCTTCTTGGTATGGCCTAACGGTCTTAACCACGTCTGGAAAGTCGATTTTGAGCCGCTTCAACGTCTCGACAGTGGGGACTCCATCGCTCGTCCAGCCACGGCGCACATAGACTGCGTCGCACAGCTTCTCATACTGCTCCTCGCGGAAGGCGCGCAGGGCCTTCACCTTCTCTGCTGTGCTCATCCCTTCGGGATCAATCCCCACCTTTTCCCGCAATTGCTCGTCGTAGCGGTGGGCACGGGAGTCGTACTCCTCCTGCGTAACTGGACCGGCAGAGCGGTAGGGGATGGCATCGTGTTTACGCCTGCCGAACCCCATGCGTAGGTTGAACACACGCTGGAAGTTGTATACCCGCTCCGATTGGAGAATCAGATCGTTCGGAGTGACCTTGATGCCGGTTACCCCAGCGAAGAGGTCGCAGTAGTTCTGCACGTGCTCTGGGACCTTGGCTGGCTCGTCGGTCTGCGCGTTGTCTGCCGGTTCAATATCGTTCCATGGGAGCTTGCATAGGCCCATTAAGCCGAACCAGGTCCGCCACATCGGGAAGTAGTGGAGAGCCTCAGCTTTGTCCTTAAAAGTCGGGATCTGGTTATTGACCATGTCCATGAAGATCAGCCATGCCTCGTCGTGCTGCGGCCCTTTTAAAGCAAGTCCGTAACCACCCTGCATGGCAAGCGACTCCTTGGTTACGTACTCGGAGTACTCCATCCCTTTGCACTCCATGCCGATATCCTGCAGGAAGGCGGGGTCGGCCCCATACTTGTTGATAAAGAACTCCTTCATCCTGCGGATCCCCTGGCCAACGATAGCACCGAATCCCTCACCGCGCCCCATCTCGTGAAGCAATTTAAGTGCAGCTTCGCTGTTGCCGAAGTGAAGATCAAGCCCGTTGGTCGACTCCTCATTTAAGATGCCAGCCTCGTAGCACTCCATGACGAACGCCATCGCTGTCGTGTAGGAGATCGTATCGATCCCGTAGGTATCGCAGTAGAAGTTCATCTCCAGAACGAAGTCGGGGTCGAAGATCCCCATGTTAGCGCTTCCAGCGACGGTCTCGTATTCCGGCCCGTCCACGGTCACCTCTGTTCCCTTGTAAGGCCCGGTCTTCAGCGAAAAGTGATCGACCGCGTGCGAGCAAGACATGGTACAGCCAAGCCAGCACCCATCCGGCATGTTTTGGGTAAACCGCTTCCTCCATACTGGTGAGGAGATCTTATCCGCCTCGGGGTGGGAGCCAAACTTGTAGTTATGGATCGGCAAAAGGTCGTACTCGTTCATGATCTCCACCAAGTGCGTGGTCCCAATGTGGCGCATGTCGCACTGCGAGGAATCGAGCTCGAAGATCTCCTTATTGATTCGTTCGCCGGTCTGCTTCAATAGTTCGAGATCGGCCGGATGGTTGGAGTCGGGACGCACGCCGGAGTACTTCACCACCAACGCCGCGATCTTTTTGTCGCGGAAGACCGTCCCGATACCTCCACGGCCGGCCTGCTTCACTCGTGGAATCTTCCGCTTCATATCGAAGAAGCTGAAATTGAGGCAGCCGATGTGCGTGTGCTGCGCACCAATGCCCGCGGAGACAGTGGAGATGGCAAGAAGGTCTCTTGGGGCATCCGATTCGGCGAAGGTGTGCGTCAGTCTCTCCGAGAGGATGTGCGTGTTTAGATCCTTCTCCGGGCACTCGAGGATCTGCACAAATCCTTTGTCTCCGTCGATGAGGATGATTACCTCCCTGTTGCTCTTCCCCTGTACCTCCAGGGCGTCCCAGCCCGAGAACTTGAGGTAGGGGCCGAAGTAACCCCCAACGTTAGAGTCGATCACGCTACCTGTGGTCGGAGAAAGGCTTACCACAAGCGACTTCCCAGATCCGGGGTAGGTGGTGATCCCCCCGATCGGACCCGCGCCGATCACGATCTCGTTCTCCGGGTCGTTCCACTTAGTCTTCTCATTGACCGCGTTCCACAGCCGCCACAGGCCAAACCCGCGCCCGCCGGTGAAGGTCTCTTTCATCTTTGGGGTCACCGGTCGACTCTCGATAGTCCCAGAGCCGATATTTACGTACAGCGTTTGCCCCGCATAGCCACGATTTATTGGGGAAGGCTCGTATGACATCTCTGAGATGACCAGATACCCCGTGTTTGTCGCCATTGTTTCCTCCTCGAATTTGCGCTTTATGATTCAGCTGGTTGTAAACGGCGAGCATGAGTTTAGGAAACCGATCCCCATTTCGCAAACAGGAGATGAAGCCCTTTGTATTTTCAGGACAGCCTTGGGGCCTTTTCCCACCGCTTCAGTCTGACGGCACGTGGTGTAATTGGTTTAGAGCGGGCTCGTTCCGTAGTCGTGATCTGTGTTACAGACTTTCAACCCGTTTTTCTGTTACACTTTAAAATAGGAGACTCGGTCAAGTGGTAGGAATAGCCAATGTTTTAGTGAAGCTTAGCTGTAGTGAGGAAACACGCCTTCAGATTAGCGATCCGGATGGTTTCTTCCAATTTAATCGATTACCTCCTGGTCACTGGACCTTGGAAGTCACCGCAGACCAACTTCCTCGCTACCATTACTTGGGAAAGGATGTGTTTGAGTTTGACCTGCGCCCGGGTGAGCATGTGGAACAAGTGATCAAGGTCTTCGAGGAACACCGCCCCATACAGTTTATAGGGGAAGGAGAGTTGCAACTTAAATTAGGTGGGGAGGAGGATACTCCCTAGAGCTCTGCGGGCTATATAACTTGCGCCGCTTGCTGCGTAAAAGCGGCCTGTGGGCACCCTTAGCGATCGCGAATTAGGAGTTTCATATAGTTACGAATATTGGAAACCTCCTCCAGGTTCAGAGTGCCGCGAGCAATCTCATCAAGACGGTTGTCGGTGACGGCGCCTGACGCGTTAGCGCGGAACTTTCCGATCAGCTCCTCATCTGTAAGAGGTCGCTCCGCCCGTCCCTTGGCAAAGTCTTCCTGCTTGGTGAAGCTTCCTCCATCCTTGGTCGTGACGGTGACAATTGCCCGTTTTACCTTTGGGAAGAGGGCGTCAATCTCAGGATCGGCGACAACCTTGATCTTCGAGAGGAGTTCCCCAACGAACGGGTCCTTAAGCGCCTCCTCCTCAAAGTCGGAGGGGAGGACGTTCCCCTTGGCGATTGTAACCGCGATGCAGTAGGGGAGGGAGTGATCTGCTGTCTCCTTGGTCGTCGGTTTGTACTTGCTTGGATCAGAGAGGATGTCCGCCCCGCGGGTCGTAGTCCGAACGAGCACCTCCTCCACTGTATGCGGATCGATCCCGTTCTCGGCCATCACTTCAAGCGTTGCCGTGATCGGCTGGTGGGTGAGGGCCTCGGTCGGGAATGCCTTGTACCCGCACTGCGTGATCAGGAAGTCCTCGCCGAGGCCGTCCAGCATGAGATCGGGGTTCCAGGTGACGTTTCCAAGTACGTCGAACGCGCCCTCCTTCCCCTCGAACACTTCCACCGGGCCTGTATAGCCGGTTTTAGCGAGCATCGCCGCTCGCACCCCCGCCTCGGTTGCCATCGGGTCGGCGGTATTCTTCATGTTCGTCAGGTGACCGGCAACGACACCGCCGAGGGTAAAGTGGCTAGAGCCGCTGATCCCGACGGCAGCGACCATTTCATTCTCGGAGAGGCCGAGCATCCTTCCGGCGGCAAGCGGGCTGACGAACTGGGTGAGGCTGGCGTGATGCCAACCGACTTCACGGATCCCTGGATCGGCAGCGAGGCAGAGGCGCATCTCAAGCTCATAGGCGATCACGATCCCCACGAGAACATCCCTACCGCTCGCGCCGCGGTACTCACCCGTGGCGAGCGCGGCTGGGATGATATCCGAAGGGTGCGACGGATCCTGTTTCCAGTAGATGTCGTTGTAGTCCATTGCTCTGATGAGCAGGGCGTTCATAAGCGCGGCGTTCGCAATGTTTGTCTGCGTTCCATGGCCGATGATCATCGCCTGCTTAATTCCACCAAGCTCCTGGATGTAGCGATAGGCGGCTTTCATATCGGGAAGATCGAGGGCGGCGAGGGCACAGCCGATGCTGTCGAGCAGGAACCGCTTCGCCTCCTTCCGCGCTGGCTCTGGGATTGCCTCGTAGGTGAGTGTACAAGCGAACTGTGCCATCCTGTGGCTGATCGATTGCATCTTGACCTCCTATCCGATGGCGGAGGCGACTGCCTCGGCCATCTCCGTTGTCGAAGAGCTCCCACCCATATCGTAGGTGCGGACGCGCCCCTCTGCGGTCACCTGTGCCACGGCGCGCTCGATCTTATCCGCCTTCTCCCGCTCCCCGAGGTAGTCGAGCATCATCTTGGCAGCGCGGATAGTGGCGATTGGGTTGACCTTGTTCTGGCCTGCGTACTTAGGTGCCGAGCCGTGCGTCGGCTCGAACACGGCGTAGTCGTCGCCAATGTTCCCGGCGGCAGCGAACCCGAGCCCTCCGACGAGTTGTGCTGAGAGATCAGAGATTATGTCGCCGAACATGTTAGACGAGACCAACACCCCGTAGTTCTGTGGGTTCTTCACCAGCCACATACACATCGCGTCGACGTTGGTCTCCCACAGCTCGATCCCGGCGTAGTCCTCGGCGATCATCCGCGCCTCACGCACCATTAGGCCTGAGGTCTCGCGGATGACGTTTGGTTTTTCCACCACGGTGACCGAGTGATAGTCGTGGTTTTTGGCGTACTCGAACGCGTCGCGCACGATCGTCCTACAGCCCTTACGGGTAAATATGCGCGTTGAAATCGCCATGTCCTCGTTTGCTATATCGCTGAATCGCTTCATCTTGGGATGGCTCTCAAGTGCGCGGCGCACCTCATCAGGGATGGGGTGAAACTCAACTCCGGCGTAGAGTCCCTCGGTATTCTCCCGAAAGACGACAAGATCGATGTCGTCGCGCAGGTTGAGGGGGTTCCCAGGATAGGCCTTGCACGGCCGCAGGTTGGTGTGCAGGTTGAAGAGCTGTCTCAAACCCACGATCGGGCTCGAGTAGACGAGCCCCTTTCCCTGCAATTGGGCAGCTAGCTCGGCCGCTGCCTCCTCCTTCGGCTTTGAGGTGATCGCGCCGAACAGGCAGGCATCGGTCGATTTCAGAAGATCGACCGTCCTCTGTGGAAGCGGGTTCCCCTCGGATTTCCAGAACTCCCACCCGATGTCGCCGCGGATGTATTCCGCATCCAGGGCGACCCTATCCAACATCCTCTTTGCGGCATCGAGAACTTCCCCTCCAATCCCATCGCCGGGAAGCCAAGCGATCTTGTACTTCGCCATCATCCCTCCTCCTCACGCGTGGTGCGGTAATTATACCGATCATGTCAGGGGAAGCGAGAAAGTCGATATCGGGACCGGATCAGCCGTCGCTTATATAGAGTCTGGCCAGATCAAGCACGTAGATGGGAAGCTGGCGATATCCCATCACTTCGGAGCGCATCCCTTCAAACTGGGGGATGTCCTGAATCCAGACGGCCATGGCGTCGCTGGCGATGATCGTCTGTGCCATCGCATAGATCGTCTTGCGTTCTGCTATATCGAAGGTCTCTCTCCCGCGCGCAAGCAGCTCTCGTAGGAACGGATTGGAATACTGGAAGTAGTAGCCGGAACTGCCGTCTGCCTGCACCCGCTCAAGCGGTTTGGTGAAATTGACCGCCGGCTCGACTCCCTGATCGTGTCCGATCACCGTCATGTCATAGTCCCACTGTGAATAGACCCGCTCGATCCACTGCCCCCATTCGAGGACCTGCAAGGAACAATCGATCCCCACCTCCCGCAGCTGGTCAGCGATGATCTCACCGGTGCGGATATGAAACTCAAACTGCGGTAGGCAGATAGTGGTTTGAAACCCATCCGGGTACCCGGCTTGTGCCAGCAATTGACGTGCGCGGTCCGGATCATGCGGGTACATCCCGACGAGATCGACGTAGAACGGGTTCAGCGGCGACATGTGTGAGCCGATTGGTGTTCCCCATTTGGGGCGGGCGACCGTGCCGGCGATAATCTCGTCCCGGTCGATGGCATAGCACAGGGCACGGCGGACGAGAACATTGTTGAACGGCGGGCGGGAATTATTGATCGCCAATAGCTGCGGCGTGTTCATAGAGCCGGTGATGACCTTGAATCGGGGATCGCTCTCCAAAACAAGGGCGTTCTCGGAGACCATCTTGTCGACCATGTCCACGTCTCCGGCCAGGAGCGCTGCCAGCGAGACAGCTTGATCGGGGATGAACTTGACGATCACCTCGTCCAAGTACGGGCTTCCCTCTTTCCAGTAGTGAGGGTTCTTCACCAGGGTCAAGTGGTCGCCGGGGATCCACTCCGCGAACGCGAACGGCCCGGTTCCGATGGGGTGGGTCTTTAGCGCTTCCATAGTCGACCCTTCGGGGATGATCCCCGCTCCTTTGTTCGACGCCAGGTAGCCGAGGAGCGGAGCCGCCTTACCTTCTGTCACGAAGCGCACGGTTAGGTCATTGAGAATCTCAATGCCTCTTAGAAACGAGAACGGGGCTGCGTTCGGCGAGGCGAGTGCCGGATCGAGCAGACTGTCGAAGGTGTATTTGATGTCGTGCGCCGTGAACGGTTCACCGTTGTGGAAGGTGACCCCCGAGCGCAGGTAGAAGGTGTACCGAGTACCCCCCTCGATCTCCTCGATCTCGTAGCTTGTAGCAAGAAGCGGCGTCAGTTCCCCCTCAGCTGTGTAGCGCAGCAACGGCTCCAGCACGTTGTACATGATCAACTGATAGGTCTCCGCCGAAGGGGTAAGGATCAGGTTTAACCCGAGTGGTTCCCCTTGTACCGCCACTCGCAGCGTGCCTCCGAGGCTCTGCGCATAGGTAAGCCCTCCCATCAAGATCCCGATAATGAAGAGCATACTCCCGATATATTTTGTTATCCGCATTTTCTCCTCCCCGGGTAAGCTATGGTATCGCACGTAAGATACATAGGGAGCTTTCTGGTTTCAAGGGAAAAGCGATCAAACTGCGCCCCGCAACTTTGGGTCGAGCAGGTCGCGCATCCCGTCTCCAAGCAGGTTGAATCCCAGAACGGAGAGCGCAATGGCCAGTCCAGGGAAGATCGCCAGCCCTGGTGCCAATCTCATGAAGGTCTGGGCCTCACGTAGCATGCGCCCCCAGCTGGGATAGGGGAGCTGCGTTCCCAGGCCGAGGTAGCTCAAGGCAGCCTCCGCAAGGATGGCAGCCGCGAACTGAATCGTCCCTTGAACGATGAGAGAGGAGAGGATGTTTGGCAGGATATGCCGCCAGGCGACCGCCCACCGTTGACGCCCGAGACTGTAGGCGGCGAGGACGTACTCCTCTTCTCTGGCTCGCAGGACACCCCCCCTTGTCAGCCGCGCGAAGATGGGAACATTGTGAATTCCGATGGCGATCATTGCGTTGATTATTCCCGGTCCGAGGATCGCCACTAACAGGATCGCGTTTAAGATCGCCGGGAACGCATAGATCACGTCCATGGTCCGCATTACCGCTTCATCGACCCAGCCGGAAGAAAATGTGACCCAGAGGCCGAGCAGCACCCCAAAACTCATTCCGATTCCTACCGCGACAACCCCGACCAGGATAGAGTTCTGCGCCCCCTCCATGACGCGGCTGAGGATGTCACGCCCGTACTGATCGGTCCCCAACAGGTGGGCCGTGCTCGGCCCCTGCAATCGATCCTCGATTGCCATCTTGATTGGGTCGTACGGGGTATAGCAGAGACTGACGCACGCGGTGAGGGCGATAAGCCCCACGATTACCGCACCGATGACGAAACTTGTGTTTCGCCTTGGCAAACGTGCTCGCCTCGAATGCCTCGTGCGCGTCATTCCCTACTCCAACCGAACCCTCGGATCGAGCAGCACGTAGGCGACATCGACCAATACGCTTAGCCCCACCACCAAGACGGTGATTAACAGGACCACATCCTGAACAACGGGAAGATCGCGGGCGCTGATCGCCTGATAGGCGAGCCGCCCCAACCCGGGCAGGTAGAAGACGTTCTCGATGATGATCGTCCCCCCGAGTAGCGAGGCAAACTGCAATCCTACCAAAGTGATAATGGGAATCAGAGCGTTCCGAAGCGCGTGTTTATAGAGGACGGTCCGCTCGACCAGTCCCTTACCTCGTGCCGTGCGAATGTAGTCCTCTCCTAACACCTCAAGCAGGGTAGAGCGCGTCAGCCGCGCGATCACGGCAGCGTGAATCACCCCTAGAGAGAGAGAGGGAAGGAAGATCGATCGTAGCGCTCCCCAGACGCTTTTTGACCAAGGAGTGAACCCGCCCGCCGGGAACCATCGTAGCTTAACCGAAAAGAGTAGCATCAACAGGATCCCCGCCCAAAAGGCAGGTACGGCCAGCCCAAACTGGGAGAAGGCCATCACCCCATAATCACCGAAACGACTGCGATGCGTGGCAGCGAAGATTCCCAACGGGATCCCCAGCAAAAGCGCGATGACGATCGCCAACAGTGCCAACGGTCCGGTAACCGTGAAGCGGGACGCGATCAGCTCGCCGATCGGCTTTCCGTAGCGGATCGATTCACCCAACCTCCCGGTGAGAAGGTTCTTAATCCATGTTCCGTACTGCACATAAAGGGGTTCATTGAGCCCGAGTCGTTCCCGCAATGCGTGGAGCGAGCTCGGATCAGCGTCGGTTCCGAGGATGATCTGTGCCGTATCCCCCGGGACCACCCGGATGGCAAGGAAGACCAACAAAGAGACCAAGACCAGGGCAGCAAGAAATCCGATGAACCGCCTCCCTAGATACGCTGCCACGTCTTCTTCCTCCCTTTGCTGCCGATCTCGCCGATTATACCGCCTATCTCTGAAACCACCTCACTTGATCTCCCCGGCTCTCTTTTAACTATGTGGCTAATGTCACCGGGGTGTACGCCAGGGCCGCCTCCTTGAACCTCTCTCCGCGGCGATCGCTCAGGGGATTCTGATCTTCAGTAAGAGGATGAGCCGCATGGGAGGAAGCGGTCTTGTCAAGGGGACCCCGACGATCGCCGGCGCACTATCTTTCGGCCTTACCTTGCTTATGCGGAGGATCACTGGCTAAGATCTGTGGGTAAGAAACACGGCAGGGCAGAACGCTTGGGCCCAAGTCAAACCCGACGTCGGAGACAAGCTCCGCCGCTACCTCATTCTGCAGCGCCGGAGCTTGTCTGTTTGTAGCGTCGTCCTTTATGGGCGACGTTCTTCTTAACAACTCTGGCTCTGTTGCCTATCTCGTGAGCGTCGAGCTGTTCCTCAATGAGCAAGCCGCAAGATAATCGGGTAGTCCTTCACTAACAGGTCGTGGACGACAGTGCTTTCGTCCACGATCTCAAGCACCAGCTCCTGCTCGAAGCCGTGCAGTACGTCAATGCCAACGACACTCTCTGCGACGAGCCCGGGGAACGTAATCGTCGCCGGGACTCCCGGATCATTGTCCTGCGCGACGCCGTCGGTCCAGACCGCAAGGATCCGATCGCCGTTGGGATATCGGAAGGCGCAGTAGGCCACTGGCTCGTAATCAATGTCGATCGCCACCGGCATATCGATCGCTTCGTGGCCAGCCATGACGGTACATAGGTTTCGGACCACATCCTCTGCCGTTGGGTTGTCGCCCCATGTGATGATTCCTGCCATGACATCCATGCCCAGGTGCATCAGGATCCCTCGTGCATAGTACTTCGCGCATACGGTCTCGCTGTATGTTGGTTGCCAGTAGCCAGGGTTGTTGTATACCGGTGTTCTCCAGTTGATCTCAGCAGCGTAGTATTCCCCCTCGAAGCCGTGGGCGGAGGCCACATCCTTGATCTTCTGCACGATAGACGGGTATTCGTAGTAGTAGTCTTTGCAGTAAGCATATTCCGGCGAGGTCCCGAACATCGGATGCCAAGAAACGATGTCCACCAAGGGAAGTATGTCAGAGCTGAGGACACGAAGCAGGTAATCTAGTGAGGTCGGGTTGTCCGGGGATGTAGTGCTCCCTATCATGATCTTCGCTTCCGGATATTCTTCAAGGATAACCGGGATAGTCCTGCGGACGAGGTTAATGTAATCTAGTACCTCTACGTACCAATTCAGACACTGAGCGTTCGGCTCGTTCCAGATATCGTAATACTGGATGCGCCCCTTGAAGTGCCTGACAACCGTGCGAACGTAGCTGAGATATAGCTGTATCTCCTCTTCTGTCTTGAACCTACCATGCTCTACAAGGCCGGTCTCATCAAGCAAGCAACCCAGGCAGGCAACAAGCGACACGCCATTGTTGGCCAACTCAGTAATGGCGTTGTCATCTTCTGGATCGACGGTGTAGTCCTCCGTATGCCAATCCACCTCCCAGAATGTTCCCCCGTACCTGCTGTCTTTGTCCTCCTGGTGCTGGCGATCCTGGAGTATATCCACCTTCTGCCACTTGAAGCCGGCGCGAAGAAGGTTCTCAAGCCGAAGTGCGATGGATCCGATTTCAGGGAAGTCCCCTATCCAGTTCTCCCCAAGTTCTCCTGATCTCTTGGTCATCAGCTGGGTTCTGGGGAAGTTGTTTCCGTCCTGAAGAATGGCGGATTTGCGTAATCCCGACGTAGGTCTTGAGAACTCACTGGTATTCCCGCTCTCGTCAGTAACCGTCGCAATGAGATGGGACCCAACGAAGGGCGATCCCTTGGTGAACGTGAATGAACCAGTTTCGTCCACGGTTGCCTCTCCTTCGAACAGCATGCCGACGCCGTTCCCTTGTGAGAGCACTTCGATCGTACAACCGCGACACCCAACGCCACTCACACTTCCATCTGCCAGAGAGAAGCTCAGAATAACCGGAGGGGAGAGTTCCCCGTTGCCCCCTGCGTTGAGGCAGATCTGTTCCACTCCATTGTTGTGAATGCTGTTCCTGGTAATCGTGTTGCAGACCGAGTTTGCGCGGTAGACCTGCACGCCTGCTCCTCCGTTGTACGCGATCACGTTGTCCGGCCCAATGACGTTGTGGCTCGCTCCTCTAGTGATATAGACTCCCATGTCGTAGTTGCCCCAGCCCTCTCTTCCCGGCCAGGCACGTTCACCAGCCACATCCGTCCCAATAAGGTTTCCAGCGACTTTGTTCAGCATCGTTCCCGTACCGGACATCACGATTCCGATAGCGTTCCCACTCATCAGATTGCCTTGACCCATCGGGCCAAATCCGATGTTTCGACTCCCCCCAATCGTGTTGCGTTGGGCGTTCTGCAGAACGATTCCTGCACCGGGGAAGCAGTTAATTATCTGCAGTCCTTGGATGGTATTCCCATCGGAGTAGATCTCCAGCCCGACAACCCAATCCCCCTCCATCTTGCTCCCGTCCAGAATCACGCCGGCGTTGCTGGCAATGATGGTGAGTCGCCCGCATCTGATGGGTGGAAGCGCGGTTCGGGGACGGATCGTCGCTGGATTCTCTGGTGGGAACACTGCGGGGTCGAACGTGACCGTGTCACCAGCGCGAGCGGCCTGAAGCGCCCAGCGTAATGTCCCGTACCCACTATCTACGGTACTCGCCACAATAAGCTCCTGCGGTGGTCCCTCTTGGGAAAGCGAAGCTACTCCCACACTTAGCACGGCAACGGCAAAACCGCTTGTACTGCCATCCGTGGCTGTGGTGGTGAGAGTCACATTGGGGCCAAAGAAAGGACCACCCTTTTCGAACGCGAAGGCCCCACTGGCATCCGCAACCGCTTGGCCTTCATAGACGCCTCCTTCACTCCCACGATCTGAGAAGATCTCAACGATGCAATTGGCACACGCGCTGCCGACTAGGGTGCCGGTCTGAAAATCCGCGCTAGTCACAGAAGGGGCAGGCAGGTCGCCGTTCCCATCTTCATTCAGAAGGATGCCGAACACGCCGTTGTCATGAATGCTGTTGCGACTGATGGTATTGAACAGCGAACCTGGATTGTAGATCTGTACACCTTCCTCCTTGTTGAAGGCGATGATGTTGTCTGGGCCGATGGTGTTGTGGCTAGCCCCTTTTAGAACGTAGATTCCGGTCTGGTTTCCCCAAGGTTCTGTCCCGCTGGTGTCGGTTCCGATAAAGTTGCCCAGGATTGCGTTATGGGATACCCTCGCACCCTGCAGGCGGATTCCGACGCCGTTTCCACTACACAGATTGCCCTGACCGAGTGGGCCTGAACCGACGCTTCTGCTGCCACCTATAACGTTGTTCTCGGCATGCTTCGACAGAGCAATTCCCGCTCCAGTCAAGAACTTCACAATCTGTAGCCCGCGAATGGCGTTCCCATCAGAGCGGATCTCCAGCCCGATGACCCAATCTTCCTCCATGCAACTACCGTCAAGAATTATCCCGGCGTCGCTGGCATCGATCGTCAACTGTCCTTGATGGACAACGGGCAGGCGGCTTTTCGGATAGATCGTCGCCGGATCGTCGGGCGGGAAGATCTCGGGGTCGAACGTGATCGTATCGCCCGATCGTGCTGTTTGAAGTGCCCAGCGAAAGCTCCCCGTTCCGCTGTCTGCTGTGCTTGTCACAACGATCTCGCGTCCCAATCCCAGGCCTGTTAAGGCCATAACGAGTAACAGACCAACTATCACTGCCTTTTTCATCACTGTTCCCTCCTTTCATCACAGTATGTTTCCCGTGACTTGTTCATGAATCAAACCCCAGTATAGGGCGCTTCATAGGATTGGCCAACTCAGAAGAAGGGAGTGGGAAAAGGGAGCCTTCCCAAAAAGAGGCCGGGATTACTCCCGGCCTCATGGTCGTTTGATGAGTCTTATTTCGTTCTTATTCGTCTTCGAGTGCCGCCTGCGCCGCGGCAAGGCGTGCGACAGGGACGCGGTAGGGGCTGCAGCTTACGTAGTGGAGCCCGACCTTGTGACAAAAGTGAATTGAGGACGGTTCACCGCCGTGCTCGCCGCAGATCCCAAGCTTGATCTCGGGGCGGGTCTTCCGCCCCAGTTCGCAGGCCATTTGCACGAGCTTACCGATCCCTCGTTGGTCGAGAACCTCGAATGGATTGTGAGAGTAGATTCCCTTGGCGACGTATTCCTTCAAGAACTTCGCGGCATCATCGCGGGAGAAGCCGCACCCCATCTGGGTGAGATCGTTCGTCCCAAAGCTGAAGAACTCGGCCTCCTGTGCAATCTCGTCGGCGGTGAGCGCGGCCCGCGGGACCTCGATCATTGTCCCGATCGTGTAGGGTATTTGCTCCTTGGTGAGGTTGCGTTCGATAAGGACAGCCTCGGCTGTCTTCTCAACCAGCTCGCGCTGAAGCGAGAGCTCTTTGACGTTTCCAACCAAGGGGATCATGATCTCGGGGTGAACCTTTATCCCTTTCGTGTAGACATTACACGCTGCCTCCATGATCGCCCGCGCCTGCATCTCCGAGATCTCGGGGTAGGTGATCCCCAGCCGACACCCGCGATGACCGAGCATCGGGTTAACCTCATGAAGGGCATCGACCTTTTCACGTATCTGTTCGACCGGGACCCCCATCACCTGCGCCACTTCGCGTTGGCCCTCCTCATCGTGCGGGAGGAATTCGTGCAGCGGCGGATCCAGAAGACGGATCGTCACAGGCCTCCCTTCCATCGCCTTGAAGATTCCTTCAAAGTCTTCCCGCTGCATTGGGAGGAGCTTGGCGAGCGGCTCGCGCCGACCGGCCTCATCGTCCGCAAGGATCATCTCGCGCACCGCGATGATCCTCTCTCCCTCGAAGAACATGTGCTCCGTTCTGCAGAGGCCGATCCCCTCAGCGCCAAAGCGGACCGCGGTCGCGGCGTCGTGCGGCGTATCGGCGTTGGTGCGCACACCCAACCGCCGGATCTCATCGGCCCAGGAAAGGAGGGTTCCGAAGTTACCCGATAGCTCAGGTTCGACCGTGGGAACCACTCCCAGGTAAACTGCGCCGATCGACCCGTTCAGGCTGATCGGCTCGCCCTCCTTCACGGTCTTGCCGTTCACAAGGAACTCCCCCTTGGTGTAGTTGATCGAAAGCTCCCCAGCACCTGCGACACAGCACTTTCCCATCCCCCGGGCGACAACGGCGGCGTGACTCGTCATCCCCCCTCGTGCGGTGAGAATCCCTTGAGCCGCGTTCATCCCCCCGATGTCCTCGGGCGAGGTCTCAATTCGCACAAGGATGACCTTCTTCCCATCCTGTGCCGCTTCTTCGGCTGCCTCCGCGGAGAAGACGACCGCCCCGGTCGCTGCCCCTGGGCTTGCCGGGAGTCCCTTGGTCAGTTGCGTTGCTCTTGCCTCCTCTTTGGGGTCGAAGGTGGGGTGAAGGAGTTGCTCGATCTGTTCTGGAGTAACGCGCAAGATTGCCTCTTCCTTGCTGATCATCCCGTCTTGCACCATTTCTACCGCGGTGCGTACGGCAGCAGCGGCAGTGCGCTTGCCGGTGCGCGTCTGCAGCATATACAGGCTCCCGTCCTGGATGGTGAACTCAACGTCCTGCATGTCGCGGTAGTGTTCCTCCAATGTTTCACGGATCTGAAGGAGCTCGTCATACGCCTTGGGCATCACGCCTTTCAGGGTCTCGATCGGTTGAGGAGTGCGGATCCCGGCAACGACATCCTCGCCCTGTGCATTCATTAGGTACTCGCCATAGAAGACGTTCTCTCCGGTTGCCGGGTTGCGGGTGAATGCAACCCCAGTTCCGCACGTCTCGCCCATGTTCCCAAAGACCATGGCCTGTACATTAACTGCCGTGCCAATCAAGCCGTGGATCTGGTTCAGTTCCCGATACTTGATCGCGCGCGGGTTGTTCCACGACTCTAAAACAGCGGTGATCGCTCCCCATAGCTGCTCCTTTGGATTCTGAGGGAACTCGACTCCCAGCCGTTCCTTGATCACAGTCTTGAACGATTCGACGAGCTCCTTTAAGTCTGAGGCGGTAAGTTCGGTGTCAAGTTTGACCTTCTTTTCCTCCTTGAGGGCGTCTAAGATTTTCTCAAACGGATCGATCTCCGTCTCGCTCTGCGGCTTCAATTCCAGGACCACGTCCCCGTACATCTGCACCAGCCGGCGGTAGGAGTCGTAGGCGAAGCGCTCATTTCCTGTCCGCTTGACGATTCCCTTTACTGTCTCGTCGGTCAGGCCGAGGTTTAAGACCGTATCCATCATTCCAGGCATGGAGACGGCGGCGCCGGAGCGGACCGATATGAGGAGCGGCGCTTCAGGATCACCGAACCGCATCCCGGTCGCCTGTTCGAGCCTGTGCAGGTTCTGTTCTACCTCAGAGCTTAATCCGTCTGGGTAGGCTCCGTCGTGCTCCTCATAGTAGCGACAGACCTCCGTAGAGAGGGTAAAACCGGGTGGCACCGGGATTCCGAGGCTGGCCATCTCGGCTAGGTTGGCTCCTTTGCCACCGAGGAGCTCCTTCATCGAAGCGTCCCCTTCGCTTTGCCCTTTGTTGAAGAAATAGATGTACTTCACGTGTCGCACCTCCGTAGGTCGCAAAACAATTTAGTAATTGAGCAACTTAGTGATTGAGTGATTTGGCAATCTAGTGATTGGGTGATTTAACATCTCAATCTCCCGATCATTCAATCCTCCACTCACTCAATCTCCCGATCATTCAATCTCCCGATCATTCAATCCCTCACTAGATTTCTCATGTTGAAAAGAGCGCCTCGACAAACTGGTCAGCCGAGAACTCGTGTAAATCTTCCTTGCTCTCACCCACACCGATGTACATCAGTGGTAGCTTTAACTCCTCCCAGATGGGGAGCACTACGCCTCCTTTTGCCGTCCCATCGACTTTGGTAAGGATGATGCCAGTGAGGTTGATCGCCTCGTGAAAGTGACTGGCCTGGGAGATTCCATTCTGGCCGGTGGTCGCGTCGAGGACAAGGAGACGTTCATCCGATTCACGGCCGAGCTTCTTCTCGACGGTTCGTTCGACCTTGCGCAGTTCCTCCATCAGGTTGTGCTTGGTCTGTAGTCGTCCGGCGGTGTCGATGAAGAGGAGACCTCCTAAGCGGCGGGTGTGCTCGAGGGCATCGAAGACCACCGCAGACGGGTCGGCGCCGATGCGGTGTTTGACTAGATCTGCTCCCACCCTTTCCGCCCATACACCGAGCTGTTCGATCGCTGCAGCGCGAAAGGTGTCAGCCGCGGCCATGGTGATCGGGAGAGATGGATCGCGATCGTGCAGGTGGGCGGCAAGCTTTGCGATCGTCGTCGTCTTTCCCGATCCATTCACCCCGGTGACGAGGATGACAGTCGGCTCACCGTCGTTTCTAAGTGCAAGTGACCTCTCGCAACCGGAGAGCCTCTCCTTGATACCCTTTTTCAGGGCAGAAATAAGCTCCTCGTCACTGGGACAGCTGCGATGGACCAGTTCGGCAAGTTCTTCCACCAACTCCATTGCCACTCCCGCGCCGACATCACCGGCGATGAGGATCTCCTCGATCTCTTCTAGCTCGGCTGCACCGATCTTCCCTCCGTGGCCGAGGACTTGACCGATCGACTCGGTGAGCCCGGATCGGGTCCGCTTTAGCCCATTTTTTAACCGGTCGATCCAAGCCATCACATCGCCTCTGGAGCTGACATACCCAAAATCGACAAACTGCGGTGAAAGACGGTCTGTACAGCGGATAGGAGGCTGAGGCGGGCCGTCATAAGGCTCTCGTTCTCCCCGATGACACGGTGCTCAGTGTAGTAGGCGTGGAAGGCGCGAGCAAGCCCCAACGCATAGTCAGTAAGCAGGTGCGGAGCAAACCCGAGTGCTGCTTCTTCCACGACTTCGGGGAAACGGTCGAGGCGCTTGATCAGGCCGAGCTCGGCCTTTGCCTGAAGTGGAGATAGGTCGACCTTCGCCGGATCGATAGCCAAGGCTCTGGCCTTGCGGAAGATAGAGGCGATACGAGTGTGAGCATACTGAATATAGTAAACCGGATTATCGAGTGACTCGGCGCGGGCCAGATCCATGTTGAACTCCAGATGGCTCTCCGGCTTACGAGCGACCATGAAGTAGCGGACGACGTCGCGTCCAAGTTCATTCACAAGCTCGTGCAACAGGATAAACCGACCGGCACGCGTCGACATCCGCGCAATCTGTCCTCCTTCCTTGATGCTCACAAATTGGTGCACCGCATAGCCAAGGAACTCTTCGGGATAGTCGAGGATTCGCATTGCTGCCTTTACACACGACTGCTCTACCTGGTGATCGGCCCCTTGTACGTCGATCACCCGTTCGAACTTACGTCGCTGTTTGTTGATGTGATAAGCAATATCGACCATGAGGTAGGTAGGTCGTCCATCCTTTCGGATGAGGACGGAGTCCTTCACCCCGCCGTTCTCCTCCGCTTTTAGCCAGACTGCCCCATCTTTCTCATAGATGCCATCCTTACGACGTAGAGACTCTAAGGCTGCGTTCACCTCGCCGTTTCGATGCAGACTCCCCTCGCTGAACCAGGCATCGAACTCTATCCCCAGCTGATCGAGGTCGTCCTTGATTATCGTTGTGATTCGCGAAACAGCTTCTTCCCGAAAGGTCAGCGCTGTCTCCTCATCGAACGACTGGAAATCATCTCCGTATTGGTCCTTCAGATTGCGCGCGATCTCGATTAGGTAGCTGCCGTGGTAACCCTCTTCAGGAACCGCAGTGGAGTCCCCAAGTAATTGGCGGTAGCGTGCCCACAGTGAGCGAGAGAGCAGGTCAATCTGGTGACCCTCATCGTTGAAGTAATACTCACGGCTCACGGTGTAGCCGAGCGCCTCGTAGAGCGAGGCGAGGACATCGCCGAGTACGGCCTGACGGCCGTGTCCAACTGTGAGTGGGCCAGTGGGGTTCGAACTGACGAACTCGATTTGCATGCTTGTTGGAACAAGGCGCTTCGAACAGCCGAACCGGTCACCCATCTGGAGTATCTCTTGCAGTGCGGCCTGAATTGTCGATGGATGTAAAAAGAGATTGATGAACCCCGGGCCCGCGATTTCCAGTTGTGAAAAGGCATCTTTTGGTAGTTTTTTCGCGAGACGCTCAGCGAGCTCACGCGGAGGAAGTCCGGCCACCCTTGCCCCGACGAGGGCCAGGTTGGTGGAAAAATCACCGAACTCCGGCCGTTCAGAGGGATGAACCTCCATTGCCACTGCGGGCAGCTCGAGCTGCTTCCACGCTGCAATAAGTAGATTCTCAATCGATAATTTTAGCATTATGTCGCGATAAGAAGGGAGAAGTTATCTCTCGATGATGAACCGAATCCCGGTTTTGTCCTCCCCTGCGATTTTAAGTTCAATGAAACCGGGAATGACCTTGATCGGCGCCTCACCACTCTTTTCCACCAACCGCCGCGTGATGGCGATCGCCTTCACGGTTTGATTGACCGCCCCTGCACCGATTGCATGAACCTCCACTACTCCGTCATGTTCCAGAGCACCTGCAATTGCCCCGGCGACCGAATTGGGGTTTGAGCGGGATGCGACCTTCAGAACCTCCATGGCCATCCTCCTATCACGTTCCTTTGCGATGTGCGTCAAACCCCTGCTAATCAAGTATAGCGACGTCCTTTCCCCCTGTCAAAAGATAGCTGCAGTATATAGCAAGCTTCCCCAGCCGGGCTCGGGGTGTAGTTCTCCGTATCTTTGTGGTGCGGAGCCAACCCTATTGACTCCAGACTCGCATTATCGTGTTGCAACCTGTAGAACAGATAAAACGGATGACGCTCCCTGGGACACCGTTGATTGGTTCAGCATCGTCTAATAACGCTCTAAATTTGCACACAATCTGATATTTCGGTAGTCTTTACCCTGTTGCTAACGAAGAAAGGACGACTATTTATGGAGCGGATTGAGCGAACCTTCATCGAAGAGGAGATGGAACAGTCCTACATCAATTATGCGATGAGTGTAATTCGTGGTAGGGCAATTCCGGATGTCCGCGACGGGTTGAAACCGGTACAGCGTCGGATCCTTTATGGACTCCATGAACTCGGTCTCACCCCGGGTAAACCGCACAAGAAATCGGCGCGCATCGTCGGTGAGGTGATGGGAAAGTTCCATCCGCACGGAGATACGGCCATCTACGACACCATGGTCAACATGGCACAACCATTCTCCTATCGTTATCCCTTGGTTGATGGACAGGGAAACTTCGGATCGATCGATGGGGATTCATCAGCAGCGATGCGTTACACCGAGGCCAAGCTTTCACCGGTCGCTACCGAATTTCTCGAGGAGCTGGGGGAGAAGACGGTCGATTGGATACCGAACTTCGACGACTCCCTCCAGGAGCCGGTCGTCCTCCCGGCGAAGGTTCCCAACCTGTTGATGAACGGGGCGTGGGGGATCTCTGTCGGGATGACGACCCAAATTCCGCCGCACAACCTGGGCGAACTTATCGATGGGATCATCGCGTTGATGGACGACCCGCACATCTCGGCGAAGAGCCTCATGGCGCACATCCCCGGCCCGGACTTTCCCACTGGGGGGATAATCATGGGACGCGAAGGGATTGAGGCGATGTATCGCACCGGCCAGGGGAAGGTGGCCCTCCGTGGGAAGGCAACGATCGAGGATGCCCGGATCATCATCAGCGAGATTCCGTATCAGATAAGGAAGTCGGCAATTGTAGAGGCTATTGCCGACAAGGTTCGCGCAGGGCAGATCGACGGAATCTCCGACCTGCGCGACGAATCCGACCGTGAAGGGATGCGCATCGTCGTCGAGTTGAAGCGTTCGGCTAACCCGAATGTCGTTCTGAACCAGCTCTTCAAGTACACCCCGCTCGAACGAACCTTCGCGGCTGTCTTCCTCGTCATCATAGACGGGAATCCACGTACGCTCACGCTTAAAGAGATCCTCAACTGTTTCATCGATTTCCGTCGTGAGGTGGTACGCCGGAGAACCGAGCACCGATTGGACGTTGCCCGCAAGCGGGCCCACATCCTGGACGGGTATCGCATCGCACTCTCGAATATTGAGCGGGTGATCGAGATCATCCGGGCTGCGAAGGATACTAAGACGGCTGCTGCTCATCTCAAGGAGGAGTTCGCCCTCACGGATGAACAGACCGACGCTATCCTGAAGATGCGTCTCTCCCAGTTGACCGCGCTCGAACAGGAGAAGATCGATGCTGAGTATGAGGAGAAATTGCGCGCGATCGCGGAGTACGAACGAATTCTCGGAAGCGAGATCCTGTTGGACGAGACTATCAAGCGCGAACTGCATGAGATCGCCGAGAAGTATGTGAGTGAGCGGCGAACACTGATCACCGATGAGAGTGGGAACGTCGATTTCAACAGCCTTATCCCTGATTACGACCTGATGGTAACGATCACCAACCGCGGATATGTCAACGCCCCGCGGGCGATCGAGTTCCGCAGCCAAGGGCGCGGGGGAAAAGGGGTGATCGGACTGCGGACGAAGGATGATGACTATATCTGCTCGACTTCCCTCGTCAATGCACGCGATGAGATTCTTGTCTTCTCTGATCAGCGGAGGGTCTACCGAACGCAAGGGTATCGGCTTCCGTCGATGAAGCGCGA
>JAUWGE010000048.1 GCA_030606565.1 Candidatus Bipolaricaulota bacterium | reverse complement strand
TCCCAGCCGCTTCCCACACTAAGCTCGACTGTAACCCCGTCGGGGTAGCCAGCCTCGGCCAATAGCTTCTTGGCCTTTACTGGGTCGTATGGAAGCGGGGTTACATCAGCGTACGCCGGATGAATTGGGCATACATGGTAATCCGCTCCCACGACACCTTCACCGTAGTAGGCCAGAGCCAGGATCTTCTCGCGGTCCACGCAAAGCTTGAGCGCCTTACGAACCCGGTAATCATCCCAGGGTTCCTTGTCTACGCGCATGCGTAAGACACGACACTGAGCGGTTGGTGTACCGATCACATTGGCGTTGGGATCATCCCTTAATGCCAGGAAGTGAGCAAGCCTCGCCTCGGTGATAACGTCAACGTCTCCAGACTGAAAAGCGGCGACGTGAGCCGATGGCTCATCCCCCGTATCCACGAAGACTATCTCATCTACGTAGGGCAGTGGCTTACCATCGGCGCCATTTCTCCAATACGGAGGATCTGTACGCGCCTTGAGCACTACCCGTTCGCCCGCGGAGTACTCCTCTATGACGAAGGGGCCGGTGCCGACCGGGTCCTTGAGGAAGTCACCTTCAAAGGTCCGGTGGTTCATGATCTGCGCCGGATAGTGATACAGATGCGCTGGTACGGCGATCGAGGGTGAGTAGAGATTGAGCACAATCGTGTACTCGTCTACCTTCTCTATACCCTCCGGCTTAAGATACGCGGCCATCAGGCCCAGCATGGAGGAGCCGATCTCAGGATCAAGCCACCTCGTTATATTAAAGACGACATCGTCCGCATTGAACTCATCACCATTGTTGAACAGGATCCCTTTCCGGCAGTGGAGGGTCCAGGTCATGAGGTCATCACTGGCATCCCAGCTCTCCAACAGCCAAGGATGGGTGATGTTATTCTCGTCGGTGTAAGTTAGATATTCAGCTACCAGACGCGTCGCGTTGGAGTTTGCCACCCACGAATAGCGTGCTGGGTCATCAATACGCCCTATCGTTCTCCCAGTTACGGTAATAGTTCCACCGCGTTGGATGTCCTCACCAGCTACTGCAAGAAAGAGCCCTGCAAGTAGTACAGCCGCTAGAAGAAATACCATTGTTTTCTTCATCTCTGTCTTACCTCCTCCTTTAGATTTAAGACTCCTTACGCTAGCCTCTGAATTATAATGTGTGTCGCATATCACCCCCCGTTGTTACATAAATTCTCCACTTGATACGCCCCCAACAAGCTGGGGGAGGAAAGTGGAGATTCACCATAAGTGAAGTCCACCATTGCACTATACTAGATAAATCCCATCAAACATGTCAAGTTGAATGCGTAATTCCAGGCTTGATTCCACATAGTCACTTAATCAATCTAGCATAAAATATTCCTTCAGTCAAGAGATGGGTGAAATATTTCGTTCAGGAGCTGTGCCACAAACATGAATTGCATTTGCCAAGATTTCTATTATCGTTCCTCCTTGGCTAGCTGGCGATAACGGAAGCAATCGATGGTGTGATCATTAACCATCCCCACCGCCTGCATGAACGCGTAGCAGATCGTCGGCCCAACGAACTTGAAACCCCGTTTCTTCAAGGCTTTGCTCATTACGACGGACTCCGACGACTCGGCCGGTGTCTGCTCGATCGAGGCCCACGCATTTTGAATCGGCCGCCCGCCGACAAAGCCCCAGATGTAGCGATTGAAGGTTCCAAATTCCTGCTTGACCGTGAGGAAAGCGTGGGCATTAGTAATCGCTGCTTCCACCTTGCGCCGATTGCGGACGATCCCTGGGTCCTGGAGGAGTGATTCAATCTTCGGGGTATCATAAGCGGCAACCGCCTGTGGATCGAACCGGTCGAACACCTCGCGGTAGCGATCGCGTTTATTAAGAATCGTCGACCAGCTTAGTCCCGCCTGAGCGCCCTCCAGGATAAGAAACTCGAACAAAATTCGGTCATCATGAACGGGCACACCCCACTCCTTGTCGTGGTAGCGCACGTAGCGAGGATTACTCCCTGCCCAGCTACAGCGCTTGATTGTCATAGGTAGTCCCTCCGTTCCTAAGGCGAGATGATCCAGTCATGCTTTTAAAGTTGTTTTGGTCGGATTCTCTCTCATGGACAGGGAGATTCGCCCACGTGTCGCGTCCACAGCGATCACCGTGACTGTGACACGCTGCTGTACCTTCGTCACCTCGGATGGGTCATTGACGAACGTGTCGGCGAGCTGGCTGATGTGAACGAGCCCATCCTGATGCACCCCAATATCCACGAACGCCCCGAACCTGGTCACGTTGGTCACGATCCCCGGAAGCTTCATCCCAACTGCAAGGTCTTCCAGGGAATGGACGGTATCGGCGAAAGTGAATGGCTCGAAACGATCGCGCGGGTCACGGCCCGGCTTAGCTAGCTCAGTGATGATGTCGTTCAGGGTAGGAAGGCCAAGGGTCTCAGTCATATAGCAATTAAGATCGATTTTGCTGCGCAACTCCTCGTGTTCCATCAGATCCGCGATCGAGCAGTCGAGATCCTTGGCCATGAGGCCGACGACTCCGTAGCTCTCCGGGTGGACGGCACTGGCATCGAGCGGGTTGCTTGCGTTTCTGATTCGGAGGAATCCAGTCGCCTGTTCGAATGCCTTCGGCCCGAGGCGGGGCACCTGTAGCAGTTGCTTGCGGCTGTCAAAAGGTCCGTTTTCGTCCCGGTACGAGAGAATCTTCTTCGCCAACGCAGGATTGATGCCGGAGACCATCGCCAGAAGCGAACTGCTTGCCGTGTTCACCTCCACGCCAACACTGTTGACGCAGCTCTCCACTACGTCAGAAAGGCTCTGCTTCAGCCTCCTTTGGTCGACATCGTGCTGATACTGGCCCACACCGACCGACTTTGGATCGATCTTCACGAGCTCGGCGAGGGGATCCATCAATCGCCTCCCGATGGAGACCGCCCCACGCACGGTAATATCATGATCGGGGAACTCGTCCCTCGCGATCCGTGAGGCGGAGTAGATAGAAGCTCCGCTCTCGTTCACCATCACGAGCTGGATCGAGTTGTGGAGATCAAGTTTGTGAACGAACGCCTCCGTCTCGCGCCCCCCCGTCCCGTTTCCGACTGCGATCGCCTCGATTGAGAAGCGCTGCACGAGATCGCGAATGACCTTTTCCGCCTCCTTCCTTCGTTCCTTTGACTGGGTGGGATAGATAACCGTGTGGCGCAGGAGTTTTCCCTGCCTGTCGAGGCAGACTACCTTGCACCCGGTGCGAAATCCTGGATCGATCGCCAGGACCGCTTTCTGTCCCAGCGGAGGTGCCATCAGGAGCTGGCGCAGGTTCTGCGCAAAGACATGGATTGCTTCGCCGTCCGCTCTCTCCTTGACGTGGTGGCGGGCTTCTGTCTCCAGCGATGGCGCGAGCAGCCGCTTGTAGGCGTCATCGACCGCGGCGGTCATCTCGACTGCGGTAGCGCGCTGCGCTTTGATGAAGCGTCGG
Source organism: Candidatus Bipolaricaulota bacterium (assembly GCA_030606565.1). Classification (GTDB taxonomy): domain Bacteria; phylum Bipolaricaulota; class Bipolaricaulia; order UBA7950; family UBA9294; genus UBA9294. The sequence goes on along the minus strand of JAUWGE010000048.1, from coordinate 2,457 downwards.
TAGAGGCGCGATAGTGCATCATCCTGCGGCGGTCGGATCGTGAGCTTCAGTACCTCTTCCCGCTCGCCGCGGAGGAGGGCGAGAATACGATGGCCGGGTGCCTTGGAGATCTGCTCCCGTGCATCGAAGTAATCACGGTACTTTGCCCCTTCCACTTCCTTCCCTTTGACAACCTTAGAACAGATGATGCCTCGCTTGAGAAAAAGCCTACGCATCTCGTCCCTGGTCGCAGCATCCTCGTTCACCCACTCGGTGATGATGTCCCGTGCACCGGCGAGGGCATCCTCGATAGTTTCGACTCCCTTACTGCTATCGATGAATGCGTGTGCTTCCTCCTGCACGTTGGTCCCTTGCTTCTGAGCGAAAATAGTGATGGCGAGTGGTTCGAGTCCCTTCTCATGGGCGATAATGGAACGCGTACGCCGCCTCGGCCGATAGGGGAGGTAAATGTCCTCAAGGGTGGAGAGGGTCGCTGCTCCTTGAAGAGCGGCGCGTAGCTCATCGGTTAGGATATCGCGTTCCAACAGCGAGCCAAGGATCACCTCTCGCCGTTTGTCGAGCTCGGTGAGTTGTGCCAGACGATCACGAATGGAGGTGATCAGTACCTCGTCCAGCGATTCGGTCCGTTCCTTGCGGTAGCGGGCGATGAACGGGACCGTTGCCCCATCGGAAAGAAGCGACGCGACAGCGCAGACCTGCGTCTCTCCGATCATCAACTCCGAGGCAATCAATGCGGTGTGTGATTCAGACACATCCATCCCCCTTGCGTAAGCTCAGTTTCTTGTTGACTCAGATTTTACCCTATCTCGGCGTTTCCTACCCTCCTAGTAAGGCAGGATCCTGCAATCACGCACTACCTTAGGGCAGCTCATCTCGATCGCCATCTTCAAGGAAGGCCCCTTGTCCCGCATTCGCAAGTAGGCTTAAAGCGGCACTCCTAATGGTCGGTCAGCGAAGTCTCTAGCACAAACGTCCAGCCAATGACCTCGGAGATCTGTATACCGCCTTGCGCGGCCATGATCGTGCAAAGGCTTTGCTGGTCCAGCAAGAGGGACGGATCCGCGTGGACTGCAATCAGTCCCTCCTCGTTGGTGGCGTAGAAAGCGATGCCGCGTGGTAGTTTCAGCTTGTGTACCAGCAACTGGCTGAAATCGTCGAGATAGAGCGTCACACCCAACGCGCCAATTACTACACCCACGCGCTCGATCGGAGTTGTCAGAACGATCGACTTGCGCCCGGTCGACCGGCTGACGACCAGGTCGCCAATCGTTGTCTCGCCGGCCATCACCCGGCTGAAGTACGCGCGGTCTGACAGGTTCGCGTTCACAAGGCCAGTAATCACCTTGTAGTACGTGCCATCCGGGCGCAGGAACCACCCGCTGCAGGAAACCGGGCTCGATTGCTCGAACTTCTCGATCAAAGTCCGCATCGTCTCCTAATCACCCGTTCTCAACTCTGCCGTTGCCGTAAGCGTATACATTGCATTCATCAACCCGTCCACATACGTTTCCGCCAACGTCACCACTGCTGCCACGCCAAAGGCTGCATTCAGGCAGAGTTCATCGCCTTGCGCGAGTCCTCCCCGACAGCGCCCAGCGCCAGGACAAGGCCCGCCAAACAGATAATCGATAATCCTTTCATTAAAAACCTCCCTTGTCTTCGCAGTTTACACCACGAAGAACCTGCAAAACAACCATGTTGTGCAGGATTCTCCTCCTCGAGAAGAAAGACAGTAATCAGTCCTCAGTTATCAGTTCTCAGTCGTCAGGCCGTGCGTAGCGTCGGAACCTGCTTGCCCAGTGCAATTCTATTGCACTGGGGTATCCGACGTTATACACAAGAATACGTAGACCAGTCGTCATGAAAGACAACGTCGCAGGAATGGTCAGATCGTGCGTAGCGTCGGAAGACAGGGACAGGCAGTTTTTTGTCTTGGGTTCGTTAAAAACCAGCCAGTCCCTGACCAACAACGTCGCAGATAGTCTCTCGAGAAGTGTTTGATGACCTCTACCAACGGGCAGTGAAGACGAAGAGTATCATTGATGGATTTACCCCGTGAATACCGCTTCACTTATCCATGGGGTGAATGCGATATCTTTATAACGTAGCACCTAGCACGTAGCACGTAGCACCTGTTCTTGCGACTCCTGACTCCCGACTGGTTCTTGTCACGCCTTACCGTTTCTTGACGTTGGACGTTGGACATTGGACTGTCCTTATCTTACTCATCACTCATCACCCATTACAGCTATCAGCGCTCAGCTTTCAGCTCGCGATTCCTTACTCAACCAATCGACCAATCAACTACTTAACTGCTTTTCTCTTCGTGGTCTTTCACCCATCACTCATCACGCGTCACTCATCACCGTTCTTCAACTCAACGAACTCAATGAACTCTATGAACCCTATGAACTCCACGAACCCAACGAACTGTTCCACCCAATTATGGTATGCTGT
>JAUWGE010000028.1 GCA_030606565.1 Candidatus Bipolaricaulota bacterium | reverse complement strand
TTCCTCGTTTACACCAACGGTACGCAGATCGACAGGGAGATCGCGGAGCGGATGGGAGAACTGGGGAACATCACTCCGGCGATTTCAGTCGAAGGGAAGGTCAAGACCACAGAGGAACGCCGTGGTGAGGGGATATTCGGCAAGGTGATGAATGCCTTCGAGAACCTTCGCGCTGCGGGCGTACCGTTCGGTCTCTCCATGACCGCTACCTGCTACAACTGTGATGAGCTCCTCTCAGACGATGTGCTCGATTTCTACTTTGATGAGCAAGGAGCCACGTACGGCTGGATCTTCCAGTACATGCCGATCGGAACGAACTACGACTTGTCCCTCATGGTAACGCCGCAGCAACGCCTCGGCCTCCAACGGAGGATATGGCAAGTGATCTCGAAGCGGAAGGTTTTCCTTATGGATTTCTGGAATTCAGGTACAGCTACTCATGGGTGCCTCGCTGCTGGCAGAAAAGCTGGATACTTCTACATCACCTGGAACGGGGATGTCACGCCGTGCGTCTTCGTTCCCTATGCCGCCTGCAATATCCATGAGATCTATGAGCAGGGCGGCACCCTCATGGAACTGATGGAGATCGACTTCTTTAAAGAGATCCGCAACTGGCAGAGGGGTTATGGCTACAAGACCAAGCCTCATGAGACGAAGAACCTGATCCTCCCCTGCCCCCACCGGGACCACTTCGACTTCCTCCTCCCGCTGATCGAGAAACACAAGCCGAAGCCCATTAACCAGGAGGCGGGGCGGGCGCTTGGGGACCCGTCCTACTGCCAGGGTCTTCTCCACTACGACAGGGCGTGTGCGTCTCTGTTGGATCCGGTGTGGAGGGATGAGTACCTCAATGGAGCGCTGAAAGGGCGTGAGCGCTTGGAGCTTCAGGCTGTGGGCCGAAGCCGGTCGGATGATGCAGGTGCAAATGAGTCCTAGAGTTAAGGGGTCCCATGAGCCCAAGTCGGGATTGAGAGATCTACCACGAGGGAAGGCTAAGATCTCGGTTGTGGTCCCAGCTCGAAACGAGGAGGCAATGTTGCCCACGTGCCTTGCGGCTCTTCGTAAACAGTTGCTTAAGGACTTTGAGCTCATTGTTGTGGATTCCGCGTCTAGCGATCACACCGGCAAGGTGGCTCGATCGTTCGGGGCCCGGGTGATCCACCTGGAAGAGCCCGGGGTGGCCCGGGCTAGGCAGGCCGGGTTCGAAGCGGCTCAAGGTGAGATCATCGTCTCCACCGATGCGGATGCCATCCCCTCTCCGGGATGGCTCGAGCGCTTGATCGCCCCTTTTCAAGACCCGGAGGTGGTAGGGACGTTCGGCACACTCCAACTCACCGGAAAAGGTGTGTGGGCTGGTCTTGGGCAACCTCTCTTCACCTGGTCTCAGGGCGTGAATTTTCACCTCGGGCGACCCCTGTTCTGCGGGCCGAACTTCGCCGTGAGCAAAGCCGCATTTCACGCGGTCGGTGGGTTCAAGGAATCTAACGGCTACCCAAAGGTCGCGGAGGACGTGCGGCTGGCACGGAAGCTGAAAAAGAGAGGGAAGATCGTGTTCTTGCGTGATCTTAAGATGTTCGTCTCGGCGCGCAGCCTGCAGGGCGGGCGAGCTCTTGGTTACATCGGTCATCACGCCGGAGGCTCCCTCAAAGGTGTGCTGGCTGGGTGGGGGGAATGGTTGAGCTCCTCGTGGTAGCTTGAGACGACGATGGCACCCCGTGCGTCTTCATGCCGTGCGTCGCTTGCAACAATTACGATATCTACATGAGGGGCGACAACTTAACAAACCTTATGTGAAAAGTGACTTCTTGTTGAGGAGAATCCGTGAATAGCTCGCTAAAGCCTTTTAGAGCGGGATGCAGAAAGCTTGCTGTTGAGCAGAGAGAGCAGATGAGAATCGGGATCTTTACCGATACATACCTTCCCAATATGAACGGTGTGGTCACCGTTATCCGGCTAATGGAACGGAAGCTGCGGGAAGAGGGTCATGAGGTCTATGTCTTTGCCCCGGCCCATCCCGCTAGTAGACATGATCCACCAGGGGTCTACCGCTTCCCTTCACTGAGGTTCGTCTACTACGAGGGGATGCGGGTGGCCATCCCTTATAACCAGGAGGGGCTCAAGGTCATCCCCGGCCTAGATATAATCCATTCACACGATCCTTTCTCCATCGGCCTGTTGGCCCTCTGGGCTTCCAGAAGATATCGGATTCCCCACGTCCATACCTACCACACCTTCTACGCCGAATACCGCAGCTACCTCCCGCGACCGATCCGCCCCTCGCGGAGGATGACCGAGCGGGTGAGCCGGACCTTCTGCAACCGGTGCGATGCAATCATCGCTCCCTCACCCCAGATGGAGCAGGAGCTTAAAGGTTATGGGATAGCCAGCCCGATCTATCCCCTCCCCTTCGGCGTCGATGAGGAGGAGTTCTCTCGCAGAACCACCTGGAACGTGAGGGCGGCGTTGAATCTTCCTACAGAGGACCTGCTTCTCTACGTGGGACGACTGGGATGGGAGAAGAACATCAAGTTCCTCCTGCGGGCATTCTGGCACCTCCTCATTCTTAGAGGGAATGTTAGACTGATCATCGCTGGCGACGGTCCCCAGCGCGCGGCCCTGGAGCGATACGTCGCCGAGCTGGACGTTGCTCCTTACGTCATCTTCACCGGCTATCTCCCGCGCGAGCAACTGATCGATCTTTACAAGCAAGCGGATCTGTTCGTCTTTGCCTCCAAGACAGAGACCCAGGGACTGGTCCTGGTCGAAGCGATGATGGCCGGGACTCCCCCTGTGGCGATCGGGGAGATGGGGATTTTGGACGTCGTCGCCTCCGGAGAGAGGGGCATCTTGGTGGAGGAAGACGAGGAGGAGTTTGCCCGAGCCTGCCACTCCCTCTTGGAAGATGAGGGGCAGAGGCAGAGGCTGGGCACGGCCGCCCAGAGATGGGCCCGCTCCCAGAGCGCTCAAGCGTCCACTCGCAGGCTGCTCGAGATCTACGGAGAGGCGATGCTGGAGCAGAAGGACTGCGAAGTTGCACAGGATCGCTTGATTTATTAGATTTCTTATGCTGAGCTAGAGAATAGCCATTTTAGACTTATGACATCTGAATTCTGCGAGGTAACTAACTTCAGCAGGCGGAATAGTTGCGATGCTAGTAAGGGGTTCTTGATGCAACTAGCCAGAGATAAACCGATCTCGGTGGTTGTGCCGGCGTTAAATGAGGGGCGAGAGATCGGGGAGTGTCTCACGAGCCTGACCCGGCAGACCTTTCCTCCCTTCGAGGTCATCGTAGTAGACAACGGTTCTACGGACGCCAGCGCTTCCATCGCACGTGCCCACGGCGCCCAGGTGATCCACGAGCCTAAGCGAGGGATCTCCTACGCGCGGGAAGCCGGATTTCGTACAGCACGGGCGCACATTATCGCCTCCACCGATGCAGACACAGTGGTCCCGCCGAACTGGCTGGAGAGGATCCACCGGACGTTCGACGAGGACCCGAAAGTGATCGCGGTGTTCGGTCCGTTCCGTCACAAGCCTGCATCGGCGTCCAGCTCCTTAGCTAACTATCTTGCTCCTTACTTCGAGAGAGGGCTCATGCTTGGGCAGCGGGTGACTTGGCGGCTGGGGTCTCCGCATTTCTCCGGGGCCAATTTCGCCACCCGGCGGGAGGCCTTTCTCAGGGTGCGTGGGTTTCACTCCCCTAAGGACGGGCGCATCTACTCGACTTGGGAGGACATCCAGCTTGGCCTCAAGCTCCACCGGATGGGCAAGGTCTGTTATCTGCCGGACCTCGTCGTCCTGACCTCGGCCCGTAAACTGAGGCCAGCGAATGCCTGGAACATACTCATCGACTCTTCTAAAAAGGGGTTCCTTCTGCATGTCATGGGAAAGCCACTCTGAGCCGAAGGGTTACTCATGGTAGCCAATGGGGGCGCGCCGATGGGGCGAAAACGCAAAGCACTCTTTATATCCGTTATCTTAGGGCTAGCTCTGCTGGCAGCTGTGGTATGGAGAGCAGGGCCGGTGGCCGTCCTCGCACGTATGGGGGCCTTGGGCCCATGGGGTATAGCCGCCTTTCTACTCAATTCTGGTCTCGGGTTCGCGTTCGGGGTCCAAGGGTGGAGATTGTTGCTTCGATCCTACGGGGTGAGAAGCTCTTTTCGGCGGACTTTCGGCATGATGGCCGGGGCATACGCGGTCACCTACCTCACGCCCTCGTTTCACCTCGGCGGCGAGCCAGTGAGGGCGTTCTCCGCCTCCGACGGGTTCACGCGACGCAGCCACGAGGTGGTCGCCACGATCCTCGTCGAGAGGCTCCTCTACTTGATCATCATCGCGACCCTGCTCCTTGCAGGAGGGAGTATTGGACTGAGAGAGAGCGCAATCCCTGTGGTCATTCAACAGGGGGTCCTCGCCCTTGTTGGGGCGGCCCTGGTTGGGGGCGGAATCGTGTTGGTGGGGATCGCCCGGCAAGCGACGTGGGCGTCGCGTTCTGTTGCGTTCACCCTCCGCCACCTTCCCCGGTGGACATGGGTCAAACGTGTGGAGGAGGGCCTGGACCGGATAGAAGGAGAGGTCAACGAGGCTCTGGTGGGTCATCGACGAGCAACTCTGAAGGCTGCCAGCCTCCTCTTTCTCTCGGTGGGATTGAACGTGTTGGCTCCGCTGATCTTCTTTTCCTTCGCCTACGGGAGGATCCTCTCCATCGGGCAACTTCTCCTCTTCTTTACCTTGAGCACGGTGTTCACCCTCTTCTCCTGGCTTACGCCAGGGGGGATCGGGATCATGGAAGGGGCCTACGCCGCCGTCTTTGGCATCATGGGACTGCCGATCGATGGGGCTGTTGCCTTTTCTCTTATTCAAAGGGCTGCCTCATTGTCCATTATCAGCGTTGGTATTTTCTATCTCAGTCGTTGCAGCGCGGATTGGTTCGGGAAGAGAAATTTGGAGAAGGATCCGGGTGAGACGGATGTCGGTTGATCGTAATGACGTGCGGATTGGGTTGGCCCTTGCCTCGGGAGGGGCACGGGGATCAGCTCATGCCGGTGTCCTAAAGGTCCTTGAGCGGGAGGGTATACCCATCTGTGCCATCGCCGGTTCGAGCATCGGAGCTATGGTGGGCGGGGCCTACGCAGCAGGTGTCTCTGTGGAACGGATCGAGCGGGAGTGGCTGGATACGGACCTCCCCAAGGTGATGCGAAGCTTCCTGCCTACTTTCCCGCGTGCGGGCTTAAGTTCAGGAAGTGAGTTGTGTAAGTACCTCCGTGCCCTGCTTGGCGATGCACGGATCGAGGAGCTTTCCATTCCGTTTGCCGCAGTGGCCTGTGACATCGATACTGGCGAGGCGGTGGTCCTTCGTCGCGGGCTGTTGGCCGATGCCATGCGCGCCTCCGCCTCTATCCCGGGTATCTTTCATCCGGTGCGATGGGAAGGGCACCTGCTGGTGGACGGTGGCCTTGTCGAACCGCTACCGGTGCGGGTCTGCCGCGAGCTTGGGGCGGACCTAGTAATAGGAGTGGACATCATTCCTGTACCCCGACCGACCACTCCAGCCGGGCGGAGTTTGTGGGATAGGTTAGGCCAGGGCCTCCGCGCGGGACTGGTAAATCATACGTGGGTTCCTGGGAGCCTGACGGAGCTACTGGAGGACCTGTTCAAAGAGCGACCAGAGCATGAGCGCCCCCTTCCAGGCATCTACAGTATCATCAACCAATCAGTGGCCATCTTCCAACAGGAGATCTTGCACCTCAAGCTCACTCTCTGGCCGGCGGACCTGATCATCCGTCCGGATCTGCCCCGTGGGTTAAGCTACCTTAAGGCGGCTGATGGGGTCCGTTCAGGTGAAGAGGCGATGAAACAGGCTCTTCCCAAACTGCGCTCACTCCTCGCCCACTGGGACAACAAGGTGGGTGAGCACTAGGCATAAGGGTGCTTAAGAGGCTTGCGTTGACTTGAAAAGGCGATAGCTTTACAATTCTGTGATTGAGGTGTTTCCTATGCCAGAACAGGTTAAGCGCGAGATGCTTGAGCACATGGATCGGAGCATTGAGGTGCTTAAAGGTAATCTAGGCAAGGTGCAGACCGGTCGAGCCAACCCCGCCATGGTCGAGGACGTTATTGTCGATTACTACGGGGCCCCAACCCCGATTAGGCAGCTAGCGACTATCGTAGCTCCGGGTCCGGATCTTCTAGTGGTGCAACCCTATGACAAAACCCAGATGGGCGCTGTTGAAAAGGCAATCCTCGCTGCCGATTTGGGCCTTAACCCGACCAATGATGGGAAGGTCATCCGGATCAAGATTCCTAAGCTTTCTGAGGAGCGCCGGGAAGAGCTAACGCGGATCATCAAGGCCAAGGGCGAGGAAACAAAGATCGCTCTGCGGAACATCCGCCGGGATGCCAACGAGAAGCTAGAGGAAATAAAGGGTAACGGCGAGATCTCAGAAGACGATTACCACCGCTACCGCGAGAAGAATGACGAAACGATACACGAGTACTCAAAGAAGGTAGAGAAACTGGTCGAGTCCAAGAGCAAGCAACTGCGTACCATCTAAGCTTGCTCAAGTTTATCGGGTCGCGAAAGATGAATAGTCCCCTAACCTCCAAGTTTGTGAGGCTTTTTCACCTGCGTAGCACGCTGGGACTCTGCGGTGTGGCCGCAGGGGTCCTCGCTGGTCTTGGCTTGGTGGCCGCGGCACTCGGTGTGTTGATTGGGTGCGCGCTATTTACCTTGAATTGTTTCTTTTTGTACGAGGCTGGACACTCTCTGATCAAGGCGAGCTCTAAAGGAAAGGGAGGAGTGATCGCAGCGCTGTCGAGCCTCGGAAGGTTTCTCTTCCTTGCGGTTGCGTTAGCGCTGGTGACACGGATGGGGCACTCCGCCCTGTTCGCTGCCTGCGGAGGGATCTTTGTTGGTCAGGTAAACCTGCATCTGGGTCACCTTCGGCAGAGGAGTGCCACACGATGCTCGAGCACCTAGGGGAAAAGCTCATCCTGCATGTTACGATTGGCAGCTTCTCGCTGCGCTTCGACCTTGTTACGATCATCATGAGCTGGGTAGTGATCGTTCTCCTCGTGGTGCTTGCCCTCTGGCTGCGGCGAGGGCTACGCCAGGAGATCGAGGAGAAACCAAACCGTATTCAGGCGATGGTTGACGCACTGATCGACCTGCTTAAGGAACAGCTGACCTCCAGCTTTGCCTCGGAGAAGCTCGCCCGGGAGCTGTTTCCGTTTATCTCGACATTGTTCTTGTTTGTCCTGCTCTCTAATTGGTTGTCGGTGATTCCCTACTGTGATTCGCCGACGAAAGATCTGAATGTGACCTTGAGCTTAGCCTTGCTCGTTTTCTTCGTCTCTCAGTGGTTCGCCTTCCGGATGAAAGGGGGGAGACGGTACCTCAAGGGGTTCATCGAGCCGTATCCGTTCATGCTCCCCCTCAACATTGTGGGTGAGATCGCCAAGCCGGTTTCGCATGCGTTTCGTCTGTTCGGAAACATCTTTGGCGGGGCGATCCTGCTTGCGGTTGTCTCGGCCGAGCTTATTCCAGTGGTTGTTCCAGCGGCGCTTAACGCCTTTTTCGGGTTGTTTATCGGAGCAATTCAAGCGTTTGTGTTTGCCATGCTTGCCGTTGCGTATATCAACGTGGCAGTGGAAAGTTAAAAGGAGGAGATGTGTTACAAGATGCGCAGAACGTAGTTAGCGGAATTTCTGGTGCCGACATCGCCACCGCGGCTAAGTACCTCGCTGCCGGCTTTGTCATGGCGATCGGATCGATCGGATCGGCGATCGGGGAAGGACTCGTGGCCGCACATGCCCTGGACGGGATAGCCCGGCAGCCGGAGATGGAAGGGGCGCTGATGCGTACGATGGTCGTTGGACAGGCGATCACCGAATCGACCGGGATCTACTCCCTGGTGGTAGCGATCATACTTCTGCTCGTAGTGTAGGGGGGGACATGAACCTAGAGTGGGGCAAAGTCGTCACGAGCCTCAATTGGACCTTCATCTTCAATCTGGTCAACTTTGCCATCCTCCTCTATTTGTTGAAACGGCTCCTGTTCAAACCGGCGCTTGCGTACCTCGATCGTCGACGGGAGCTGATTGCATCCCGGATGGAGTCGGCGCGGGCGGATGAGGAAAAAGCGGCCAGGCTCGCCGCTGAGCGGACAGAGGTCTTGAAAACAGCCTACGAGCAGAGCCGTCAGATCGTCGAGAAAGCACATGCCCAGGCGGAGGAGACTATCGTGGCAGCGAAGAGCGAGGCTAAGCATGATGCAGAGCGGATCCTTGATGATGCCCGCATGCAGATCGAGCAGGAACGTGCACAGATGGAACAGGAACTACGTCGTGCCTACGCGGAGATTGCTGTACTGGGAGCCTCGCGCGTTCTCAACCGAGAGGTAAAGCTTAAGGACCACCGCCGGCTCCTCGATGAACTCCTTGCTGAGATCGATGAAGAGGTGTTGAGGATGGAGCAGTGAGATCGCGCGAGATCGCCCGCCGCTACGCCGAAGCGCTCTATCGTCTTTCTTACGAGGAAGGGTGTGTTGCTCAGATTGAGGCGGATTACCGTCGGGTTCTTGCCGAAATCACCGAGGTTCCCGACTTCGGTCGGTTCCTGACCCATCCGCTCGTTTCGCGTGAGAGGAAGAACGGACTGGTCGAACAGGCCTTTCCGCAGATTTCAGGCTATCTTCGTAACCTGTTCACGCTCCTCATACGCAACGGGCGCGAGGACTACCTCGAACTGATCTACGAGGAGTTCCTCACCCTGCGCGCGGAGGAGGAGGGGATAATTCGGGTGAAGGTAGCTACGGCTCAGGAGCTGTCCTTGGAAGATCGCGATGGTTTGGTCAATCGTTTGGCAAAGGCGCTTGGTGGACGAGTGGAGCTTGAGGAGAGGCTCGATCCAGACCTCCTCGGTGGAGTGAGAATAGAGGTGGACGGTAAGGTAGTCGATGGGACGTTGCGGGCTAAGCTTGAGGGATTGCGGACCCTGATCGAGGGATAAAGGGGAGGAAGGTGTCAGCTACACGCAAGGACGAGATCAGTGCCATACTCAAGGAGCAGATAAAGGGGTTCCACTACGACCTGGAGATGGAAGAGGTTGGGGTGGTCGTCGAGGTAGGGGACGGAATCGCCCGCGTGTTCGGCTTGCAGGGTGCGATGGCCGCCGAGATCATTGAATTTCCAAACGATGTACACGGCTTGGTCCTCAACCTGGAGGAGGAGAGTGTCGGGATTGCCCTGTTTGGAGGGAGCGAATACGTTCAGGAAGGCGACGAGGTACGCCGAACTGGGCGCGTTCTGGAGACGGTGGTAGGCGAAGAACTCCTTGGCCGTGTCGTCGACCCACTTGGCCGGCCAAAGGACGGAAAGGGGCCGATCGCCTCTACCAAGACACGCAAGGCGGAGATTAAGGCCCCCGGCGTAGTAGAGCGCCAGCCGGTTAACACCCCACTTCAGACAGGGCTGAAGTCGATCGATGCCCTAACCCCGATCGGCCGTGGCCAGCGCGAGTTGATCATCGGCGACCGCCACACAGGAAAGACCGCAATCGCGCTTGATACGATCATTAATCAGGCGGGAAAAGGGGTCACCTGCGTCTACGTAGCGATCGGCCAGAAGACTTCGACCATTGCCCGTGTGGTGGACACCTTGGAGCGTCACGGCGCGATGGCCTACACCACCGTAGTCACCGCTGAGGCGAATGATCCTACACCGATGCAGTACCTTGCCCCCTACGCTGGGTGTGCTATGGCCGAGTATTTTACCTACAAGGGAGAGGACGCGTTCGTCGTCTACGATGACCTCTCCAAGCACGCGGTGGCCTATCGCGAGATGTCGTTGCTACTTCGTCGGCCGCCAGGACGGGAGGCCTACCCTGGGGACATCTTTTACACCCACTCACGCCTATTGGAGCGTGCCGTACGCCTGTCCGACGAGCATGGCGGGGGATCGCTCACCGCATTCCCAATCATCGAGACTAAGGCGGGAGACATCGCCTCCTACATCCCGACGAACGTGATCTCTATTACCGATGGCCAGATTTACCTTGAGAGCGACCTGTTCAATCAGGGGTTCCGACCGGCGATCAATGTGGGAATCTCGGTTTCCCGTGTTGGGGGCGCAGCACAGATAAAGGCGATGAAACAGATCGCCGGTGAGCTCAGACTGGAACTTTCCCAATACCGCGAATTAGAGGCGTTCGCTGAGTTCTCCGCCGATCTCGATGAGGAATCGAAAGCGCAGCTTGCCCGAGGGGACAGACTGATGGAGGTGCTGAAACAGAGCCAATATCAGCCGATGCCGGTTGAAGACCAGGTGGTTTCTCTATATGTGGCAGTGGAGAACCACCTCGCTGACGTCGATGTGAGCGAGGTTCGGCGCTTCATCGAGGAGTGGCTCCGCTTCCTTCACTCTGAGCATGAAGAGATCTTTGACGAACTGCGTGGGGGAAAAGAGTTTACCGATTCGATTGAGACTCAACTGGGAAAAGCAGTTAGCGAATTTAAGGAGCGCTTCGGAGGATAGATGGCCATTGGTGTCCGCGCGATTAAGGATCGAATCGGTAACATCGAGAATATTCGCCAGATTACCAGGGCAATGAACGCGATCGCCATGACCAAGGTGACGCGGATGAAGCGGCGACTTAGTGTAGCGCGGCCGTACATGGCGGCTCTGGAGGCATTCCTCGCTGCCCTCCTCGCTCAGATCGGTGAAGGCACGGGTTCCCATCCTTTAACTATCGCTAATGGCTCTCCTTACGTGGGGATCCTGGTCCTCAACGCCGACCGCGGCTTATGCGGCCGATTTAAGGGGGATTTGAATAGGAAAGGGTATGACCTACTGAAAGAGCTCGATGAGAGAGGGAGGGTTCTCGCCGGGGGAGAAAAGGCGCGAGTATACTTTGCTCGTCAGCGTGTGGAAATGCTTACAAGCTACGTTCACCTTTATGAGAACCCGACCCCGGCAATGGCACAGAAGATGACATCGGATCTTATTTCCCTTTACATAAAAGGAAAAGTAGGCCGGGTGGTGGTGGTGGGCATGCGGTTTATCTCCGACTTGGCACAGCGTATTGTTGCAGAGGAGATCCTGCCGATCAGGGTGGAGGCGAGGGGGCCTGAGGCACTTGTCGAGCCTGACTTGGCGGATATGCTCGATTTCACTCTTCCTTTATACCTTCAGGGCAAGCTCTTTTCCGTGCTCTTAGAGACGAAGACGAGCGAGCACGCAATCCGCCGCCAGGCAATGAAGAATGCCACTAACAACGCGGATGACCTGCTAAAGATACTCACCCGTACCTACAACAAGGCGCGGCAGCAGTCGATCACCCGCGAGATTGCCGATATTATGGGAGGGGCAGAAGCATTGAGAGATTGAGTGATCGCAAGATTGAGGGATTGGGAGATTGAACGTTCAATCATTAAATCACTCAATCGGTAAATTACTCAATCACTAAATCGAGGTGCGAGATGATGGCAGAGAGCAAACGAACAGGGGCTGTCACTGAAGTGAGGGGGCCTGTAATCGACGCCCGCTTCGAGAAAGGGGAATTGCCGCGTGTGAACGACGCCCTGCGTATCAAACGGGAAGGAGAGAAGGACCTCATCCTTGAGGTCGCCCAGCACCTGGGAGACGATGTGGTGCGAGCGATTGCGATGGATTCAACGGACGGGCTTGCCCGCGGGACCGAGGTGATCAACACTGGCGGGCCGATCACGGTCCCTGTCGGTCCGGAAACCTTGGGGAGAATGGTCAATCTAACCGGGGAGCCGATTGACGAGCTCCCACCGCTTGATACGGATAAGCGCTATTCGATTCACCGTCACGCCCCCGCACTTACGGATCAGGAGACCGAGACCGAGATCTTCGAGACGGGAATCAAGGTAGTTGACCTCATCGCTCCGTTCCCCAAAGGAGGAAAGATCGGCCTGTTCGGCGGCGCTGGCGTGGGAAAGACTGTTCTCATCATGGAGCTGATCCGCTCCATTGGCTACGAGCACTCTGGCTACTCGGTCTTTGCTGGGGTTGGGGAGCGAACGCGTGAGGGGAACGACCTATACCTTGGGATGAAACAGACTGGTGTACTGAAGAACACGGCCCTCGTCTATGGTCAGATGAACGAGCCACCCGGGGCACGCTTCCGGGTAGGGCTCACAGGGGTCACCCTGGCCGAGTACTTCCGCGATGAGGAGGGGAAGGATGTCTTGCTGTTCATTGACAACATCTTTCGTTTCGCCCAGGCGGGAAGTGAGGTGTCGGCACTGCTTGGCCGCATGCCGTCCGAGGTGGGCTACCAACCGACCTTAGCCACGGAGATGGGAGAGTTACAGGAAAGGATTACCTCGACGAAGAAAGGCTCCATTACCTCGGTACAAGCGATCTACGTCCCGGCAGACGACCTGACCGATCCGGCACCGGCAACCGTCTTCTCCCACCTCGACGCGGCGATCACCCTGGCGCGCGAGATCGTTGAGAAGGGAATCTATCCCGCAGTCGACCCGCTCCAGTCCAACTCCACCATGCTCGATCCTCACGTCATATCACATGAACACTATCGCGTGGCCCAGCGGACCCTGGAAATCCTGCAGCGCTATGAGGATCTACGGGACATCATTGCCATTATGGGAATGGATGAGCTCTCTGAGGAGGACAAGTTAACGGTGCGTCGGGCACGCAAGGTGCAGCGTTTCATGAGTCAGCCTTTTTACGTTGCCGACCAGTTCACCAACCGACCCGGGGTCTACGTCAGGCTGGACGAGACGATCAAGGGGTTCGCCATGATCGTCGATGGGGAGCTGGACGAGGTTCCTGAGCAGGCCTTCTACATGGTCGGCGCGATCGACGAGGTGCTCATGCGGGCGAAGAAGACCGAAACGAGTAGCGAATCGAAGGATGAATCCCTTTCGGCTGCTCCCTAAGCGGCTGAAACGCCGCATGTTCCGCTACACCCCCGCCGGTTTCCCGGATACCGCTGCCTGCGGGGCGTTCTACGATGCACGCCACACCGCCTTTTCCGGCGACGACATGATGATCCTTGAGTATTCTAGCGTGCAGGCACAGCGACGATTGTTCGAGCGAGCGATCTCCCTCCTGCCGCCGAGAGGAAGGATCCTCGACCTTGGCTGCGGCCTCGGAGACCTTCTTTCGTTCCTCGACGCTGAGGGCCTCCCCTATGAGAGCTATCACGGGATCGATGTGAGCGAGCGGATGGTGCAGGAGGCGTGCCGCCGCTTTGGCGATCACAAAGGGGCATCGTTCGAGGTGCTCGACGTCCTGACCGATCCTCTCGTCGCAGGGAGCTTTGACACCGGCTACATCCTGAGCGTCCTCGGCTACCCGATCGGTGACGATCCGATGGTGACGATGATGACGATCCTCAAGATCGCGTTTGCTGCTTGTAGAGTGGGAATCGTCTTCTCGCACCTTGTCACTGGAAGAAAAGAAGGATTGAAGTTCACTAGCGTGCCCGAGGAGATGGCCGCCCACTGCGAGGCGGAATTCGGGGCACAAACACAGATCGACGACGACGGGATCGACTTCACTTACCTCATTGCCCTGCGCCACTGATTTTCTATCTCCCTGTCTAAAGAGTTTTCCATACAGCACTGCGTAGATTGCTCAGTCAACCTGGGATCATAGCCTTGATTGACGGTGCCTGGTGGAGATCCTATAATTGTTTTTGCCTGGCGGCGTAGCCAAGTGGAAAGGCAAGGGACTGCAAATCCCTGATTCAGCGGTTCGAATCCGCTCGCCGCCTCTTAAATGGGTGGTTAGCTCAGCTGGGAGAGCGCATGCTTGACGTGCATGAGGCCACAGGTTCGAGTCCTGTACCACCCACCAAGTCTTTCTTGCTTCTTGTTTCGAGTCTTAAGAGGGTGAGATGGATGCTTGACATTTGACCTGTAACGCCATTTTGTGCTAGGGTAAAAAGCCTTGAGCCCATATCGCGGCTCATGTGCCCTAAGCGCTCCCTTTGCCCTCTCCGGGTGGTGGGGGTGCTTTTTTGCCGCTTCTCAATATAATCTCCGAAGTGATCAAGTGGGGGAACAAACTTTCACACGCTTTTCTTCCATATTTCTTCCATGAAATTTTCTGGTTCCTGGCATAGAACAGACTGGATATCTTGGTATCCTATGAAGGATCGTCAATTCAGTGGGAAGCACATGAGAAGAGGGGGAATAAGTTCCTTGATGAGGAGGTGAACCACATGGCTAAGAAGGAGATCCTCGACAAGCTCTCCATCTACATTCCACAAAAGAAGATGGAAGAAAAGCCGGTCCAGCGTCTGATCCGTTTGAGTGAACGGCGCGATCGGTCGATCAACTACTTAGTAGTCGACGCGATTCTTCAATACCTTAACAAGGAAGAGAAGAAAGGCTAGCTTGAGCGCGCCTTGCAAAGGCTCTGGCTCAGCAAGGTGATAATCTGGTGCCCAAAGGACAAATGTCCGAGGGCACCAGATTTTTTTAACGATCGCCTCGGTATGCCGCGAGTAAAGCGTCTCGGAGACAACCGTTCACCGTTGGCGGAACAAGTACCGTGGGATGGACGAGGCACAACTGCGCAGGCTGAAGGAACTTGAGATGAGAACAGACGCTTAAAGAAGATCGTGGCCCAACAAACGATGGATATCGACGCGTTGAAGGATCTATTGGGAAAAGGATGGTGAGTCCTCCGGCCAAGTTCGGTGCTTTGGTTTCCATCGATCAGGGAACATTCCTTCTCACTGCAAGTGGTACATAGAATAGGGTAGGTCAAGGGCACAGTTAATGAACGTCCGGTGTAGTAGGGTTTGCTTTACCACTTCCGTCAGTGTATGCTGGAAATACCTGTATTGGTAAAATGTGGACTAGAAAGAGTCATACTCAATGAGCTTGCAAAGATGCTTCGGCATGTGCCAATGCGAGAAAACGAGAACCAGCCTTAAACGTTGGCATAAGATGTTAAGGGAGTCCACATCCAATTACTGTTCAATTGAATTTGATAAGCAAGCTCTGCTGTCCTGGCCCTACTCAAGCCGATTTGACCAGCTAGGAGTTGCAAACGGAGGTTTCCCAGCTGTCTTGGAGACAAACGGGCTGGCATCGCTCCCAGTGCATTTGACCTCCTTTACGAGTAAGAAGCACGGAAAACAGAAACTGCGAGTGGTCATGAACAGAACCGTCTCGATGTCTAAACTAGGGTTGCAATTGGTTAGTCTAGTTTCGATTTTTGACGTTTCGTTTGAAGATGAGGCCTGGAAGGTAGTACACGGTTTTAACTAATGGTGTGATAGATCTTGAGAAAGGGTGATGGGGGGAGGATAGCGTAGAATTGATAGACCTTTTGGACAGTTTTTAGTGAGATTGAGCGTACAAGATCTAGATTCTTAGGAGGTATGGTATGAGCAGTAGCGCTATATCGATCAAAACGGAAATCCCTGGCCCGAAGTCGCGTGAAATCACTGCCCAAAAGGAGCGGTATGTACCGCTTGCATTCGAGACGCTCGCGCCCTTCTTTATCGCAGAAGGAAAGGGTGCTTTGGTGAAAGATGTGGATGGGAATCAGTTTATCGATTTTACCGGTGGCTGGGGCTGCCTGATCGTCGGTCACACACCAGATCGCGTGGTTGAGGCAATTCGCGACCAAGCGGGCAAGTTCGCGCACACGGACTTCACAGCGATCCCTTACGAGCCATTTGTCACACTTGCTGAACGTCTCGCTAAGCTGGCCCCCGGACCTTCTCCGAAACAGGTGGCCTTCTTCAACAGCGGGGCTGAGGCGATCGAGAACGCGGTCAAGATCTCCCGCAAGTACACGAAGCGAAAGGCGATCGTAGTGTTCGAGGGAGCGTTCCACGGCCGCACCCTTCTCACGATGACCATGACGCACAAGGCATCGCCGTACAAAGCAGGATTTGGGCCGTTTGCACCGGACATCTACCGCCTTCCCCTTCCCAACCCGTACCGCAACAACATGCAATTTGAGGACTTTGAGCGCGCGTTGATCGCGCTGGTTGACCCTGAAGAGGTTGCCGCTGTGGTCATTGAACCACTGCAGGGAGAAGGTGGGTTCATCGTTCCAGCCGATGGATTTCTGGAGTATCTGCGTGAACTGACCACCAAGCATGGGATCCTCTTTGTCGCCGATGAGATTCAAAGCGGGTTCGGCCGCACAGGCAAGTTTTTCGCCATCGAGCATTACGACATCGAACCCGATCTCATCGCTATGGCAAAGTCGATCGCGGCCGGACTCCCGCTGTCTGGTGTGATCGGAAAGAAAGAGATCTACGATCGCATCCCAGGAGGTTCGATCGGAGGGACGTACGTCGGCAACCCCATCGCCTGTCGAGCAGGGATTGAAGTATTGAACATCGTAGAAGAGGATAAGCTCCTCGACCGAGCGGTCGCCATTGGTAAGTTCACCCGGGAACGTTTTGAGGACGTGAAGCGCAGGTACGCCATCATTGACGACGTGCGCGGCCTGGGCGCCATGGTCGGCATGGAACTCGTCAAGGACCCGGTCACAAAGGAGCCGGCCAAGAAGGAGTGTTCTGCTGTGGTGCAGGAATGCCTCCGTAATGGGCTTATCATGCCGAGCGCCGGTCTCTATGGAAATGTGCTACGTATGTTGGTGACTCTCGCCATCACCGATGAGCAGCTTAACGAGGGGTTGGATGTCCTGGATGCCGCCCTGGCCAAGGTTGCGGGTGGCAAGTGAGATGGTTTCGCGGCCATTCGATGTCGATTCGCACCGGCGATGTGGATATAGTTGAAAAGGCCATTAAAGCCCACTTCTCCGAGCTGGAGGAGTATTTCGAGAATAAATACTTAAAATCGTAAAAGGTGAGAACAATGGCCGGCCGTTCTATTGGAATACGGCGGGAAGACATGTACGCATTGGAACGACGAGTACCGCTGACTCCAAAAGATGTCCATGAACTTGCGCAAAAGCACGGTGTTGAGGTCATCGTCCAATCTTCGCTGAAGCGGGTATTTACCGACGAAGAGTACCTCCGAGTTGGGATAAAGGTCAAGGAAGATCTTGCTTCCTGCTCAGTGATCTTTGGAATCAAGGAGATCCCTATCCCGGTTTTTAAGGAAGAGAAGACCTACGTTTTCTTCTCGCACACGATCAAGGGGCAGAGCTACAACATGGCGATGTTGAGCCGCATGCTCGAGCTTCGCTGCACCCTGATCGACTACGAAAAGGTGACCGACGAGGATGGCCGTCGGCTGATCTTCTTCGGCAACTACGCAGGTCTTGCCGGGATGATTGATACCCTGTGGGCGCTAGGTAAGCGCCTTGCCTGGGAGGGGATTCCCAATTTCTTCGAGGAAGTCAACCGTGCCCTGGACTACCGGGATCTCGCCGCGGCGAGGGAGGCGATCCGGCGCGTTGGCGAGCGGATTGCAGATGCAGGGTTGCCCGAGGCGATCACTCCTCTGGTTGTCGGTTTTGCTGGCTATGGGAACGTCTCGCGCGGGGCGCAGGAGATTTTAGCCCTTCTTCCGGTTTGCGAGATCGCCCCAGAGGAGCTTCGCACACTCCACAAGGAAAAGGAGACGTCAAACCGCGTGGTTTACAAGGTTGTGTTCAAGGAAGAGGACATGGTAAAGCGGGTCGACTCAAAGCGACCTTTCGACCTGCAAGAGTACTACCAGCACCCTGAGCGCTACCAGGGCATCTTCAAGCGCTACCTCGCGCATCTGAGTGTCCTTGTCAATGCCATTTATTGGGACACGGTCTATCCCCGGCTAGTTACCAAGGCAGTGGTTAAAAAGATGTATGAGAAGGGCCAGCCACGCCTGCGAGTGATCGGGGACATAAGCTGCGATGTGGAGGGGGCAATCGAGTGCACGGTAAAAGCGACCGAACCGGACGATCCGGTCTACGTCTACGACCCGGTCGCCGATCGTGCAATTAGCGGGGTGGAAGGAAATGGACCAGTGATCATGGCGGTGGACATCCTTCCAAGCGAGCTTCCGCGTGAGGCCTCCATTTACTTTAGCGGAGTGCTGAAGGCCTACATTCCCGCGATCGCGCAGGCCGATTTCACCGGTGATTTTGATGCGTGCGATCTTCCTGCACCGATCAAGCGGGCTGTGATCGCCTATCGAGGCGAGTTGACCCCTGAATATAGCTACCTGAAGAAGTACCTTTAGGACCCCGGAGCGTGAGGAAGGAGACCTAACGTGAAGAAAGTACTGGTCCTTGGTGCCGGCCTCGTTGCCGGCCCTCTGGTCCGCTACCTCCTCGATCAGGAGGGATTTCAGGTTAAGGTGGCAAGCCGTACCTTGAAGAAGGCGGAGAAACTCATCGGAGAGGCAAAAAACGGGATAGCGCAGCAGCTCGATGTAAGCGATCATGAGTCACTAGAACGGCTAATCGGTGAGGCCGATCTCTCCATTAGCCTGCTGCCTTACGTCTATCACCCGCTGGTGGCAAAGCCGTGCATCAAACATACGAAACACATGGTCACTGCCTCCTACGTTAAGGATGAGATGAGAGCTCTCGACGCTGATGCGAAAAAGGCTGGCGTGATCCTGTTAAACGAGATCGGGGTTGATCCGGGGATCGACCACATGTCGGCGATGCAGGTCATCGATCAAATTAAGGCAAGTGGTGGAGAGCTTGTCAGTTTCTCCTCCTACTGCGGCGGGCTTCCTGCACCGGAGGCAAACGACAATCCCTTTGGTTATAAGTTCTCCTGGAGCCCGCGCGGGGTGGTCCTTGCCGGGAAGAATCCGGCCCGCTACCTCAAGGATGGCAAGGTGGTGGATATCCCCGGAGAGGAGCTGTTTACCCATCACTGGCCAGTGACGATCGAAGGCCTCGGTACGCTTGAGGGATACCCCAATCGCGACGCCATTCCCTACATAAAGACCTATGGGATTTCGGGCGTAAAGGGCATGTTCCGCGGGACGCTGCGCTATCCGGGCTGGTGCGAAACGATGAATAAGATCGCCGAACTGGGGTTTCTCGATGAGGCAGAGCGAGACGGCCTTGTTGGGCTAACCTTTCGTGGCCTTACTGCTGTGCTGATTGGGAGCTTGGGCGAAGACCTCAAGACCGATCTCGCTGCGTTCCTGAACCTCGATGTGGATTCTCCTGCAATCTCCAATATGGAGTGGCTTGGCCTTTTGAGCGACGATCCCTTGCCACAAGGTGCCAAGTCTCCTCTGGATGTGTTGGCCACACGGATGCTTGACAAGATGCACTATGCTCCTTTTGAACGGGATATGTTGGTGATGCAGCATGAGTTTATCTCCCGCTACTCTGATCGCACGCAGAAGACTACCTCCACGTTGATCGACTACGGGGTTCCGTATGGAGATTCCTCAATGTCGCGGTTGGTGGGGCTGCCGGCGGCGATCGCGGCGAAGCTGATCCTTCTGGGAGAGATCGACCTTGTCGGGGTCCAGGTTCCGGTTGTTTCAGAGATCTACGACCCGGTTTTGGCTGAGCTTGCCCAGATGGGTGTTAAGTTCACCGAGAAGACCGAGGTGATTGGCTCCTGACCGATCGAAGAGCGGATATAGTGCTCGGCGCGAGCGTCGAGGGTTTTTTCTACGGACGCGCTCCTTCGGCTTGGCCGACATTGACGCGAGCAGTGGGGGGAATCGTCTCCCTCGGGTTGGGGGTTGAGTTCTGGGCATCTCGCGGAGAGGATGACCCAGAGCCGACTTCTCAGACGGTGGAAGAGGTTCGCTGTATCTGCGAGAAAGTCCCGTTTGTCTCCATGCATACACACCGAGAATTGTGGCGGTGGGACCCTGACGGATTGAAGCGCGAGATCGCGCTCTGTCACGCCGTCGGTGCTCGCACCCTTGTTCTTCACAAGGGAAGCCTCGGCCTTTACGACCCCTCTTCGCGCCCCGACTTTCCTGCCATCAGACGCTTGCTACAAACAGCGCAGGAAGCGGGAGTGCAGCTTGCTCTTGAAAATGGGGTGGACAGCCTGTGGGCCTTGGATCGAGTACTCGACGAGATTGGGCACGACCCTGCAAGAACAAACCTGGGCATCTGTATCGATGTCGGCCACGCTCACCTTGCAAAGGACGCCGGCCGTCAGCCGATCCGTAACTATCTCGAGCGTTATCGCGGTCAGCTTATCCACCTGCACCTGCATGACAACCTGCAAGACGAAGATGATCACCGCCTCCCTGGTGAGGGATCGATTGACTGGTTGGATCTATTAAGAACGCTTGGTGTAATTGGTTACGAAGGTCCTGCTGTGTTAGAGCTTCACTCCCCGGGTGATCCGCTCACGGCACTTAAAAAAGGGTGTGAGTTCTTCGACGCTTTGATTTGAGGAAATGCCTCAGGCTCCTGTCGTTTTCCTGCGTGTAGAAAGCCTCATGTTTCACCAGGTCTTGTTTCGGTGGTGATCCCCTTGAAAAGACCGACCAATTTGGTATGCTTTTCCCGGTGAGAGAAAATGGACAAGTGTATCTACCTTGATAATAGCGCAACGACTCCCGTAGCAGCCGAGGTCCTTGAGGCGATGACCCCCTACTTTTGCGAGGCGTACGGGAACGCCTCCAGCCTGCATGCCTCCGGGCGAGAAGCGCGACAGGCGATCGAAAAGGGGCGTGCAGAGATCGCCGCGATCCTGGGAGTCTCACCGTCGGAGATCGTGTTCACCAGCGGAGCGACCGAAGCGAACAACCTCGCAATCATTGGGATGGCCTTTGCGCATGAAGAAAAGAGGCACATCATCACCTCCAAGATCGAGCACCACGCCGTTCTTTATCCTTGCCAGTGGCTGGAGAGCCAGGGATACGAGGTGACCACCCTTGACGTCGATAAGACAGGACGGATCGATCTAGAGCAACTTAAAGATGCGATTCGTAAAGACACACTCCTTGTCTCAATCATGGCTGGAAATAACGAGATTGGAACACTCCAACCGGTAGAGGAGATCGGTGCAATTTGTCGGGAGCGAGGAGTCGCCTTTCACACCGATGCAGTGCAGGCCTACGGAAAGGTACAACTTTCCACAGATTCAATTGACCTGCTCTCAGTTTCCGCCCACAAGCTGCATGGCCCCAAGGGCGTGGGTTTTCTCATGGTTCGTAAAGGGTTCTCTCTTACCCCGCTTCTCCACGGTGGAGGCCACGAAGGAGGACGCCGCAGTGGCACGGAGAACACGCCGGGAATCGTCGGACTTGCGGCGTCGTCTTCACTTGCTTTTAACAAGATGGAGGAGACTACCGCGCGGATGCGAAGGTTCAAAAGACGGCTGATCGAGGCCATCCATGCCATCCCAGGGACGAGGTTGAACGGGCATGAAACCGAGAGCCTGCCGCATATTGTCAATGTCAGCTTTCAGGGGATCGAGGGCGAGAGTCTGGTGATGAAGCTCGACGAGCACGGGATCGAAACCTCAACCGGTTCGGCCTGCTCCTCTCCCACCCTCGAACCGAGCCATGTCCTCTTGGCGATCAGCGTTCCGATCTCCATGGCGCACGGAAGCCTCCGCATCAGCACTGGACGCCAGACTACGCGTGAGGAAATCGATGCGTTCCTTGATGTCCTTCCCCGAGTCGTTGAAGAGCTGCGTGCAATTTCCCCATTCAAGGTAGGTGAGTGAACATGTACACAGAGAAGGTGATCGAGCACTTCCGCCATCCTCATAACATGGGGAAAATGAAGGATTACTCCGCCGTCGGCAAGGTGGGAAACATCGTCTGTGGCGATGTGATGTGGCTCTACATCAAGGTCGACAAAGACCCTAAGGGACGCGAGATTATCTGTGATATCTCTTGGGAGACATTTGGTTGCACGGCTGCCATCGCCACCTCATCGATGGTCTCAGAGATGGCCAAGGGGAAGACGCTTAAAGAAGCGATCGCGATTACCAATAAGAACGTAGCCAGCGAGTTGGATGGGCTTCCCCCGGTAAAGATGCATTGTTCCGCGCTTGCGGCGGATGCGTTAAACGAGGCGATCTACGAGTACCTTACCCAGAACCAACATGAGATCCCCGATGCGCTCAAACGGCGGCACGAACGGCTCGCTAAAGAGATGGCCTCGCTTGAGGAGCGCTACAAGGCCTTCCTCGCGAAGGAGCAGGTGGCAAACGGAACTAAGACAGCGGGGGACGTGAAACATGCGCCTGACTAAGAAGTCAGGTTACGGATTGATCGCTCTCCTAGAGCTTGCAAAGATCCCTCTCTTAACACCGCTTTCCGCCGGTGCGATCGCAGAGAAGTATGCCCTACCTTCCCCCTTCCTGGAGAAGATCCTCCACCAACTGAAGGAAGCAGGTTTGGTGGCAACGCAAAAGGGCCGCTGTGGCGGTTACACCTTGGCTGTCGATCCAGAGACCGTCTCGATCCGTCGCGTCCTTCAGGCCCTCGATGAATCACTTGACTTGGTGGACTGCATCGGGCCTGTTCCGGAGTGCAAACTAGCGGAGATCTGTCCCGTTAGGACGGCGTTAGAGCAGCTAAATCAGGGGGTACAAGTGCTCTTTGACTCCCTCTCTCTCAGGGATCTCCTAGAAGGGTGAGAGAGCAGGGCGGAAGAGAAAACCGCCTCATCCTGTGACATTTCTGAGCGCTTGAGAGGCCGTTCAAGTCCCTTCAGGGGTGGCTTGTTGGACAAAAGTTCTGAACCGGCGCTTGCATGCCGAAAGTGGGAGAGCTGAGTTACTCTTGAAATGTTGTATTTCAAGATCTGGCCCCGGGCATGGCAAGTCAGGCCGCGTTCCTGGAGGCTATCGTCCCGAGGACTACTGCCGCGATATTCTTGCGTTTCTCCACTCAAAATTCGACCAACCCGCTGCCCCTCTCGGCCACTCAGCAGGGGGCATGGTCGCCCTTTGGTGCGCAGCGGAGTATTCAGAAGGAGTACGCGCTGTGATCAACGGAGATCTCTGCGCCTCAACTGAGAAACTTGCTGCGCTCATTCGAGATGAGGAGTCCATGAAGTATTACTCCGCTTTGCGCTCTCTGGCTCGCAGCCCATAGGGCCGCGTGTCTAGCCGGTGTAAGTCCGGCTGCGGGAATTGACTGTATGCCCGCATAGTATATCCGACGTCTCTTGGAGGTGACTTAGAGAGATGAAAGCTTGGAAGTAAACGTCCTTGCCGGTGTAGGGCCAGCGATCCTTCAGGGCCGTAGCATAAAGCGAACTTTGCAGCCTCGTTACGCTTCCCACGCGAGAACCGGCGAGTGTGGGGTTGTGGATGCCGAGTCTGTGCAGAGATGGCGAAGGCTAGTGCGAACGGTGAAGAAACAGCCATGTGCAACCGTTCGGTCCACCGGGGTACAGAAGGCGGCACGGAGGGGAAGGACACGCGGAGCAAATTGGGGAGCCTCTCGATACCAGCCCATACAAGGTCGTAGGGCAAAGACCCATCGTAATAAGACATAAATCGATGGGAGGGGTCGAGAGTTTCGGATGAGGCCGTAGTAAGCGATGACCCGATGGGGCAGTATAACCCATTGGCGAGCCAAGGGCCTCTGGACTGGAGTGCTGTTGGCAATAGTGAAGGGAGTGCCGCTTGAGCTTAGAGCTCGATTACGGAAGAACCAGCACTGCTGGGGAAACACTCTTGTCTGAGCCAGGAGCTTAGGCCACGTATAAGTTGGTGATGGACGGGTGTATGCGGACC
>JAUWGE010000001.1 GCA_030606565.1 Candidatus Bipolaricaulota bacterium | reverse complement strand
GGAGGTAGGGCCGCCGTTTTTGCGGTTGTACGGCCGAGCGCGGTTCCTTCTTCCTCTTTCTCAATCAACAACCTGGTGGGGGATCAAAGTAGGAGCTCTTACCGGCAGTGTAGGATTGGTGATCCGTTTCTGATGGACGATCAGGCGCTGTTGAACCTGGCGATCGAGGTGCGAAAGTACGCTTACTGTCCCTACTCGAATTTTCCGGTTGGGGCGGCCCTTCTCTGTGCTGACGGGAAGGTCTACACAGGTGTGAATGTGGAGAACGTTGTGAACAGCCTGTCAATCTGTGCGGAGAGGATCGCTCTTTCTAAGGCGATTTCTGAAGGGGAACACGACTTTGTGAAGATCGCGGTTATATGTGACGCCGAGCACTGCCGACCCTGCGGCGCCTGTCGCCAAGTCCTCTACGAGCACGCCCCCGATCTTGAGGTTCTTATGGGAAATCCACAGGGTGAGTTCAAGCGCACGACGATCCGAGACCTGCTTCCAGAGGCGTTCTCACTTTAGAAAGTGAGTGATTGAATGATCGGATGATTGAGTAAACGGGAGATCGGGCGACTAAAAGCTTTAATGATTCAATTACTAAATCTCTCAATCGCGAAATTATTCAATCTTCCGTGATCCGTTCAATGATCAGCGGACGCGGTGTGATCGGGCCCTTGCGGATCTCGTAGGCTTCCTTCACCAGGGCGCGTGCCTGCTCAAGGTTTGTTACGTCGTTCACGTGGAGGACCGCCAGCGGCTCATCTGCTTGCACACGGTCACCCACTTTGCGCAGCAACTCGACCCCGACAGCGGGATCGATCGTGTACTGTTTGACGAACCGCCCGGCGCCGAGGAGGTTTGCCGCCCGGCCGACAGCAAGCGCGTCAACCCCAACTAAGGTACCTGAATGAGAAGCCAGAATCTCCGCCCTTGTGGCTGCCGTTGGAAGTCGTGAAGGCTCGTCGATGATGGACGGGTCGCCGCCTTGGTTTTTCACCATCTCTTTAAACTTCTTCAGGGCTGAGCCGTCGTGCAGGAGGCCGCGCAGGGTTTCGATTGCCGCGCTTCGTGCACTTTCCTTTCCGGCAAAGAGGAGAAGCTCTGCCCCCAACTCGCAGCAGAGATCCTTCAGGTCCTGTGGGCCCTCTCCTTTGAGGGTGGCGATCGCCTCTTTCACCTCCAGGGCGTTTCCGACCATGTACCCGAGCGGCTGCGACATGTCGGTGATCAAGGCCGAGACCTTTCGGCCGAGATGCGTTCCGATTGAGACAAGCGAGTTTGCGAGCTTTCGTGAGTCCTTAAGCTGAGGAAGGAACGCACCGACGCCAGTCTTAACGTCGATGACGATTCCCTTTGCTCCGCCGGCGAGTTTCTTCGACATGATCGAGGCGACGATCAACGGAAGGGAATCGACCGTGGCGGTCACATCGCGAAGTTCGTAGAGGAGCCGATCGGCCGGGACTATGTCCTCAGTGTGGTCTGCGAGAGCAACCCCCGAGCGCTTGACCAGGGAGAGGAACTCCTCGCGGGAAAGATCGGTGTGAAACCCAGGGATCGATTCAAGCTTGTCGATCGTCCCCCCGGTGTGTCCGAGAGCGCGGCCGGAGAGTTTGGCCACAGTCAGGCCTGCTGCGGCAAGAAGAGGTATGAGAACAAGCGAAGTCGTGTCCCCCACCCCGCCGGTCGAGTGCTTATCGACCGGGAAGCCGGGCATCTCCGAGAGGTCAAGCATAGTACCTGAATGTGCCATCACGTCGGTGAGAGTGATTGTCTCCTCATCGTTCATCCCTTGGAAGTAAATCGCCATCAACAGGGCGGCAACCTGGTAGTCAGGGATTCTCCTTTCCACGCATCCTTCAATTAAAAACTCGATCTCTTCCCGAGTGAGCTTTCCTCCGTCGCGCTTCTTTCTGATCAGGTCAACGGTTCTCATGTCTCTGATTCTAGGAGGGAATCTTCCTTCGGTCCAGTCACCCATTGGTAGAGGATGGCGCGGTTTCCGGAAAAACCGTGCTTCTCGTAGAAACGCTGCGCTGATGAGTTCTGTGGCCGGGTTAAAAGGCGGATTCCAGCAAGCCCGAGCCTGTTGAGGAGTGCGAACGCCTCCCCGATGAGGGCCGTCCCCACCCCATGGCGGCGGTATCCATCGAGGACATGTAACTCATCTAGGTAGAGGAAACCGACGCGCTGGTCGAGTTTGGGAATACGAACAAGCGCGGCATACCCGACTGGCTCTCCATCGAAAAGGGCAAGTAGGAACCAACTCGAATCGGAAGAGAATGCGTCGTAGCGTTTAAGGCTCTCCCGTACACCCATCTCGACGTCCTTGAGCGTCTGTGGATCTGCGGGGTGTTCCTCCGCATGGATTGCGGAAAGCAGCACAAGTAGCTGTGGACAGCCCTCTTCCTTGACGCGGATGACCTTGATCTTTCCAGACGTGGTTTTTGGCATACTTGAGAGGGTATCCTGATCTCCTAGGGGAGTCGAGCCTTGCAGAGCCTGACGTGCTCGCATCGAATCGGTATACTTTAGCTTTGGAGGTGGAAAGATGCCGGATTTTTCCCGATTTCTATTTCGCGTGAAGGATAGGCAAATTGAAGAGGAAGCCAACCGAATGGTGGCGAGCCTTGGGATCAAGGACATCGAGATTAGGCGTGATGATACGATCAAGGATGCATGGTTGGAGGACAACGAGGCGCTTAAAACTACCTACGGGCTGGAGGACATTCAGGAGTACCTGGAGAATCTGGTCTCTTAATCGGGAGATCGGAGAATTGAGAGATTGAATGAGCGGGGGATTGAGAGATTGTGGAGATAAATCACTCAATTACTCAATCACTAAATCATTCAATCTCTCAACCGATTGCTCACTCGTTAAATCACTCAGAAGGGGAAGGCCCGACTCTTACAGATCTGTGGTCCGCTCTTCTAGCCGAGGCGGGCGCGCAGCCGGGAGGAGGTGTAGTCCATCATCCAGACAACGATCATAATGAGGAGCATCAGCAAACCGGCCTCGCTCCAGCGCCAGAGTCTGGTGTACTGGTAGAGGCGTTGGCCGATCCCTCCTCCACCAACGATCCCGATAATCGTTGCCATGCGGACGTTGATGTCCCAGCGATAAAGGGTGAACGAGAGGTAGGGGTTTATGATCTGAGGGATGATCCCATAGATGATCACCTGCAGTTTATTCGCTCCGGTGGCCCTTATTGCTTCCACCGGACCAGGGTCGATCGATTCCAGCCGCTCGGAGTAGAGCTTAGTGAGATCAGCTACCGAGTGAACAAAGAGTGCCAATACACCTGGAAACGCCCCCACCCGAACCCAGACGACAAAGATGATCGCCCAGATGATCGGCTCGATCGAGCGTGTGATACTCATGGCACCGCGCACAATCGTATACACCGTGCGACCGATCAACCCCTGCGTGAGGTTACGCGCGGCGAGGAAGCTTAACGGCACCGCAATCAGCACCCCGAACAGCGTCGCCATGAACGCCATGAAGACGGTGACGATGAGGAGACGGATCCCATCACCAAGAAGTGACCATTCTGGGCTCAAGAACGCCCTCCAAATCCTGCCGGTTTTCGGAGCACCGGTGAAGAACTTCACGAAGTCGACGCGTGTAACGAGCATCGCCGTCACCAGGGTGACGATCAACAACACCAACAACGCGATCGACCAGCTCCGGCGGTACCAGGGGTACCTCTCCGTCTCCACATCCTCAGCGCCCACCACCCGTAGCCCGCTTAATCGATCGTGCCATGCCTGCCCATCCTTTGCTGCCACCACTCCCACAAGGGGGAGCCCGGAGAAGTGCCAGGTGAGATAGCGCAAAGCGCGGTCTCCCAGTGATGGAGCGCTGCCGTCCGCGCTGGTGAGGCGCAATCCAAGGAGTTTCATCCCTACTGATACTCCAAAGTTCTCCCACAGCGCGGTAGCCTCAATAACCACGAGGAGCATCACCCACCACGGGAGCGTGACAAAGCTTTTGGTGTGAAACATGAAGGTATTCGAGCAGTAGGAGACCATGGTCCACAGGTAGATAAGAGCGATCGCATCAGTGATAAAAACGAACAGTCGCCCTCGCAGATCGGCGAGGCTTCTCATCCAACGCGGCTTTTCCTGCATGAATCCGGCGTAGTAACGGTCTTTCATCCTAGATGATCTTCTCCCTCACGCGGCCGCTGATATAGTCGAGTAGCCAGACCACAGCGACTATGGTAAAGACCACTGCTCCCACCTGATTCCACGCGTTTGAGAGGCGCCCCACCTGCCCCTTGTAGTAGAAAAGAATGCGCCCGATCCCACCCCCACCGACGAGAGCGATCACCGTGGACATGCGCACGTTGATGTCCCAACGGTAGAGGGAGAAGGCGAGGTAGGAGGGGATAATCTGTGGGATGACCCCGTAGAGGACGACCTGCCAGCGGCGGGCGCCGGTGGCAGCAATCGCCTCTAAGGGTCCAGGATCGATCGACTCGACCTGTTCTGAATAAAGTTTACCTAGCGCGGCGATGGTGTGAATCGTCAATGCCAATACGCCAGCAAACGGGCCGAACCCGACCCACACCGCGAAGACGACCGCCCACAGGATCGACTCGATCGATCGGAAGACGTTGAAGAACGCGCGCGCCAGCGTGAAGATCAGCCAACCGAGTGGACTGAACCCCATGATGTTGCGTGCCCCAAGGAAACTTAAAGGGAAGGCGATAAGACCTCCGAAGATCGTGGCCAACAGGGCCATGAAGATCGACTCGAGCATCCCCCCCATGATCGAGTCCTTTAGCTCCGGGTCAGGCATGGCGAGGTGTTCAAAATCGGGTGTGACAAGCGCCTTCCACAGGTAAGCCGATTTGGGAGCGCGGCTGAAGAGGCGCTGCAGGTTGATCTGCGTTGTCAGCCATCCGACCCAGAAGGTGAGCCCGATAAGAGCAACCGTCATCAAGCCGCGATTCGTCAGGTACCACGGTCGTGGTTTGGTTACAGGAAGCTCGTCCTTCACCTCGGCGAGGGGCACCATGCATGTCTTTGATCGAACGTCGTGGAGTAAGAGGCACTCCCGCCCTGATCGCCACAGGCTGACCGGAAGTAAAAGGGCCGAGGCGTGCCACCATAGGTAACGGCTGGCTCGGTCCCGCACTGTTGGGAAGCGATGTGAGTGAGTGAGCAACTCCAGTCCGAATAGGCTCAACCCGATGCTGTGTCCGAAGGCATGGCTGAGCACCACTAGCTCGAGGGTCGCAAGGACGACGAGGGGCCAACCCCAGGGTGGGAGGGTCAACGTGCCGTAGAAGTTCACGTAGCGAACGAACCAGTAGCGATTGATGAGAAACATGACGGCGTAGGCCACATATCCCCACGATGCCCAGTCCAATAGAAAAGCGAATAGCCTTGGTCTTATCGCCCCCAACCGTGTTAGGAGGCTGTTCGCCTTAGTGGACTTCAACCTGCTCGGCCTCTTCGCCATAGATCTCCTTGAAGCGCGCCTCGTCGATCTCGGAGGGGAGTCCTTCGTACACGATCTTCCCGTCCTTTAGGGCGAGGATGCGGGTTCCATAACGGCGCGCAAGGGAAAGGAAGTGGAGACTGGCGAGCACGGTGACCCCGTCTTCACGATTCATCAGTTCCAGGTAGCGCATCACGGAGTGGGAGGTGGCGGGGTCGAGCGCCGAGACCGGCTCATCGGCCATGAGCAACTCTGGCGTCTGCATCAGGGCGCGGGCAATACCGACCCGCTGCTGTTGTCCGCCGGAGAGTTCGTCCGCACGCTTGTAGGCCTGCTCTGGGATCCCCACCCGCTCGAGATTGGCCATCGCCATCTTGATCTCAGAATGGGGAAACTGGTGGGTGGCCGACAGCCAAGGGTTGACGTATCCCAACCGTCCGGAAAGGACGTTTGTGAGCACTGACGAGCGTCTCACCAGGTTGAATTGCTGAAAGATCATTGCCATGCGGCGTCGCAATTGGCGCAGATCTCGAGATGATGCGGCCGTGACGTCGATCCCGTCAAAGTAAACTTTTCCTGCTGTCGGCTCGATCAGCCGGTTGATGCAGCGAAGAAGCGTCGATTTCCCGGAACCTGATAGACCGATGAGAACGAGGAACTCGCCTTTTTCCACCGAGAAGGAGATATCGTCCAGGGCGAGAACATCACCGCGCTCATAGACCTTGGTCAGGTGCTCAACTACTAAGTGATCGGCCATGATCAATCCTTTAGCCCTATAAAAAAAGCGGGAGGGGATTTTCCCCTCCCGCTATCTTGGCTCGTTTTCCGCGTTATCGCAGACTCCTACTTCTCGATCCCAAGAAGATCGCGGTAGGAGTCGTAGTAGGAATCGGTGATCTCGGAGACAGCGGTCCACTCGTAGAAGTTCGGGTCATTCCACAGGGCCAGCCCTTCCTCAGTGGCGATGTGGGTCTTAACCGCCTCGACGATGATGTCAGCGATGTCCTCCGGGAAGCCTGGACCGAAGCAGAGGCAGTCGTTCGGGACCGGGCCGAAGGTCATGACGACGCCGATATCCGTCAGCACGTTCTCAAGATCGTAAATCTTGCG
This sequence comes from Candidatus Bipolaricaulota bacterium, assembly GCA_030606565.1. Taxonomy (GTDB): domain Bacteria; phylum Bipolaricaulota; class Bipolaricaulia; order UBA7950; family UBA9294; genus UBA9294. The sequence continues at coordinate 183,756 of JAUWGE010000001.1, read as the reverse complement.
GACGGCGCGGCGCAGGTCGACGCAGACCCCCCGCACTCCCGGAGCGTAGAGTTCACCGAGCGCCTGGTCCCAAATCCACATCTCCGGATCCATTCCATACTGCCAACGGAAGTCTGGCGCGATCGCATTTACCCATCCCGGTGAGAGCGGCGGGGAGCCGTAGCCGGTGCAGAAGTCGCCCTGTCTCTCGATCAACGCCACCATGGAGTTCGTGTGCCCCCCACTCTCCACAACGCTACCGACGGTGATTCCGTTGACTTCGAATACGTCGTGTGGAAGGACGTAGCCGGATGTAGAGCCTGTCTCGTTGTAGATCCAGATCTTGCCGTTCATATCCTCCAGCGTTTCGATCCCGGAGTCGCGGCGGGCATAGACGCTAGCAAAGTAGTAATCATTTCCATAGCGCTCAGCAGCAAGCCGCGGGGAGACGTTCCCGCCCGTTCGGTTGTAGATCCGGATGTACTGGTCGGTCGTCGGGAAGCCGCACGTGTCTCCTTCCGATGCAGCAAACGCCTCGATCATCGCCGTGTAGTCGGCTTGAAGGCTTGCCACGATGTACAGGCCGGTCATCTCGAACAGGTCCTCGGCGATAGCCTTTCCAACTGCCTCGACGGTTGCCCCCTCGGTCGAGGGAACAAGGAGCATGTAGATTGGGTTATCTGGGCTTGATCCCACTTGTGCCCAACCCAGGATTCCTAGTGCCAAAATGGCCACTAGTGCCAAAACCACTATCCTACGCATACTGCCACCTCCTAGAAGTTTACGGTGCCCTCCGAGGGTGTCACCTTCACTTTCTGTTCGATATGCCACCCCCGATGTGATATTGATAACACCATCATAGGCTCTGCTGGAGGATAAGTCAACCGTACATACCTCGCGGAAGTCTTTGCGCTATACTTATAAGACGTAAGGAGCCTTTACTGAAAAGTGGAATTTTAACCAAGGGGCAGTGAACTGTGCCAGGAAAGATTGAAGAAGAAGAAACGCGGTTAAAAGACGAGACTGAACAGCGCTCTTCTAAGGGGAGGATCCTCCTAGAAGCGAAGGGGGTCTCGAAAGGTTTCCCCGGGGTTTGGGAACACCTCATACTGGATCACATAGATTTTGATGTCAGGGCAGGTGAGGTTCACACCCTCCTGGGGGAGAATGGGGCTGGAAAAACAGTGATAGCCAATATCCTCTCTGGATTTTACCTTCCTTCAAGCGGGCATATCTATGTGAAAGGTAAGAAGGTCTTCTTCAAGTCACCGAGGGATGGCCTCGCCTACGGGATAGGTATGGTTCATCAAGAACTGATGCTTGTCCGGCCGTTCACAGTAGCGCAGAACGTTGCACTTGGTCTATCTGATGGCGGGTTCACCGTGCCTCTTTCCCGAATTGAGGAGAGGTTAAGGGAGCTTTCAGCACGATTCGGCCTTAAGGTCGATCCCAGCGCGAGAATCGAAGACCTCTCTGCTGGGGAGCAGCAGAGGGTAGAGATCATGAAGGTCCTTTATCACAATCCTGAGGTTCTCATCCTGGATGAACCGACCTCCCTGCTGACGCCGGAAGAGGCGGACAGCCTATTTGCCGTCCTTCGGGGTATGACCCAAGCAGAGTATGGGATCGTGTTTATCACTCACAAGATGAAGGAAGTGATGAAGGTCTCCGACCGGGTGACCGTTCTCAAGTTGGGCAAGATGATGGGGACGACGATGGCTTCAAAGACAAGCGAGGCCGAACTGACACAGTGGGTCTTCGGCAAGCATACTCCGATCCATCTTGAACGGGAGACAAATAGATCCGAGAAAGTAGTGTTGGAGGTTCAGGGTGTACACGCTCTTGGTGCCGAACGCAGATTGGCGCTACGTGGTGTCTCCTTTAACCTACACGCAGGAGAGATCTTTGGGATCGCCGGCGTTGCAGGGAACGGTCAGTCCGAGTTGGTGGAGGTCGTTACTGGGTTGCGGCGTGCCACACAGGGACGGGTCCACCTGTTTGGAAAAGATATGACCAACTGCCCGCCGCGCGAGTTCATCAAGGCTGGGGTTTCACACATTCCGGAAAAGCGTCGCGAGGCCGGGGTCATCGAAGGGATGACCGTTGCTGAGAACGTTATGCTGAAGGATTATAGAACCTCTCCGTTTTCCAGTAGTGGTATCTTGAGGAGGGCGCGGATTACGGAACACTCAAAAGAACTGATCTCGAACTTCAATGCCATTGTGCCTGATCTGTGGAGAACGGAGACGAGGATCCTATCAGGCGGGAATATTCAACGTCTCATCCTCGCTCGTGAGACCTGGAGAAGGCCAAGGGTGCTCATAGCGGTTCACCCCACAGAGGGACTCGATACTAAGGCTCTAAACCAAACGTGGAATCTGTTCATGAGTCTGCGGGAAGAGGGCTCAGCGATCCTCCTCGTCTCTGAAGACTTAGATGAGGTGATGTCCCTATCGGATCGCATAGGTGTCATGTTTGAAGGAGAGATGGTAGCCATTGTCGAGGGAAAGGGAGCGAACCGGGCAGAGGTTGGCTCACTTATGGCCGGTGTGAGGAGCTAGCCCTTACTCTCGGATGTACGGTTTCCCCAGGGATTTGGGAAAGCGAACCCGTCCGATCGCTCCCGACACGACGAGCAGCGTCACCACGTAGGGAATCATGGCGACAAACTGCCAAGGAATCATACGTGCGGCTGGGAGATTGCGAATCCATATCGCAATACTCTCAAACAGGCCAAACACGAAGGCGCCGAGAAGGGCCAAAAGGGGATTCAAACCGCTAAACACCACTGTGGCAAGGGAGATGAATCCACGCCCCGCCGAGATCTGCTTTGTGACCGATCCGATCCATGAAACGCTGATGTACGCCCCGGCAAGGCCGGCGAGAATACCACCGAACGTCGTGGCAAGGAGGCGCACCAAGTTGACGCGGATCCCGGCGACGTCCGCTGCTTCGGGACTCTCTCCGGTCGCCTTCAGGATCAGGCCGGCGCGCGTTCGATTGAGAAACCAGTGAGCCACAAACGGGACGATCAGCGTGACGAAGATAATCGGACTGAGTCTGCCCCAGGGCGTCCGAATCGCGACCAGGCGTCCCTCTGGGGGCACAGGATGGAATCCTGGAGAACCGAGAACGATCAGGCCAAAGGCAACAAACCCCAGTGCAAAGAGATTGATCCCGATCCCTGTGATCATCTGGTTTCCCTTCCAATATGTGTTGATCACGGAGAAGATGAGACTGATGATCGCTCCTGTGCCCATTCCAACAAGGAGTCCGACCACCGCGCCCCCTGCCTTGGCTCCGAGAACCCCAGTAAAGGCACTTGTGAGCAGGATTCCTTCCAACCCAATATTAAACAGGCCTGCGGTCTCACCGATGATCTCGCCGACCGCCGTCAGGCAAATCGGAACCATCGCATGCAGCGTGATGATTAGGATACTTCCGATTTGGCTTATGTCCATGTGGACCCCCTAGGGCGACTCCTCTGATTGTGAGGCACGCTTCTGATGCAGTTTTCGGATCAAGGCTAAGATCTTCACAAGTTCCCCTTTGATGCGGGGGAAGATCCTTAGCAGTTCGGGAATCGCCATTGTGATCACGATGACGCCTGTGACCACGCGTACAACCTCAAGAGGTGTTGATGCGAAGATCTGCATTGTTCGGCCTCCTGCGGTCAACCCTCCGAAGAAGACGGCAGCGACAAGGATTCCGATCGGGTGATTTCGGCCCACCATAGCTACGGCCATTCCGTCGAACCCGGTATTCGTGATCATTGGCAGACCGCTGAACATCGCGTAAGTAGGGGGTTGTCCCATCACAATACTGGCTCCTGCCAGTCCGGCACCGATTCCACCGAGGATGAAGCTGAGAAGTATCGTACGCTTGCTGTTGATACCACCGTATCGTGCTGCAGTTGGATTAAGCCCTGCGGCCCGGATTTCGTAGCCAACCACCGTGTGCCAAAGGACGAAGTAGATCACGAGAGCAAAAGCAATGGCGAGGAAGATTGAGTAGGAAAGGTCCGTACGAGAGACGAGAACCGGGAAGCGGGCGGAAACCGGTATGCTGAGAGTCTTTTCGGCTCGACGCGGGTCAACCAGCACGTTGACAACCAAGAAGAACACAAGGAATCGTGCGATCCAGTTGAACATTATAGTCGAGATGACCTCGTGAACGCCGCGCGTAACCTTCAGTAGCGCTGGACCGATGCTCCACGCCGCTCCGGCGATCATCGCAAACACGAGGCCGACGATCAGGTGAAGTCCAGGGGGCAGGTGGAAGAATGCCACAGTAATCGCGGCCGCGGCTCCCAAGAAGACTTGACCTTCGGCTCCGATGTTGAACATCCCAGCGCGCATGCAGATCGCGAAGGTCATCGCCGTAAACACGAGAGGAACGCCACGGGCGAGTGAGCTTGCCCGCCCAAAGGCACTTCCGTACGCGCCCCTAAACAATGCAGCGTAGGCCTTCCAAGGGTTGTAACCCCAGATACGCATGAGGATGGCACCGACTGCCATGCCGACCAAGGCAGCGAGGAGCGATTCCAAAGCCGGGTGCAGCCCGGTCAAGGTTCGATGAACACCCCGCAAGAGACGGGATTCAGATGTCCCTTGGTTCTCCCTCATGCACCCTCCTTACTTGTCACACCGGCCCATGAGCAGCCCAACGAAGACGGCCAACAAGGACTCAAGCGCTGGGTTGAGCGCGGGCAAGGCGCGTTTCGTCGCACCGAACAATCGGAGCCCGGGTTCAGAAATCTCGGTACTCATCCGTGCTCCCAGGGGGTATGGGGTATAAAGAAGCGGGAGAAGGGATTTCCCATTCTCCCGCCTCATTTAGAATCGTTACACCAATTACAGCAGCGGATACTTGTCGCGGATTGCGTTGATCTCACCGGTTGTATTCGCGGTCGGAACCACGATCGACCCGTCGAGAATCGCCGCTTCCAGCTCGTCAACCGCCTCCCAGATCCAGGCAGGAACCGTGTTACGATTCTCAGCCCAGTTCTCGATAATCGTGTATTGATCCGCGTATTCGATCCTCTTGCCCTTGAGACCCGCTTCGATCGAGTCAAGTAAGTCCTTGGCCTTGCTGATTTTGACTCCGCCGTTGGACAACTCGAACACGTTGGACCCGCCGACGAACGTTCCGTTCACCACCGACTCGATCGCTTTGTACACGGCGACGTCCACGAGCTTCATCCCGCTGGCAAGGGTGTGCATACCGAAACCCATCCAGTCCTGATTGGCGTCGACGCCGAAGTAGTACGGAGGTCCCGTCTCGGTTCTGGCGTTGAGGTGGTACTCCGTGATCGCCTCGAGGTCACCGATTCCCAAGGGGCCGGCGACGTTGTAGACCGCAATGGCACCCTGCGCCAATTGTGCTTCTGTGGTGGATTTCCCGAGAGCAATGTTATCGAATGATCCTGTGTACACAGAGAGAAGGCCGACCTCCGGCTTCTCAGCGAGTCCTTCATGCTCCATGTACTTCTGGAGACCCCAGTCCATCCCAAAGCGGTAGCCAGCCTCGAAGTGGAACAGAACGGGAATCTCCATTCCTAGGACCGCTCCGACGTAGCGGTAGCCGTGGTGCGCAGCGGCCATCGCGCCGAGGGCTCCGACCAGCGCCGACATCTGCTCTTCCTTGAACACCAGGTTCATGATGTTGGGTTGGTTGGCCGTGAACGTGTCCACGTCGATCGCGGCGTACTTCTGATCGGGGTAGTTGGGTGCGACGGCGTTCATCGCATCGCCAAGCAGGAATCCCACGCCGATGATCAGATCGTACTCCCCGGATGCGGACGTTGCCTGTATGTTGGGCAGGTAGTCGGCCGGGGTCGCGCTTGAGACGTCTACGACTTCCAACCCGAAGTCCTCGGCTGCCCTTGCCGCTCCCCAAAATCCCATGTCGTTGAACGAGAGGTCCCCTCGTCCGCCGACATCCAACACAAGAGCTACCTTTCCGTTCCCCAAGCCGATCATCCCGACCAGGGAGATCCCCAACAATACTACCGCCAACAGGGTCAAAATCCTCTTCATTGGTACCTCCTTTTCCTCTAGCCCAATGCTGAATAATCCAGCAGCCCTCTTTCACTTCATTCTACACACATAGGAAGGCGATACCAAGTTTTAAACGGACTGCTTTGTTCACCGTTGCTTTCAGCCTTACAATGAGGTTTATGCTTCATCGCCTATTGTTGCTGGCCTTTATTGTTATACTTGTGTTCTCGTTTCCGTTTCCTGCGGCCGGATCTTGTGCCTACATTGGTTCCGTATTTGCCGACGTCTACACCGCCTTTGCGTCCCTATATGCCTTGCATGACTCATATACCAATTACTTGTTTATCGGCTCTGAAGTGATCGTCCCTTCCGGCCTGGACAAGGCGTGCGAGGAGTTATCCCAGCACCTTGGGAAGCTGCATATGGGATTAATTATTCAGAGCGACTCACAGCGTGTAGAAACTGTCGTTTATCTTGTCGACCTGCAGGGGAGCGTTGCTTCCTTTTGCGCGACTTACCAGGAACAGATCGCGGCGATTGCCGCGATGGAAGAGAATGACTTCATCCTCTTCGCGCAAGCAGCAGACGAGGGACTGTTTGCAGAGATCAAGGAGTTGAGGACCCTCCTTGACGAGGTCTTTACTCTCACCCTGGAGAACCTGACAGAGGCGCGAGATCAGTGGATGTTCAACGCAGCCTTTGCCACTCGCACCCTCATGAACCAGGAGACGATTGCCCGAATCGACGCCTCACTCGAACCGATTCTTATGGGCTCGGAGGAGACCTTGCCTCCGCCGGAGAATCTCCCTGATGATATCCTGCAAGCGATTAGGCACCTCGCATCTATGGGTGACAAAGAGCTCACCTGGAAGGAGCGTGAAGAGGCGCAAGACCTCGCGCGTGCAGTACATGCTTTCCTGGTTGAGGGTGAAAGAGGGTTGCTTACTTCGCCCAGCGTGGGGAAAGAAAAAGAGGTATTCGTGGCGAGGGTCTTGGGCCTAGTGGCAGTAGTGATACTTGTAGTTGCGCTGGTCGGGATGGCTAGAGGAAATTAAAGGAGACACCTCAGGGCGTATAGATGTTGGGGGTTAGGGAAGGCGGGCCTGCTGCCTTTTACCCGCCTTCCCAGGGTGAGAACCGTTGGCTGTTCTCTTGCACCTCTACCTTAGCAGCTTTTGAACAACCGCTGGCTGGAGATGTCATACGGCTGTGCGAGGAAGGGGCAGAGGGTACAGGTAAGGAGGTAACGATAAGGGCCTTTTCCCCTTGCGTCCCCAGGCTCCTCGCAGCAAACATGCATCTCTTGCTCCTTGTCTTAAAGCTATCGATAGGTTACGTGTAGGAAGCAGGCTGCATGAGGGCAGGGGTCAAGGAAGCAGAGGGTGTTTACGACGAATGGTGGACTCACCAGTCCAGAAAGAGAGTGTCGTATGTCCTTCTTACTCGGGGGGTGTCCTGGCAACCCGCCAATAGTCCTGCACGGTTTGAATCAGGCGTTCGAAGTCCTTTGAGTCGACCGGTTTGGTCATATAACTCGCTGCGCCGCTATCGTAGGCCTTCACCATATCCTCCTGGGATGTGGAGATGGTGAGAACGATCACCGGAATTCGCCGCAGGCGATTGTCGTCCTTGATCTTGGCCAGAACTTCGAGTCCATCGATCTTGGGGAGTCTCAAGTCAAGTAGGATCAGATCGGGCCGTGGCGCGTCTTCGAACTCGCCCTGGCGGTAGAGGAAGTTAAGAGCCTCTTCTCCATCACGGGCGAAGGACAGCTCGCACTTGACCTCGCTCTTCCTCATGGCCCGCTTGATGATCGTGACGTCGTTGGGGTTATCCTCGACGACAAGGACTTTGATCTTCTCTGGGTTAAGCATGGATGTTCACCTCTTTCTTGGCTGCCGCTTTGGGGATGGTAAAGTAGAACGTAGTTCCTTTCCCAACCTCCGATTCCACCCAGATCTCCCCCCCGTGTTCCTCCACGATCCGCTTGCAGATCGCAAGGCCCGCTCCGGTACCTTCATAGTGCTCTCTAGGGTTCAGTTTCTCAAATAGTCCGAAAATCTTCTCGTGATATCGAGATTCTATTCCAATTCCGTTGTCCTGTACGAAAAGCGCAACCGTTCCTCTGTTATTTGACTCCTTTGACCAGCCGACGCGTACCGTCGGGAGCGCCTTGTCGTTGAACTTTACTGCATTGACAATTAGGTTGCGGAATAGTTGACTGATACGCGTCTTGCTTCCCATCACCGCGGGTAGATCGTCTTCCACCTGCAGATTGACCCCGCGCAGGCGAACATCAAGATCCTCTTTGATCTCTTCCAGGACGCGCTTCACGGTGATTCGCTCAAACGAAGTGGCATCCATGTGGATGCTGGAGAGATCGTGAAGGTCGTCGATCAATTGCCGCATCCGAGCCGAGGCGTTCTTCAATGTGCGCAGGTGATCCGCCCCTTCTTCGTCGAGCCGGTCCGCATAGTCCTCTAGTAGGAAACCGCTGAACGTCTCCACTGTGCGCAAGGGGTCTTTCAGGTCGTGCGCGACGACGCGTGAGAACTCCTCCAGCTTCTCGTTGCTTCGCTCCAGGTGTTTTGTCTTCTCGCGCAAGCCTTCCTCCAACCGCTTTATCGTTGTAATGTCGATGTAGTGGTCGATGCGGCCTCCCTTATACCTTTCCGTCTCGATCGGGATCGATCGATACTCGAGGACCCGCTCCTCTCGTCCCAGGCTGGGACGGACACGGCAAGTATAGGAGTCGATTCTATTTCCGTTCCCGATTGCCTCCTCTACCACTTGGCCGAAGTCCTCCGCTTTCTCAAAGGCGCCGACGTAGCGACCAAAGGCGCGCAGAGCGTCAATCCCGATCAGGCGCTCACGGTCAATTCCGAAGAAGCGAGCGAGCGTTTCGTTTGCCCACACTACCTGCCGTTTGCTGTCGGTAATAATGATCCCCGAGTCAAGGGTGTCGATCGCGTCCTCGATCAGGTAGCGGTAGCGTGCCTCCGTCTCCATCAGGCGACGCTCCAGTTCCACCTGCTGGCAGAGGTTGCACGCTTCCATCACCGCTACCCGTTCCGTCGCTCGCGTTGCCTTAATTTCAACCGGGATTACCGTGCGCTTCTGCGAGATGAACCTAAGCTTTACGTCTCGTACTTCTCTACGTTCGAACAGGCGCAAAAGCTCGACCTTCATTTGGTCAATATCTTCTGGATGGACGTACTCTGAGAGTTGTAAAGACCGCTTGGTCGGGTAGCCAATCGTGCTCCGAGAGGTCTCGTTCCGTTTCAGGATCGTCCCGTCTTTGTCGATGAAGTGGATAACGTTGAGAGAGTTCTCGAAGATTTCCTCGTCGTAGCGATCCTGAAAGCTCTTCGCCCGCCGCCATTTTTCCCGGCGAAGTTCTCTTTTCCGGTTTACCAGACCGATCCCTCCTCCCAAAGCGAGGTCCATTGTCACAAGGGCCAGTAAGAGAGATGGTTGTTTCATCCCGAAGGATAACAGTAACAGAATCCCGATAAACGCTGTGGTTAACCCGAGAAGAAGGCCTCCCCTAAGTTGTAGCCAGTAAGCACCGAGGATCAGAGCTACGGAAAGAGAAGTGAAGGTAAGCCCGATAGGGGGGTAGCCTGCGGTACTGAGGAGTGCAACTGCGAGGATCGCGATACCATACGCGATAATGACAATAATCGCTCTCTCCACCGCGTTCAATCCGCTCACCAATAATGAACCGTCCTTGAACGACGTTTCGGCCCTCCAAATTGCTAGAAATGCCCATTGCAACTATAAAAAATATAGGTCGAACCCGAAAGGACACCGGTCACCTGCTTGGGAGACGTTCTTCTTGTGAGCTTCAGATGATCAAGTTGGTCGTGAGATCTACGGAGAAGGGCTCCATGATCTTTTGCAGGTAATCCTCGCGTAGAATCTTGATCTTGCGGCTTTCGATTGCGATGATTGACCTGCTTTCGAGTTCACTCAAAGTCCGAATTGCCGTCTTGGAAGATACGCCAGCCATCTCCGCCAACTCGGCCCGGGAGAGTTCTACTCCGCTTTTCCCCAGATGGAGGATAAGTCGGGCTAGGCGCTCCTTGCTCGATGAGTAGGATCGCTCGGCCAGCTTGTTCTGGAACGCCTTGAGCTCCCCAGAGAGTTTCTCGTACAGGCGGAAGATAGTCTTTGGGTGACGCTCGAGGAAGTAGAAGAAATCTCCGCGCTCGATGAACCCGACCACCACTGGTTCGAGTGTTTTGGCGTAAGCGTTATGACTCCCTTTGTCGAACAGAGTCGTCTCCCCGAGGATCTCGCCTGGGCCAACAATCTTTAGGATCTGGCTCTTTGCGCGCATGCTGCGCTTGACGAGCTTGACCATCCCCTCGAATATAAGATAGAAACCGAATGCTGGTGCCCCCTCCTGGAAGATGATCTCTCCCCGGCCATACTTGATCTTACGTACGCTTTCCCGGAGCTTATCTAAGTCCTTTCCCTTAAGATCGGAAAAGATGCGAAAATCTTTGAGATCGACCATGCCTACCCCCTCTACCGTAAGGCTGCTCGTTCGCCTATCACCTTTTCTCCACCCCCTCATCACCCCGACACGGGGGTCAAACGTCCCGCATTGTAACAGATATCACATTGAAAACCAAGTCCCCTCGGGGATCTCGGTTGCACGTTCGCCGTAACGCAGGTTAGACTAAGAATTTAACATGAAGGAATCTGGACAGGGAGAGAAAATCGGCGTAGCGGTCATTCAACCGGCGCTTGTGGAGGAGGGGGACGCCCGGCGCCTTGCTCGAGTGGAACGTCTCCTCTATGGGGCGCGTGGGGCTGACCTTGTGCTCTTGCCGGAACTGTGGCGTGTAGGCTACTCTGATTTTTCTTCCTATTCGAGGAAGGCGGAGGCGCTTGAGGGAGAAACGGTCTCATTCTTGCGTAAGGTGGCGAGGGGACTGGGGATTTACCTGTTGGGCGGAAGCATTGTAGAACGGCAGAGGGAGAGACTCTACAATACCGCCGTTCTTCTTGATCGTGAGGGGAAACTTATTGGGTCCTATCGCAAGGCCCACTTGCTCAGCTACCGCTCGCAGGAGCGGGATCTCCTCACCCCAGGCGAGGGCAGTGAAGTGGTGAAGACGAAGATTGGGCGCTTGGGGATTGCCATCTGTTACGACCTGCGTTTTCCCGAGCTTTTTCGAGGGATGAGTGAGCAGGGAGCGGAAGTGTTCCTTATCCCGGCTGCCTGGCCCTCGGCGCGCATGGAGGCATGGGAGAGTCTCTGCCAGGCGCGAGCGGTGGAGAACCAGGGATATATCATCGCCTGTAACGCCGTGGGGAGAGGGTTACTGGGGCGGAGCATGGTCGTCGACCCGTGGGGGGTGAAGGTAGCTGCCCTCGGGGTTCGGGAGGGGGTGCTGCGGGCCGAGATCGATTTAGAGGCTCTCAGGGACTTCCGAGACGAGTTTTCGGCATGGCGCGAACGCTAACTGGCGTTAATAGAAGGCTTCTTGACACGTGATGAAGGGCTACTTAAACTTCTAACGTCCTAATGTGCCGGAGTGGCGGAATTGGCAGACGCGCAGGATTCAGGATCCTGTGAGGCTTACACCTCGTGTGGGTTCAAGTCCCACCTCCGGCAGATCAAGGGAGATGACGTGACTACCCTTTATAAACCCCTCTCTTCCCTCGCCTCTAGTTTGGTCTGCATTGAAGAGGTGCTCCAGGGGCTGTTTGCGAGCATTGAGGCGAGGGAGAAGGACGTGCGCGCTTACCTTGTCCTTGCTGATTTGAAAGCGCTTATCGACGAGGCGAGGGAGAAGGCCGATCTGCCGCTACGTGGGCTTCCGATCGCGGTGAAGGATAATATCTCCACGTTGGGTTTCCCCTTTACCTGCGGCTCGCGGTTCTTCGAGGGTTTCATGCCTATTTTTGAGGCGACAGCGGTTAAGCGCCTGCGTGGGGCGGCCGCGTTCGAGCAGGGACTTTCCTAAAGTCGCGCGGCAAGGATCCCTAATCCGACAAAAAGTCCTTGAAGAATCCATAACCTGGTAACGATCTTCGGCTCCGGCCACTCCACCGTTGGAAGAAGATAGGAGTAGTCGATCCCTTCTGCGTGCTCAAAGTGGTGATGCAGCGGGCTGATCTTGAAGATCCTCTTTTTGGTTAGTCGGTAGTAGCAGACCTGTAGTATGACCGACCCCGACTCGAGGACGAGGAGCCCGGCGAGTAAAGGGAGGATGAGCGCCGTACCACTTACAATAGCGAGTGAAGCGATGGTACCTCCCAATGCGAACGAGCCGACGTCTCCCAGGAAGAGACACGCCGGATAGGCGTTCACCCACAGGAAACCGATCAGGATTCCCCCGAGGGGAAGGATAACGTTATGAAACTCTTGCTCGGGGGAGAGGAAAAGATACCCGAGAAGCATGAGGATCGTAACTCCGGTTGCTAGCCCGTCGAGACCATCAGTCAGGTTCATGCTGTTCGTGGTCGCCAGGAAAACGCTCCATACCAGGAGGAAGGTGAGGATCGCAGAGGGAGACAGGATTAGCGATGAGAAGGGGACGTGAAGCGGGGTACGTACTGCATGCGGAAACAAGAAGAAGAGAATGGCGGTAAGACCAGTAACAAGGATGACCTTCTGAGAGGGGGAGAGGCCCAACGAGCGCTTGTGTTGCAGGGAAAGGAGATCATCGAGTAACCCGATCCCTCCGCACAAGAGGCCACCGAGAAATATGAACAACCCTTCGCGAGAGAGAAGCTGAAAGTAGTGTAAGAGAGGCAAGCAGATCCCCCATAGAAGGAGGATGACTGCGCCACCCATGGTTGGGGTTCCGCTTTTACTCTCGTGAAGGTGGGGTCCGTATTCCCGGATCCGTTGGCCAAGTGAGGCTCGCCGCATTCCCGCGGCAAAGAGGTGGGCAACAATGGCCGTCACCGGAACGAGGAAGAGGCAGAGAACGACGGGAAGCACCACCTTCAACCGCTTCCGCGGAACTCACCGTCGGACTCAAGGAGCTTGCGTCTCAAAGTTGCCAGTACCTTCTTATCCTTCTCCTCGAGTGCCTGCCGTACTAGCTTATACAGCTCGTAGGTTGTCAGGAGACAGAACCCCTGTGACTTGCACCCCCGCAGTACATCGGGGGTAAATTGAGTCGGCCGCCGTTTCGGATCGAGTTCGCGCGAGCCACTTACCACCAAGATTCCCTTGTTGGGACCCTCCCCTTCGGTACGAGCACGGTCGACCCAGTCGAGGAGACGTCGGTAGGGAGCGAGACCAATCATTGCCTCCTCCGAGGCCGAGGCTACACCGATGGCATCCCCCTCATCGGAGCGCAGAAGCAAGTCGTAGTTCGACTTCTCAACCGTGAATCCAAGAGCACGGAAGGAGTCTGCTACAGCAGAAAGGAAGGTAAAACGGCCCTTGGAGTACAGGATCCTGTTGTACTTCGTCGTTTCCTCCAGTCGGGAGGCAACTTCCTCTACTTTAAGGTTGAGCTTCTCCCGACGACTGGTAAGGCTCGAAAGTTCGTCGCGCAGAGCATCCTCCCCGGGAAGGGGATAGGCAGGAAGCCAGTCCGGCTTTGGGGCGAAGGCGGGATGAAGGACCGCAGTTGAGACTGCCTTCAGCAAGGCGGCTGCTTCCCGTGCTGGGGAGACCCCCTCAAGTGGAGGAAGGAGGACAAGCCTCCCCTCATCGAACGGAATTTGAAGCGCGATAACATCTCCAACTTTATTGCAGGCGAGGACCGTAGCGAAATGAGAGATCGGGGTAGAGAGGAGATCCTGATAGACGGCTCGATAGAGGATTCTCCCCTTAAACTCGTGCAAATAGTCTTCAAACGGATCTCCTGTTCCCTCGAAGACTACATCCTTTCCACATCGTGGGAGAAAGCGGCTGTTCGCCGGGAAGGTGAGCTGATGGTGGCGGTCAACGAGTGAAACAGTGGGGAGCCAACTGTAGCGGTCGATCCGCTCGCCGGGCGCACCTTGTGCCATTACTTCCAGTGGCTCTCCGCGCGGACGCAAGCGACAGACGATGATGCCGCTTGCCTTGTGTAAGAGATCGGCCGCTTCAGCGCGGCGCTTCGCCATCAAGCGCGAAAGCGTACGGCCGAACCCGCGATCGCTGTCGGTGTAAGTGCGACGCACCCCATCCTTCTCTGGGGGCACGTCGTACACCCAGAGGTCACTGACCGGGTTCGGATCGATTAAAAGAGCGTCGAACGAGGCAAAGGACGGCCCTTCGAAGAACCCTTCTTCCCTGACCTCAGGGTGTTTGAGCTCCCAATTGATCGCCAGAAAATGACCTGTCATCGCGCGGCTATCTTACACCGAGAGGAACTTGAGGGACAACTTCACGTATGAAGAAAAAGGGGCCGCGACGTCGCGACCCCTTTCTTTCGCTATGCCTATAGCGGGTTCTTCAGTGGCCTTCCAGGGTGGTGATATCGGTCGTCCACCAGATGAAGCGTACCGTGGAGGTGTAGGTGAACGCATGGCCAATCCTGAAGTTCATGCGCGGTACAAGCGGTCCACTGCTCCCACTCGGCAGTCCCACCACGAACGGGGCGCTCAACGGGTGGACCATGAAGTTACGCAGGTAGACGAAGCTTGGCGATTCCTCCAGGGTTCCATCCCCGTCGATGTCGAGCTTCAGGCTCATCCAGATGCTCTTTGCATTGGAGACGGTGAAGGTGTGATCTATACTCCCACTGCTTAAGCTTTCCTGGAAGGTTAGTGTCTTGCCGCCCTCGGTGGGGGTGGGGACGATTCCCATAGGGGCAACCCCACCGCTTATCGTCTGGTTGACGTTCTCAAACGAGCCGTCGGTGCGCAGTTCCAGTTTGTAGCTATGGGCGCTGGTCCAGGTGGAACCAGCGTTTACTGTGATGTGCCATGTGTTAGTGCCCCATACGAAGATCCCTGGGATTCCGCCCATCGGCGGCCCACCGGGAATGCCGCCCCCGGTGATAATGATCCCTTGGGTTATTGTCGAGGAAAGGCCACCGTTGTCGACTACGGTGAGGCGAACCACGTGCACTCCCACGTCGTAGTAGCTAACAGTAACGAGCGTGCCACTTGCGTCGTTGATTCCATCGCCGTCACGATCCCACAGGTAGGAGACGATGTATCCATCTGGGTCGTAGGACATGGTAGCATTTAGCGTTATCTGCTCTCCGAGGCCCGGAGAAAGTGGCGAGTAGGTGAAGGAGGCGACCGGTGGTTGGTTTGTCGGGCCGACCTGTACAGTATGGGTCTCTGTATCGGACGCCCCATCATCGTCGGTGACGGTGAGGGTGACCATGTACGTCCCCGGGGCGGTGAACTGGTGATAGCGACTCACCCCCGAAGCGGTTGTGCCATCCCCGAAGTTCCAATTGTAGGGGCTGATAGTTCCGTCAGGATCGTAAGAAGAAGAACCGTCAAAGCGGACCCACTCCGACACCCCAGGAGAGGGTGGTGAGATGGTGAAGGAGGCGACCGGTGGCTGGTTAACGGAGGGAAGTGGTTGGAGCGTGGCATTAATCGTATGCGTGTCTCCACCGCGGATGTACCGCATGTAGCTCCAGTCTTGATATCCCTCCTTGCTTAGGATAATCCGGTATATGCCCTGGCGGACGTGGAGGGTGCGGGGCGTGTATCCGACGTAGGTGCCGTTAAGCGTGATCCAGGCGCCTGGGGGAAATGAGTTGACGATGAGCGTCCCGTACGGTGCGACTGGACCGGAGACAATCTCAAAGCTCGTAAAGTCGAACGCCCGTTCATCCTCAGGGACCGTTGTCTCGATGATCGATTTGACAACGTCTATCTGGCTTGCGGCCTGGCGTCCCGATGGGGAACAGGCGAATGGCGATCCTGGGGAGAATCCGCCGAAAAACTGGACAATCCCATCGACGGAGCTCTTTGTGGCAACAATCTGCAGCCGCTCTGTGCCGGTAGGTTCCTGTACCCGTAGGTGATATGTTCCCACTCCCGGGATAGTATGCGGACCTGCAGAGACGTAATTGTTTGATTCGTAGTTGTTGGGGTAGATGAGACAGGCTCCTCCCGTAGGATCGATGTCCCAGACGTAGATATACGCATCTTCGTTCACCTCGAAGTGTACTTGCAGATACTCATTAATCTGATACGCTGGCTCGTCGACCCAAATTATCGCTTCGAGCCCTCCTGGTGCGGGAGGCTCGATGATGATTCCCAGTGGAGCAACTGGCTGGGCTAGACCGACCAAACCTAACAGGAAGAACAGACTCAGTAGTACCGTTCCCGTCGTTAGCCATTTCTTGATCATTTTTTCCTCCTTTTTATGATTGATTGAGTGCTTTTAAAACTGTGGGTGTCAGATCTCCCGGTTCTATGCGGTCCAGGACGAGATCGACATCCTCGGCAGGGATAATCGACTCCCCGGCAGGGATAACCGACTCCGCTGAGGACTGGTTCCGCAGGCGGGTGCTCATTGCCTGATAGAGCAGGAAGCCATCATATGGGTTCCCATCTCCCTCAAGGTAGTCTCCAAGAGCATCTGCAATGTTTGTGACTAAGGCATCAAAACGGCGAAGAGGAAGAACAGTTAAGCCAGCCCGCGCCTCTTCGGAGACAAAGATATTTTTCCCATGGAGAAGACCCTCCACCCCGGCAAGAAGTTGAGCTCGCACGGAGATCTCGTGTCTGATCTGTGGCAAAGGATGCCTGGGCTGAGGTATAATGTTTTTTTTATCGTCGTAGATTTGGCCAAGCCCTTGCTTTACTTTATCTATAAGCATCGCAGCCGGAAGGCCGTCTTCCAATGCCTGAGTGATTGTGAGGAGAATCGCCTCTTTGTCATCTAGAGGACCCTCTTTTACCTTGAACCACTGAGCAATCTCCTCGGGCGCATATTGACCCAGGTGGTCTAAGGATAATCCCAACTCAAGCGCTGTTGAGATTCGGACAGCAGTAGCTGAAGACAAACCAACCTCCCGAAGGGTGGTCAAAACATCGGTCTGCGAAGCCAGAGCAACACCCGTTTCACTCAGAAGTAGAACGCTAATCCACGCAAAAGTGATGAGGTATGCCTTCATAATGCACCTGTTCATGCGCCATCTCCTGCCAGCCCTACGTAGCGGACGGAGTTGTACTCTCCGAAGCTACGCACGTACTCATCGGCAAGTGGATCTTGTCCCCACCAGCGACCGTCGATAACGAAAGCGTATTCATAACGGCCGGGTGGAAGTGAGATGCTTTTTGTCCAAATCCCGTCGCCATTCTCGTCGGAAAGAGGAGTTGCCTCCCAGTCGTTGAAGCTTCCGACCACGGTAACGCTCTGCGCCCCTATGGCTGGCATGATGAAGAGAACCTCATTTCCGCTCGGCGTTACCGCCAATCTAGGGTTCCCTTCCAGGAAGGGAAGATGACCGGCAAGGAATGCCCCAAGTACGAGGAAGACCGCGGCCGTTGCCCCGATTACAGCTAGCTGGCCGAGACGTGCACCACGCGTAGGTGCCAACAACCGCTTGAGCGCCTCTAAGGGGCTGCTTTTGGGGAGCTGCCCGGCCAGTTCAGTTACTATCCTCTCTTCCAAGCCCTCGATGTGGAACGCTTCGTCGCTTACCTCGCGTTGCAAAACGTTCTTTAATGTCTCTTCCAGGTTATCCTCTCTCATAATGAATCACTCCGTCCTTCTCGATTGCCTGTTTTAACATTACTTTCCCTCTATGGATCCGCGTTTTTACCGTTCCTTCCGGAAGCGAGAGGACCTCAGCGATTTCCCGGTAGGAAAGGTCATTGTAGTAACGCAGGATAAGCGGGGCTCGATAGCCATAAGGAAGAACATCGAGCCCTTCTCGCACCCGCGTCCAGCGGTCCTCCTGTGCGACCACCGCCGCCGGGTCAAGTCCGCCGCTCACCGGGTCGGAAGGAGAAATGACAGGATGATACCTGCGGTGGCGGAGGCGGTTGCGACACAGGTTGGAAGCGATGGTAAAGATCCATGTAGAGAAACGTTTTTCAAGCCGGTAGCGTCGCAGGTTTTCGTAAGCGCGGATGAAGGTATCATGAGTGATATCCTCGGCGTCGGCTCGATTGCGTAGAAACCCTAAACACAGGCCGAAGACCGCCTCCTTATAACGGACAACAATCTCTCCCCATGCCTCGGTCTCCCCTTCTAATGATGCTCTCAATAAACTCACCTCATCTTGAACGCGGTACACGCCTCTTTAGTCCTCCTCGCCTACAATATACACCTTTCACACAGGGAAAGTTTCGCCTCCGACATCGGTCACCTCGGGCTGTGACGAACTCTCCCTATCCCTCTGGCCACCGTCCCTGTAATTAGAGTAACGAAGAGAGATAGACTGGAGCGATTGGTGTTTATTTTATTCTCATTGTGAAGTGATCTCATGAGGAGGTCAAACAGATGCCTGCAACGAGAAGCGCTGCTAGGAAAAATAGGCTCAAACACTTCATTGCCGTTCTGCTTCTGCTCGGCTTGATGGTGGGACTCGCTGCTTGTCGGGGGTTCTTTGGACAGGCTCCGATCGCCCTGCTCGTCGTGACACTTCCGGCAGATACCCAGCAGGTGCCGGTGACGGTCACCTTTGACATCAGTGGATCGAACGACCCAGATGGAACGATCGTGAGCTACGAGGTTGACTACGGGGATGGATCGACCAAGAATAACGGGACAACAATACCTACCAGTTCGTTCACTCACCCTTACGCAGTCGGGGGGATCTACACGGTTATCCTGACTGTCACGGACAACGATGGCAGAACGGGGATGGATAGTGCAACAGTCGTCGTTGGGCAAGAGATGGTCTTCTTTGCCAGTAAGCGCAGTGGAAACAACTACGGTATTTATCGAACGATGGCTGATGGGAGCGGTGACGGACTGATCTACGACAGCCCCATGAACGACGAGCTGTTCCCGGACGTGATCCGTGGAACGCGGGACAAGATCGCCTATGCAGAGGAGGATGGCACCAACTGGGATATCCATACCATGACCGTAACGGGTGTTCATATAAGCCAACTGACGACTCAGACCCCGAGCAATGAGATCCAGCCGAGCTGGTCGTATGATGGGAGCAAGATCGCCTACGCGTCGAACGCCGCGCAGACGCCATCTGACACAACGTGGCAGATCTATACCATAGACGCTGTGGGAGGGACCCCAACGCAGCTGCCACAATCGCCCTCCTGGGCCCCGGCCTACTCACCGACTAGCGACAAAATCGCCTTTGTCTCCGAGAAGAACAACACAAGCACTGGAAGCGCACTCTGGTTGTGGAATAGCCCCACTACCACTGCCACGCAGCTCTGGCCCGCCAGTAGCACTGCTCATACTCACCGTTATGGGGATGCCTCCCCGACGGGGTTCCCAGCTGTTACCCCAGCGCTTGACCTCCCCGATGGGATCTCCAAGCCAGCCTGGTCGCCTGATGGGACAAAGATCGCCTTTTCCAGCAATAAAGCTGGGGCCGGAAAGAGCGACATCTACGTCATAAACATCTCGACTACTGGAACTGCGAGCAATGAGCGCACCCTGGAGGCGTATGTTAACAGTCTCATTACAGGCACTGTTACGTCAGGACAGATCACCGATACAACTAAAGATGAGTTCTGTCCCTACTGGTTGGAGGATGGTTCCGGACTCGCCTTTGTTAGAAAAGTGGGCGTTCCCTGTAACATCTATAAAGTCTCCTTTACAGATGGCACGGTTACTCCACTCACTTTAACCGGCGATAACGTGAACCCTGCAATAAGAGATAGTAAAAATGGGCCATAGGGGCGAGGATCTCTCCGCCCCTAGCGGGTCCCATAAGGAGGTTTAGATGTCAAAGAGAATTCTCTTAGTCGGCTTGATCTTAGGAGTTATTGGATTGGCGTTGGCAGGGTGCATGCGCTTAACATCGCTTGTTGTCACTCCAACCTCAGCGATTGTGGAGGGGGGAGGGACCGTCACCTTCACCGCGGTCGATCACCTCGGTAACCCGGTCGCTGTGATCTGGAGTGTCTCCAGCGGTCCGGGTACGGGTACAATCACCTCAGCCGGTGTATACATGGCTCCGCCGGCTGTCTCCGTCGTCACTAATGCCACGATAACAGCAACTCGGGTGGGCTATCCCAGTATCACCGGCTCCGCCACCGTCACCATCAAGCCCCCGATCAACGCGGCTCTTGTTGACGCCGCTGGGGATGTCTTTGGCCTGGGAACATACGACATCACCGGGATAAGCACCTCGCGCACTTCCACTACGCTGACCGTCACCATCAACCTGACTGCATCACCGACGATCCCCGCGCCGGGTATGGCGGTTGGCCCGGGAGACCTCGCGGGCTTTGTCTGTTTTGATACCGATGAAATTGTGGCGACCGGCATCCCTTCTGCAAACTTCTATTTCTGCCCGTGTGGTCCCTTTGCTGCACAAGCGATCGGGAGTGATTATTTCGTTTCCCTCTTCTTCGTTAATGCGGCGGGTAACTACGACATCTACAAAACCCCGGGCTTTACGGATGTAGGCGATGCGGCTTACACACTGGCGGGAACCGTGCTAACCCTGACGATTCCCCTGACTTATCTGGGTGGAGATGATGGAATAACCGACATGAACGCGGTGCTGGGTGACGGTGTAGGACCGACCGACTGTATCCCAGACGAGGTCACCGCGGTAGTGACAGGGAAGTCCATCGTACCGGCCTATCCTAGCCCATACTACGTCCCATTCCTGTTGGCTACCTATGGGATACCCTGCTGGGGAACATCGATCGCGGTAAGCAAGACCGCTGACCCCGCCTCGGTACAGTCGGGTAGCACTGTCGTCTTCACCGTTCGCGTGGACAACACCGGCGCTAGGAGCGTCACTCTCACCTCGCTGATCGATGACCTCTACGGCGACCTGACCGAGGTGCAGACTACGAGCTGCACGCCGCCGCTGCCGCTGATCCCTGTTGGTAGCTTCTACAATTGCGACTTCAAAGCTGTGGTGACCGGGACCGTCGAGGAGAGCATTACGAACACGGTGACCGCTAAGGCCGAAGACGATGATGGGCACGAGGTCACTGCGAGCGGCGAGGCGACGGTAACCATAGAACCATAGAATAAGGATCGTACTGGGGCGGGGTCTACTCCCCGCCCTAGCGGTTCTGGTTCCGCCCCTGGCGACCCTTTCTCTTCCACATTAGCACGGCGGCGAGTCCCCCCACGGCGAATGCCGCGTAGAGTGGCGATTCGCCCCAGCGGGTGTATAGGGACCGATCTTTCCTCTGCACTACCTCGGCCGAGATAATTCCTTCACCTGTGATCTCTCTTAGAATCCTTCCCCGCAGGTCGATGATGCCGGAGATTCCTCCATTTGCTGCCTGGATCAGGTAGCGCCTTGTCTCGACAGCGCGGAAGACCGCGCAAGCGAAGTGTGCACGCAGTTCCGAGCTCTTCAGGAACCAGGCGTCATTGGTCACCGTAACGAGCAGGGTGGCACCATTAGCGGTGAATCCTCGTATGATAGCAGGTAAGGTTGACTCAAAGCAAATTGGCGTGCCGATCCCTCCAATTGGAGTGAGCCCCTCCCCGCGTGCGAGGTCCTGGGGGAGGAAAGAGGCGGCAAAGCTGCCAAGGCCGATTTTCGCTAACAACCTCCTTCCCGGGATATATTCACCGAACGGGACTGGGTAGACCATGCTGTAGATGTCTAAGATCTCACCTGTGGGAGAGATAAGAGCGACGCTATTGTAGATCTTTCCACTGCGGATGTCGCCTGTTCCGAAGAGGACGTGTGAACCTGCCTCCTGTGCAAGGCGGGTGAATTCAGGAAGGAGCCTCTCGTCGCGAAGAATATAGCCTGGGAGGATCGACTCCGGAAAGACGATGAGATCAGGGTTTTGGGTAGCTGCTTCCTTCCCCAGCGCGATGTACTTCTCTAAAAGAGGAAGTAGGTTTCGCCCGTTGAGCTTCACCTCTTGGGAGACGTTCGAGGAGATGACTGCTGTTTTGAGCGGCTCCCCGTCCTGTGGAATCGGCAGTAAAAAGAGCCCAGCGAGGAACCCTATCATTCCTAGGCCGGTTAGGAGATAGGCCGGTCGCTTACGGAGTGCAAGGTAAACGGAGGTATTGACAAAGACGATCGCGGCGCTGAGGGCCCACGGCCCGGCGAGAGCCACCACCTGAATCAGCTCGGGAAAACGGTACAAGCTCTGATAGAGGGCTGAGAAACCGTTCCCGAGTGGACCGTGCGTTCGCAGGATCTCCAGGAGGGTGAAGGAAAGAGGTGCCAGGATGAGTAGCGTTCCATCATATCCCCATTTTTTACCAAGCCAGCCCATGATGAGTCCGAACAGCCCCAAATAAGAAGCTAAGTAAATAACGAGAAGGAGGTAGCCTGGGACGACGAGAGGGTTGAATCGATAAAGGGTGAGTAGCCAACGCAGGTCGATGGCAAAGAAGGTAACACCGGTGAGAAACCCCATCAAGAACCCTTTTCCCTCCTCGAGGGCGAGAAAGAGTGGGACAAGAGCGACAAAGGCGAGGGGACCAAGCCTGAAGCCCGGCATGGACAGGGCGATCGCCGCTCCAGCAAACAGCGCGAGTAAGGCTTTTCTTCCGCGGTAGGCGCTCATATACTCTTCATCATATCGATATATGGGGGTAAGTCATGCATCCGATCCTGGTTAAAATCGGGCCGATCGTCATACGCTACTACGGCCTGATGTACGTGATCGCCATTACGCTCGGCTTTGTTCTTCTTTTAAGTGAGGTGCGGCGCAAGAACCTTGCCCTGTCTACTGAAGATCTCTTTGACCTCCTTTTGTGGACGATCCCGGTGGCGATCATCGGCGCGCGGATCTACTACGTCGCCTTTCAATGGAGTTACTACAGCCACCATCTCGCAGATATTGTCAAGGTGTGGGAGGGAGGGCTCGCCATTCACGGAGGAGTGATCGCTGGAACGATTGTCGTCTACATCTTCTCTCGCGTGAAGAGGGTGACGTTCTGGGTGCTCACCGACGCCCTTTCCCCCAGCCTCATCCTCGGCCAGGCGATCGGTCGGATTGGCAACCTGATGAACGGCGACGCTTACGGCCTCCCCACAAACCTCCCGTGGGGAATTCACTTCCCGCCCGAATCGCCTGCTGGGATGGCCTACCCTGGTCTTGCTACCCATCCCTCGATGATCTACGAGATGATCCTCAACCTAATTATCTTTTTCTACCTGTGGTGGATCAGGAAGAAGGAATATCATGACGGCTTTTCCACCGCGATGTATTTTATCCTCTATTCGCTTGCCCGTTCGCTTGTTAGCTTCACCCGCGCAGATAGTCTGTGGCTTGGACCGGTCCGTGCTGCACATGTGATCAGCGCGGTGCTCGTCATCGGCTTTGGCGGATTCATCTTCTGGCGACGCCTCTACCAACGGCTTACGCCTGAAAGCGCTCTCCCAAGTAGAATCGACGAGCCAGCGGATCGTTAAGGATCTTCTCTGGAGTTCCCTCAGTGATCACCCGCCCCTCGTTGATCAGGTAAGCATAGTCAGTGATGGAGAGGGTGTCGCGCACGTTATGGTCGGTGATGACCAGTCCAATTCCCTGGCTCTTAAGGGTGATGATCTGTTCTTGTAAATCGGTTACGGAGATTGGGTCGATCCCCGAGAACGGTTCATCGAGAAGGATATAGGAAGGAGAGGTAGCGAGCGCGCGGGCGATCTCCAGTCGGCGTCGTTCCCCCGAGGAGAGGGTCCTGGCCCACCGCGTGCGCAGACCCTCGAGGCCGAACTCGTGCAACAGTTCCTCACGGATTTTTAACCTCTTTCCTGGCGCGGTGGACCATTCCAATACGAGGTCGAGATTCTCCTCCGCGCTTGCGCGAGTGAAGACCGAAGGCTCCTGTGGGAGGTAGCTGATTCCCAGTCTCGTCCGGCGGTAGAAGGGCAACATGGAGATGTCCTTTCCGTCGAGGAGAACCTCCCCTTCCTCGGCGGCGATGAACCCAATCAGCATGTAAAAAGTCGTCGTCTTTCCAGCGCCGTTTGGACCGAGAAGACCGATTATCTCCCCTCTTTCGACTCGCATGGAGAGTCGATCAACGACGCGTCGTCCTTTGTAGCTCTTAGTCAGTCCTTTCCCTTCAAGCACCGTCCGTACCTTCAAAGAAACGGTGGTTGAGAAGGAGGTGCACCCCGCCGCCAGTACTGAGTCCATCGGAGCTTAAGGTGACCAATTCCGCGCGGATCGTCCCTGCGGGAAATGTTCCATTCACCTCTTCAGAAAGTTGAGTCTCTTCGGTCCCCGGATCGTACGTAATTCTAGCGCAGTGGTAGGTTTCCTCACCCCGCTGCACCGATACCCCGCCAGTGAGGATCAGCCTCCCATCTTTCTCCTCCGCTTTGTCCCCCACGATATGGAGCGGGGGGGAGCGGTCGAGTGTAGCAGTAACTCCTTCTTCGAGAAAAGAGTGCTCGCTTTTAAGATCATAGCGAAATTGTCCCGCTTCCAACCTCGCCGCTGTCAAGGTAATTCTTACCCGAGTTGCGGTAAGTTCTCCCACTGCCTCGACCCAAGTGATCGCCTCGGTCTGGAGGTGGTAGCCGTCGTGACGAATGACCTCTACATTCCCACTGAGGGTTACCTCTCTTTTCTCGAAGGTGAGAGTATCGGCCCTTGCCTGCAACCGTTCCTTTCCATCGGCGTAGAAGATGACCTCTACCTCGGAGAGGCTCCCCTTATCGTCCTTCATCTTCCCTTCCTGCGCTTCTATGCCCCAACTTAGTGCACCTTCTTCGTCGTAGCCGTATAGGCTCACCCCTTGCGCCTGTGTCGGTGGCGATGTTTCCTCCTGCCGGGAAGAGGAAAGAAAGAGGAGAATAATCCCAGCTCCGATTAGGAGGAGGCCTATGGTGAGGAAGATCTTCGTTTTAGACATGCTTTAATAAATCCGCAGAAGAGGGGGTGTGGGGAGAGAAAGTGGGACTTAAATTCGGGGTGGAATTGAACTCCAACAAACCAGGGATGTTCCACAATCTCGATGATCTCCACCAACCAATCGTCGGGAGAGGTGGCTGCGATCCGTGCCCCGGCATTTTCAAACTGCTGGCGATAGCGTGGGTTGAACTCGTAGCGGTGGCGATGGCGCTCATAGATCCGTTGGACGCCGTAACAGGAATAGCTCTTGGAGTCCTCTCGCAGGACCGCTTCGTACGCTCCCAGGCGCATCGTCCCCCCTTTTTCAGTGACTGTAGTCTGTTCCTCGAGAAGATCTATCACCGGGTGAGGCGTGGCGGGGTCAAACTCGGAGCTGTTTGCTTTGGGGAGGCTGAGGTGTTCCCTGGCGTATTCGATCACTGCACACTGTAGCCCTAGACAGATTCCAAAGAAGGGAATCCTCTTCTTTCGCACGTACCCGACAGCTTTCACCTTTCCTTCGATTCCACGATCGCCGAACCCACCCGGAATCAATAGACCGTCGAGGCCGCTCAATTGGGCCTTTGGGCCTTCATGGAAGATGGCCTCGGCCGAGATCCACTCTAGGTCGACCCCTACATCCAGGGCGATCCCGGCGTGAAGGAATGCCTCATTTATGCTCATATAGGAGTCTCTGAGTTGGACGTATTTTCCCACAATCCCAATCCTCACGCGCTGTGATGGCTCTTGCAACCGCTTGGTCAGAGCTTGCCACCGATCTACTTTCGCCTCCTGCTGAGGGAGGCCAAGTCCCTCAGCGATGCGACGGTCGAGTCCCTGATCCTTCATCGTTAACGGAACGTCGTAGATCGAGGGAAGATCGAGGTCCTCGATCACGTTCTGTTGAGGAACGTCGCAGAATAAGGCAATCTTGTCCTTGATCGAGTCGGCGAGGGAGCGGTCGCAACGGGCCACGATCATGTCCGGTTGGATTCCGATTGCCCGTAGCTCTTTCACGCTGTGTTGCGTTGGTTTGGTTTTGATTTCATCCGTGCTTGCAAGATGAGGGAGGAGGGTGAGGTGGACGAAGAACGTGTCCTCGCGGGGGAGCTCGTCCTTCAGTTGCCGCAGCGCTTCCAGGAAGGGAAGGACCTCGATATCCCCAACGGTTCCACCTACCTCGATCACCCCAATCCCAGCCTTGTTCTGAGTCAAGGGGAGTTGGATCAATCGCTTGATCTCGTCGGTAATGTGCGGGATCACTTGCACCGTCTTCCCGAGGAAGGCACCGGCGCGTTCCTGGCGGATAACATTCCAGTAGACCTGCCCGGTGGTGATATAGTTTACTGCTGAGAGCTCCTCATCGAGGAACCGCTCGTAACGGCCGATGTCGAGGTCGGTCTCCTTCCCGTCGCAGGTGACGAACACCTCTCCGTGCTCGAAGGGATTCATCGTCCCAGCGTCGATGTTTAGGTAAGGATCGATCTTCTGAAGCGTGACGCGATACCCTCTGAGCTTGAACAGCAGCCCGATCGAGGCCGCAATCACCCCTTTGCCAAGGCCGGAGAGGACGCCCCCGGTGACGAAAATAAACTTGCGCAACTCTAGCCTCCCGTGCCCGCTCTCAAGTGCTGATACAGCATACGGAAACCTGTAAGCCCCTGCAAGAAGGATCACCTTTGTGGGGTTGGGGGACTTATGCTATAATGCATTGCTTGGGTAAATCAAAGCAGAGAGTCGTGAAAGGATCGATGTTGTATGTTTAGAGTGATACTGGAGGCTTTGTTTTTCCTTGACTGTTTTGCCCTGATGGGGTTGATTCTTCTTCAGATGAGCGAGCATTCGGGGCTCGGCGGGGCTTTTGGCTCAGGGGCTTCGAGTACCGTGTTCGGACGCGATGTGGTCAAGGATCCTAAGAGGACGCTAACCGCCGCATTGGCGACTGTGTACATGGTTCTGGGATTCATCCTGTCAGTCCTGTAGAACTGCGGTAAGGAGGGAAGATAGCGGTGCCGTTAATTGAGGTAAGGGATCTCAAGACGTACTTCTACACCGAGGACGGTGTGGTACGGGCTGTGGACGGGGTTGACTTCACCATCGAACCGGAGAAGACGCTGGGGGTAGTCGGCGAGAGCGGGTGCGGAAAGACCGTGGCTGCGCTATCGGTTATGGGGCTCATCCAAACACCGCCCGGAAGGATAGAGACCGGGGAGATACTATACCACCGCGATGGAAAAGTCACAGACCTGACCGGGCTTAATCCTAAAGGGAGGGAATACCGCTCGATTCGCGGAAACGAGATCGCTATGATATTCCAGGAGCCGATGACCTCTTTAAATCCGGTGTATACGATTGGGAACCAAATCATGGAAGCGATCATCCTCCACCAGCACTTAAAAAAGAAAGAGGCGCGCAAGAAGGCGATCGAGATGCTATACGCAGTGGGGATTCCTGTTCCAGAGCAGCGTGTCGATGAGTACCCACATCAGCTCTCCGGCGGGATGCGCCAGCGCGCGATGATCGCCATGGCGCTCTCCTGTAACCCGTCGCTTCTGATCGCCGACGAGCCTACCACAGCCCTTGACGTGACGATCGAGGCGCAGGTTCTTGACCTGATGAACGGTCTGCGCGAGAATTTTAACACCGCAATCCAGTTTATCACTCATGACCTTGGGGTGATTGCACAGATGGCCGACGACGTGGTCATCATGTATCTGGGGAAGATCGTCGAAAGAGCGACGGCCAGCGAGATCTTCCATAACACCAAGCACCCGTACACCCAGGGGCTGATGAACTCAATCCCATCGCTTGCGACGACGAAGAAGGAACGCCTCATTCCCATCAAGGGGGTTGTTCCTGATCCGTTTGAGGTTCCAGAAGGGTGCGGGTTTGAGCCGCGGTGTCCGCAGGCAATGGAAATCTGCAAGACAAAGATCCCGCCGCTTAAAGAAGTGGCTTCTTGCCACTTGGCTGCTTGTTGGCTGTACGAATGACAAAGAGGTGATAGAGCTTGTCTTCTTACAACATCCTACTCGATGTGAAGAACCTGAAGAAGTACTTTCCCGTGCGAAAAGGGGTCCTGAGGCGTGTGGTGGCCCATGTTAAAGCGGTTGATGATATCGACATGTACATCAAGGAGGGGGAGACCCTCGGTTTGGTGGGTGAGAGCGGCTGTGGGAAGACGACGACCGGCCGTACGATCCTTCGTTTGATCGAACCGACCGCGGGGGAGGTTCGCTTTCGTAGTAAGAAACTTGCTGGCCAGGGCGAAGAGTATAAAGAGGTGGATGTTGCCACCGCTTCTCGCAAGACGCTCAAGGCGCTCCGTCGAGATATGCAGGTCATCTTCCAGGATCCTTACTCATCTTTGAACCCTCGTATGACCGTGGGGGCGATTGTGGGAGAGCCGTTGCTTGTGCACAGAGTGGCCAAGGGGAGAGAACGGGAGAACCGTGTTCGCGAGCTCCTCGGCGCAGTTGGGCTGAAACCGGATCACATGAAGCGTTATCCACACGAGTTTTCAGGTGGTCAGCGGCAGAGGATCGGAGTGGCACGCGCCCTTGCCCTCGACCCCCAACTGATTATAGCTGACGAACCGGTCTCCGCGCTTGATGTCTCCATTCAGGCGCAGGTGTTAAACATGCTTGAAGATCTGCAGGAAGAGTTTAGTCTTACGTACTTGTTTATTGCCCATGACCTCTCCGTGGTTAAGCACATAAGCGACCGGGTAGCGGTGATGTACCTGGGGAAGATTGTGGAGTTGTGCAAGACCGAGGAGCTCTTCACAAACCCGAAGCACCCATACACCGAGGCGTTGATGTCCGCAGTTCCGGTTCCGGACCCTGATTACAATGTGGAACGGATTCTCCTCGAGGGGGATGTCCCCAGCCCGGTAAATCCACCCTCCGGTTGCTACTTCCATCCGCGCTGTCGTTACGCGAAAGATACCTGCAAAACGGAGGCCCCGGTCTATCGCGATCTGGGTAATGAGCACTTTGCCACCTGTCATTTCGCTGACTCGCTGAGCCTGCGGCCGGTCCGGACAGGATGATCCTCCTTCTCCTCGGGACAAAAAACGAGGGGAAGTTAAGCGAGTTGCGGGAGCTCCTGGCCGATCTCGAGGGTGTAGAGCTTCTCACCTTTCATGCCCGCCCTTTCAAATCGGTGGAGGAGACCGGATTGAGCTTTGAGGAGAATGCCAGGCTCAAGGCGCGGACGATCTGCGCAGAGACAGGACTTCCCGTTCTTGCTGAGGACGCAGGGTTGGAGGTTGATGCTCTAGGGGGAGAGCCCGGTGTTCACTCCGCTCGTTTCGCCGGCGTCCCAGTCAACTACGAGCGAAACAACACCCTCCTCCTCGAACGCCTTGCCGGGGTGCGCGACCGGAGGGCTCGCTTCATAGCGGTGGCTGTGCTGTGCTTTCCTGACGGGCGAGAGTTTGTGCGTGAGGGCATCCTCACAGGGAGGATTGCTCGTAAGCTCGAAGGAGAAGGGGGGTTTGGCTACGACCCATTGTTTATCCCCGATGGCTTCTCGCGTACTCTTGCCGAGATGACGCTTGTTGATAAGAACCGGATCAGCCACCGGCGGCGGGCGATCGAGGGGATCAAACAGGTTCTAAGAGAGCTTGCTCACGACTGATCCTCTGTTTCTGGAAAGGTCTTCTGAAGCTCGAGGAGGGCGCTGCGTTGTGCCGCAGAGAGCCGCGTGGGGACACCCACCCCTACCTCAACGAAGTGGTCTCCTTTTCTGGTACCGTTTAGATTCGGCATCCCTTTACCCCGCATTCGGATGACCGTACCAGGCTGCGTTCCGGCAGGGATACTGACCGTTTCCTTCCCCCACAGGGTATCGACCTTCACTTTTGTTCCCAGGGCCGCTTGGGGATAGTTGATTCTTACCTTGGAGTGGATGTCTTGCCCCCCGCGCTGGAACTTGGGGTGGGGAATCACCTCGATGATGATGTACAGGTCGCCGGCTGGACCGCCGCTCGGTCCAGCGTTTCCCTGTCCTTTCAGTCTCAGGCGCGAGCCGTTGTCCACCCCCGCGGGGACGTTAATCGAGATCTTGCTCTTCTCCTTCACCCGACCGGTGCCTCGGCAGCGGTGGCATGGCTGCTCGATTATCTCACCTTTGCCGTTACATTCAGGGCAGGTACGGATGTTGACAAAACTCCCCAAGAGACTTTGTTGCCGGTACTCCACCTGTCCTCTCCCTCTACAGGTTGGGCAGGCGCGCTTGGATGTTCCCGGTTCCATCCCGGATCCCTGACAGCGGTGGCAGGGGATGAGACGAGGGGCGGTGATTTTCATCCTCGTTCCAGAGGCAGCGTCCTCCAGCGTAATGCGCAGCTTGTACTCGATATCCTCTCCTTGCAGCACGCGTTGCTGGCGCGTGACAGTACGAGGGGCTCCCTGGCGAAAGAAGAGGTCAAAGAGGTTGTCGACCGCGCCAAAACCGAAATCGGAGTAGGCTTGGCGTGCCCGGCGAAAGTCGGTTGAGCTGAAGTCGAATCCCTGCGTTGGGCCAGCGTGGCCGTAGCGGTCGTATTGCGCCCGCTTATCCGGATCGGAGAGGACTTCGTAGGCTTCCGCTACTCGCTTAAACTCCTCCTCGGCCTTCTTGCGCTCTTTTGGGTTCTTGTCAGGGTGAAACTGTTTCGCCTTCTGGCGGAAGGCCTTCTTGATCCCCTCCTGGCTTGTGTCGCGGGCTACTCCGAGCACCTCATAGTAGTCTCGCTTGGCCACGCCGCCCCCTTCTTCTTATTTATCGTCGTACTCGGCGTCGATGTAGTCGCCATTCCCCTCGTCATCGTCACCTTTAGACGCATCACTAGGCTCTTCTTTTTGCGAAGCCGCTTGCTTATAGGCCTCCTCTGCAAGCTGCTGCGAACTCTTAGAAAGGGACTCCATCGCTTGGCGGATCTCCTCCATGTTCGCGTTCTGGGACAGCTTCTCCTTCAGCCGACGGAGGTGATCCTCGATCTCGCCTCGTTTATCCTGAGTGACCTTCTCTCCCAGGTCTAAGAGAGTCTTCTCCACCGAATAGACGAGCTGATCTGCCTGATTTCGCACCTCGATCTCTTCTGCTTTTTTCTTGTCCTCCTCGCTGTGCTCCTCAGCCTCGCGCCGCATCCGCTCAATCTCGCTCTCATCGAGGCGGGAGGAATCCTTGATCGTGATCGAAGCGCTCTTTGCGGTTGCCTTGTCCTTGGCAGCCACGTTTAGAATTCCGTCCGAGTCGATATTGAACGTAACATCGATCTGTGGAATCCCGCGCGGAGCAGGGGGGAGACCAGTCAACTGAAACTTCCCTAGCGACTTGTTGTCTGCGGCCATCTTTCGCTCCCCCTGGAGGACGTGGATCTCTACACTCGGCTGATTGTCCGCTGCTGTGGTGAACGTTTTCGTTTTCTCAGTAGGAATGGTCGTGTTTCGTTCGATCAGGGGCGTAGCGATTTCACCGAGGGTTTCAATGGCGAGGGTGAGTGGGGTGACGTCAAGGAGGACGATTTCGTCCACCTCACCGGCGAGGACCCCGCCCTGGATCGCTGCACCGGCGGCGACGACCTCATCGGGGTTGATCTCCCGATTGATCTTCCCCGGGATCCGCGAACTGATGAGCTCCTGCACCTTGGGGATGCGCGTTGATCCCCCGACCAAGATCACTTGATCGATGTCATCAGCGCTTTTTCCTGCCTCGTGCAGGGTCGCTTCGACGATATCGATCGTTCGATTTAGGTAATCGTCAATCATCTGCTCGAACTTAGCCCGGGTCAGCTTCTTCTCTAGGTGTTTGGGCCCAGTCGCATCCGCGGTGATGTAGGGGAGGTTGATCGTCGTCTCCTTGCGACTGGAGAGTTCCATCTTTGCGGCCTCGGCCGCGTCCTTCAGCCGTTGCATCGCACTCGGATCGCTCGTGAGGTCGATCCCGGTATCCTTACGGAACTCTTCCACCAGCCAATCGGTGATCCGGCGGTCGAAGTCGTCCCCGCCAAGCCGGGTGTCGCCATCGGTGGCGACAACCTCGAATACGCCTTCGCCGATCTCTAGGATTGATACATCGAACGTCCCTCCACCGAGGTCAAAGACAAGGATCGTCTGTTCCTCAGTCTTGTCGAGGCCGTAGGCAAGGGCGGCAGCGGTTGGCTCGTTGATGATACGCATCACTTCCAGCCCGGCGATCTTCCCTGCGTCCTTGGTCGCTTGGCGCTGCGAGTCATTGAAGTAAGCGGGAACAGTGATCACTGCCTTTTTAACCTTGCCTCCCAGGTGCTCCTCGGCATCCTTCTTCAGCTTCTGTATGATCATCGCCGAGATCTGCTCCGGGGTGTATTCTTCGACTTTCCCGTCAAGTTCGATCTTCACCCGGTGGTCGGTTCCCATTTCTCGCTTGATCGAGGCGACCGTGTGTTTCGGGTTTGTGATCGCTTGGCGCTTTGCTAGTCGGCCGACCAACCTTTCCCCTGTGTCGGTGAAGGCAACCACCGAGGCGGTTACCCTCTCTCCTTCCGTGTTTGTGATCACCTCCGGTGCTCCGCCCTCCAGGACGGCGATACAGGAATTCGTCGTTCCTAAATCGATTCCGATGAGCTTCTCTCTCATGTCTTTTCCTCCTCCGTTTCAGTCTTCCCTTTACTCACTTTGACCTTGCTTGGCCGCAGGACGCGTCCATTGCATATGTATCCTCGCTCGAACTCCTCGAGGATTTCGTTTCGCTCTTTGTCGCTTTCAACACTTAGCAAGGCCTCATGCTTGGCTGGATCGAAGAGATTTCCAACCGCCTCGATGGGAGAGACCCCCTTTTGCTTAAGGATCTCATCGAACTGGGCGAAGATCTGCTCTATCCCTTCGATGAACGACTGAGCGTCGTTGTTCCCTGAGAAGCTCGTGAATGCGCGCTGCAAGTTGTCGTACAGGGGGAGGAAATCGAGGATCTCTCGATCAGAAATCCGCTCTTCCAGATTGGCCATCTCGCGCAGCCCCCGCTTCTTGTAGTTCTCGAACTCTGCCTGCAGTCGCTTGAGTCGATCGACGTAGGAACGGATCTCCGCTTCCTTCTCGACCAAAAGGCCGTCTTTAGTGGGGAGCTCTTGTTCCTCGGCTTCAACCCCTTGTATTTTCTCTTTCATTTCTTCTGTCATATCCCTTGTTTCCTTTTTTTATCCACCATCTTGTCCCCTCAAGCCTGCCTTGCAGGAGCCAACAAGGAGTGCCTCCAAGCGGTTTGCAATGTAGCTTGTCGTCGAGAGCGCCTTGCCATAGTCCATCCATAGGGGAGCGATCACACCGAGTACCCCGGAATGCGGACGATAGTCGGAGGTTACCACGCTGTACTCCTCTAGGCCAGGGAGCGGACAGCTGCTAACTGCGGCCATTACTCCTTCTCTGTCCCCACGGATTGTTCGGATTGCCTCGGTAAATGCGCGCTCGTCTTGCACAGCGTGGATCAAGCTGGCGAAACGCTCCATCGCACGAGCAGGGGCCACCTCCTGCAAGCTATCAGCGAGGTTCAAAATTCCCTCGAAGTAAAGGCACTGACGGGTCCGTCGCTCTAGGATGTGGCGCAAGACTGATAGCGCCTGGCGCACAGGTGGCTCATACCATCCTTCCGGTCCATCTTCAAGCGTCAGTTCTCGCACCGCGTCGAGGCTTACCCCACACAGGGTGTCGTTGATTAACTGTGTCATCCGATTGATCTCTTCCGCGGAGAGATCCTTTTCGAGCGGGATCAGTTTGTGTTCGACGACGCCGATATCAGAGACGATTACC
The DNA here is from genome assembly GCA_030606565.1 of Candidatus Bipolaricaulota bacterium. Taxonomy (GTDB): domain Bacteria; phylum Bipolaricaulota; class Bipolaricaulia; order UBA7950; family UBA9294; genus UBA9294. The sequence goes on along the minus strand of JAUWGE010000001.1, from coordinate 150,146 downwards.
AGAAGGACCATCCGTGGGTCCATTCTTATCAGGACTATTTGGTCGAGGCGGGTCTCCTCCAAGCGAGGTGGAATGACGAACCCTGCGTAGCCGGTGATGTTCCCCAACAGGAAAGCTGTCTGGCGCATCGCCTCTCCCACTTCCAGGCAGCGCACCCCGTAAGCCTCTACCACTTCTAGGCGTTCTTTCTTTGTCAGTTCGGAGAGGTCGAGGAGCCAGTCGACGAAGAAGCGATATCCCTTCTTGGTCGGGATCCGTCCGGAGGAGGCGTACGGTTTCTCGATGTATCCGGCTGCTTCCAAATCGTTCATGTCGTTGCGTACGGTGGCGGAACTGACAAGTAACCCGTAATCATCGAGGATCATCCTCGAGGAGACGGGCTCGCGCCGCCGGATGTAGCGGTCGACGATCTCTTTCAAGATAAGCCTTTGTCTTTCTGGAAGGGTCATTCTGGCTCTTAGCACTCTCCAATGGTGTTTGCTAAATGATAGCCCCTCCGACCTTTGTTGTCAATGTAGGGGGTCCTCTGTTGCCTCATCTAAGACTTGACAATGAAGCAGCTAACGGGTAAGGTGGTTTCATCCAACAGTGGAGGTGGTTTTCGTGCAAACCGTTAATCGGCTTGGACCAATTAGCGTCAACACGATTCGGCTGCATGCTCACCTCCACGCGCATCACGGTCCCTCCTGGGACCGTTCACTCTAAAACCACTCTTATTGTTTGCTCGTTGTGTTTTACCAACCGATGGGCATTCATTGCCGTGTCAAATTAGCAGAAAATAACCTAGTTAAAAGCCTTTTCAATTAGGAGGATAACATGTTTGTACGAGTTTCTGTGCGGTTTGCTGTTGCACTTTGTCTGTTGTTGACGAGCTTCGCTCTTCTTTCTGTGGCAGGCGAGAAACCTCTCTATGTCGACGGTATCGATGCTGCGTTCCCGCCCTTCTCCTACATCGACGAGAATGGAGACCCGGCTGGCTTCGACGTGGAGGTGGTCCAGTGGATCGCGGGTGAGATGGACTTTGAGGTAAAGATCGTTCCTATCGATTGGGACGCGATCATTCCCACCTTGAAGATTGGGAATATCGACATGATCGCCTCGGGGATGACCATCACCCAAAAGCGTCTAGAACAGGTCGATTTCACCGATCCCTACTGGTCGATCGACCTTGCTGTAATCGTGCGGGAAGAGGTAGATGAAGAGGGAGAGCCCTTTCCTCAGTTCAACATCTTCTCGGCCATCGCCGCTGGCAGGACCATCGGCGTGCAGCGGGGGACGACCTCACAGACCTGGATCGAGGAGAACCTCGTAGACGAAGGCGTTGCTGTCAAGCTCAAGCTTTACGACAGCTTCCTGCTCGCGGTAGAGGATCTCCTGATAGGCCGTGTCGACGCCGCGGTCATGGACGAGCCGACCGCACGCTCCGCCATAGCTGGCCGGGATGCAACGATCGTGGGGACGATCAACACCGGTGAAATCTACGGTTACGCGGTCCGTAAAGGCGATGACGAGCTGCTTTCCCTGTTAAACGAGGGTCTCAAACGCATCAAGGCAAGCGACGAATGGGACCGTCTTGTAGAGAAGTGGCTCATCGGAGACTAAGCCCTATAAGGAGAGAGGGGAGCAGAGCTCCCCTCTCTTCCTCCATCAAGGCATGAGTTTCACAGACAGCTTGAACTTGATCGTGCGCTCCTTGCCCACGCTCCTTCAGGGTGCGTACATCACGATGGCGTTGATCGCCACCTGTCTGGGAGTCGGCTTTCTTCTCGGGGTTCCCTTAGCACTCGTCCACGTGTATGGCACACGCTGGTGCAAATGGGTCGCTGCCATATATGACAGGATATTCCGGGGGTTTCCCGCCCTCGTTCTTCTGTTCTTGTTCTATTTCGGGTTGGGAAGCATCGAAGGGGTCTCCCTCTCTCCCTTCCTCGCCGTGGTCTTGGCGCTGGGGCTGCGCAGCGCCGCTTATCAATCCCAGATCTACCGTGGCAGCCTGTTAGCAGTGGGAGAGGGTCAAATGGCGGCAGCCCGGTCCCTGGGAATGAGCAAACCTCAAGCAATCTGGTTGGTGCTCCTCCCTCAGGCTCTTCACTTCTCACTTCCAGGGCTTGCCAATGAGTATTCCATCGTCCTCAAAGATACTGCGTTGGCATTTGCTGTCGGCGTTGTTGAGCTACTGAGCAGGGGCAAGTTCATCGTTGCGCGAACTTACGCCACGATGACGATCTACCTGACTGTGGCCGCTATCTACCTCGTCCTTACCTATCTTGGCGTCTTAGTCTTCTGGGTAATGGAGCGACGCACTCGCATCCCCGGCCTTGGAGATCGTGCGAAGGAGAGCAGTCGATGAGCTTCCTCGCAGGGGCGCTTCCTCGCCTATTTCAAGGGATGTCCATCACGCTCCAACTCATCGTCTGTTCAGTACCCATTGGCCTTGCGATCGGGATCACGGTTGCGCTGGGGCGAAGTTATGGCGGGCTTCTACTGTCGTCTCTGGCTTGGGTGTACCAGGCGCTCTTCCGGGGGACACCGCTGTTGGTGCAGCTTTTTATCATCTATTACGGCCTTCCGCGCTTCGGTCTTGTGCTCAGTCCGTTTGTCTCCGCCATCGTCGCGTTCAGCCTATGCAGCGGGGCCTACCACTCCGAGTACTTTCGCGGTGCGATCCTCTCCATAAAAAGTGGGCAGTTGGAAGCCGCACGCGCCTTGGGCATGGGAAGGCTTCAGGCTGTTCTGTCGATCATCCTCCCCCAAATGTTACGAAAGGCTCTTCCCGCCTGCTCCAACGAGATCGTGTACCTCATTAAGTATTCCTCGCTCGCCTACCTTGTCACCCTCGTTGACCTGACAGGCCAGGGGCGGTTGATCGCCTACGAGACGTTCCGCTTCTTTGAGGTGTTCCTGGTCGTTGGGTTGCTCTACTTGGGTCTGGTCACGATCGCCAATCGCCTCCTGCGGTCTTTGGAGAATAGAGCTCACGTTCCTGGCTTGTAATAAACGATCTCTTGACGGACGCAGGTGTTGCTCTTGACAGCGTGGCGGATACATGCTATAGTGGGGATAACTATGAACACGGCAAAAGGGTATCGAAGAGAGACTGAAGGCGTAGTTACCGGTTCCCTTTACGTCGTTCATTATTTTATTCTGTGGATGCCTGCCTTGTTTGAGCTAACCTAAACAATAGGTAAAGCTCAAGATAAGGCAGGAAGACGACTACAGGCAATGCCTGTGGTCTTTATTTTTGGGTGGCCTTATCCGCTAGGTCGAGAAAGGAGGTGAGCGTTCCGAAGAGACTGCTAGAGACTGTATAGGTAGGCACATAAATATTCAGGGAGGTTAACATGCGACGAGTTTCAGTTTGTCTGTTGGTAGTTGGGCTAGTTTTGGGATTGGCGATCACCGCCACTGCGGCGGAGACGATTAAGATCGGTGCCCTGATGGCGCTGACCGGAGGTCTAGGCCCGTTTGGTCCTCCGATTGTGGACGGCGCTCAGTTGGCCGTTGATCAGATCAACGCCGCGGGCGGAGTATTAGGCACGCAACTGGGGTTAGTAGTACGGGATACAGCGACCTCCCCCGATGTCGGGCGCGATGCCGCCAGTAAACTGGTGGAACTCGATAAGGTCCCGGCAATCATGGGAGCCCTCTCCAGTGGCGTTACCGTAGCGTGTTCCAGCGTGACCATCCCCGCTGAGGTGGTCTTGATTTCACCCGCCTCATCAGCCGCTTCGGTCTCTGCCTTGGACGACAACGACTACGTATTCAGGACGGTTGTCCCCGATGACATACAAGGCGTGGTTATGGCCCGGATGGTCCTGCTTCTTAACTACAAGACGATTTCCGTCATATACGTGAACAACGATTATGGCAAAGGCCTAGCAGACACCCTTAAAGACACGTTTGAGGAGTACGGTGGCCAGGTATTGGCGATGGTCCCCTACGAGGAAAACAAGCCCTCTTACCGGGGTGAGGTGGACAAGCTCATAGCCGGGGATCCCGATGCGATCGTCATGATCAGTTACCCGGTGGATGGGAACAAACAGATTGTGGAAGCGGTTGAGGCCGGCTACCAGGGTGATTTCTTCTTCTCCGACGGGATGAAGGGAGAAGCAGTTGCATCCGGCCCGGGATGCAACGAGGCGGAAGGCACCGGCCCCATTGAGGGGGCATACGGCACAGTAGCGGCCGCTGGGTTTAGAGCGGATGAGTTCTCCGCTGATTTCAACGCCGCGTTTGGTCCTAGCGCTGTCCCTTACAACTTCCAGGCGTACGATGCGGTCATGCTGATCGCTCTCGCCATGGTCAGAGCAGGGGAGGCTACAGGTCCAGCGATTCGCGACAACCTGCGTGCTGTTGCCAATTCTCCCGGAGTGGAGGTCTTCTACGGTGAGTGGGACAAGGCGGTTTCACTCCTAAAACAAGGAAAAGAGATCAACTACCAGGGCGTCTCTGGAGTAGTAGATTTTACAGACACCGGGGATGTTCTGGGAAAAATCCTGATCTGGAAAATCGAAGGGTGTAAGGTCATTGATCTCATGGAGACTTCTGGATAACTAGAGAAGACCAAGGGTAAGACAGATTGCAGGAGGGAGATACCTTCGTCTCTCCTGTTCCCGGGGGGTGACCTTATCGGGCCGCCCCCCGTTTTTCACGCCTTTTTCTTGAGGATCGTTGGGGGGCGCTTTTCTCGCTGTAACAGCCCCTGCGGGCGCCATAGTAGAATGACTTCCAGCAATACTGCAATAATGATAATTCGAAGAGAAGCTGCCTGTGTGGCGGTAAAGGGGAAGTAGCCGGTCAAAAAGTCGGTCCCCGCCCAGATCCCCCATACGACAAAGCTACCGAGGATGGCGCCTTTGTTGTTCCCGCTTCCTCCCAGGACCAACATCACCCAGACAAGAAAGGTCCCGTAGAGGGGTTTGAACGAGGCGGGAGAGATAAACCTGGCGTAGTGGGCGTAGAGGCTCCCGCCGATCCCCATGATCATCGCGCCTAGCACGAGGGCCTGTATCTTGAAGGAGAAGGTGTTCTTACCTGACATCGCAGCGGCATCCTCATCTTCGCGGATGGCCTTTACCGCGCGTCCCCAGGGGGAGCGCACGAGACGCTGCATGATGAGATAGAGGATAAAGAGGATGCCCAGAACTAAAAGGAGATAAAACCAGTTATACGACTTAAAGATCAGATCGTGTAACCATGGCGGCAGGTCAGGGTGCCCACCCAGGAATCTCGTGACCCCTGCGCGGATTGGATCATACAATGGGGAAGGGATCTGCTGCAGGCCCCACACACCATTGGTGAGCCAGGACTCGTTCTTTAGCACCAGTCGGATCGTCTCAGCTATCCCGATGGTGGCGATCGCGAGGTAATCCGCTCTGAGGCGCAGAGTGGGAATGCCGACTAATAGGGCGACGATCCCACAGACGACGGCCGCCGCCAGCAGCCCAACGAGGAAGGGGAGCTCAAACCCCCCGAAGATGCGACCATCCCATGCGCCAGGCGGCGGGCCAGAGACCAGGGCCGCTGTATATGCGCCCACCGCGTAGAATCCAGCGATCCCGATGTTGAATAGGCCGGTATACCCCCACTGGATGTTTAAGCCCAGGGAAAGGATTCCGTAGGTGCCAGCAGTGATAGCGAAGAAGACGATGTAGTTTATTATTCCGACAATCGTGTCCATTATCGCCTCTTCCCTAGCAGTCCGGTTGGCTTGATCAGCAACATGATGATCATGATGATGAAGGCCACAGCCGGTTTATACCCGGTGGATATGAACGCGGTTGAGACCTCTTCGGAAAGGCCGATGATCATCCCTCCAAGGATCGCCCCGTAAGGGTTGCCAAGTCCACCCAGGACGACGGAGGCAAAGATAGACAGGAGCATCTGCCACCCTAACTCCGGGGTGATGAACTTGTTCTCAATCCCGGCGAGGATCCCTGCCGTTGCTGCTAAGGCAGCGCCAATCACCCATGTCCAAAGGATCACCCGTTCCGTATTGATACCCGTTACTCGGGCAAGCGCCATATTATCCGCAGTAGCACGCATCGCCTTACCCATCTTGGTATGTTGCAAAAAGTAGTGGACCAATCCGACCGATACTATAGCGGCGATAATGATAAACACCTGGTCGGGCTTGATCCTAACGCCTACCCCAGGGATCACGATAGCCAGTTGTATCTTCTCTATGTAGTAGTGCGGCTGCGGCCCCCAGAAGAATTGAAGGACGTTCCGTAGGCCCAATGCGACTCCAATTGAAGACATCATCAGAATGATCGAGCTAGTGTGCCGCAACCGTTTAAAGAGGAACCGGTCGATCAGGACTACCGTCAAGGCAGTCAGCCCCATAGCTAGAATAAAGGAGAGGATGAAACCGAATCCGAAGGAGAGTGGACCAAGAGGAGTACTGGGAATTCCCAGTCCAGCGGTTAGAGTAAATAGTCCAAGGGCGATGTATGCGCCAAGGGCCATGAAATCACCATGAGCGAAGTTGGCGAAACCCAGGATGCTGTAGGTGAGGGAGACGCCAATCCCTCCCAGGGAAAGGATACTCCCTGAGATGACACCGTATATAAGCAACTGTGGAATTCTTGATAGTATCTGCATTTGTTTCCTCTACCCGCCCAGGTAGAGCTGCCCGATCTCCTCGTTGGCCAACAGGTTCTCACCTGTATCTTCGAAGCGGTTCTGTCCACTGGCCAGAACGTACCCCCGGTCAGCCAGCTTCAAGGATTCCTTGGCGTTCTGTTCCACAATGAGGATCGAAACGCCGGTCTCGTTGATCGCGGTGATTCTTTCAAAGATCATCTCCGCCAACTTCGGCGCCAAAGCAGCGGAGGGTTCGTCTAACATGAGCAACTCCGGGTCGAGCATCAGTGCTCGGCCCATCGCTACCATCTGCCGTTCGCCCCCACTCATCTTCCCTACCCGCTGCCGCCGCCGCTCCTTGAGGAGGGGGAAGAGTTCATAGACCTCTTCCAATCGGTCGCTGAAATCATCTTTGCGGATAAAGGCGCCCATCTCCAGATTCTCCTGGGCGGTGAGTGAGGGGAAGACGTTCTCCACTTGGGGAACATAGGCCATACCCAAGCGGACGATTCGATCAGGCGCCAGCCCAGTGATACTGTTTTCCTTAAAGGTGACACTTCCCTTTGTGGGTTTGAGCAACCCGAAGATTGTTTTCAACAGGGTCGACTTTCCGGCCCCGTTTGGACCAATGATCGAGATGATCTCTTTCTCCTCTATGCGGAAGGAGACGTCGTGAAGGACCTCCATATCTCCGTAACCACTATGGATCCCCTCACCCGTCAATAGCGACATACTGTCCCCCGAGGTAGGCGTCGAGTACCTGTTGGTCTTGCTGGACCTCTGCGGGAGTTCCCTCCATCAATTTGCGCCCTTCGCTCATCACGATCACCGGGGTGCAGAGTCTCATGATAAAGTCCATATCGTGTTCGACAATGAGGAAGGTTGTCCCCGTCTCTCTGCACAACCGTTCAATGGAACTGGCTAGGCGTTTTAAAAGGGTGCGGTTTACTCCCGCACCGGGTTCATCGAGCAGGACCACTCTGGGGTCGACCATCATGGTTCGAGCCAGTTCCAGGAGCTTCTTCTGGCCGCCGGAGAGGCTCCCCGCATACTCGTCTTTTAGATGGGAAAGCTGCAAGAAGTCCAGGACTTCAAACGCCTTATCACAGATCGTACGCTCCTGCTGACGCACCCTCCGTGGCCGAAAGAATGGGTTCCACATCCTTTCGCCGAGCTGTCCGGAGGGTACGAGCATCAGGTTTTCCACAACCGTCATCTCCTTCAATTCACGCGGAATCTGGAAGGTTCTACAAATTCCCTGGCGGAAGACGCGATGGGGTGGTAGGCCTGTGATGTTCTCCTCCGCACGGTGAACCTCGCCGCTATCGGGTTTGAGAAAACCGGTGAGGAGATTGAACACTGTAGTCTTGCCTGCTCCATTCGGCCCGATCAGCCCGGTGATCGTACCTCGCTTTACCGTGAACGAACAACTGTCCACAGCGTGTAGCCCACCAAACTGCTTGGCAAGGTCTTCGACAACAAGCACTCTTTCCTCCTCACGTTGCAGGCAAAGAAAAAACCGCAAGCCTTTCGGCTTTCGGTTTGCGGGTCTAGTAGCGCCTCTCAGGCGCTACTAGTTAGCCCAATGAATCATAAAGTAGCAATTAAAAGTATCGCTAGCCGTTCGCACCTCCAGGATAGAAGCCTGTCGCATCTTTCCTCCTATAGACGCATCCTAACAGAATCGTCTGAAGCTGTCAAGGACTAAGTCACCTGAAGCAGCACAAAGGAGGGAGTGTTGAAGTGGGCCCTCAAGAGACGCGGGTTTGTCTCCTCGATCAGATCGCCCGCCCTGGCGAAGGTCTTTAAGGAAAGTGGAACCTTAATCGTCTCTGGCGCTTGACGCTTGAGTTTGTGGAACCAAGGAATCTCACCACGATCATGGTTACCTACAACATGGAGCAGGCGATCGCTCTGGGAAACCGGTTAGTGATGATGCGTAAGAGGGAGATCACCTACGAGCTGTCAGGGCAGGAGAAGCAAGATACGGAAGTTTTCGAGTTGATCAGGCTCTTCGTCACAGACGACGAGCTCCTGTTGGAACGGATCTCCTAAGCATTCCGGCCGCAGCACTTTTTGTACTTCTTCCCCGATCCACAGGGACAGGGATCGTTACGGCCGGGCTTTTTAACAGCCACGACAGGGTTTCGCTTCGGTTTTGTCGCTGTTGTACTCACCGATCCCGCAGGTGCGTGGACGTAGCTCACCTCTTGAGTAGGGGTTGGCTGCCGTGCCCCTCCCGGAGCAGCGAGACGTGGATTGATGAGAGAGCGGACGATCTTTTGCGCCGCGCGGGCGAGCATTTCCTGAAAGAGCGCGAACGACTCACGCTTGAAGGCGACGAGCGGGTCAGTTCCCCCGTAGGCGGTCCATCCGATCCCCTCCTTCAGGTCATCGAGGGTGTAGAGGTGGGAAAGCCAGGCCTCATCGACGGTAGTGAGAATGAGATACCGTGCGATTAGGGGGAAGCGCGCGCCGAGCTGCTCCTTCTGCCGGGAGAGGGCGCGATGGAGGCAATCGACCACTTCGCTGTGGAGCTCATCAGGTCCCTTCCCCTCCAGGGTCTGTGGCGAGACGGGAATGGCAGCTGAGAGTTCGTGGGTCAACCCCTTTAAGTTCCATTCTTCCTTGGGTCGGGAGGCATTGGCGTAGTCGGCGATAAGCCCCTCAGCGTACTCTTCGAGCAGCTCGCCTAGATAGTCATCGAGGCCATCCATGGGAAGGGAATCCGCTTCATCGCGTGGCGGTAAGAGGAACCGATCGCGCAGGGAGTAGATCGCCTCGCGCTGCTTAGCAAGGACGAGGTCATATTCAAGGAGACGCTTTCGGATCTCGAAGTTGCGCCCTTCTACACGCTTCTGTGCGCGACGAATAGCACCGGTGAGGAGGTCGTGTTCGATCGCCTGCCCCTCCTCCATTCCCAATCGATCCATTACGGAGGCGATCCGGTCTCCACCGAAGATACGCAAGAGGTCGTCTTCGAGTGAGAGGTAAAACTGGGAGGAGCCGGGATCCCCTTGACGCCCCGAGCGGCCGAGGAGCTGGTTGTCGATCCGGCGGGATTCGTGGCGCTGACCGCCCATGACATGCAGGCCGCCGAGTTCGGCGACTCCATCGCCGAGCTTGATGTCAGTCCCACGGCCGGCCATGTTGGTGGCGACGGTAATCGCCCCAGGCTTGCCGGCTTCCTTGATGATCTCCGCCTCCTGCTCGTGGTACTTGGCGTTTAACACATGGTGCGGAAGGTCGCGCTCCTTGAACAAGGCTGCGAGCCGCTCTGATTTCTCGATCGAGTTGGTCCCGATCAGGACCGGTCTTCCTATCTTGTGAAGTCTTTCCACTTCCTCGGCCATCGCCTCGAACTTCGCCTTGCGGGTGCGGAAGATCACGTCGGGTTTCGCCTCGCGGATGAGCGGTCGGTTGGTGAGGATGGCGAGTACTGGCAAGGCGTAGATTTGCTTGAACTCCTCCTCCTCGGTCTTTGCGGTGCCGGTCATCCCGCAGATTCTCTTATAGAGCTGGAAGTAGTGCTGTAGTGTGATCTGGGCGAGGGTCTGCGACTCGCGCTGTACCATCATTCCCTCTTTCGCCTCAAGCGCCTGATGGAGGCCGTCGGAGTAGCGGCGATCGGGCATCAGCCGCCCGGTGAACTCGTCAACGATCATCACCCGGCCGTCCTTAACGATGTAGTCATGCTCTTTCTTAAATAAGTGCAGCGCGCGTAGTGCCGTCTCAAGGTGGTGGAGGGTGTCGGTGTTCTCCGGGGCGAATAGGTTCTCAAGAGACAGAGCCTCCTCGCCCTTGTGGATCCCTGTGTCGGTGAGGGTGAGCCGGCGTGTCTCCTCGTCGATCTCGAAATCTGCATCCTTCTTGAATCGGCGGACAAGCGACGCGAACTTGCGGTAGCGGTCGATTGACTGGGCGGTGGAACCGGAGATGATGAGCGGGGTGCGTGCCTCGTCGATCAAGATGTTATCGATCTCGTCAACTATCGCGTAGTCGAGAGGTCCCTGGACTTTTTGGTCGGTGGAGAGAACCATGTTATCACGCAGGTAGTCGAACCCGAACTGGTTGTTCGTTCCATAGGTGATATTGGCAGCGTAGGCGGATTTTCTCTCCTCGGTCTCCATCCCCTCCTGAAGGAGGCCGACAGACAGGCCGAGGAACTCGTAGATCGGGCCCATCCACTCCCGGTCGCGGCGGGCGAGGTAATCATTCACGGTTACCACGTGCACCTTCCCCACCAGTGCGTTCAGGTAGGCGGGGAGGGTGGCAACAAGGGTTTTCCCCTCCCCGGTTTGCATCTCCGCGATCTTCTGTTCATCGAGGGCAATTGCCCCTATGATCTGTACGTCGAATGGTCGCATCTGTACAGTGCGCACAGCGACCTCGCGCACCACAGCAAACGCCTCATTTCGAATTTTGTCCTTTGTCTCTCCTGCCTCAAGACGTCTTCGAAATTCCTCTGTTTTGGCTTGGAGCGCCACGTCGGAAAGGCGTTCCATCTCTTTTGATAATGTGTTTATCGCCCGCAGGTGAGAACGGAAGCGCTTAAGCTGCTGGGTGTTTGTCTGCCCCAAGAGGTAGTCGAGGCTTCGTTTGATGACTTCAATTGCCATAAGAAATCACACTTTCAGTATAGGAGGGGCGGGAAGCGCTTTCAAGGAAGGTTCAAGAGGAAGGCAATTTGGTGAGACTGGCCTCCACGGCCTCCTTCTCCTTTATGAGAACCTCGATCTCACTGCGCAGTTTCGCCTTAGTGAGCTTCTCATCGATCAATTCAAGGGCCTTTTCATAGTTCTTGCGCGCGTTGACTGGCATTCCCCTCATCCGGTACAGATCGCCAAGGGCGATGTAGGACCGCTCGAAGGTTGGGTGTTTCTGGATAAGCGTTTCCAGTATGTCCGTGGCGCGGTTGTAGTCCCCTTCTTGGATGGTGATTATCGCTTCCAGGTACTTATCCAGGTACTCAGCCTGGATTTGAAGGGTGGGATGGGGATGGGTAGCCAGTAGCAGCTCTAAGTCCTGCCGTGCCGTCTTCAAGTCCCCCAGGTTCGCGGCTAGGCTTGCCAGATTGAGATAGAGGTTTTCCACGACGAAGCGGGTGCGGCACAGCTCCAGATCAACCCTTGCCTCTTCGTAGCGGCCCTGTTTAATCTTCGCCGTGGCAAGGTGATAGTAGACTTGGCGGGGACAGAAGTCGAGACGGGCGCTTCGTTCGAGGGTCGCTTCGGCGAGCCGGAACTGTCCCATCTGAAGCTGCCTGATTCCCTGGCCAAGGAGAAGGTCAGCGGAGAAGTCGCGGGCAGCGATTACGGAGACAAGCAGGCAAAAAGCGATGAGCACTGTGACGAAGACTTTGAGCGGCCATTTCTTGAGGCTGACGCGCACCTCGGCTGCCTCGCCGTAGGTGCGCGAGGAGGCGAGGCCAAGCACAAGGACAAGAACGAGGCAGGAGGCAGGAAGGTGAGCGGGGAAGCTGACCAGGGCGTGCACCAGGAACGCAACGACTCCACAGGAAAAAAGGAGCAGATCGAAGCGGTCTCCTTCATTTAAGTTACGGTGGAGCCTAATCCAAAAACAGATGGGAGCTGTGATCAGCAGGGCGAGGAGAGCGAGGATCCCGAGTGAGCCGAGCTCCGCCGTCACCTGCACATACTCGTTATGCGCCTGTGCCGCGCGGGCGATGTGGAAGTTGTAGCCTGCCCCCTGAGGGGACGCGAGGAACTTCGCCTTGTACGGAATGAAGTTAAGCTTGTAGTTACCGAGCCCCACCCCAACGACGGGGTGATCCTTGAACATCTCCCAGCCGACCCACCAGTCCCACGAACGAACCTTACCTGAGTTTCGCGCCCAGAACTGGGCGATCCAAGAACTCCCATCCGCTGAAAGTCCGACGACCGAATTGAGAGGCCCGGACGGGGCCTCGACGAGAAAGGTGAAAAGAAGAAGGAAAAGAAAAGCGATAAGCCATCCGCGGTTTTGGCGGATCGGATCAATCGGCCGGAAGATGGCCCACCCAATGAGAAACGCAACCGCGGCGACGATCAGTGCGACAACCACTCCCATTTGGTTGACGAGCATTGCCGTCCCAAAGTTGAAGGAAATAAGCCCGATAGCAAGGGCACGTAGGAGCCGAGAACGGAGCCGAACGATCAGGATGACAGAGGGGAAAAGGAGGTAGGCGGTGAATCCACCCAAATAGTTGCGGTTCCCCATCGTGGATATCATCTCTCCAAGACCATGCCCACCGCTTGCCCCGAGCATCACTCCTAGGTACTGCAAAAGGCCGTAGAGCGAGGCCAAAAATGACGATAGAAGAAGGCAATAGAGGATCAGGGCAACGTCACGCTTCTCCTTTACGAGGTTTGTTACTACCAGGTAAAACAGGAAGAAGAACGCGAGGAGCGTGAGGCTTTGGATCACCACGCGGCCGTTTATAGCATGGGTGAGCGAGAGGAGGGAGACAAGGATCAATCCGAGGGCGGGGAAGGTTATCCAGGGAAGGCGGATTCGCCACTCCCCTTTTAGCCAGGTGGAGCCTCCCCAGAGAATAAGAAGGATCGAGATCCCGATGAGAGCGAAAATCGACTTATCGTAGCCGTACTCCGTGCTCCCTGGCCAGATAAAAAGCGGCAAGACGAAGACGAACAGGGCGATCAAGTAGACCATCACGCGTTCAAACAGGATCTTAGAACGCCAGTTCTGCGGTGTCTTCTTCCTCTTTGCGGACTTTTTCGCCATGATCTTTAGGCATTATAGGGTGACATGGTCGCGCGGGGCAAAGGCGAGCCGTGCCAGTTCCTCGATTTTTCCCCAGCCGCCAAGGGCGGTGATGAGGGCAAGGAGCCTTGGCCACAACTTCTGATGGGGGAGGAAGGAGTGGACGAGCCGGCTCGGGTAATCGATGTCCCCCTTCTTGGCGATCAGACTGAGAATCAATGGCTCGTCGATGGCGGCGAAGATCACATCGATTTCGCTATTTGAGAGAGCGAAGAGAGCGCGACGAGCGGCGAGGCCAAAACGCAACTCGCGGCCGATTTCCCGTTGCCAGCGACGCTCATACTCGGCGAGTGTAGTGCGATTTGGTTTTCCAGCCAGGGCGGCATAACCTGCGATCTCACCGGCGATTCGGGCACACATCCCACCGGTGTAGATCCCTCCTCCAGAGGTTGGCTTCACCTGTCCCGCAGCGTCTCCAACGAGGAGCACTCCATCTCCCACCGTCGTTTCGACCGTGCCAATCGGGATTATCCCCCTGATTTGCTCGACCACCTCTCCGGGGAAGCGTCGCCCCAGAAACCGGGTAAGAAGGGCAGTTGTGTCGGTTCCCAAGGGGGCAGCGAGGCCGACGCGCAGGCATCTCTCCTCAGCAGGGACTGCCCAGGCGAAGAATCCGGGAGCAACATCGCTTCCAAAGAAGACCTCTATGCCGTCCGGAGTGAGGTGGTCTTCTGTAACCACCACTTGACTTGCCACGAGGAGTTGAGTTGGATGTGGTAGGGAAAACCACGAAGCAATGGCGCTTTGTGGACCATCGGCCCCAATGATTACAGCGGTTTTTAACTCCTCCTTATTTCTTTGATGTTTTATCCAAACGCGGCCGGTCGTTGCAGCGACGGCTCGTGTATGGGTTCTCACCTCAACGCCGGCGGAGGCTGCCAACTCGATCAGCTCGCGGTTGAGCCTCCCACGGTCAAGCACGACCGCCTTGACCGTGTCCGCACGGATATTGAGGGTCCTCCCCCCTGGGGCGTGAAGGGTTCCACCGCGGATCTCCCGCAGGACGCTTGTGGTCGAGGCACCTAGTAAGTCAAGGGTGCGGGGACTGACTAGACCGGTGCATCGGGCCGGTTCTCCGGAGCCGTCCCCTTGTTCGATCAGGAGCACACGTGCCCCAACCACGGTGGCGTGACGCGCTGCCACTGCACCGGCCGGACCACCACCTACCACCACCACATCGTAGTTCCTCATGGCAACAGTTTAAATCCCTTCTCGTTTCGGGTTACGAGTCACAATATCATCGACCAGCAAGTGGGGCCGTTTTCCAGCCGCCTGTACCGGTAAAGGAAAACCTCACATGTCGTTCCTGTCGTTGAGGGGGATAGGCATCAGCACCCCGAGGTGAGCGTCGATCCAGGCGATCGCTACCTCAATTGGGTCCTCGTCTTCAGCCACCTCGATATCCGGGGGGAGGCCGACACCATGCACGGCGTGTTCTAGTGGGGTGAAATACTCTGCGGTAGTCAACTTGAGTGCAGAGCCATCGGGAAACTCTCGCAGAATCTGCATGACCCCTTTCCCGAACGACTGCTCCCCGATCAAAATGCCCATGTTGTTATCGCGAATGGCGCCGGCGACAATTTCAGCCGCGCTTGCAGTTCCCCCGTTGATCAGGACCACAAGTGGCAAGTTGGGCACAACGTTTCCCGTCGACCAGTACTTCTGAGGGCCACTGATCCGTCCTTTGCTAGTGAAGATGAGCCCGCTGTCGATGAATCGACTTGCAACGCGGACTGCTCCCTCCGTGAACCCCCCTCCATTGTTCCGCAAGTCAAGGATCAGTCCGTCGAGGCCATCGAGGTCAAACCCCAGTAAGGCAGTGTCGAGTTCCAGAGTGACATCCTCGCTAAAGCGCGAGATGCGAATGTAACCGATCCTATCGGCTGCGACTAGTTTGCTGGTGACCGACACAAGCGGAATCGTACCACGAACTATTGAGATTTCCTCTTCACGACCGTCCTTGTGTCGCACAAGTAGGACGACAGTCGTTCCCACTTCCCCTCTGATTTTGACCGATGCCTCAGTAAGGGTTATCTCCACAGTCGGCTCGCCGTCGATCTTAAGGACTTGATCACCGGCTAGCACCCCTGCCTGCTCAGCTGGAGTCTCCGCAAGTGGGGCAATGACCGTTAGGATACCATCTTTAATTGTGATCTCAATTCCAACTCCGCTAAACTCGGACTGCAGGCTGTTTTCAAAGCGTTCGTAGTCGTTAGGATCAAGGAACTCGCTGTGCGGGTCGTTGAGTTGCTTCACCATCCCCTTCATCGCGCCGTACAGGGCCTCCTGGTCGTCGATCCGTTCTGGCCAGTAAAAGCAGCTTTTGATGTATTGATAGATCTGAGATAGGGGCAAGAAGAGCTCGGTATTCGTCTGCTGTGCCCCTCCGACCCCTAAGACGAGCACCAGAATGATCGTTGGAAACAATACCGTCAAGGCCTTCCTCACGACCGATCGGTTTTTCAAACGTCTCACCCCTCTTATTTCGATTGTACCCCGTTAAGCAACGCGGAGAAAGGAGCGGTTAAGAAGATGACAGGCCGAGGTAGCTTTGCTGGGTTTCAGTTAAGGTGTCGATCCGTACGCCCAGTGCCTTAAGCTTCATCCGTGCGACCTGCCGATCGATCTGCGGTGGGACTGCGTACAGAGTTGGCGAAAGTGGGGCGTTCTCCACGATGTGTCGGAGGGTCAATGCTTGCAGAGCGAAAGAGATGTCCATGATCTCCACAGGATGCCCATCGCCAAGAACAAGGTTGACCAGCCGCCCCTCCCCGAGGAGGTAAAGTCGATGTCCGTTTTTAAGGGTAAATTCACGGATTCCCTCGCGCACGTCCCGCTGGGAGGCGGCAAGTTTGGCTAGGGCATGTTTGTCGATCTCCACGTCAAAGTGGCCAGCGTTGGCGAGCAAGAGACCGTCCTTTGCGTTCTTGAGAGCCTCTACGGTGACGACATCACTGCACCCGGTTGAGGTGATGAGTAGGTCGGCCTGGCCGATCACCTCGGCGAGCGGCGCGACGGCGAACCCATCCATTACTGCTTCCACAGCTCGCACCGGGTCGACCTCGGAGACGGTTACCCTGGCTCCCAGGCCACACGCTCGCATAGCGATCCCACGGCCGCACCAGCCGTATCCAGCGATAAGGACAGTTTTCCCCGCCACCAGGAGGTTGGTGGAACGCAGAATCCCGTTCCATACCGACTGACCGGTTCCGTAGCGGTTGTCAAATAGATACTTCATCTTAGCATCATTCACTGCGAACATGGGAAAGCGTAGCCTCCCTGCACGGGCGAGAACGCGTAGTCGGTTGACACCGGTTGTTGTCTCCTCGCACCCGCCGATCACCTCCCCCTCTATCTCCTTGTGTAGGAGCCCTACGAGGTCGCCTCCGTCGTCGAGGATGAGGTCTGGCTTCCCAGCGAGCACCTCGCGCAGGTGATTAAAGTACTCCGCTTCGTTTACTCCATGACGGGCGTGAACTGATATTCCCGCCTCCTCGGCCAGTGCGGCAGCTACATCGTCCTGGGTGGAGAGCGGATTACTTCCTGTGACGAAGACCTGTGCTCCTCCGTCGCGTAGAAGGATTGCCAGACAGGCCGTCTTCGCCTCCAGGTGGATGCTCATCCCAATTCGGTGTGAAGCAAACGGCTCTTCTCGCTGGAACTGTGTGCGCAGGTGGTTAAGCAGGTCCATATGCGAGGCGGCCCAATCTATTTTCTTTCTCCCCTGTACCACCCTCTTACAGGCCTCGTTCATTGGCAACCTCCTCCTCATGTAAGCTCAAGTAGATGCCGATAAGTATGATCATCGCCCCAATTCCTTTCAACAAGGTAAGGCCCTCTCCCAAAATGAGGTAAGCGAATAAGCTCGCGCAGATGGGCTCCCCAAGGATGAGTATCGCCACTGTGGAAGCGGAGACGTACTTGAGCGCCCAGTTGAAAGTGCTGTGCCCGATAAGTTGTGGCCCTACTGCAAGTAGAACAAGATAGAGGTAGGTAGTGCTGGAAAAGCCAGTGAGCGGCTGGCGTAAAGCGAGACAGACAGTAAGTAGGAGGACTGCCGCGGTCCCGTAGCTCAGGAAGATGTAGCCGGCAAGGGGTGCGTGCTGTCTAACACGTCGCCCGAGTAGGTAATAGGCTGAGGCCATAACCGCCCCACCAAGGGCCAACAGATCGCCGTACAGAGCTTCTCCTCCAATCCGTATGTCTCCCCAGCCGATAAGGAATCCACCCGAGACGGAGAGGAGGATTGCCAAGGCTAGCGAGCGGGAAAAGCGCTCTTTTAACAAAAAACGTGACCCCAACCCGACAAAAATTGGATTAGTAGAAACGAGCACCACCGAACTTGCCACCGAAGTGTAGCGCAAGGACGAGATCCACAGGATGAAGTGGAGTGCTAGGAAAACGCCGCTTAAGATGGAGAGGAGACGCTCGCGGTGGCTCAGCGCTGCGGTAGCGCGGCGTTGCAGGGCAAGAGGAGCCAAAAGGATAAAAGAGACTACCAACCGCCAGGTGGCGATTGTCAGAATCGGGGCGTCATCAGCAAGCCGGATCAGGATCGCGCCGAAGGAGACAGCGACGATGGCGATAAAGATGAGGCTGTAGAAGCCCGGGCGTCGGGTCATCGCACTTCGCCCGAGTGAAGCTTGCTCATTGGGAGTAAAGGAGTTTGTAGATCGTGGGGAGAGCGCGTCGGGCTGCTTCCTCCCCTGCTTTGATCCCATTTTTCACATCGCTGTAGCAAGGAGGGGTAGGGGAGAAGTCCGGTTGAATTAGGACATCTGGGGGATGAACCTGCAAGGATAGCTCGCTGATGCGTCTTTGGAAGACGGTCGACATCTGAAACAGGACGGTAAAGACACTCGGGTAGAATCGGCGCGTTTCGTTCTCAACAGGTTGTGAACTCTCCATCCTCTTGATGATCCCCAGGATTCGCTCGCGGTAGTCGGGGACCGGGATTCCAGAGAGGCGTACCTCTTTAGGGTGCACAAGGACATCAACGGCGATCACCATTTCAGCACCGAGTTGACGGGTGACATCGACTGGAACCGGATTTGAGACCCCACCGTCAATCAAAAGGTGCCCATCAATCCAGACGGGCGTGAATAGACCAGGCACAGAGAGACTCGCTCGGATCGCCTGCGCGAGGGAACCTTCTGTGATGATATAAGGGAGGCCGGTTTGTAGGTCGGTCGCAACCGCAGCGTAGGTGAGAGGGAGCTCCTCGATCGTAAGATCTCCCACAAGCCTGCGGATTGTGCGCAACACCTCTCCTCCGGAGCTCCATCCGGACCAGGGAATAGTTGGTAGGAGGGTTTTGACCACCCTACCAAAGGTCATCGACTGCCATATTGCCGCTAGCTCATCGACCTCTATCCCAGCAGCGTACGCCCCGCCCACCTCGGCTCCCATGCTTGTTCCCACAATGACATCAGGCCGGATTTTGTTTTCCTCTAGGACTTTCAGGACTCCTACGTGTGCCGAACCACGCGCGCCACCGCTACCGAGAGCAAGACCGACCTTCTTTTTTTGCACCATCGATCACCGTCCTATGCTAGCACGTAGCGGCCACTCAGACAATACCACAGATTCCACTGTGGGCTGACAGGGTAAGTCCCGTAGGGCAAAAGAGTAACGTCGCAGACTAGCTGCGACGCTACGTCCTTATCTTTATGGCGTTGGGATTTATCCCGACGTTGAGCTTAGGCGCTGATCGCGCCGACTGGACACTGATCAACCGCGTCTTGAATGCAGGCGGCGTTTAAGTCAGCATCGGCCTTGACCTGCCCTATTCCCTCCGGCCCTTCCTCGAACACCTCGGGACAGACCTGGGAGCACAGACCACAGCTGACGCAGAGGTCCTTATCCACCGTTGGGTTTAACATTATTTCCTCCTCCTTCGGATAAAAGTCTTTCTCGGAAATATAACATACCACGCAAACGAGGCCAACCTCCTTGGCGAAGGGAGAGGCTTGCGATATAGTAGGTGAACAAATCGTTCTAGGAGGGGGAAAAGATGAGGAGATTTTTCTTATTTGTTGGTTGTTTACTGCTGTTAGTGCCGCTTACTGTGACCGGCCAAGATGAGGTGGCGGATCTGGAGGCGGCACTGGCGCTCTTCCCTGGTACCGACGTGATGATTGAGTACTCTGATGAAGGGCGGGCGCAGTTAGAGACAGCCATCACCGCGTTCAAGACCGCCCTTGGTATCCCTGAGGACCTTGATGAGACGAAAGAGGACCGAGTCGGTGAACTAGCCATTGACCTGGAACTGAAGGATTTGGTCAACAAGCTATCTCAATGTTATTACACCTTAGCCGATGCCTTCCTGGGCGGGGAACCAAACGAGAGAGACACCTATCTCAAGGGAAAGCATTGGGGACTCAAAAGCCTGCGGATGAACCCGGACTTCTTTACACTTCAACAAGACGATAGCTTCATCGCTGCAGTGCAGGCGGAGACGGATATGTCTGCACTCTACTGGACGAATGCCAATTGGCTTCGTGCCTCGGAGTTTAATAAGCTCGAAGCGATCTTCGCAAAAGTTCCCCAAAAGACCGAAGCGATGTCACTGCGCCTCCTGGAGCTTGATGAGACCTACATCTGCTACGGGTCATATCGTTCGCTCGGCGCTTTTTGGGGTGGGATGCCTCGCCTTCCTGGAGGCACGTACCGCAAGAACTTCAACGAGGCCTTAAGCTATTTCTGTAAAGTCGTCGACGAGCCGGTGCTGTGCTCTGAGTGTGTAGATTGTCCTGATTTTGGCCCGTTCGATCCGGTCTGTAACGAGTACTTCGAGAGCCGCACTTTCTTTGTGGAGTTCTACCTGATGGAGAAGGAACTCTGGGAGGATGCAGCGCGCATTCTTACAAGCGTCCTTGATGAGCCAATTGGCGATAAATACCCGCTCTACAATGCCATCTCTCAGGAGAAGGCGCAGGAGTTCCTCGAGGAAGTGAATAAACACCTGTAGAAGGGAGAAAGTAAGATATGACAAAGGCCGCGGAGTCTCCGCGGCCTTTTTAACCACTCCGCTTCAGGCGTCCAGCTCGCTTGGCGTATCGCTCCACCCGATGAAAGGTCAGAAGCCCCATGGCGATCACCGCGATTCCAGCGCCGATCAAGAAAAGGACGGTCGAAATGAGCGCGCGGGTCGATTCCCCGTGCAGCAGGCAGGCCCGCATACCCTTGATCACGTAAGTCGCTGGTGAGGCGGAGGCGATCACCTGCAGCCATCCAGGGAGGATCTCCACCGGGTAGTAAACCCCGGAGATGAGGAGGAGGATCGCGGCGGCGGCGTTTGTCATCTGTACGCCCCGTTCCGGGTAGAGAAGCGGCAGGACCGCGGCGAGGATCCCCAAGCCGACGAACGAGACGCTTCCCGCTAGGAGCAGCAATACCGCTCCTGGGATGTTCGCCCCCGATAGATCGAGCCGGAAGAACGATGCGACGATCACCAGGATGACGAGCGTCCGCAATACCCCGTAGACGATGGCGAACAGGGTCGTTCCCACCAGGTGAGTAAGGCGCGATACCGGGGCCATGAACGTGTACTCGATCGTCCCCTCCCAGCGCTCCCAGGCTATCATCTCGGAGATCGAGTAGAAGATCACCGATAGGTACGACCAGATCAGCGTCCCCACGAGGAGATAGGTGATCAAGTACTGCGTATCGAGTGCCTGTCCGCTGATCCGCTCCATCCCCGCACCGATATAGGTAACGGCAAGCGAGTTGACCAGTGAGTAGATCAGCCACACAAGCTCCCAGCCCCAGTAGCGCTTGATCAGATTGATATTACGCTCGATGAAGGCGAACGCGCCACGCATCTCACGAACTAGGGTGTTCATTCCGCCTCCTTCTCCTCCATCTTCTTTCCCGTCAGCTCGATGAACACGTCCTCGAGGGTCGGTTCATGCCCGTTTCGCTTGCTAACCAGCTCTTTTAGCCCCTTTGGCGTATCGAGGGCGATGATCTTTCCCTCATCGATTATCGCGATCCGGTCGCACAGCCGATCTGCCTCCTCCATGTCGTGGGTTGTGAGGAGGATCGTCGCGTCGTGTTCGGCGCGGATCTGGCGTACAAAGCCTTGAACGTCGCGCTTGGAGTGTGGATCGAGTCCGGTTGTTGGCTCATCCAACAACAAGAGCGTGGGCGAGGTAAGAAACCCCCTCGCCACAGCGACCTTCTGCTGCATTCCGCGCGACATGTGCTCCATCGGTTGGTTGAACGTCTCCTCCTTTAAACCTAGACGAAGCATGATCTGTCGCATCTTTTCGCGTGCCTCGCGCATTGGCATCCCATAGAGCCGGGCGGCGTAGGTCAGGTTCTCCAAAGGAGAAAACTTCTTGAAGAAGGCGGCATCGACCGAGACACGGTTGATCAACCGCTTCACCGCGAATTCTTCCTTCTCGACATCATGGCCAAAGACGCGGATGGTCCCCTTGTCGGGGATCAGCAGGGTAGAAAGGAGCCGGATCAGGGTCGACTTTCCCGACCCGTTCGGGCCAAGGACTCCGAAGATCTCCCGTCGGTTAACCGACAGGCTCACATCGTCAAGAGCGATGACCTTCTCTCTTTTCTTAGGCGCAAAGCGAGCTTTGGTCTTGTCGCGTTCCTTCTTGGTGAAAACCTTACATACCTGATTAAGCTCAAGTGCAGGGGTACTCATTATAACTCCTTGAAAGTAGGGGAAAGAGAAAACCAACCGGCAAATCAAAGACGAGCCGTCCGCGACCGACAGACTTCAGTTAGAGCGCGTTACTCCTCATTATCGTACCCCCAAAGGTGGTCCTTAGGGACCGGTGGTTTAGAAAGTGTAAGCAGTATACGAGCAGAGAAAGGGGTTGTCAAGGGAAAAGCTGCTAAGAGCAAAGACCAAACACAAGAGCTATCCAGTGAAAAAGAAGGTCGTGTTCATCCTTGCACCTATTTGTACATGAACGATGATCAGCGTCGAGGGGAACGTGAAGAAGAACATCCCGCGAGCTCCTTACAGTACACTAAGTGGACATGATCCGAGAGATTCGTGCCAAGACGATCATCAACCGCGTTTCGGGGATCGATACCTACTTCGGTCTCGACTACGGGATGAACCTCTATCGCGGATGCCAACACCACTGCATCTACTGTGATTCGCGCAGTCTGTGCTACGGGATCGAGGACTTCGACGGAGAAGTCCTGATAAAGACAAACGCGATCGATCTGCTCCGTGATGAGCTTTCGCGAAAACGCAAAAAGGGGATCATCGGCACAGGTTCGATGCACGATGCCTACATGCCGCTCGAAGAGGAAGTAAGACTGACTCGCCGGGCGCTTGAGGCGATCGCCGATTGCGGCTTCGGCGTTCACGTAGTCACCAAGAGCGATCTCGTCCTGCGTGACATCCCGATCCTAAAGAAGATCGCCCGGTTTCACACCGCCGCGGTCTCCCTCACCATCACGACGATCGACGACGCGTTGTCAAAGAAGATCGAGCCGGGAGCTCCCCCTTCCTCGGCGCGCTTCCGGGCGTTGAAGGAGCTTTGCGATGCGAGTCTTGAGACGCGGATCGCCCTCATGCCGACGCTCCCGTTCATCGAAGACACACAGGAGAACGTGATGGGGATCATCGAGGAAGCGCATCGCTGCGGGGTGAAAGCGATCGTCCCGTGGTTTGGAATGAGCATACGCGATCGCCAGCGCTCGCACTTCTACGAAAAACTTGACGAACTATTTCCCGGGCTGAAGGCGCGCTACGTCGAAACCTACGGCGAGGCCTACAACTGCCCGTCACCGAACGCCGACGGGCTCTACAAGCGATTTCACGAGCTATGTGCCAAGTACGGGATCTCAACCTCTGTCAAGCCGTACCTGGTGCCGAGTGCCGCGCAACCCGGTCTCTTCGACTAGGAACGGCTGAGGCCGTTCCCCAACAAGCACTTTTCTCGCGAGCATTGATTGCTTCCTACGATCTGCGCCAGTTGACAACAGGCAGATCAGCGCGGCCTTTTGCGTTCTATACACGCGAAACCAGCGTCTTTAGATGTTGCATTTCAAGATGTGATTCCGAGCCATCCGCGAACCACCCGCGTCCAGCTCCCGCGGGAGCGCAACAACTATCTATTCCACAGCAGCGTGCTGTATTGAGGAGGGCGCTGTTAAGTCGTTCCCGTGTTGGCGCACTGGATTGCTGGTGTTCCGTGGGGTGTGCATGGGGCTTGTTCTTCGCTGAAGGAGGAGATCGCTATTGTGTCACCCGACTAGCC
This sequence comes from Candidatus Bipolaricaulota bacterium, assembly GCA_030606565.1. Lineage (GTDB taxonomy): Bacteria > Bipolaricaulota > Bipolaricaulia > UBA7950 > UBA9294 > UBA9294. The sequence continues at coordinate 126,537 of JAUWGE010000001.1, read as the reverse complement.
ACTCAGTTGCTAGTTAAGAACCCAAGGAGCTCTCTTGAGGCTATGGCGACTGACAGATTTGCCAGTACGGCTTTCATTTGGCGATTGGTTTCACGGTCGTGATTCTGGAACACAAGTGACACAATGAAGGCACCATCGCCGTAGGGTATCGCGAAGAAAGGTGTGACCCCAACGGATCCGCCTTGCGCCTCTTGAATCTCACGAGCAAGGATCAAAGGCACAACATTTGGCTCCACTCTGACAACGCGATGCACAGCGAGCGGGTCATCCGGAATACCTAGTGAAGCGCACTCTTGATGGGGCTTTGCTGGCCACTCGAACATGGACGTTCCCTCGCTGTTGAGAACTTCGAGACCCAACTGTGCCATGAACGGGGTGAGTTTGAACGGCCTAATTCCAGTGTAGCCACCTTCACGCACACCCCAGATGGCAGGGGTGGCATGCTGTCTTCTATGGAGCATCGCGCTGTATGCCCAGAATCCTGGTATGTCAGCAACATTTAGGAAGAAGCCGCCACCCGCAACATAAGAGAAGATAGTGCGAAGGGTCGTCCTATTCTCAAGATCGCTTTCGGGATAGACGCCGCCGTAAGGGTTGACAACAAGGCAGTATCGTGGGAGGCTCTTCCTGCCTTTCACCAGCCTGACCCTGACCTTGATACCGGATTCTGCGGCCTTTTCCTCAAGCATGTGCTTCCATTGGCTGGGCCTGACCGCAGTGCCTGTTGAAACTCTATCTCCCTCAGGTTTCCACTCCAAATCATTGAGAATGCAAACCTGGGGAGCTTTGAAGGGGAAGGACCCATGGCGAGTTCGCACTTGCCACACAGTCCGTACTCGCTCGAACACGCCAACCGCAAAAAGCAACAGGAGTACGACCAGAACTAATAACAGAGGAAGAAGTCCACGTGGCAGTGGAGCCTTGATCCAGAGGCCGACTATGGCACTGGACAGTGCTCCCACAAGTGTGAACGCGATGTTCCTAAGAACACGTGTATGGCTTGACATACGTCGAATCTAATTTAGCTCATGAACGCTGCAGGCGCAAATGGTGTCGCGAGGCGCATGGGACCGTGTCACGCATCCGGTGGTATTCCGGCTTATGCTGCCTAGACGGCAAAGAGATGCTTCTGACAGACCGGGTTCGACGGCAGGATGTTAGCAAAGCAAGTATGGAACATAAAGTCTTGACACGGCGCGCGCTTTCAGAGATGCCCCCGGAATTCGCACGCAGCGCCTAAAACTCCGTTCTTCTCTCGAGTTTACCCTAGGGTGGCTAACCCCGTAAAAGCAGAATCATTATGAGGACAAAGCCCAGGATCGCAACAACCAACGCGGCAAAGGATACCCAACCGATCACTAGTGTACCACGTTTGACCTGCTCATACCCAGTCTTTTGTGCTTCCAGAGAAGTGGGACCGGGTCTTAGTAGCCCCTCAATCGTGAACTCAACCTCCTGTGAGTCCACCGAACGTTCGGCAATCTGCTCAAGCGTCCAAGCGCGACTTTCTTCCAAGGCCCAACGCATTCTCCATAGAAGCTTGCGCGAGATCTCGCCATGTTCCTTGCCATCTATCCCGTATTTGTCGAAACGCACTCCCCGTGTCGTCCACGACTCGTATTCACAGGCTTGAGGGAGGTAGATGAACACATCAAACCCCCCTTGCAGAGAGTTAGCGTCGCATATCGGACGAACTGGCAGTTCTCTTTCATCCGAGCTCAAGAGTTCGCGTGCGTCCGCCGTTTGTGTTTTTTCGAGATACGGCAGGGCAATTCGCTGCCACGGAAGTTTGTCAGGACTACTACTAGCTACCTCCTCAGATCGGATTTCCTGCAAGAGAAGAAGCCGGATTTCGCGGAAGGCACCAGCTTCTATCGGTGCATCCTTAAATCTTATCTGTATAAGTGTGGAGTCCGCCACACGATTGACACTGATGGCGCTTCCCGTGTAGACTTCCACATTCTCAAAACCATCAGTATCTATCTTTCCTATCCCCGCTTGGTTCCCTGGGTCTGGTCTTGACTGCACTCTATAGCCTAACGTGTGCACACTATTGAAGTGATACTCGGCAGGGTCCAGCAAGCAGGTTTCTGAAACATCTTTAACAGACCGGACACACTCGTATGGACAAGGCAATAACAGGTCCAAGCCCCACAAGGGTTCAGGCGACTCGCTGTCAACGTGTACGACAATCGATCGCAAGAACTCCCCTACCTGCGCGATACAGGAGAGAAAAACACGATCTACGAATTTTACCACTTCGGCCTTTGCGTTGCACCCAGATGGGGCTAAAACCTGCGCGAAAATAGTCGACTCCTCTCGTCTACAATGAATCTAGTCCATTGCTTCGAAGCAATGGGATTCTTGAAACCTCTTGACTTTCATTTCCATCTGAATTCCTCCTTCATACTCTCCATCATAACCAGGTCAATTCCGCTACGGCGAAAGTCTTAGCGCACGACCACCTCCCTTTTCTCTTCTTGCTGAGTTCATCTGTTGCTGGTTCTTGCGCATGCTGCATGCGACCTCGACTTCTATCAGCTTCATCACGATTTGTCAACTCCGTTCTCCGCCTACGAGTATAGCAGAAGCGGACGTGGCGTGCAAAGGATACGGTGCCTGATGAGCGTAGTAGGTAATGAAGTGCGCGAATTCAGCAGTTCAGTTGTCCGTAGATACCCTCTGCAGTGTTTTGCCAATTGGTGCCACTTGTACTGGGTGGTCTGGACGCTTGTTCCAAAGTTCGATCTATTCAATGGTCTTCTCCCGCGCAAAACCTGAGTTACCATACACCTCCACGTCCGCTGGACTAATGGTGGCTCCATGCCGCAGCTGGAGCACGAGATAAGCTGTAGCTCCGGGGATGAGCGTCTTGTAGCAAAATGACGCAGAGGCCTCACCGCTCTCGGCTTCCGCCACGGTAGGAGAGCCGAAGCCGGTAAACCCGTAGCGCAGCAGGTCACTTGAGGAGATCTTGAGGTTCACATACACATCGGACTCTAGTTCGTTGCCTAGATTCGCCACCATTATCTGCTGGAACTCGAAGAATTCCTTCTCACACTGAAGAGTGACGGACGGCGACACGCCGTACACCAAGTCAGGACCCCTGACATCGATGTATTCAAAAGCTAGCAATGCAAGAAAAGTTGCTACAGCCCCAAATACAGCCCCGCCCAGCAGCTTCAGTAGTGTCCGCTTCCAGTCAGAATCCATCGCGACTATTCCTTTATACTCCATAGACTGCTTCTTGTCAATACCGCGAATTGCCTCATTGAATTTGTTACCGAGCGGGTCATCGGTGCCTCATAAAGTGTGTTACCGAAAACAAGGAGGCCCTGATGACCAGAACAAGCCTCGAGGAATAGACACAAAGGGTCTACCATTGGATTTTACACAGGTGACGGGCATGCCTTTGTCGAGTAGAATGTCTACTTGACGGGGGTGTGGCTCGTGGGGTCCGCAGGCCTGTAACAGGGTACTGCTCGGCTCTGAACTGCCGCCCCCGTTGTCTGTTTCATCCAGTGTGTCTGTCGGGATGGTGCACATCTTGAAAAGGATGGTTGCTCTGAATAGTGGACGAGAACAACTGGAGAATCGGGGGACATATCACCCATTTCCGAACTCTCCGCTTCCTTCCGGGTCGGTACTCCGCTGGATCTCGTCACGTCTCCGGGACAACCTTATGCTGCGTGGATCGCGAAGAGATGACTCCGACAAACCGGGTGTAAGGGAAGGATGATAGGAACGCCACCGTGAACGTGAACCGAGAGCCTCACTTGAAAAAGCGCGCGCTTTCAGAGATGTCCCCGAAGTTGTCCTGTGGCGCTCAATTCGCTGGATGACAACTCAGGCGATGAGGTCAAAAGGCAAGGTTTTACCCCTACACCGCCTTCTGCTCCTCTTTTCTAGGAACCTCATCTTACTGTCTTCTGCGATAATGGGGTGGGCGAGCGGACGAAACCACCGGTCTTGAAAACCGGCGAGCCCTAAAGCTCTGCGGGTTCAAATCCCGCCCCCTCCGCCAGACACGCGCCCGTAGCTCAGTGGATCAGAGCGTCGCACTCCGGATGCGAAGGTCGGAGGTTCGAGTCCTCTCGGGCGTCTTAAGCCAAGCTTTCTAGAAGCACAGAATGAAGCCCTGGCGCGCTAGCTGGTGAGGCCGCAACTACTCCTCGAGACGTATTACGTTATAACCTGTGTCTTGGTTCACCCGCTTGACACGTCTTGTAGGATCACCTACCGTAGGTTAACAAGGAGGTGAGCTATGAATGTTCTCGTGCATGTGAGATGGCGTGGAGCAATCCTGCCATGCGTATTGATCCTAACCCTGTTCATTGTCGGGGTTTCTCTCGTAGGTATCGTTGCTCAATCAGGTGCGGACGGGATGGCTGATTTCGGTGATCTCCCTGATCCCGGATTCCCCACGTTGAGATACTCCCCCAGTGCCAGAACCGGGATGACCGGACCGTACCACTTGGATGTGACTCACGAATGGATCGGGGTTTCTCCGAGATCAACGACCACCCTTGAGGGGGACGCGAAGGTTGTCGACCGAGACGAAGACGATGGATGGATTAGCATCCAGAGCGTCGTGGTCGGCGGGGTGGTCACCGGCCTTGGCCGGGTCTGTGTTCCGATCACCACCGACACGGACAGCACGATTCGCTATTTGAATGTCGCCGCCGATCTCAACCATGATGGTGTCTTTCGGACGTACTACATTGGAGATCAACCCCAGATCGAGTGGATCATGCAAAACGTCCCGATCCTATTTGTAGACCAGACACAGATCGTGAGCACAACCTTCTCGCTCGTCGATACGCAGGCCCTGCTCAGCTCTCCGTGCGCCCGCGCCACGTTGACCACCGAGGCGATCAACTGGGAGTTCTACGGCGAGGCCGGTTGGGACGGAGCTGGACCTGTCGGCGGATTCGAGCGAGGAGAGACGGAAGACCACTGTGCTCACACAGCTGGAACCGCATTCTTGCGAGAACCTGCGTGGTGGTCGGGAGCCTTACCGCCGCGTGGAGGCCGCCCGCCAGACAATGGCCTACCGCCGGATGGGGGACCGCCTCCACCTCAACCGTCCACGACGAGGAGTCCATTCGTCCTAACCACGAAGCGTGCGGGACCCCCTGCTGCAGCAGCGGTAGCAGCTGCAGCAGGGGCCGGAGCACAACCACCAGCTGCAGCAGCGGCCGGAAACGCTGCAGCAGCGCAGGCAGCACCGCCCATCCCTGGAGCAAAGCCAGTGATCACTGACATCTTAGCGCGCTCTGCAAGTATCAATGCGCCGATGCCAGATATCGTGCAAGGTGAGAACGAGTGCGTGCCGACCGCGGCTGCAGACTCCTTGCGCTACCTGATGGACCAATCTGAGACGACAAAAAGGCTCCCGGATGGTGAAGGGAAGACTCCGGATGAGTTCAACAGGTGGTTAAAAGAGAAACTCGCAAAAGAGATGAACACAGACTCGGGAAAAGGAACGTACGATAATGGTTTTCGTGCTGGCAAGGGATGGGTGAGCAAGTGGCTGAGTGAGAAGGCCCGTGGATACTCCATCTCTACAGCGCCCCCGAAGGAGAACCCGAGCTTCAACGATATCTTCCAAGCTCTAAAGGACGGAAACAACGTTGAGATCACGCTCGAGATTGCGGAACTCGACGAGAAGGGCAAACCGATCCGTGGTGACAAGGACGGGAATCCCGTGGTCAATAGACACAACGTAGTCGTTGTCGGAGCCTCGATCGACAAGTATGGTAAGCAGACCCTCAAGATCATCGACCCCGCACCGGTGACTGTGGTGGACGAGAACGGCAAGGTCATCCGCAAGGATCAGCCGGGAAGCACGCGCACGCCTCCGAAACCGACAACCTACGAAGTGAGCAATAGCCATAACCCTGTCAAAAAGAAGGACGAGGCGGAAGGTGGCGGTGGGCTCGTGATTCGCAACTTCCCAGCAGGAAAAAGCAAGAAAGTGCGTGTGACGATCGGCACCCTCTGGACCGAGTCTCTCCAGACGCCGGCCACGGTGACTAAAGAACCTACATCTGAGTTCCGGGTTTCGATCGGTACGGACAAGAGTCAGTACACGGTGGGAGATAGTATTACTATCACGTTTTCTGTCAGTCAACCCGCGCAGATCACGATCGTTGACTTCCTCCCCGATGGCAGCTACCAGCTCTTGCCACTAGGTCACCTAGCCGCTGGCGTCCATTCCATCGCCGCGACCATAGTGAAACCCACAGGGACAGAAAGGCTTGAACTGCAAGCAGTATCGGAAACTGGAGAGATCGCCTCCACGAGCACAAGCTTTCTCGTGGTTTCCGAGGACGTATATTTTCCCAATCGTTTCGAGGCCACGATCTCGACGGATAAGCAAACCTATATGGTCGACGAGACAATCACGATCACCATCACTCTCAGCGGGGACGCCCAAGTGGAACTCATCGACCACACCCCGGACGGCAGATCCACCATGGCCATATCACAATTCTTCAAAGCTGGAACGTATCAATTTCCAGGCGTAATTACTGAACCCCTAGGGATGGAAAGGCTGGAGCTGAAAGGAACGTGGGCCTCCGGTGAAGATTTCTCAGTAAGCACCACAATCGATGTAGTAAGTGGTGCAAGCACAAGACCTGCCTGGGTTGAGCAGTACGCTCGCGAGTTTGGCAGACGAAGCGGGGTTGAGTACAAAGACGAGGGCCTGTATGACATAATTCCTCCAGCACAGTATGTCGGCTTCATGCTCGGGGAATTGGAAATCTATGCAACCAGCACCGATCCGTCAGTGACGCCGGACATGAAGGGTGCGGCCAGCGCTCTCCTGGCGTATTTGGGCTCTTCCCCTTCGGCTGAGGTGCAAGCCGTTGCGATGATCTTCATGACCGGGTACTGGGAAACGAGGTAGACAAGCAGCCTGAAGCGGCCGAGCTCTCAATGGGCTCGGCCCTTCTTTGTTTCTTACCCCACCCTGTTGGGTAACTGCCATTGGGAACGGATCTCCTGCTGCGACGCACACATAGACTGGTGTACTTCTTCGGAGACCGGGAGTGTTCTTAACCTCTGCGCGTTCGTCGCATCAAAGGGATCGCTTGAGTTGATTGTGGTCGAAGCTTAGATTTTGACCTTCTGGCGATCGGCACCGAGTTCTAGCCCACCTTCACCCATCAGCGACCACGGCCCGCCCAAAGCGAACAGAGGGTCAAGGAACAGAGTTTCAGGCCTACACTTGACACCTAATACGGTTGCACTCGCCCTTCGGAGCAGATGAGGCTTGAAACATCGCGACAATGCGGCAAAGATCGTTTATCCAGTCTCATTCAACGGATGCTTCTCGAACTAGTGAATTGGGAAATAATCGCCCGAGGGAAATCAGGAGACATATCACCCATTTCCATTTCCGAATTCTCCGCTTCCTGCCGGGGCGGCGCTTCGCTGGAGCTCAACACGTCTCCAGGACAACCTTATGCCGCTTGGACAGCGAAGAGATGATTCCTACAGGCCGGGTTCGAATGCAGGATGACAGAAAGGCCACCATGGAGGCGAACCAAGGAACATCGCCTTGACACGGCGCGCTTTCAGAGATGTCTTTTGGCTTCTTTGTCTGCTGCATCCTAGGGCTCTACAGAAGGCTGGCAGCAATATCACGTTTGCCAGAACCCGAAGGGCGAAGTACTATCCTCGTAATCCCCCGAAAGATCTCAACCCCCAATCAGCTCTCGTGATTCTCTCGCTTTCTGCAATGAACGCCTGTTCCTGTATACTTATTAATAGGCGCACCGTTTACTGAAACCGGAGGCTGATCGCGATGAAAAGGTATCAAGCAGTTGTGGAAAGGTGCCCTGAAACGGGTTTGTACGTTGGATACGTACCAGGTTTTCCTGGGGCCCATTCGCAAGGAGAGACTCTCGACGAATTGAATGCAAATCTTAGAGAAGTCATCGCAATGCTCCTCGAGGATGGCGAACCGAAACTCGAGACTGAATTCATTGGGATACAAAATGTAGTGGTTGCTTGAACATGAGCAAGGCACCAATTCTGAAACCGCAGGATGTTGTCTCAATATTGCTCAAGCTGGGCTTCGTCGAGGTTCGTCAACGGGGGTCACACAAACAGTTCCGACATCCGGATGGAAGATGCACAACCATACCTTTCCACAAAGGCAGAGACATCTCACCTGTCTTGCTGCGCCAGGTTGCAAAGGATGTAGGCCTTAATCTGGAAGAGTTCTTGCAGGTTGGGTAGATGAAGCCCAGCCAACAAACCTATGCGTCTACAGTTTATACCCAATCGTTCTCAGGAACTGTTTGCGCTTTGTGACATCGGCTTCGGTCTCTATCCCTTTGGGAGAGACACCATCAATGACGCCGAGGATGCCGCGGCCTTGCTCGGTCTCAGCGACGATCACCTGCACGGGATTGGCGGTACCCTACCCTGCGATCTGGGACAGAACGTGGGACCAGCGAAGCGCGGCTCGCATATTGCGAATCGGCCGTGGAAGAATGTCAAAAGGCAAGGTTTGCCCCCATCGTCACGGCAAGCATCCTCGCTACTAACATTGCTACCTGTCGGTCACGCTCAGCTTGTTCTTCCTGCTTTTGCTGTTTCAATTGCCCAATCAATGGTCCTTAGGAATCGGTCGAGAGCCTCTTCAGTTGCCAATAAATCCATGCCAAATGTAGGGTATTTATGGATAGCATCGCTCATCAGTTGTACGCCTGATATCGTGTTCAATTGAACAAGCAGCTCCGTACGGTTCCCTTCTTCGTCAAATGGTGGGCGACTACTGATCTGGCCAAACGGAATCTGAACATGACCACCCGTGGTCAGTGACAAAAACCTGAACTCCTTACCCTCATGCTTGAGGACGGGAATCACGTACCCGGTTTGCTTGCCCTTCCCCCACCATAGTGATAGGTTGTGTTCTTCCGACCAGTCGAGAACGGCCCTTGCCACCTGACATATCTTGTCCCCGTGATTCTTGCGTAGTTCGTCAAAGAACGACACCTTGTCCCATGATCGATGCTCACGAACAGGCGGGCGCTTTTTCTCTGCAATGCCGATAACTCTAGGCACAAGGGTCCGAAGCTTCGCTCCCACGTACTGCTTGATCTCGATAGCTAGAAAATCGGCTGGATCCATCTGCTCGTTGAGGAACTCGATGATGCGCCGGAGCTCACGTGGTATCTCATCGGCAACGATGATCAGCCGCAATCGACCCGCTTGAAGGTTCGTCTTGACCTGTTGCCAAAACGAGTCTGTGTCTCTCTCTGGCCCAAGGAACTCGGTAAGAACCAATTGAGACTCGCTTTTGTCCTGCTCGCAAGTAGCTTCGAACTGATCCCTGATCTTCTCTACCGGCCAATAGACTACCGCGTTGGCCGCGTACTCCAGGAGTTGGCCGATAACCTCCCGGCGAATACGCGTGTCTGAACCACGTTTCACCTCAATAAGAGTTGGAATCCCGTCCTGGTCTAGAAAGAGGTGATCGACCGACCATCGCCCACCAAAACTGTCACCATCTGGTAGTGACATCTCGCGAGTGATCAGTAACCAGCGGCGGGGTTGCTCGCTTCCTACCTGGTCACCAGCAAGCAGATTAGGGTATTTTGCAAGGAACTCCTGTAAACGATCTTCAGAGTCATACGGTTCCTCTGTCATCTCAACCAGTTCATCATTATCACGTATGAGAAAAACACCTGTAGCCAATGCGTACCTCCTTTTGGTAACGCATGCTTCGGGGCCGAAGCCTGCCTTTTGTGCTTGATCAAGACCCACCGGCGGTGCCTTGTTTCCTTCTCACATTCTCCACAGGTTGACACGTTCTCCATCGGCGAACCACTCTTGTTGCTACAGCTTATATCCTATCGTGCGCAAGAACTGTTTGCGCTTTTTGATGTCTTCGTCTTCTTCCACCCCTTTGGGGGAGATGCCGTCGATCATGCCGAGGATCCCGCGGCCCTGCTCGGTCTCGGCGACGACCACCTGCACCGGATTGGCGGTAGCACAGTATATGTGGCAGACCTCAGGGACGGCCTTGATGGCGGGCAGGACGTTGATCGGGAACGATCCGTCCAAAAAGATGATGAACAAGTACCCAGCGCGGCCCGCTTCTGCTTAGCTATCGCTTTGCTCCATCTTGAGGTTGGACAGGGCTTGGGCGATAGATTCACGGAGAGGCGGCAGGTCCTCCCTGACGGTTCGCCATACCACGGCTGCATCTACCCCAAAGTATTCATGGATCACCTTGTCTCGCATCCCGGTCATCCCTCGCCAAGGAATGCGCGGGTATCTATCCCGAAAATCCTTGGGGATGCGTTTTGCAGCTTCACCAATTACTTCCAACGCTCGCACCACTGCCAGTAGAGTTCGCTCATCCTTTTGTAAGTCATCAACCGTCGGAGTTTCCTCCAAGAAGCGGTGAGCCTTCTCAGCATATTCAAGTATATCTTCCAAGTAGTCCTCGAAGATGCGCTCAACGTTCATACTGACACAACCTCAGAGAGGACGCGCTTGCCAATGCGCGGCTTCAGCGCACTCTTCATGACCAGATCAACTCTAACTCCCAGGAGCTGACTGAGATAATCCTCCATCTCGATGAACCGGAAAAACGTGGGAGAAGATTGGAATTCCACCAGGATGTCCAGGTCACTTCTTCCCTCTTGTTCCCCCCGCACAAAAGAGCCGAAGATACCCAAGAACTTGACACCATAACGTTGATTGATCTCAGGTAGCTGTGCCCGCAGAGTCTCCAGAGCATCTTCGAGTGTGAAACTCAATCTGTCAGAGTCGCCTTCCTGCATGCTCTCATTCACCTCCCTGGACACCCTATTCTACAACTTGTAGCCGATCGTGCGTAGGAAGTTCTTGCGATCTTCGATATCAACCTCGGTCTCCACGCCTTTGGGAGAGACACCATCGATGACGCCGAGGATTCCACGGCCTTGCTCGGTCTCGGCGATGATCACCTGCACCGGATTGGCGGTAGCACAGTAGATGTGGCAGACCTCGGGGATCATCTTCACCGCGTTCAGGACGTTGATCGGGAACGATCCGTCCAAAAAGATGATGAACGTATGCCCAGCGCCGATGCTTTGAGCGTTTTTTACCGCGAGGTTGACGAGTGTCTCGTCGGTCCCGGAGCGGCGGATGAGGGCCGGGCCGGAGGACTCGCAGAAGGCAAGCCCAAACTTGATCCCGGGTAGGGATGTGACCAGCACCTCGTGTAAGTCCTCCACCGTCTTTATGAAGTGGGTCTGCCCGAGGATGAAGTTCAGTTCATTCGGGTTCTCGATTTCAACGACTCGCAATTCCATCAGATCCTCCCGAAGTAATTGAACGATTTAGTGATTTAATGACTTAGCGATTTGCAGCTGCTAAACCATTCAATCCCCCGATGATTCAATCACTCAATGACTCAATTCGCAATTCACTCAATCTCTAAGTCACTCAATTACTCGCTCAATCTCTTCTACGGTAAGCATCACCTCGGTCTCCCCTCCACTATCCATCTCCTTTAACTTCCCTTTCTTGGAGGCGGTCTCATCATCTCCGAGGACGAGGAGGTATCGGGCCCCAAGTTGGTTCGCCTGCGCCATCTGTTTACGTAGGGCCCGTCCGCGGTAGTCAAGGTCGACTGAGAGCCCCTGCCGGCGTAGATCTCTTGCGAGATCGAGGGCGAGGGAGCGCCCCTCTTCGCCCAGGGTGGCGAGGAACAGGTCGAGTCGCTGGCGATCATCGAGCGAACCCATCCGCTCCTTAAGGACGAGGATCAGCCGCTCCATCCCGCCAGCGAAACCGACACCGGGGGTGGGCGGTCCGCCGAGCATCTCCACCAGGCCGTCGTAGCGGCCACCACCGAGGAGCTCGTCCTGCGCTCCTAGGTCCACCGAGACAAGTTCAAAAACGGTACGCGTGTAGTAGTCGAGCCCGCGCACGAGCCGCGAGTCGATCTCGTAAGAGAGGCCCAGTTCTTTTAGGTAGTTTTCTACCTGAGCAAAGTGATCGGCGCAACTCTTACACAGGTGATCGGCGCTTCCTGGGGCGTCTTTAATATGTGGCTGACATAGATCGTTCTTACAGTCGAGGATGCGAAGCGGATTCTCCTCATACCGGCGCTGGCAGTCCTCGCACATGGTACCAATCAGCTTGGCGAAGTAGTCACGCAGGATCTGTCTGTATTGCTTTCGGTCGGCCGCACAGCCGATGCTGTTTAATCGCAGCGAGAGGCCTTTGAGGCCGAGTGAGTCCATCAGCTCCCAGGCGAGGTTGATGACCTCAACGTCGAGGGCTGGGTCGAGCGAGCCGATCGCCTCCACCCCGTATTGGTGGAACTGGCGGCTGCGCCCTTTCTGCGGCTTCTCGTAGCGGAACATCGGCCCGATGTAGAAGAGCTTCTGGAACGGCTCCACCGTGTGGAGGCCGTGTTCAACGTAGGCGCGGACGACCGAGGCGGTCGCCTCTGGCCTCAAGGTCAAGCTGTGCCCCTTCTTGTCGGGAAAGGTGTACATCTCCTTGTTGACGACATCGGTAGCCTCGCCGATCCCGCGGGAGAAGAGCTCGGTGTGTTCAACAAGTGGAACCCGGATCTCGCGATAGTTGAAACGTCGCGCGATCTCGCGCACCTTATCCTCAAGAAGGGTCCAGTAACCGATGTCCTGCGGAAGGATATCGCGCATCCCCCGGACCGACTCGTAAGCCATCTAGACTTCCTTGAGGACGTTGACCATTTCGATCAACGTCTCTGCGGCCTGCGCTCCCTTGTTCCCGAGCTTCGTCCCTGCCCGTTCGATGGCCTGGTCAATGGTATCAGAGGTGATCACCCCGAAGGCGATGGGAATATCCACGTCCAGATTCACCCGGGCTAGCCCCTTGATCACTTCGCTTGAGATGTACTCGAAGTGCGGGGTTGCCCCGCGGATCACCGCAGCGAGCGCGATAACTCCATCGTAACGACCGGTTGTGGCCATGTGTTTGGCTGCCTTTGGTACCTCGAACGCCCCTGGAACCCAACAGACATCGGTTGACTCCTGCGGCACGTTCGACCGCCGTAGCCTGTCAAGCGCTCCTTTAAGGAGCCGCTCGGTGATCATGTCGTTGAACCGGCTGACTATGATCCCCACTCGCAGGCCACTTCCATCGAGTTTCCCTTCAAACGTCTTTCCCATCTTTGCTCCCTCCTTTGCAACTTACCGCCTCTTGCGGTCGATACCTTGTTATTCTAAACGTTTGTTAAGCGGTGACCGAGTTTTTCTTTTTTCGTTCTTAGGTAGTAGCGGTTGTGCTCGTTCGGGGTGATCTCGATTGGGACCTGCTGTGTAATCTTAAGGCCGTAGCCGGATAGGCCAACGACCTTCTTGGGGTTGTTGGTGAGAAGACGGATCGTGGAGAGTCCCAGATCAGACAGGATCTGCGCCCCGATTCCATAGTCGCGCAGGTCGGCCTCGAAACCGAGCCGCTCATTTGCTTCCACGGTATCCAACCCCTCATCTTGCAGGTGGTAGGCGCAGACCTTGTTCTTCAGGCCGATTCCTCGCCCCTCCTGGCGCATGTACACGAGCACCCCACATCCCTCCTCCTCGATCATTTGAAGGGACCGATGGAGCTGATCCCCGCAGTCGCAGCGCAGCGAGCCCAGTACATCGCCGGTAAGGCACTCGGAATGGACCCTGACCAGCACGTCTTTCTTTCCTGCGACCTCTCCCTTAACCAGGGCGACGTGCTCCGAGTCGTCGATGCGACTTGTGTAGCTGATGATCTTGAAGTCTCCATATTTGGTGGGAAGGTCGGCGATGGCTACCCGTTCGATTAAGCGCTCGTGGCGCTTTCGATAGGCGATGAGGTCGGCGATACTGGCGATGGAGAGGTTGTGCTCCTCGGCGAAGGCTTCCAGTTGAGGGAGGCGGGCCATGGTCCCGTCGTCGTTTAAGATCTCGCAGATCACCGCCGCTGGCTTGAGGCCGGCGATCCGTGCTAGGTCGACCGCTGCCTCAGTATGTCCAGCGCGTTTCAGGACCCCCCCCTCGCGGGCGATCAATGGGAAGATATGACCGGGCCGAGCAAGATCCTCCTGCTGCGTCTCATCGGCGAGAACTACACGGATGGTATGCGCGCGGTCGTGAGCGGATATCCCGGTTGTGATCCCATTTTTCGCGTCTACCGACACGGAAAAACGCGTGCCGTGCAAAGCGGTGTTCTCTGGACTCATTGGAGTAAGGGAGAGCTTCCGCGCACGGAGGGGGTCGATTGGCATGCATATCAATCCGCGGCCGTACTTGGCCATGAAGTTGACCGTCTGTGCAGTGACATGTTCCGCAGCTGTCACCAAGTCCCCCTCGTTCTCCCGGTTCTCATCATCGACCAAGATTACCGTCTCGCCGGCACGAATCCGCTCTATCGCTTCCTCGATGCTAATGAACACGTCTCATCATCCTCTCTGCATACTTTGCCAGGATGTCAAACTCGATATTCACTGGGTCTCCCACTGAAAGGTCCTGCAGGTTCGTCGCTTTGAACGTCTTTGGGATTATCGCGCAGCGGAAGGTCCCGCCGGTCGTTTGAAACGGGGTGAGACTGATCCCGTCCACTGCCACCGTGCCCTTCTCTACCATATACCGGCTAAATTCAGGGGGGTAGGAGAAGGTGAAGTTCCGACCCTCCCGCTCGCGGACGATTGCCTTTACCCGGCCGACCGTATCGACGTGCCCGAGCACAATATGGCCGTCGAGGCTCCCTTCCGGGGTCACCGGGAGCTCCAAATTCACTCGTGTGTGCGCCTGCAACCTGCCCAAAGTGGTACGTGAGGCAGTCTCCTGAGAGAGGTCAGCGAGGAAGGCCTCGCTCGTCAGTTCGTGAACGGTCAGGCATACCCCATTGATGGCGACGCTTCCTCCCAGGACCAGCCGATCGCGAAAGTCGGAAGGGACCTCCACCTTAAGGGTGCTCCTCCATTGCTGTTTAAGCAGGCCCAATCCCTGAACAATCCCCGTAAACATCGACACCAAGGAGTGTACCGCACTTTTAAATGGTTATCAACGAAGTTGCAAAGGGCCAAACCCTGAGATACCCTATCGCAAGGAGGTCATCGTGCGTAAAGGTCTTGTATGTTTGGCGCTACTGTTGCTCTTTCTTGCTATGGGAGGAGTTGCTTGGGGAACCCAGAAGGGGTTGACCTATCAGATCTACGGGCGTGGAGATTATAAGGAGATTGAGGTCACTACCGCGCTGGCGAGCTACGTCTTCTCCGAAGACGGCGGAACACTTCGAAGTGTCTATCTCAACTTTGCCCCCTATGGCTCCAAAGTGGTCGAGCTCGTCCAAGGAACGAAGACCGATCCCAAGAGCCTCGAACGGCAGTACGTTGCCGACACCCTCTTCCCCTTCTCTGTCCAGACGGAAGGAAAAGCCGCCCTGGGCACTTACACCCTCTCTGAGCCCCAGCAACCGTCCCCTGACAAGTTGATCATCGAGTTTCAAGGCGAAGTGGGGGGATTTGCTCTTATCAAGCGTTTCACAGTCCATAATGATCCTTATTACACAATCGACGTCGAGGTGGCTTTAGAGAACCAAACGGAGCAGGAGTTTACCTTACGGATGTCGCTAGGTGACTACATATTAAAGAAGAAGGGGCCATCGCTTGTCTACCAGTTCGACGGCAATCCGGGTGAGAGCCTCCTCGCAGAAGGCTCGTACGCCTCGTTCGACGGGCTTGGTTTAATGGATAAGGCCACGGTTTTCTTCCTCAAGACGAGCGCTGTTTCTGGTGTCACTCCGTTTGTGGAGCGGACCTCCGCGGGAAATCGCCACTTTGGCGTTACTCTATCCGTTGGCCCGGGCTCTACCTCCTACTCCTTCTCCCTGTATGGAGGGCGTCGACGATTCCTACTGATGAAGGCTGTTGGGTTGGGAGAGCTCGACGCTCCGGGAAGCGCAGCCCGGATGATGATCCCGGTGATTCAGTTCCTCGACCTCCTCTACCGCTACACCGGGAACTACGGCTGGTCGATCATCCTGTTTACGCTCCTGACGCGTGTGATCCTGTTCCCGCTCATGCGCAAGCAGTATCACTCGATGGCCAAGATGCAGAAGCTGCAGCCGAAAATGAAGCGGATCCAGGAGCGGTTTAAGGATGATAAACAGTTGCTGCAGCAGAAGCTAATGGAGCTGTATAAGCGGGCAGGAGTGAACCCAATGGGAGGGTGTCTTCCCATGTTCATCCAGCTTCCAATCCTCATCCTCCTGTGGAAGGCCATCCTCTACTCCGGTGAGCAGATCCACCTCTCCCCCGGGTTTTTATGGCTCTCCGACCTTAGCCTGCGCGATCCTTACTTCATCCTTGTGATCCTCACCACCCTGGTGATGATCCTTCAACAGAAGCTGACCCCGATGACGACCGGGGATCGTGGCGGGAGCCAAAAATACATGGGGTATATCTTCCCAATCTTTATGGCTGTCTTCCTGTATAACTTCCCAGCCGGACTATGGCTCTACTACCTGCTAACAACGCTCCTTCAGGTGGGGCAACAGTACTTCGTCAACTGGGAGATGGCGCGAGCGGAGGGGGGAGCGGTCACTGTTCCTGCGGAGAGCCCGGCGACCGCCGAGGATGACCAAGAGGGCGATGGAGACGGTCAAGAGGGAGATTGAGGCCTACCTACGGGAACTCCTTGCCATTCTGGAGGAGGAGGCGACCTTCGAGATCGAGGGAGATTCCTGCGAGGAACTTTACATAAACCTCACCGGGAGCCTCTTCTCCCTCCCGGAGGAAAGATCGACTCTGACTGCTCTTCAACACCTGCTGCGTGTCTACCTGCGTCACAAGACCGGAAAAGACTGCGGGATCATCATGGATATTAACGGGGCGATGAAGCGAAGGCGGGCCGACCTGATCCGCTTTGCTCTCACAACTGCTGAATCTGTCCGCCGAGAACGCAAAAGGATCCGATTGAATCCGATGCCTGCCCACGAGCGACGGACGATCCACATCACTCTCGCAAACTTCCCGGGTGTGAAGACCTACAGCGTTGGCCAAGGCGAAAAGCGGCGGGTGGTCATCGAACCGGACGGGGCGTGATGCAGGAAGATACAATCGCTGCCATCTCTACCCCCTTGGGAGAAGGCGGGATCGGGATCGTCCGCATGAGCGGTCCACAGGCACTCATGATCGCGGAGGCGATCTTCCATCCTAGTGGCAGCTTGGGGGTGCCCCTCTCTCACGCTTCAAGCTATACACTTCACTATGGGTTCATCGTCGCGCAAGGGGAGAAGATCGATGAAGTCTTGATTTCGGTGATGCGCGCTCCGCGCACCTACACCCGCGAGGACGTGGTGGAGATCAACTGTCATGGCGGGATCGTCGCCTTACGCGCTGTACTCGACCTCGTATTAGAGAAGGGAGCACGACTCGCAGAAGCGGGAGAGTTCACCAAGCGGGCGTTTCTGAACGGTCGCATCTCGCTTGACCAGGCTAAAGCCGTCCTTGAGATTGTGAGGGCAAGGACGAAACTCGGGCTGGAGGCGGCAATCGATCAGTTGAGCGGTCGCTTCTTTGAGGCGATAGCCGCTATCCGGGAGAGGATCGGAGGGCTTCTTGCTGAAGTTGAGGTGGAGATAGACTTCCCAGACGTGGAGGCCGAAACAGAGGATGCTCTTCCCGCATTAACTGAGCTTTGCGATCGGATCGTGATGCTTCTTAATCAGGGAGAACAGGGTAGAATCGTGCGCGAGGGACTCACGGTCGCTATCATTGGCCGGCCGAATGTGGGGAAATCAACCCTGCTTAACACCCTCCTCGTCGAAGAGCGGGCGATCGTTACCCCAATCCCAGGCACGACCCGCGATACGGTAGAGGAGGAAGCGGCTATTGGAGGAGTTCCAGTCCGTTTCATCGATACCGCTGGGCTGCGCGAACCGACAGACCTGTTGGAGGAGGAAGGGGTGCGGCGGGCGAGAGCAGCGATCGAGCGTGCTGATCTCCTGCTTCTCATACTCGATCGCAGTGTTCCGCTTACAAAAGAGGACCAGCGTCTCTTAGAGAGCGACTGGGAGATACCGGCTATCTTGGTTCTCAATAAGTGCGACCTTCCGCGGGAGATAGGATCAATCGAGCCGGATTTCTGCGCTGGCACCTACGAGATATCGGCCAAGAGCGGCAAAGGGGTAGATCGGTTAACACAAGGGATTCTCGATCTCCTCCTCGGCGGGCAGCTTCCCAGCCGGGGCGCTATCCTCCTGCTTGATACTTGGGAACGGGATCTCCTCTGCCGCACGAAGACCCTTCTCGATCGTGCGATCGAAGCTGTCCGGACCGGTTGTTCTCAGGATATGATCGCCGAGGAGTTGCGCGCCGCCTATACCGTGGCTGGAGAGCTCCAGGGGATCGATGTAAGCGAGGATATTCTCGACCGGATCTTCTCCCGCTTCTGCGTGGGGAAGTGACACCTGTCTTGATAGTGAAGGACAGCGCGTAAGGTTCTCTAAAGACGCAGGTCCTTCTGTTTTCAGACAAAATTGCTAGGATAGAAGGGTCATGTTATCCGTGTTGCTTTCATCAGCAGCAGGAGGGTTTCTCCTTCGAGGGCAGTTTCGCCGTATACGCTTCCTTCTTCCCGCTTTTGTTCTCTTTGTCGCTGTGGGTGGGAGAATCGAGCTTCTCGGCTTGGCCGTGGGGCTGTTGATCCTCTTGTTTGAGGTTTCGAAGAAAGGGGTAGCTCCATGGTTGCAGTGGATCGCCGCAGCACTCGCTGCGGCGCTATTGGGTTTTCGCATCCAATTTGTCACAAACCCAGCCGGTGGATACGTGCAGCTTAACTCAGTTTCCATACCGCTCACCGTCCTCTGGGTCCTTATCATTCTTCGCTCGCGAGAGGAGCTGCGTCGGACGCTCCCCCGTCCTGCTCTGCAGATCATGATCGATCTTCTTCTAGTGTTAAACGCTGTCTTGCTTGCGCTGATCTCTCCGCAGACGCAGGCTTCACCGATCGCGTTCTACCTTCCTTTCACCCTATTGGGGATAGTGCTGGCAACCGCGATCGCTGCTTACAGGGGAGAGAGCCTTTCTCCACTTCATCGTACGGTTGCCTTCGGTCTGGCACTCTACGGGATCAGCGGGGTGATGAAGGGGCCGATTTCCCTCTCCTTGTTGGCGCCACTTGCCTTGATCAGTTTTCCTATTATGACGACCTCCCAGGCCCTCCTAGTGCAAAGCCTGGCGAGAGTTCGTCCCAAACTGCTCCCCCGCTGGTTCAGCGAACGTGGTTACACGCAAGGGTCCTTTTCCTTCCTTTTACTTCTTCTGTCAAACGCCCTCGCCCTTGGTGTGGTTTTGGCAGTCCACTGCTCCCCAACTCATGGCATGCTTGTGGCGGGAATCGTTCCCGTATTAATTGTGGTGCACCTATCTCGGCGCAAAGTCTCTACTTGGCTTACCAGACGCTGGGCCGAGGGAATTGGCGATCGGAGTTTCCTGTTTGACGTGGGGTTTCACAATCTAACGCTTCATGAGGCGGTAGCCCGGGCTGAGCGAATGCTCTTTGCACGCGAACGCTCACACATGATCGTTACCGTGAACAGCGTTTCACTCCTTAAAAGCAGGAAGGATCCAACCCTTCTTGAGATCTACAGGCGTGCCGATCTGGTGACTGCCGATGGGGTGGGGATCGTATGGGCATCGCGCTTTCTCGGTTTACCACTCAAAGGACGGGTAACCGGAATCGACCTTGCACAATCCCTTCTTAAGCGGGCGAGTGTGAACGGCTACCGCGTCTTTCTCCTTGGCGGCAGAAAGGGAGTAGCTGAGAGGGCCGCGCGTCGGCTGGAGAAACGTTTCTCTGGCTTGGACATTGTCGGAACCCACCACGGTTACTTCGACGAGGCTGCAGGGTTGCTCGCGGCGGTAAAGGAGACGCACCCGCAGATCCTCCTTGTGGGGATGGGGGTGCCAAAGCAGGAGCAGTGGATGCTAAAACATGTCAAGGAGCTATCGGTTCCGTTGATGATCGGAGTCGGTGGGGCGTTCGATCTCTTTGCCGGTGACTGTCGCCGCGCTCCGCTGCGCTGGCAGCAGTTGGGGTTTGAGTGGCTGTACCGGCTCCTCCACGAGCCACGTCGGATCAAAGAGGCATTGGCGATTCCACACTTCATTGGTAGGGTTCTTGCGGCGCGGACCGCGGTCAATCTATCAACCTTTATCGATCTTCCAGGAGTGGAGATTTAATCTTGCACCAAGTCGACCACTTCTATCTGTACAGACCCCTGCCAGTCGTCAAACCCCGCGCGGGCGACGAGGGAGGCCCCATGTACCTCCTTGAAGGTGTCTATGTGCTTTCCCATCCGGAAGGCAATGAACGGGAGTAAGAGCCCGTTTTGCGTCACTTTCCCCTTGAGGTGCTGCCGTCGTGCCCCGACTAGGGAGAGCCCCGCGAATGAGCAGTCTTCAAAGAGGAAGAGCGGCGCTGGGTTTCCTGGGCCATAAGGGGCGAGCGAGCGGATATTAGTGTGGAACCGCACGTTGATATCTTCTGCGGCGACTCTCGCGTCGATGAGCCTCATCACACTGGCTAAGTGATCTAGCCCCTGTTGGGCAGCATAATTAAGGAGCCGCCCGCGCAGTTCGGGAAGGGCCTCGTTTGAAACAGAAAAGCCAGCTGCCATTTGGTGTCCGCCATAATGGAGGAAGAGGTCAGAGTGCGCCTCAAGGCAGGCCACCATATTGAACCCGTTCACACTCCGGCAGGAGGCACGGCTTACGCTGTCACCTTGGGAGATGATGATCGCAGGTACGCCGTAGCGGTCAGTCAGGTTAGAAGCGGCAAGCCCGAGGATTCCCTCGTTCCAGTACTTTCCTGAGAGAATGATAATTCCATCCTTCTTTGGATCGCCGCCATCCTCGGCCATCCGCTCCTCTGCTTGGGATATCAGGTCATCTTGGGCGATCTCCCGATCGCGGTTATAGTCCAGCAGGATTTCCGTCAGGTACTCGGCTCGCTGTGGAGCCCCGGTGGTGAGTAGTAGAAACGCGACCTTGGGATCACCAGCTCGGTTTGCTGCGTTTAACTTGGGAGCGATGATGTAACCGATGTCGGAGGTGGTGAGCTTCTTCGTGTTGATCGATAGTTTGTCCATCAACACGCGCAGACCGAGGGATGATCCCTCTTGGCGGGCGATGAGGGTGAGCCCCTCTCGCACCATCGCTCGGTTCTCTACTTCTCCTCCCTTGGCTAGTGGAACCAGGTCAGCGACTGTTCCCAGTGCGACGAGATCGAGGAGATGATAGGGTGTAGGAAGGTCAAGTCGCTCGTACAGGGCGCAGATCAACTTGTAGGCGACCCCCACTCCAGCGAGATCCAGGTTGGGATAGGTTTCGCCCCGACATTGAGGATCGATGATAGTTAGGGCCGGTGGGAGAACCCGGGGCGGGGTGTGATGATCGGTGACGATGGTGTCGATACCAGCCTCACGGAGAAGGTCGATCTCCTGGGCATTGGAAACCCCACAGTCGACCGTGATGACAAGGGTAAACCTCTCTTCTATCGCCCGGTGGACAAACTCACGTGACAGGCCGTGCCCGCACTCCCGGTCTCCTACGTTCACCTTGATCGTTCCCTTGGGAAGGAGTGGGAGTAGGCCCTGGTAGAGAACGGCTGCTCCGGTGAGACCGTCGACGTCAAAATCACCATGGATGAAAAGCCGCTCCCTATCCGTGATCGCTTCGATCAACCGGGAGATTCCCGCCTCCATTCCAGAGAGGGCGAACGGCGAATGAAAATTGTGGAATCCGGGGTCGATCAGTCCCTGCCAGTCCTTCCCACCACGTCGGGCAAGGAGAACAGCGAATGGGTAGGCACAATCAAGAGACGCCTCGATTTCCCGGGTTAGGGCATCATCAGGAAGGGGAGCGATTTTCCACTCCCTTTCCTTGCAGATGAGAGATTTCATTTACCTTTTTTTGCCCCGCCAGCCTTGAGAGTCCAAGCGTAGAGAATTGGATTGGCGATGTACATCGAGGAGTACGTTCCCACGATGACGCCGATCAACAGCGCCAGCGCGAAGCCGCGCAGGACCGATCCACCGAACAGGAACAATATGATCACCGGGATGAAGGTGGTGAACGAGGTGTTTAGAGTCCGGCTCAATGACTGGTTGACGCTGCGGTTGATGATATCGAAGATCGATCCTTTTCTGTCGAGCTTGAGATTCTCGCGGATGCGGTCGAAGATGACGATCGTATCGTTTAAGGAATACCCGACGATCGTCAGGAAGGCTGCGATCGTCGCCAAGTTTACCTCCACCCGGAATATGACGAACACCCCCAGGGCGATGACCACATCGTGCAGGATTGCGGCTACTGCTCCCACGGCGTAGCGAAGGCGGAATCGCCAAGAGATGTAGACCAGGATGACAACGATAGCCAACAAGACCGCCTGCCATCCCTTCTGGGCAAGCTCGCGACTCACCTGCTGGCCGATCGAGCGGCGGCTGATCTCCTCCACCGGGAACTGTGCCTGTAGGGTTGTCACGATCCGGTCGATGAGGTCCCGATTGGCTTCCACGTCGAGTTGGGTGGTGATCACCTTGGTGTTCTTCTGGGCGACGTCCTGTATCACGCTCTTGGAGAGGTCAGTTCTTCCTGCGGAAATCTTGGCCAAGGCACTGCGCAGGTCGGCGGTTTCCACCGGTTCTTTGAACCTGACTGTGAACTCGGTTCCGCCGGTGAAATCGATCCCCGGGTTCAGCCCCCGCACCTGCGGGATCAGAATAAGGATGCTGACCGTAACAAGAACTAGAGAAATAGGAACGAAGTACTTCGCCTTACCGAGAAAATCGTAGTGCCGCATGCGAAGCCTCCTCTTAAAGTGCCTTAACTTTCTTCATCCACCGCGACTTGACCCGGCTCGCCTTGTTTTTGTGGATCGCGTGGCGCTTGGCCGCCTTATCGGCCGCCTTAGCGAGCTGGGGAAGGAGTAAGCGAGCCTCTTCCTTCTTCCCGGAAGCGATGTGTTCCCTGATTTGCTTGACAACCCGCTTTAGGGCCGCTTTTCTCGCGCGATTGAGCCCCCGTCGCTTCTCACTTTGCCGCAAGCGTTTCTTGGCTGAACGAATATTAGGTATCTCTATCACCTCTGGGCCGTAATCATTAGTTGTATCGTTGTGTACCGCAGAATCTTATCGGATGCCCGGGTTGGAATCAAGCTGTCGGTAACCCTTGCACACGTCCTGATGATGGGAGGATGACCTACTACTCACCTTGCGGATTAACTCCTTCGCACTTGGAGCATAACCAACCGGAGATCTCCTGAGCATGCTCCCCTTGCCGAGACGAATGTAATCTCCGTCACCTTTTACGAGAGTCAAGTTGTCCTTATTCGCTAGCGATCGCGATTACATCACCTCCTTTTTAAGGAACCTTTGTTGACCATGCATCGACCCGCAGCTATGATGAACAGGTTTTAAGGCGTCATTTTTCATGAGGGGGGCAATTCTAGTGGAGCAGATCGTCAAACGCGACGGCCGGGTGGTTTCTTTCGACGCGGCCAAGATCACGACCGCTATATGGAAAGCGATGCGAGCAGTGGGTGATCCCGACGAGAGTGCTGCCAAGCGGCTGGCGGAACGGGTTACCCAACTCCTCGATGAGCGGTTCGTCGGGGAGCTTCCTACAGTAGAGGAGATCCAGGATCTGGTGGAGGACGTGCTCATCGCAGCGGGGTACACGCGCACGGCCAAGGCCTACATCCTCTACCGCAAGCAGCACGCCGACCTGCGCGAGATGCACGGCCTCTTGACCGAAATCCCTCTGGTTGAGAACTACCTGAACGACTGCGACTGGCGGGTGCGCGAGAACAGCAATATGACCTATTCACTTCAAGGGCTAAATACGCACATCACCGACAAAGTGATCTCGCGCTACTGGCTGAACAAAATCTACCCGCGCGAAGTCTGTGAGACGCATGAACGTGGCGACTTTCATATCCATGATCTGGGAACGCTTGGGGCATATACGTATTATGGAAAAGAAGTAATCGTAACAAGGGTAAATGAGCGAATAAAGCTTCTGTCCTTTGAACGACTCTTTAACGACCTACCGGGAGAGGCGATTCCTCTCAACAAAGCAGATGGTGCATGCGCGAAATATCCTAGTGACGACGTATATGTCCTCGACAAGGACGGATGGACCAGAGTGGTGCAAGTTACTCAGAAAAAGAAACACCGGCCGATGCGGTTCATTAAGAATCGTGGAGGCCGAAGCGTAATTGTAACTGATAACCACCCGATGATCACTCAAGATAAAGAAAAAGAAGCGCAAGAGGTCAATGGAGACGATTCTCTTTTTACGGTGGATTTAGAACATCTCTTTGAGCAAGAGGAGCTCTTCTCCGTTGAGACTTTGGACTTCTTGGAGCTTTTTCAGAAGCACGACTGGGGGGGTGACGCGCGCTTTTACGACGGCGTTCCCTTGGAGGATCTCGATGAAGGTGCTCGGCTTGACGGGATAATCCACACTCAATCTTTTACTGCGCCTCGCCACGTTCGCCTTACAGAGGATTTCGGCTATTTTCTCGGCTTCGCCTTAGCCGAAGGCTTCATCTCTTACGACAAAAATAGCTCACAAAGAATCTCTTTAACGCAGAAAGATAAAGAGCCTCTGCTCCAAGCCAACAAGGGGCTCTTGGACAACGGAATCTCTGGGTGCCTTATTCGTAAGGGTGAGAGATACGAGCTGCGGGTCAAGAATCCATTCCTTCGGTTCCTGTTTGAACAGGTGTTCAAGATCAATCCAGGTGCTCGCCATAAGAGCCTTCCGATAGAACTCTTGCATTACACTAAACCTTTTGTTAAGGGGGTCATTGCCGGGCTGATCGATGGAGACGGAAACATTGAGAGTTCGGGAACAACCCTCGCGGTACGCGTTGCTGCCAGAACACTCTTAGAGCAGCTGGCAGTAGTCATGGACCTTCTTGGATTCACTCCTCGCGATCGAGCTATTGAGGGGCAGGAAACAGAACATGTATATCGGGGGAAGAAGATAATTCAGAGATACCCACTCTACGGGGTATCGTTCAGAAAAATAGAAGAAGATCTACCCTCTGAAAAGTACCGATCTGCTGGACTGTCTACTAAGGCCTGGCATGATGAAGATCATGATGAGTGGCATAAGGTGGTTAATAATATTCCTGTAGAAATTCCAGATGACGTTATCTATGATATAACCACAGAAAGCGGAACACTCATCGTAAATGGAATGTGGAATCACAACTGCGTCGGCTGGGACCTACATGATCTGCTGTTGTGCGGTTTTCGCGGCGTGCGGGGGAAGATCGAGGCACGACCTGCTAAACACTTCCGGGTTGCTTTACTACAGATAGTGAATTTCATGTACACCCTACAGGGTGAGTCGGCAGGGGCACAGGCCTTCTCCAACCTCGACACCTATCTTGCCCCGTTCATTCGTGCTGATCACCTCTCCTACAAGGATGTGAAACAGCACCTGCAGGAATTTGTCTATAACATGAATGTTCCCACACGAGTCGGCTTCCAGACTCCGTTCACCAATGTAACCCTTGACTTAGAAGTCCCCCGCTATATGCGTGGCGAGCCAGTGATCATCGGCGGAAAACTTCAAGACACGGTCTACGGAGACTATCAACGCGAGATGGATCTCTTCAACCGCGCCTTCGCCGAGGTGATGATCGATGGAGATATGCACGAGCGGCCGTTCACCTTCCCCATCCCTACCTACAACATCACCGAGGAGTTCGATTGGGACAACGAGAATTTAAAGCCGGTATGGGAGATGACGGCCAAGTACGGGATCCCCTACTTTTCGAACTTCATCGGGAGCGACATGAAGCCGGAGGACGCACGCAGCATGTGTTGCCGGCTGCGTATTGACAACCGTGAGCTTCGCAAGCGCGGCGGGGGGCTCTTCGGCGCAAATCCCCTCACCGGATCGATCGGTGTGGTGACGATCAACATGCCGCGGCTCGGCTACCTGGCAAAGGACGAGGCGGAGTTTTTTGACCGGTTGGAAAATCTAATGGAGCTCGCCAAAGAGTCATTGATCATCAAGCGAAAGACGCTGGAGTCCCTCACCGATATGGGGCTCTACCCCTACTCGAAGTTCTACCTGAAGCGGATCAAGAAGAGCGAGGGAGGTTACTGGAAGAACCATTTCTCCACCATCGGGCTGATCGGGATGAACGAGGCCCTTTTGAACCTGTACGGGATCTCGATCGCCGAGGAGGAGGGGCATGCATTCGCGCTGAAGACGCTCGATTTCATGCGTTCGCGGCTGGGCGCGTTCCAGGAAGAGACAGGATCGATCTTCAATTTGGAGGCCACTCCGGCTGAGGGGGCGAGCTACCGCTTGGCCAAAAAGGATCTGGAACGTTACCCGGACATCCGCATCTACAACCGGGAGCACTACGGCGGGGAGACCCCGTACTACACGAATTCCACTCACCTCCCGGTTGGCCTAGCCAAGGACCTGTTCGCGGCCCTCGAGCTTCAAGACCCCCTGCAGACTTGCTACACCGGCGGGACGGTCTTCCATGCCTTTCTCGGGGAGCGGTCTCCGAGCGCGGAGGCGACCAAGCGACTGGTGCGCAAGATCGCCGAGACCTTCCATCTGCCTTATTACACGCTCACCCCGACCTTTTCGATCTGCCCCGAGCACGGGTATCTGGTGGGGGAGCAAAAGAGCTGCCCGACGTGCAAGGCGCCTGCTGAGGTCTACTCACGCATCGTTGGATATCTTCGGCCGGTCGAACAGTGGAATGACGGAAAGCGGGCCGAGTTTGCCGACCGCAAGGCCTACGACCAGGAACCGGTCGCGCATCTGTAGCGTCGGACTTCATGTCCGACGGACCCTGCGGCGGACACGGGTTTCGCCGAAACGTCGAGGACAAAACACGGTCAACGTCGGAGACAAGCTCCAACGCTACTACCGATGATGGACATTGCCTATTTACTTCCAACTACACTGATTGATTACCCGGGAAAGGTCGCAGCGGTATGTTTCACTACGGGGTGTAACTTTCGCTGCCCGTTCTGTCACAACTGTGAACTCGTTCTCCCGGAGAGGATTAAAAAACTAAAGCTCATTCCTAAAAACGAGGTCCTCTACTTCCTACGAGAGAGGCGTGGGTTCCTCGACGGCCTTGTCATCACAGGAGGGGAGCCAACGGTTCAACCTGATCTTTTTCGATTCATCGAGAAAGTCAAGGGGGTAGGTCTTCTCGTCAAGCTCGATACCAACGGCTCTCGGCCCGAGGTCCTTGAGGAGTTATTCAATGCACGCCTCCTCGACTACATAGCGATGGACCTCAAAGCTCCTGCGGCACGATACGACGAGATGGCCGGAGTACATGTTGACATGGCCGCGATCACCCGATCGATCCGCCTCATCATCGAGCAGGCGCCGGACTATGAGTTTCGCACTACCAGTGCTCCGACAATGACCGCGAAGGATATCGAAGAAGCTGTTTCGCTCATAGCCGGCGCGAAGCGATACTTCTTGCAGCAATTCGTCGTCCCGACGGGCAAGGACCTCGTCGATCCGGCGTGGAACCAGAAAACTGCCCTATCCGAGGGGGAGCTTCGTGCACTCTGGGAGCGGATAAAAGGGAACTTCACCGAGGGCGGGGTACGGTGAGGCACGTCGAGTTTCTTCTGTTTGGGGGTTTATCCCTGACGAAGAACCTGGGGAGTGTAGTACATGACGAGCTGTTTACTACACCCCCCAAGCACACAGGTTGCGACGCTACGAAAGCTGAGAGCCGACGTGTGGATTGAAGCTGATTGCTGACGGCTGATAGCTACAGACTTATCCCCGACGTTCAGAGATTTGTCTTGACCGATGGCATGGAAGACTTTCGAAGCGGAAGTTAGCGTTTGCCCCCTTGCGAAGAGGCTCGTATACTGATCGTGCTTGCTGTGGGCAGGGAGGCACATCATGCTGAATCAGTACATAGAAAAAGCGCTCGAGAAAGCTGAATACAAGAGGTTGGACGATCAGACCTGGTTCGCCGAGATTCCGGGGTTCCAGGGAGTATGGGCTAATGGGCCTACGGTGGAAAGATGTCGAAAGGAGCTCTCGGAGGTCCTTGAAGAATGGGTGCTTTTGAAGCTGAGGGACAACGACCCCATCCCTGTAATTAATGGAATCAAGATAAAGATCGCCGAAGTAGCCGGCACCTAAATGCTTGTCAGCACTTCACGCAAAGACTTGATCCGCAAGTTCAAAGCTTTAGGGTACGAAGGTCCGTTCTCCGGCGGTAAACATCAGTTTATGATAAAAGAAGAGCACAAAATTCGCATTCCAAATCCACATGGAAGTGGGGAAATCAGCGTAAGCTTGTTAAAGGAGATTCTTAGGCAGGCAGGTATTAGCGACGAGAAATGGGACGCAGCTTAAGCTACGGTTTATCTGTGGCAGCGCCAGGCTCATTCCCGACGTTCAGAGGTTTACCTCGACGTTCGGTTACGTCGCACACAAGGTACGACGCTACGAAAGCTGAACGCTGAGAGCTGATAGCTAAAGTCCTACCATCTCCCGCACGCGGGTGATGTTCTCCCGCGCGATCGCGCCGGCCTTCTTCGTTCCCTCAGCGAGGATTTCCTCCACTTTCCCGGAGGCTTCGAGCTCGGCGCGGTGCTGCTTTATCGGGCGCAGGACCTCCATCAGGTTCTCGAAGACGACCTCTTTCAAGCGAGAGTACATGAGCTTTCCCGCCTTGAAGTCGGCGCGCAGTTCCACAACGATCGCCGAATCGCCCGATAGTGCGGTAGACAGCTCGAGGATCTCAAACAGATTGGCGACCCCAGGCGACATTTTCTCTCCGGCGACAAGGCCGGTGTCGGTGACAGCGGAGCGGACCTTCTCGCGGATCGAGGACTCCTCTTCCATCACTCCGATGGTGTTTGCCTCACCCGCGCTTGCGCTCATCTTCTGCGTCGGATCGGCGAGTGACATGACCCGCGCCCCCTTTCCCACAATCGGCTCAGGTTCAGGGAAGAACTCGCCGAAGCGAACGTTGAACCGTCGTGCTATCCGCCGGGAAAGCTCGAGGTGCTGGACCTGATCCTCGCCCACAGGAACCCCCTGCGTTCTGTAGAGGAGGATGTCCGCCGCCTGTAGGATCGGATAGTTGAACAGCCCCGCCGAGATGAACTTCCTCCCCGCGGATTTCTCCTTAAACTGGGTCATCCGTGCTAGGTCGCCGTAGGAGGTGACGCAGCCGAGGATCCAGGCAAGCTCAGCGTGCTCAGGAACTGACGATTGGATAAACAGTATCGACCTTTCAGGGTCGATGCCGCAGGCCATTAAGTCAAGCGCCATCGCGCGCGACGCGGCGCGCAATGCCTTCGGGTCGATATCGATCGTGATCGCGTGGTAGTCAACGATGCAGTAGACACAGTCATGATCGGCCTGTAGCGCGGCCCAGTTTCGGATCGCCCCAAAGTAGTTTCCGATGTGTAACGTTCCGGTCGGTTGAATCCCGGAAAAGATCCTAGTCGCCATCGTCCACCTCGTCATTTAGAAGTTTTCTTGCGAAGTATACCGATGTGAGTCTTGCCCTCGCAACCAGTATTGGGTTGACCAATTTCCCACTTCTAGCGTATCATTCTTGCGGGTGCTTGATGGCATATGGTTTGACTACAATTATCTTGGCAGCTGGCAAGGGGAGCCGCATGCGATCGAGGCGGGCTAAGGTGCTTCACCGTGTCTGTGACCGGCCAATCTTAAGCTATGCCCTTCGGGCCGTTAAAGGGATTGACCCTGGCCAGATCCTTATTGTGGTTAGCAACTGCGCTAACGAGGCGTGGGCTGAGTTGGGTGGCGAACTCGTTGAGTTTGTCGAGCAAAAAGAGCAGCTTGGCACAGGTCATGCCGTTCTGCAAGCGAAGGGACGGGCTTACGGCGAGACGATCTTAATCGTTCCTGGTGACCTTCCTTTACTCTCTACCGCGGTCCTTCAAGACCTCCTCACTCGTCATGTTGCGCACAGTGCGGAACTCAGCGTTCTGACCATGGTCCTTGAAGAGCCGGGAACCTATGGCCGCCTGCTTCGCGATGGAAACAAACGTCCAATCAAGATCGTGGAGGCGTGCGACGCGACCCCGGAAGAGCTTGAGATCCACGAGGTTAATACTGGGATTTACTGCGTGCAAAATGATGATTTCTTATGGGAATCGCTCGCCTCTCTAAATACCACAAACGCGCAGGGGGAGTACTATCTGACCGACTTGGTTGACCGCTACCGGGTGGCAGGGAGACATGTCCTCGCTGTTGAGGTGGAGGATTCGCAGAGGGTTATGGGGATCAACTCTCGTGCCGAGTTAGCCGTGGCCGATAGGCTGATGCGCCTTCAGAAAATGGAGGAGTTGATGGCCGGAGGGGTGACAATCGTCGATCCGGCGCGGACTTATATCGAGAGTGGGGTAACGGTCGGTGCTGATACAATCATCTTTCCCGGAACCCATTTGCGTGGGGATTCGACGGTCGGTGAGAACTGCACGCTCGGCCCGAATACATGGATCGATAACTCGAGTGTGGAAGAGGGATGTCGCGTTTGGTACTCCGTCATTGAGAGGGCACGGATTCGAGCGGGTACCACAGTCGGTCCGTACGCTCACCTGCGTCTCGGGGCGGACGTGGGGCCGGATGCGCGGATTGGCAACTTCGTGGAGGTGAAAGCCTCGCGGGTGAAGCGCGGGGCAAAGGTTGGGCATCACGCCTACATCGGTGATGCTGAGGTGGGTGAGGAAGTGAACATCGGTGCAGGGACGATTACCTGCAACTACGACGGAGAGAGGAAATACCACACGACGATCGGTGATCGGGCGTTCATTGGGAGTAACACTTCCCTTGTGGCTCCGATCACGATCGGCGAGGGGGCGATAATCGGTGCTGGTTCGGTCATCACGCAGGACGTTCCGCCAGGAGCCCTCGCCCTGGGGCGCGCTCGTCAGGTGAACAAGGAGCGCAAGAAGGAGAAGGAGAAATGACCGGCAGGGAACTCAAACTGATCAGTGGAAACGCCAACAAGGCACTGGCGCAGGAGATCTCCTCGTCCTTAGGGATCAACCTGTGCGATACCGCTGTCGAGCGGTTCAGCGATGGAGAGATCCGAGTGCGGATCCGCGAGACGGTTCGTGGGGCCGATGTGTTTGTTATTCAACCGACCTGTCCGCCGGTCAACGACCACTTGATGGAACTTCTAATCATCATAGATGCCCTGCGACGCGCCTCAGCACGTAGGGTTATCGCGGTCATTCCCTACTATGGTTACGCGCGCCAGGATCGGAAAGACACGGGGCGCGTCCCAATCTCGGCTCGCCTTGTTGCTAACCTGATCGAGACCGCCGGGGCAGACCGCGTCCTCACCATGGACTTGCACGCTGGACAGATCCAAGGGTTCTTTAATATCCCGGTTGACAACCTCGTCCCTCATCAGATTTTTGCTCGCTACTTTCATGAGACGATCACGGGTTCCGATGAGACGGTCATCGTCTCCCCCGACGTTGGCGGCACGGTCCGCGCTCGTATGCTCGCCGAGCAGCTTAATCTTCCTCTCGCGGTGCTGGAGAAGCGCCGAGCACCAGAGGGAACGGATATCGAGGTGATAAACGTCATCGGTGATGTGGAAGGTAAACGTGCCATTCTTGCTGATGATATCATCGCTTCCGGAGCGACCTTAATCCGGGCGGCACAGACCCTGTTTGACCACAATGCGACCGAGGTCGACGCCTACTGTACCCATGGAGTCTTCTCTGGCGACGCTCTCAGCGCCCTAGGAAATTCCCTCTTGAAAAAGGTCGTCGTAACAAATACTATTTCGCACGAACAAGCGGCGAAGAGCGAGATTGTTGACTATATCTCTATTGGAGAGCACCTGGCGAAGACGGTGCGGTGGATTTTCGAAAACAAGTCGGTGAGTCACCTCTTCCCGCACTACTAAATTAGGAGTTAAGATGACGACGTTAAAAGCACGGTCGCGGACTTCAGGAAAAGCGAACGCTCTCCGTAGGGAGGGGTTAGTCCCTGCGGTGATCTACGGGCCGACTGTCAACAGCACACCGATCGTTATAGATCGTAAGAACCTTCGATCTCTCTTTGCCAAGATTACGCGCAGCTCACGTATCGATCTTTCAATTAAAGACGGCAAGAAGGCGAAGAAACTGGATGTATTTATCAAGGCGATTCAATACGACCCGATCACTGATGAGCCGATTCATGTGGACTTTTACCACCCCGATAGCGGTCATCCACTCAAATTGCACGTCCCAATTAAGATTGTGGGCGAGTCCCCAGGGGTGAAGGAGGGTGGGGTATCGAACGTTCTATTTCGTACTGTCCGGGTGCATGGCTTACCCAAGGATATCCCTGCCCTTATCACCATTGATATAGGCGACCTTGGACAGGGGGAGGCGATCAGGGTACGCGATCTTGACTTCGGTGAGGTTGAACCGCTCCTTGCACCAGAGAGGGCTCTGGTGACGATCGTTGCGCCGCGTCGTGCCGAGGAGGTTCCTGTAGCTGCGGAGGAGGAGCTAGAGGCAGTTGAGGAGGAAGCCGCAGCGGAGGAGGGACCGGTCGGCGAGGAGACCACTGCCGAAGAGACGGGAGCCGAATCGTCTAGAGAGGATTGATTGAAGGCCGTCTTTGGGTTGGGGAACCCCGGACTGAAATACGCGCTTACGCGCCACAACGTTGGCTTTCAGGTGATCGATCTATATCGAAAGGTACACCGACTCAAAGAGAAGGGACGTATCACCTGTTCCTCTCTTATCTACCGCACGGAGGATCTCTTCCTTGTTAAGCCGATGACCTACATGAACGCAAGCGGGGAGGCGGTCAAGGCGGTCCTAGAGAGTTACAAGATCCCTGTTGACAACGCGTTGGTCGTCTACGATGACCTTGACTTCCCGCTCGGAAGGATGAGGGTCCTTCCTGGTGGAGGTGCAGGAACGCATAAGGGGATGCGCTCCATCCTTTCCGCGGTCGGGAGTGAGGAGATTCCGCGGCTGCGGATCGGTATTGATGCTGAGCACCGAGAGTGCGGTGCAGTGAGCTACGTCCTTGACCGATTTGCACCCCGGGAGTGGGAAAAGCTGTTCCCGCTCCTAAAGAGGGCGGTAGATGTGATCGAGGCCTTTCGGTCTTCGGACATCAACGCGGTCATGACCTGTTTCAACCGCAGCGACCGACAGGTTGCCACAGAGAGGAATACGGGTACACTCAATAATTCATAGAGCGTAGATTTTGCCCCAGGAGGCGACGATGTACGATCGGTTCTCACGCGAGTCGATGGAGGTCATTGCAATCTCTCAGGAAGAGGCCGAGGAGTGGCGGCACAGCTATGTAGGGACCGAACATCTCTTGCTCGCTTTCTTAAGGATGAAAGGGAGTGACGTTCATCGCTTTCTTACCACGCATGGGGCGACCTACCCCAAGGTCGCGTCCCTATTGGAAGGGGAGAAGGGGCGTGGGGAGGTGAAGCTCTCCGCCGATGACCTTGAGCCCACTCCGCGACTGAAGCACGTGATGAAGATCAGCTTTGAGGAGGCGCGCCGTGCCGGGCTGAATACGATCCGGCCTGAGCACCTACTGATGGGGATGCTGCGCGATGGGGAAGGGACCGGTGCGGCAATCCTCCTTCACTTAGGGATTGACCTCACCAAGACACGAGCCTACTTCCTCCCTTCAGCGGGGATTGGTATGGCAATTCGTTCCTCCCGCCGTCAGCCGTCAAAGGTGGATCTCTCCGAGTTTGGCCGCAACCTGATTGAGGAAGCCGAGGCTGGCCGGCTCGACCCGGTGATCGGTCGGGAAGAGGAGATGGAGCGGGTCATTCAGACTCTCACTCGCCGGAGGAAGAACAACCCCGCGCTTATCGGCGAGTCCGGCGTGGGGAAGACTGCCATCATCGAAGGGTTGGCACAGCGAATTGCAAGTGGGGATGTGCCATCTCTATTGCGTTCTAAGGAGATCGTCGAACTGGACATGGCCTCAATCGTCGCCGGGACAAAGTACCGGGGGGAGTTTGAGCAGCGGTTGAAGAACCTGATCAACCAGGTGACGGGGTCAGAGAACATTATTCTGTTTATCGACGAACTACAGACGGTTGTCGGCGCTGGCGGGGCCGAAGGGGCGATCGACGCCTCTTCAATCTTAAAACCTCCGCTCGCTTCAGGCGCCATCCAGTGTATCGGGACTGCCACCCTGGATGCGTACCGCAAGTCGGTTGAGAAAGATCCCGCGCTCAAACGCCGTTTCAAGACGATTCTGGTTGAGGAGCCGTCAGTAGAAGAAACAGTCAAGATCTTAAAGGGCCTCCGCCCTCACTATGAGAAGCACCATGGAGTTAAGATCACCGACGATGCCCTTTACCAAGCCGCTCGCCTCTCCGATCGTTACGTCACCGACCAGTTCCTCCCGGACAAGGCGATTGACCTGATCGACGAAACTGCGGCCAGGATCAAACTCCAGAGCTCCCTTCTCCCGGATGATCTCCGTGAGCTGATGGTGCAGATGGATGGTCTTGACGAGCAGGAACGCCAAGCGGTCGCTGCGCAGGAGTACGAGGCCGCGGCGCGACTGCGCGATCGTAAGGAGGAATTGGCCCGCGAGATCGAACAGCTGAGCGATAGCTCCTCTAAGGCGAGTGATCTGCAGGCGACTGGGAAAGATATCGCACGGGTGGTCTCCATGTGGACCGGTGTCCCCATTGGACACGTTCAGGAGGAAGAGACGGCCCGACTGGTGAACATGGAAGAGAAGATCCATGGGCGTTTGGTCGGCCAGGCCGATGCAGTGAAGGCGGTTTCTCGCTCGATTCGCCGCGCCTACGCGGGGGTAAAAAACCCGCGGCGTCCAGTGGGAGTGTTCATATTCCTCGGCCCAACTGGGGTGGGGAAGACTGAGCTTTCCAAGACCCTGGCCGAGTTCCTGTTCGGTGATGAGGACGCGCTGATCCGTGTTGACATGTCCGAGTACATG
The DNA here is from genome assembly GCA_030606565.1 of Candidatus Bipolaricaulota bacterium. Lineage (GTDB taxonomy): Bacteria > Bipolaricaulota > Bipolaricaulia > UBA7950 > UBA9294 > UBA9294. Next base: position 91,532 of record JAUWGE010000001.1, on the reverse strand, counting down.
GAGCGCTTCTCTGTCTCACGCCTCATCGGTGCTCCTCCAGGTTATGTCGGCTACGACGAGGCCGGTGAACTGACCGAAAAGGTCAGGCGCCGTCCCTATTCAGTGATTCTGTTCGATGAGATTGAGAAGGCACACCGCGATGTGTTCAACATCCTGTTGCAGGTGATGGAGGACGGCATCCTCACCGATTCGCAAGGAAGACGCGTTGACTTCTGCAACAGCGTCCTCATCATGACCTCCAATGTGGGGAGCGAGTTGATCACCGATCGCGGCACCCTTGGATTCAGCGACCAGGAGGTTGATTCTGAGGAGTCCTATCAGGAGATGAAGGGTCGAGTGATGGGGCAGGTGCGCAAGGTTTTCCGGCCAGAGTTTCTGAATCGTCTCGACGACGTCATTGTTTTCCATCAGCTCTCCCGGGAGCAGGTGCGGCAGGTTGCGGAATTGATGCTCGGTGAGCTCAAAGGGCGTCTGCGCGAGGAGCATGCAATCACTCTTACCCTGGACGAGTCGGCAAGCGAGCTTCTGATCGAGAAGGGGTATGACCCCAAGTATGGGGCTCGGCCTATGCGCCGCACTATTGAGCGACTAATTGAGAACCCGATATCGGAGCTTATTCTGCAAGGGACCTTCGAGCACGGCTCCGCCGTCGTCGCCTCGGCGGACGGAGAGGAGATACAGTTTAACAGAGGCGATTGAGGTGCCCTTCCGCTGTGGCCACTGTGGCTATCAGTCGATAAAGTGGCTCGGTCGCTGTCCGAATTGCGGCGAGTGGGACACGTTTGTGGAGGAGGGAAAAGAAGCGAAGGAAGCTACCGCCTCCTCCTGGATCGGCGAGGATCTTAAGCCGATCAGTGCGATAGATCTCACAGAGGTAAAGCGCTTGCCCTGCGGGATCGGAGAGATCGACCGCCTGTTGGGGGGTGGGCTGATCCCTGGTGGCGTGGTCCTGTTCGGCGGCGAGCCGGGTATCGGGAAGTCGACCCTCCTTTTACAGTTGTCCCAATCCCTGGCCGAGCGGTATGGAAACGTCCTTTACGTCTCCGGGGAGGAGTCAGCGGCGCAGATCAAGCTGCGGGCGAGCCGACTCGGTGTAGAAAACGACCACCTGTATGTGCTCTCTGAGCAATCCCTCGTTCGTATTGTGGAAGCGGTGGAGCGGATCGATCCCTGCGTACTGATCGTCGACTCGATCCAGACAACCCTCTCTGATAATGCCCCTGGGGAGCCGGGGAGCCTGCGACAATTGCGCGAGACAAGTGTTGAGCTGATTCGGCTGACTAAGGCACGGAAGATGGCGACCTTTCTTGTGGGGCACATCACAAAAGGGGGTTCCTTTGCGGGCCCCAAAACGATCGAGCACCTGGTCGACGTGGCGATCTACCTCGAAGGGAGCCGAGGAGAAGACGTACGGATCATGCGCTCGGTGAAGAACCGTTTCGGTGCGACGAATGAGGTCGCCGTCTTTCAGATGCTGGCAAGCGGGTTGAAGGAGATCACTAACCCATCGCGTTTCTTCCTTGAGGAGCATAAGGCGGAGCCTCGCGCCGGAACGGTCGTTGTACCAATCGTCGAGGGAACACGGCCGATTTTGGTCGAGTTGCAAGCCCTCGTTTCCCCTACTGGCGGCTACGGAGTTCCGCAACGCCGTTGTAGCGGGCTAGATTACAATCGCGTTCTTTTGCTGCTCGCTGTGATCGAGCGGAGGCTGGGGATTCACACCGGTGGAGCCGATGTCTATTTAAGCATTGCCGGTGGGCTGGAAACGCGAGAGCGAGCAGTCGACCTTGGGGTAATCGCCGCGATCGTATCCAGTTTGCGCGATCGCCCGCTTCCTGCTCAAACTGTCCTCGTGGGTGAGGTCGGTCTTTCAGGCGAGGTCCGCGGGGTGAAAAAGCTACGCGAACGGATAACTGAGACTGGGAAGCTGGGGTATGAACGGATAATCGTCCCTGCGAAGGTCAAACTCTCCTCACGGGCAAAGATCGAGGTCATCCCCATCGAGACAATCGAAGAGGCAATGGACGCCCTCTCTCTTGGGTAAGACGCGGAGAAATTGAGTGATTGAACAATTGAATGATTGAGCGATCGGATCATCGGGTGAATGGAAGATTGAATGATCGGGAGATTAAGGTAAAAACAATTAAATCACTCAATCATTAAGTCACTCAATCGCTAAATCGATCTTAAGGAGGAGAAATGAGCGATAGCAGACTGGAGAAGCTGGAGAGAGGGGCCTCTGCGCTTAAAGCGAGACTCCCGGAGTGTCCAATGATCGCCCTCGTCCTTGGCTCGGGCCTTTCCGGGGCGGTTGGCTCCTTCGGTGAGGGAGTGCGCATTCCTTGGGAAGAGATCCCCGGGTTTCCGCTTCCCACAGTGGCTGGGCACGCTGGGGAGTTCTGGGCCGGAGAGGTTCACGGTAAGCCGGTTCTCGTCCAGCGTGGTCGCATCCATACCTACGAGGGTTACTCCCTTGACGAGGTGACCTTCGCTACTCGCTTGTTTGCCCTTCTTGGAATAAAGACGCTTATCGTTACCAATGCCTCCGGTGCGGTCAGCCCCGATCTTGAGGCCGGTGACCTTGTTTTAATCCGTGATCATATCAACATGCTGGGAGAAAATCCGCTTAGCGGTCCTAACCTGGAGCGGTTCGGGCCCCGCTTCCCTGACATGTCCGCCGCCTACAGTGCGCGGCTGCGCACGCTTGCCAAGGAGGCGGCCACCGAGGAAAGTATCGATCTCAAGGAGGGGGTCTACCTGGCGACGCGCGGTCCCTCTTATGAGACCCCGGCTGAGATCAGCGCCTTTCGTGCCCTGGGGGCGGATCTTGTAGGGATGTCAACCGTCCCTGAGGTGATTGTTGCCGTTCACGCTGGGCTCGAGGTGCTGGGGATCTCCTGTGCCACCAACCTCGCCGCCGGGGTGGACCCCGAAGCGCGCCTCTCTCACCAGGAAGTGATCGAGACCACCCGCCGGGTGGGAGAGGAGATGCGGAGGCTTCTCCTGGCGATCATCGACCGTTTATAGAACCCAGATTTTCCAATTCTTCACAAACACATCAGAATCACTGAATTAAAGTCTATAAGGAATCCAGGAGAATCTGAAAGTCTTTGAGTTCAAGAAACTAATCTACCGTTGAGAGCTGTCTGGTTCCTGGACTCCTGGCTTCCTAAGAGCGTTCGGATCGGTTTAGCTCTATGCAGTTCTTGGGTTGATGTAATTTTTGGGTAGAATGCAGCGAACACTTAAGCGTGTACACCTTTACATCGATTAGGCCCCTTTGTATAATCACGTCGCTGTGTCGAGAGTGGAGGCGGTGATTCCTTTTCTCCACTCTGGGTCGGTTTATCGCTCACAGACTTTAGGAGGTCGTAGATATGGCCGATGCTCCAACGTTAAACCCGTTTGAGATCTCCCAGCGGCAGCTGGGCAAGTCCGCGGAGAAGCTCAACCTCGATCCGCAGGTGCACGCCCTCCTGCGCGAACCGATGCGAACCCTCGAGGTCCACTTTCCCGTGCGCATGGACGATGGAACGAGCAAGGTTTTCACCGGATTCCGCGTGCAGTACAACGACGCACGCGGTCCTACAAAGGGCGGACTCCGCTTTCACCCCGAGGAGACGATCGACACGGTAAAGGCGCTCGCCGCGTGGATGACGTGGAAGTGCGCCGTCGTGGACATCCCCTACGGGGGAGGAAAAGGCGGTGTCGTATGCAATCCCAAGGAGCTCTCCGTTGGAGAAGTGGAGCGGGTTGCGCGTGGGTACATCCGCGCCATCGGCCGGTTCATCGGACCGGAGCGGGACATCCCCGCCCCAGACGTGTACACGACGCCGCAAATCATGGGTTGGATGGTGGATGAGTACTCAAAGATCGTCGGCTACAACGCTCCTGGGGTGATCACCGGTAAACCGATCCCGCTCGGTGGATCGCTCGGTCGCGGGGACGCGACCGCTCGCGGTGCGGTGTACACCATTCTCGAAGCTGCCAAAGTGATCGGCCTCAACTTGAAGGGTGCGACCGTTGCCGTCCAGGGTTATGGAAACGCCGGCTACTTTGCGGCAAAGCTGATCCAGGAGCTCACCGGGAGTAGAGTCGTCGCCGTCACCGACTCGCGCGGCGGGGTATACGTCGCCGATGGCATCGATCCGCAGGCTGCCTTTACGCACAAGAAGGCGACCGGTTCGGTGTCAGGCCTTGCGGGGAGCAAGGCTGTCACAAATCAGGAACTCCTTGAGCTCGACGTGGACGTGCTGATCCCGGCGGCGATCGAGAACGTCATCACCGAGAAGAATGCCAATGCGGTCAAAGCGAAGCTCATCGCCGAAGTGGCGAATGGTCCCACCACTCCCGAGGCGGACGAGATCCTATATAAGAACGGCAAGTACATTATTCCAGACTTCCTGTGTAACGCTGGTGGGGTAACCGTATCCTACTTCGAGTGGGTACAAAATATCGGTGGTTATTACTGGAGCTTGGAAGAAGTTCAAAAGCGATTGAAGGAAAAGATGACCCACGCCTTCCACGATATCCACAAGATGGCGGAGGTAAACAACGTCGACAACCGCACGGCGGCCTACATGGTTGCGGTCCAACGAGTTGCTGAGGCGATGCGACTGCGCGGTTGGGTCTAGCCCATCTTTCGCATAAGCAATAAATGAATACGGGGATGGCCTCTCGTGAGAACGCGGGGCCCGCTTCGTTTCTAATCGGTTAGTTGCCCTGCAGAGTCCAGTGCCTTTAAAATGAGGAATGACATGTCCAAAACTGTTTCAGTGGTGGAGGAGAGGAAAGAGTTTCTTGCGCGTGTCCTTCCCTCCCTGGAACTCGCGGAAGTTGAGGAATTGCAGCGGATCTCACTTCCGGTGCACTACGATGAGGGAGAACTTATCGCTCAAGAGGGATCCTACGCCGCGGGGGTGTATATCGTTCAATCCGGCCTCGTATCGATCGGGAAGTACGCGAGCAAAGGCTGGGAGAAGCGCGTGCTCCGTTTCCTCGCGATAGGGGAGATGTTCGGTCTGGAGGCAGTATTCCTGAAACGGGAGCCGATAAACGTGCAGTTTGCCAAGGCTCTTGTGGAGTCCACCCTACTCTTCTTCGAACGCTCCAACATCCTTGCATTTAGCAAGGAACATCCTCTCATGTTCGCCGATCTATGTCGGTGGTTATCGCGCGAGGTGATCATGCTCGAGTTCAAGCTCACCCGCGCGGCGGTGGAATCGATCGACCGTAATCTGGCCCTCCTCCTGATCGCGCTGGCCCATAAGTATGGTGAAAAGGACAAGGACAGAATCGTCCTCGATTTACCCATTTCACGCCAGACTATCGCAGAGATGCTCGGCGTATCGATAGAGACTCTGATGCGGGTGCTTAAACGGTTTCGAGAACGCAACCTTATCACCACCTCGCAGAGCTTGATCACAATCGTTGATATGGATAACTTAGAGGAAAGAGCTCGCACTACGCCGTTCTATCTATCCATCATCGAAGAAACGCTTTAGACTGCCCTTGCCGATATCGGTCGCGCTGGCTAACCAGTACCGCAACGCCTCAAGAGACAAGGCCGTCTGTTCTCCAACCTGCGAAATCTGGGGAAGCGCGGCGATTGCTCGGTCCACTTTAGCGGTCGAAACACCGAGGAGCTGGGAGAGGGTAGCCCGAGTGACCTCTGGGGAGAGAAAGACCGTTCCTTCCTCGCCATGTTCCCCGGACTTCTCCGCGAGGTCAAGAAGGAGACGGCCCACCCGCTCTTCGAGCGGTGTATTGGAAGGAGAAAACGCCCCTTGCTTCAACGAATAGAAGCGGTGACTCAAACAGCTTAGGCAATAGCTCTTGATCGCCTCTTCTTCTTCGATTAGCTTCATAAACGCCGCCCGCTCGAAAAAGCACAGCTCGGTCTCCGTAATGGCCCGGGCACAACTAAGGTGTAACTCGTTTTGACCCCCCAAGAAGACTTCAAGGCCAATAAGGTCGCCTGGGCCAAGAATCTCCAAAAGCGATTTCTCGGGTCTCCCTTTCTGCAGCATATTATATTCACGCACAAGCCCACTAGAAATGAGATACGTCCCCGCCGCGTAGCTGCCGGCTTGGTAGATCAGCTCGCCTGGAGGGTAGCGAACGTAAAGCGGAGCATAGATTTCTATGACTCGATTCCAGGTAGCTAGGGAAGTTCCTGTCTTATTTGTCACGTTTTCCATAATTCGTGCCTACAGGCTACCGTCTTGCTCTCTGCTCGCCAATGTAAGAAGACGAGTAAAAAGGGGGCTGTATGAAGAGGAAATACCTCCTCCTCGCGAGATTTTGATAGCCATTTGGCATGATTTAATCCGTCAAATGGCAGCGCTTTAGGGACATGCCTCGCTAGATTTTTTTGTCAAACGATCCATTTTTAAACGCAACATGCCAGATTTGAGTCGTCGTTTCAACCGTACTTTTTGGTGCAAAAATGAAATGCAACCGCAGTCGTCTAACCTACTCTTGGTCAAAGCAGCTGGCTAACCTTCGCGTTGGAGGTGAACGCCACATGGCAACGCGAGACACGATGAGGGCAGTGCGGGAACAGATCGTCAAGCCCCGTATTAATCCTTTCGAGATGATGCTCCACCAGTTGGATCTGGCGCGTGCGCATACCAATATCCCCGGGGGTATCTGGGAGATTCTGTGTCGGCCTGAGCGCGCACTTGAGGTGAGCGTTCCGATCACCCGCGATGATGGCGAGATTGAGGTGTTTACCGGGTATCGGGTGCAGTACAGCAGCGCGCGTGGGCCGTGCAAGGGTGGAATCCGCTACCATCCCGGTGTGACGCTCGACGAGGTGAAGGCCTTAGCTGGGTGGATGGCGTGGAAGTGCGCGTTAGTAAACATCCCCTACGGCGGGGGCAAGGGAGGGATCGCCTGTGATCCAACGCGCCTCTCTGAGCGGGAACTCGAGCGGATGACCCGCTGTTACACCGCGCGCATCCTCCCGCTCATCGGGCCGAAGCAGGACATTCCTGCTCCTGATGTCAACACGAACGCGTCGATCATGAACTGGATTGTCGACACGGCCAGCGCATTGCGCGGAGAGGCCGTGCCTGGTATCGTGACGGGGAAGTCGATCGAGCTCGGTGGTGCACTGGGACGGCGGGAAGCGACTGGGCGCGGGGTGGTGTTCACCGCGATCGGGATCCTCCAGCGGTTAGGAATCGATGTTACTCAGGCGCGCATTGCGGTGCAGGGGTTCGGCAACGTCGGATCGATCGCGGCGCAACTTCTGGCCAAACAGGGAGCCAAGGTGGTGGGAATCAGCGACGTCTCCTGCGGGTACTACTGCCCGAACGGATTTGACATCGACGACGTTATTCGCTACGTGGAGACCTCGCCCGGGCACCTCCTTGCTGGCTACAGCACTCCTGGGATGGAGGAGATCACTAACGATGATCTGTTCACCCTCGATGTCGATGTGCTGATTCCCGCCGCGCTGGAGGCGCAGATCACCTCCCGGAACGCAGCGAACGTACAGGCGAAGGTCATCGTGGAAGGGGCGAACGGCCCCACCACCCCCGAGGCGGACCTTATCCTCGCCGAGGAAGAAACCGTCGTCGTACCGGACATCCTTGCCAACGCCGGAGGAGTGGTCTGTTCGTACTTCGAATGGGTACAGAACATTCAGTGCTTCGCCTGGGAGGAGAAGGAGACCAACCAGCGGCTCGGTCGGGTCATGCAGCGGGCGCTTACGGAGGTATGGGATCTCTCCCAGGAGCGGCAGATCTCCTTGCGGTTAGCGGCGTTCGTGCTTGGGGTGGAACGCGTGGCGCAGGCAATCAGGCTCCGTGGCGTCTTCCTATAGGCACGAGCACAAAGCAGGGGATGAGGATGAGCCCCAATACCCCGAGTGGTCTGCTTGCAGCGGAGCTTGAAGCGGAAGTGCTGCTCGACCGCGCCGTGATGTTCTGCGCGAACCGACTGCACATAACGGAGATCCGCGTCGTTCAGACGTTGCAAAGAGGAGAGCCGGAAGTTCACAGCACCCTCAGATATGCCGTCGCCAAGGGGGTAGGGGATTATCTCAGGGAACTGGGATGTGGGTTTCGTGCGGTCTATCTGTACGGAAGCGCGATGAACGGCAATGCCGGAATCACTTCGGATATTGACCTCATCGTTATAGTTGAGCACAAACTGGACCAAGTATGCAACCTGTTACAGCGGTTGGATCTGGCACTGGTGACGTCCTATCGGATGCTGCTTGGATTGACCTCTGGTCCAGCGTCGCTCCTCGACGTTCACATCGTGGATGTCGAGGAGGAACGGAAACGCGATGGCTACGGGGCCGTCCTCTGTTCACCAGAGACAAGTCCTGTCTGCCTGTGGCGTTAACCTCCTGAAGTCTCGGGGCTCTCCTGTGGGCCAGGGGCCCCTTTCTCTCTAATGGGCATGGATGAAGAACTGCTTCATATCTTGAGGGTGGTAGAGGTCAAACTGCACTAGGCTCAGCACGTCGAGATGTGTCTGACTCCCCGGATTGACACAGCGCGTCTTCCCTAAATCGACCTTGTAATCTCCGGTGACGACGGATTCGTGGCAGTGTCCCGATAGGACGAGGTAGGGTTGAACCCGCTCGATAAACCGCCGGATCTCTACGCTCCCCACGTGATCGGAGAGGGGAAGGTAGTTGTACCGCCCGCGGGGGGTGGTCCAATCAAGCGGTGTGTTGTAGGGAGACGCATGGAACAGGTGAATCGTCTGGGAGGGGTTGTAGACGCTCCCTCGATCAGTGCGACCGTTTTTCAGGAGGTAGTTCTCAAAGTCATCGAGATCATCGGCGATTGTTGATCCGTGCCCCCTCACATCGGTTGTGATCCCCACCTCGTAGATGTCTGTTGTAGGATCCATGCCCTCCGGGCGCAGCTTGATCCGGTTCTCGTACTTCACCCAGTCCATCAATAGACACCCACCAGGAGGGACGTAAGGATAGCCCACCACCCACAGGAGGAGAACCTCACCCGGGAAGAAAGCCTGCTTTTGGCGTGAATCACGCAGCTCAATCAGTCGGTCGTTCACTAGATGAAAGTTCGGCATCTCCTGATCGAACGCCTCCAGCAGGGGTTCGTTCGCACGGCGGTCATCGTTTCCCATGATCACGTAGATATCCGCGTGCCGATGTTCGAGCAGGAAGCTGGAGAAGAGGGGGATGAACTGCTCGGTGAAGAATGCCTTCTGTATAGCCACCCCCTGATTCTCGTTTGTGAGAGGCACTGATCCTTTGAGTTGGCCTTGAAGGGCACTCGGGGCTAGGTCCCCGGTGATGAAGATCGAGGTGAGTTTCCACAAATCGGCCACGCGCAGCAGGAGTTCGTAGAGACGTATGTTCCCGTGAAGGTCGGTAACAGCAACGGCTTGCATCACGATCTTTGAGGGTAACCAGCTCCTCATCGTTGTCAAGTGGTAAAATCTGAAACCCTGTGTAAAGCGTGAAGGGCATGGCAAATGACAGGGCTGTTCATCGTTCCTCGCCCGAGATCGAATCACGACATTCACTCTACGACGAATCAAGAAGACTCATATTGGAGTTGCTGTGGTTAAGAGCGCTTAAGGAGCTAGGGGTTAGATCTTGTCCTTTGTATTAGCGGGGGCTCGGATTTCATCTTCTCCGGACTCGTTGGCTCAATTTACATGACAGCATCGATTTGAAGAATTCAAAAAACAAGATCCGACCCCAATACTAGCTCAGCGTTTTCCAATCACACCTTGAATCTCTGCACCGCCATCTCGCTCGACCGCCGGTATTCGATCTCTACGGGGGTGATCTGTATTAGGGTATAAGTGGGATCATCGACGCCTTCCCAGTAGTTGTTGAAAAAGTCAATGTGGTCGGCCAATCTTGCCTTGGTCTCTCTATCCGTGACGATATTTGCTACACCAACAACCCGGACGTAGCCGTTTCCTGAGTCCCGTTCAAACTGCAGGCAGAACTCGATATTGGAGTTATTGCGTATCTGTTTTACCTTGGCGCTGTTCGTCCCTGTCCCGATCCAAAACGTCTTGTCAAAATTGATCAGGGTAACGGGGCGAACCCGCGGTTGGGAGCCCTCTGTTGTTGCCAACATCACGTATTGGTAGTCCTCAAAGTGTGACCAAGCCTCTTGTTTGATGTCGTTAACCTTATCTGTCATCAGCCTTCCTCCTTTCCTCCGATTTGCGGATAAAAAAGTCGCCCTAACTGCTGCTCTTTTATAAGAGAATCCTCCCGATCAGGGCAAATCGATCCACTCGGAGAACATCGGGGTCCATCATTGGATTTCGTATTAGCGAGTGCTCAGGTTGCGTCTTCTCGGAGGTTGCTAACTCAACTTGCACGACAGCATAGATTTAAAGAATTAAAAATCCAATCGTAGACCCTGATATTTGTCCTGCCCGATACACTAGGAAGGGGAGAAAGAAGTAGGGTGATCGTACCTGAGCATTGCAATCTAATACTAACTTTTACTAGGGCTCAACTAAGTCAGCACTTAGAGACTGCTGGAGGCAGAACTGGTTCTCAGCTACCATTAGCAACATGACGTGTTCTAACCGACTCGGGCAGTACCGTGCCTTTCTTCTTGACATCGACGGCGTGCTTGTCCGTGGGGGGGAGCCGATTCCCAGTGCGACGGAGGCGGTGCGGGCGCTGCAGGAGCGGGGACAGGTTTTGCTTCTTTCCAATAACTCGAGCCGATCTCGCGCCGTCGTTGCTGAGCATCTGGGGAAGCTTGGCTTTGCATTCGAGCCGGAGGCCGTCATTTTGAGTTCCTACGTTGTAGCACGGTATCTCCTGGAGACGGAGGGACCTTCAAAAGTGTGGACGATCGGTGAGGCGGGTCTTGCGAAGGAGCTGTGCCTAGCCGGTCATCGGATTGTCCCCCAGGAGGAGGCCAATTGGCTGGTTGTGGGGGTCTGCTGGAACGTGAATTACAACATGTTTGCCGAGGCGCTTCGTTTTCTTCTCAATGGCGGTCGATACATCGCCACCAACACGGATGGCACGTTTCCCACTCCAGAGGGGCGAAAGCCAGGGGCCGGGGCGATTGTGGGTGCGATTGAGGCGATGGGATTTTATCCACACGTGGTGGTTGGAAAGCCCTCTGAGATCGCCTATCGCATCGCGCTGGAGCAAGTACAGGCGAAGAACGACGCCGTGCTTGCAATAGGAGATCGCCTGGAGACCGACATCCTCGGTGCGCAGAATGTGAAAATCGACTCGGCCCTCGTCCTCACCGGAATTTCAAGCAAAGAGGACATCGAACGCCAGGGTACCCGGCCGACCTGGATCGCCGCGGATCTCCCGGCCCTTGCTCGGGGCGAACTGCAGAAGCCGTAGTTGCTTCTTCCCAGGGGACATCTCTGATAGTGCTTGTCAGGTCGACGTTCTTTAAGTTCACCTTTATGTTTCCTTCCCATCTCTTTAACCTCGGTCCGGTCTGTCAGAGCAGCATCGGGTTGTCTTGGTGGTGTGTAGTAATCGTGATCCTAGCTACATGAGACTCATGTCCTGCCGGAGTTTACACCACGAGTTCTGTGGACTTCCGCCCCTTGACAACTGGGGACGTGTGTCGTTTTAGGAACCCGGCTTCCATGGTAGCGTCGATGATGTGTTACAAAAGGGGGTACCATGTTCAACAGTCGGATAGTGATAGTTCTTAGTGTGGCTGCGCTTGTTTTGGGGATCGGCCTATGCGCGGTCGGTCAGGAGACGGAAACGCTCCGGGAGACGGCGACGAGCGCAGGGGAATTGGCCCTCACCTACATCGACAGCACGGCCACGTACATCGGGCAGGGGATCGTCTATATTCTCAACCTCATCACCGGAGACCGAGTATCACACGACCTGGAGGAGCCGGTCGGCTATCTGGGCCTTATCACGGGGATCCTCTTGCTATTTGCGCTTCTCGATGCCGCACGAAAGATCATCTGGATCGGGATCATCGTGGGCTGGGCGCTCTTGATCGTCCGCATCGTTCTTGACGCGCTGCGCGTGTAGATCGGGGGGAAATCACCGGTGGAAATGTGACGGGAAAAACTGGGTTAGATCTTGTTTTTTTGACTTATTGAAAAATGTCTTGTTGGTTAAGGGACAAGGCGCTCAATGGAGTACGATAGCAATCCGCCCATGGTTGGAGCAGCTTTGCAATCCAATTCCAGGTTCTAAGTGATTTCCTCAGTATGATTTGGGCAAGACCTCTTCTCATGAATCGATTGCCCCTGCAGCCTCATCGTGAGCATAGGGTGGTTCGTTCGCCGCCGACTGGTCCTTCTCTACTTTTACAATGACCTGATCGGTACGCTGTTTCTCGACCACATAAACAGCTCAATGTACCTAATCCTCTGAGAGGGGAAAACGCCACTGACAGGTTCGTTTGACTCTCCACTTGGTGGAGGGTGTATAAGTGAGGGGCCGCGGGCTTTTAAGTACTTGATGTGCCTGAGGAGTGAGAGCGATGCTTAAGATAGGTGAGTTTTCTAGGCTTTGTCAGTTACCGGTGAAGACTCTGCGCTACTACGATGAGATCGGTCTGCTCAAGCCGGCAAAGGTCGACCAGGAGACGGGGTATCGCAGTTACTCCGTAGAGCAGCTCCCACGGCTTCATCGCATTCTCGCACTTAAGGATCTAGGACTGTCGCTTGTCCAGATCAGTCAACTCCTCGATGGTGCCCTGTCAGTGGAAGAGATCCGCGGGATGCTCCGCCTGAAGCGGGCCGAACTTCAGGAGAGTGTCAGAGAGGAGCAGGAACGCTTAGCGCGCGTCGAGTGGCGTCTTAAACAGATGAAAAAGGAGGGGAAAATGATAACTCGTGATGTAGTGATCAAGAAAGCCAGCTCACAAAGAGTTGCTGCGGTGCGTGGTGTGATCCCCAGCTACAGTGAGCAGGGACAACTCTGGGACGAGCTATGCGCCTATTTAGCAGAGCATAAAGTCAAATCGGTAGGGCCTTGCTTTACTCTTTACTATGACGAAGAGTACAAAGAACGGGATGTGGATGCAGAAGTGTGTGAACCTGTGCCGGTGGACGTGAAACTGCCAAGTCAAGGGCGAGTGAAAGTCTATGAGTTACCTACGGTGGAGACGATGGCCTGCACTGTTAACCATGGCAGCCACGAGGCTCTGGGTCAGGTTTACATTGATCTACTGGCCTGGATCGGGACCAACGGCTATCGCATTTCCGGCCCTAACCGAGATGTCTACCTGCGCGGTCCAGGGTCAGGTGGCGATCCAAGCACTTATGTTACGGAGGTGCAGATCCCGGTCGAAAAGATGTAGCTGACGTATGCCTCAGGCCCGCCTGGTCGTAGAGCTGGGGGCTTTAGCGCATCGAAGGATGGGATTAAAGGAGGCAAAGCACGGCTGGTGTAAACAAGGATCGGATTCGTGCACGAGTGGTCGGGCTGCTGGAGCGGGTGGAGAAGCCACAGGCCTTCGATGAGGAACTGCGCAGCCTGTTGCGCTCCCTCGGCAGTCCGGAGAACGTAGCTGGGGCGGCGCGCTTCATTCCGGGTTTAGGAGAGAGCTTTGGTGTACCCCTCCCTGCACTGCGCGTTATCGCCGCCGAGTTGGCTAAGTGGGGCAAGTGCAGTCCGTCTCAGGCCTTTGAACTGGTCGAGCGGCTGTGGCACAACGGCTCCCGGGACGAGCGGATCATCGCCGCCAAGGTGCTGGAGCGATTGGGCAAACGTGAGCCGGAGAGAACACTGGAAATCGCCGCTTCCTTTGTGGGCGACATCCGTAACTGGGAGGAGTGCGATCAACTGGCCTGCTTCGGCCTGCGATACGTCGTGCAGCGCCACCCAGAGGCGGTGTTGCCTTGCTGTGAGGGCTGGGTGCAAGAGGAGAATAAGTGGGTACGCCGTTTCGGCGTGGCCGTCTTGACGAGCCTCCCCAGGGACAAGACGTATCGACCTTCAAAGCGAGAGTTCGTGCTTCTAGACACGGTGATGGCCGACGAGACGCGGGAGGTGCAGGACGCGGTCGCCTGGGCGCTGCGGGGGATCGGGAAGCGACACCCGGCCGTGGTGGCCGCCTACTTGTACCGCCACGCCCGGAGCGCCATCCGGTCCACCCGCCGCATCGTTAACCAAGCGATGAAAGTGCTCCCCAACAAGGAGCAGGAAGCAATACGAGCACTGCTTACAGAATGAGATTTGGTAAAGCCGCAGACCAAGACGTACTTCGGAAGCAAAGGCGGAGGTGGGCAAAAGCATAGGAAAGAAGGGTGGTTGGTTCCCCAGACGGATGATACGACTGACTCAAATAGAGAAGCGGCTTGTTAATAGCCCTGAACAGCGAGGTGGGGATGGTAAACAAAGATCTTGTGGGAAGATGTGGACACTACTGCGGTGCTTGTTCGGTCTATCGGGCGTGTGAAGATGGAGGCGAGCTGTTAAGAGTGATGGCAAAATCTTGTCCTCCCGATAGAAATCTATACTGTAAGGGATGTCAGGTAGTTGATGAAAATTGTTGGTCTTATAACCATTGTAAGATCCGTGAGTGTTTAGATGAAAAAGGGGTTGAGTTTTGCTATGAGTGCGTTGAGTTTGAAAAGGGCGGGTGCGAAGAATGGAAAAGCTTGGCGAAAGGACACGCTGAAATTGGGATGGATTTGCGTGAAAACCTGCTGTGGATCAAATCAGGTAAAGTAGAAGAATGGTTAGAAGAACAAGACAAAAAATGGAGATGTCGATCTTGCGGTAAACCGATTAGCGAGGAAGAGAAATGTTACCAGTGTGGTGCAAAATTGAGAGAAGAAGCATAGAAAGACTGATAAAAACACTTCGCCTAACAGCGTGCATCTAGTTCTAAGCCTGTACCCGAGTTCCTTACTATGCCTATAAACCCGGTCTGCCGGAGTCATCTCTTCGCTGTCCAGGCAGCATAAGGTTGTTCAGGAGGCGTGTCGCAACGTAATCCGAGTCTCCTGGGGCTCATGTCCCCTGCCCGTAGTCGACCCCGCAGATGAGGATGTCGGCTGAGTTGTCCTCATTCAGCTTGATCATCGACGAACAGGAGATGAAGGTCGGCATCGCCGGTGCCTTCTGCAGGACCGCGCTCCCCTTACCGAGAGATGGTGGAGACGGTCACCGCACAAGCGGACGAGGATAACCGCTACACCGCAGGATCGATGTAGCTCGCCTGGAAGGGCTGGTCTTTCGCCGACAAAAAGATTCCTTCTCCGTGGATCAGTCTATTGGTTCTGCGGGTGGTCAAGAGGATACTATGAGAGGAAAAGGAGGAAACACGATGGAGAAGATGATTGCTTACTGTGGGCTCATATGCACGGACTGTCCGGCGTACATCGCTACACAGAACGACGACCACGAGGCACTGAAGAAGGTTGCTGAGCAATGGAGCAAGGAATTCAACACCACACTCACTGCAAAGGACGTTCTCTGTGATGGGTGTTCGGCCACTACCGGGCGACATGTCGGCCACTGGAGCGAGTGCAAGATTAAGGCTTGTGCCATCGAGAAGAGGGTGAGAAACTGCGCGCATTGTAGCGATTACTCATGTGAGGAACTAGAGAAATTCTTCGGCTTTGCTCCGGAGGCCAAGACCACGCTGGAAGGGATCAGGCGGGCCCTCTAAGGTAGGGCAACTCCTCGGGTGAAGAAGAGCCAAAAGTGACTCGCGGCGGTTCGAAGTAGGGGCGAATGGTTGTTCCTTTCTGCTGACTTATCAGCAAGCGATAAAGAGGGCACGATGCCGAACGAGAGGAGGAAACTGGCCGGTCCTTGTGGGCTTTATTGCGGAAATTGTAGCGATCTATTACTGGATAAGGTCTGTCACGGTTGTGGCTGCGATTGTGGCCAATGTGCAGCGGGACCGCATCACACGGCCTGCGCCATCTACCGCTGCTGCATCACTGAGAGGGGACTTGAAAGCTGCACTTTCTGCGAGGATTTCCCCTGTACTCGACTCATCCAGTTTGCCTACGACCCGATCTGGCGAACGCACCTTCCCGTCCTTGAGAACCTGCGGCGGATAAAGCGCATCGGGGTAAAAGCTTGGCTGGACGCGCAAGAGGCCTACTGGGCGGACCAGCGTCGGCTTGAGCGGTGGATTCAGTTGCATAGGGAATGCGAGGCCAGATATAAGCAGATATATGGGGAGTAAAGGTGGGGTTACAGAAGTGCACGAGGAGAAAGATCTCGTTGGCTCTTGCGGCCTGTACTGCGGTCTGTGTCCCCGGTACCAATCGAGAGCAACCAGCCGGTGCCTCGGTTGTCATTTGGGCGAGCAACATTCCTACTGCAGCGTCTACCGCTGCGTCACCAAGCGAGGATTCACCACCTGTGCCGAGTGCAGCGAGTATCCATGCGGGAGGCTACTGCGGGTGCTGGGTGTTGAGAAGGGTCTCGACAGCTTCGTGAGTCATAAACCGGCCCTTCCGAACCTTGACGAGATCAAGCAAGACGGCCTCGATTCCTTCTTGCAGGAACAGCGGAAGCGCCGCCTGTTGGCGGAACACCTTATCTCAAACTACAACGCCGGGCGATCAATGACCCTCTACTGCACCGCGTGCGCTTTGATGCCCCCGCGTACGATCGAGCGGGCGATAGACAAGATGAAGAGGTCACTCGACCAAGGGGCTGTGGATGAGACAGATCAGAAGAAGATAGCAAAGGCGATGAGGAAACTTATCGAAGAGGCGGCGTCGGACTTGGGGATCGATCTGGCGTTGCGGAGGAAGAGAAGATGAGCAGTCCCCAGGAGAAGGTAAGAGGGGATCCTATCGCCTGGCTTCTGGAGCCGGATAATCCCTCGGTGCGCTACCTCACGCTGCGTCACTTGCTGGAGTGTTCCAAGGACGATCCCGATGTCGAGACGGCGAAAGCCGCCATAGCCCGGTCGCAGATCGCGAAGCGCATCGAATGATCAGATGGATTGGCACGATGAGACAGGGAGGAGGCTAGAATGACCCTTAAGCCATTACCCGGGTTCAAATCGTTCGTCACCCATCACTGTGTCACCGGTTCGATGCGACACATCTACGAGTTTTATGGGTATCCAGTGAGCGAAAGCCTGCTGTTGGGACTGGGGGCAGGAGTAGGCTTTGTCTACTGGCACATGAAGGGTGCTCCGCCGTTCTTTGGGGGGCGGGCCAATGTGGGAAGACCCGGAGAGGAGGGCTTGGAGAAGACGGCCGGGAAGCGTACCGGCGTGCGTATTGAGTCCTTCCAGACCTCAAGCGTCCGCAAGGCGGAGAAGGTCCTTCTGGAGATGCTCGATGGGGGCCAACCGGTAATGATCCAGTGCGACATGGGTTTTCTTCCTTATTTTGACTTCGGTGGCCAGGAGTATCACTTTGGCGGGCACGTGGTCGTGGTCTGTGGAGTGGATTTAAAGGCGCGTCAGGTGCTCATCGCTGACCGGGAAGTTAAACTCCATCTCGTATCAATGGACGATCTGGCAAAAGCACGCGGGGCCACCTGTAAGCCCTTCCCCCCTAAGAACAAGTGGTATACCTTTGACTTCAGTGAGGTGCACCCGCCACGCGCGGATGACGTTCGTCAAGCGATCCGCGAGATGTCAACGGGGATGCTCGAACCGCCGATCACCAACCTGGGCGTGAAGGGCATTCGCAAGACCGCCCAAAGGATACTCAAATGGCCGGACGTGCTCGATGAAGGTACGTTGCGTGGTGCATTGTTCAACGGGTTTGTCTTTATCGACGCTATGGGAGGAACCGGCGGCGGCATCTTTCGCTACATGTTCAGCCGCTTCCTACGCGAGGCCGCGGGAATCACTGGCGAAATTCGCTTTAACGAGAGCGCCGATGCATTCCAGGATATCGGCGATAGGTGGCAAACCGTCGCGGAGATGTTCAAGGAGGCTAGCCAAGCGAAGGGGCGCACATCATCGCTTCCGGCAATCAGCAACGCAGTATTGGAACTGGCCGACCTTGAGGAAGCAGCGTGGATACACCTAAGTGAGCTCGTTTCCTAACCCGCCTTGTGCTCCTGTGATAGGTCGGCCCTTGGGCTGGTTTGCTGCGCGATCATCCTCATCAACGTCTAAACAGTGTTGACAGCCCGCGGGTCAGCTCCTATGGTAGGAGAAGTAACTGACATAAGCAGGTCGTGGGTTCGTAGTAGAGGTGATCGGTAGGTAGTTGCTCCCTCATTATATGAGGGTGTGGTTTTTCACCTTTTATCTTGGCTTTGAAAGGAGAGTCTTGATGGGTAACGGAAGCGAACTTAAGAATCCATACGCTCACATCCAGCAGGGAATCACCATAGAGGTGATCCCCCACCCCAAGTTCCAGCGCAAGGGCTGAAGATGGAAGAGAAGGTCTACGGAGTTCGTTGCAAGGCCTGTGGAAAGGAGAGCTACCCGGCTCACGCTATCTGTCCAGGCTGTGGCGGGGATGACTTTGAGCAATTCGAGATCGCGGGCGAAGGGAAGGTCCTGACCTACACCGACGTGTATGCCCTGCCGCTTGACTATGTGCAGCGCTATCTCAGATTGGCAATCGTCGAGTTTGACAGCGGGGTGCGCGCGACCGGGCAACTGCTCGACGATGATCCAAAGATCGGAAAACGGGTGAAGACCATCATTGGGATCGTGCGACAAAGAGGCGACCTGAAGGTCCACGGCCTGCAGTTTGTACCGGTGTAGGAGGGCTTTCTAGCAAGCTTTCCCTTTGGGGCGAGAGTAGGCTTGCACTTCGTACCCATTTTAGGTATAGTTGTACCCAGAATGGGTATGAATGTTCATCGCATCCAAATTGGATCGACGTTGTTCGGCAAGACGCGCCTCTCGATCCTCACCCTGCTCTATGGCCGAGTTGACCGTCAGTTTTACCTGAGCGAGATCGTGCGGGCAGTCGGGGGAGGGCGAGGGGCGGTGCAACGCGAGCTGAAACGTCTCACAGATGCAGAGTTGCTCCGGCGGGCTGTGCGGGGTAATCAAGTATACTTCCAAGCTAACTCGGACTGTCCAGTTTTCGCTGATCTGAAGGGCCTCATCGTTAAGACCGCTGGTGTTGTGGATGTCCTTCGAGCTGCGTTAGCGCCGCTTGGGAAGCGCATTCACGTAGCGTTCATCTACGGATCGATCGTTCGTGGTGAGGAGACCGCTGACAGTGATGTTGATCTTCTAATCGTAGGTGAAGTTACTCTGTTCGATGTCGTGTCCGCACTCGCAAGCGCCCAGGAGATGCTCCGCCGTGAAGTGAACCCTTCTATCTACCCGGCCGAGGAAGTCAGAGAAAAGGTTGATGATGGGGATCACTTTTTCACGACGGTGATGGCAAGTCCGAAGTTGTTTGTAATCGGAGACGAAGATGAGCTTGGACGACTGGCTGGCTAACGGACTTCTTGTAGAGCATCGGACAAGTCACCAGGAGATTGCGGATCTTTTCGCAATTGTCAAGCGGGATCTCCGCGAATGTCAAACCGGCACCCACAGCCCGGAATGGCAACTGAGGATTGCGTACAATGCTGTGCTGCAAGCGGCGAGAGCCGCCCTTGCCGCGGGTGGTTACCGGGTTCCACAGCGTGAGGGGCACCACTACTACGCCCTTCAGTCCCTTGCGTACACGATTGGGTTAGACTATAGAATACCGTTCGCCATCTGGATGCCCTACGCAAGAAGCGCAATATTAGCGATTACGTTCGCGCCGGCGCGGTGTCGGAACGGGAAGCCAAAGATGCTATCGCGCTTGTAGAGAAAGTCTGCGCGGACGCGAAACGGTGGCTAGAGAGCAGTCATCCGGAGTTGATGTCTCCATAGTCACATATAGCTGACGTTGGATCTCACCATAACATCGATTGGCGGATTCGACTTGTCCGAGCCCCGACGTATTTGCAGTAAGATGACCCTGAAACGGTTGATCGATGAAGGAGATGGTTGTCAGGGAGAGGCGATGAACACAGCTTACTTCCGTTTCTACGCAGAGCTGAATGATTTTTTGCCCTCAGCGCGGCGGCGACGGACCGTTTCGTATGGCTTCTATGGTTCTCCGGCCGTCAAGGACGCGATCGAGGCGTTGGGTGTGCCGCACGTTGAAGTCGATCTGGTCCTGGTCAACGGTCACTCGGTCGACTTCACCTACCATCTGCGTCCGGGTGACCGGGTCGCCGTGTATCCGGTCTTCGAAAGCCTGGACATCACACCACTTGTGCGACTACGGGGGCGGCCGCTGCGCTGCATCGCTTTCATCGCCGACGCTCACCTGGGAAAGCTGGCGCGCCTCCTGCGCCTGTTGGGCTTTGACACGGCTCACGCAAACGATTATAAGGACGATGAGATCGTGGCAACATCGGTGAGCGAAGGGCGCGTCATCCTCACCCGCGATCGGGAGATCCTAAAGCGCAGGGTTGTCACCCATGGGTATTGGATTCGCTCCACCCAACCACTAGTACAGGCACAAGAGGTGGTGCAGCGCTTCGACTTGGCTGCCCAGGTACAGCCGTTCCGGCGCTGCATGATGTGCAACGGCCTCCTCGCACCCGTCGATAAGCAGGACGTCTTGGAGCGGATTCCGCCGAAGGTCGCCGCTAGGCAGGACGAGTACTTCATCTGTCAGGACTGCGACAAGCTATACTGGCACGGCACACACTACCCCAAGCTGCAGCACATGATCGCGCGCATCCTCGAGGTGGAAACGTCCAGCGGTAGCAAACCAGTTGTGTGAAGCTCACTAGACCTGATCTTGGCTTGCAACACCAGAGCAGGCGCCCTTGCTGCCGAGGAGGTTCAGAACAAGGAGGTTCCCCTCTCATTGCGGGCGGTCGCGGAGTCAGTCCTTAGAGCCATTACATCTAGCTAAATGTCGCATTGCAAGATCTACCTCTAGACCTAGTTGACAATCATGGTCTAGGTTTTCTATGGTGAAGATACTATGAAACGGATACGTACGGTTATCTGCGTTCTGATGATGGCCCTAATCCCTGGCTTGTCGGTTTCAGGCAACGATCTTCCCGCGGAGAAGGTGGAGCGGGTGCGAACAGGGATGACGATCTTTGGGGCGATTCTTGGCCTTGGGATTGGCTCCGTGCTTAATCCGAGTCCCCCTGGCATACCTCTTTCCAGTGCACTTCGCATCGTGATTCCAGTCGCGGCCACCGCAGCCGCCACCGGAGCCCTGGCCAGCCGGTGGATCGCTGAGATGACTCTGGTACGCCGACCCTCGCTCATCCTGTCTCCCTTCCTCGGCGCCGGGTTGGGGGCGGCCGGAAGCGCGGTCGTGGGAGGGATAAGCTTTGCACTCGCGGCTGCAATTGCCATCCCCACTGTCGAAGCACCAGAGGGCTGGTGGGGGCGCTTCAACTACCCCCAGGCGGTCGGAATGGGCTTTCTCGCCGGAGGCTTCTGGGGCGGGTTATTAGGGATTCCCATAGGAGCGGTGGTAGTACCTATCATCTCACTTTACATGGGTTTCTAGAGGGTAATCCCCCGAGATATCTCACCGTAAGAGTCTCACGATAGCTAATGGGAAACTAATAGCCCCCGGTTTCTTTGGATAGAAGGAAGCGATGGGCGAATCGAGGGCTCCATTTCATCGGTTTCAGCTTTTCAACTTAACTCTGTAACCTGGTTTGGCTTCTTCCGTAGAGAAGTTTAAGAGCAGTCCACTAAGGGGTACTGATCGCCAACTCCCCTTCTCTTAGGCTATCCATAGGGGATCAATCGTCTTTAACCGTTGTAGAGAGCTGATTATAATGAGAAGCATGAGGCGCTGTATTCTCGCTATCACTCTATTATGCGTGTTGCTGTCCGCAAGTGCCGTGTACGCAGACGACCTGTTGGACGATGTTGGAGAGTTCTTCGGCGAGGTGTTACGTGGCATCGTGTGGGGCCTTTTTGACTTTTATTTGGTAGGTCGGATCAATGCCGCAATAGACTACTGGAATCCGGACACGCGTTCGTTCCTGCTTCCCTTAGTCGATCGCCGTCATGGAGGCTATTACAACATTGCCCAAGCCTGTGACATCTGGGACTACTGCAGGGCCCATTGGGTATACATCAGCGATCCTTATCCTCTGTTATTTGACAGCTTTGCCGCCGCAAGCGAGACAATCGCAGCAAAACTCCGGGGTGACTGTGATGATTTCGCCATCTTGCTGGCAACAGCAGTCCGCTTGATTGGTGGAACGGCAATGGTGATCGCTGAGAAGACCGAGGAAGGAGGGCACGCCTACACGCTTGTGTATCTTGGTTCCGATCGTAACTTAGTGGTGATGAACGTTGTCTATATCATGCTGCGGTACGGTCTGACCATGGATAACTCCGGCAAGGACTTTTTCATAATAGAGTATCCAGAGTGGGGATGCTGGCTGAGTCTCGACTGGCAGGCAGATTACCCTGGTGGCCCGTTCTGGGCTAAGCGGGGGAGCGTTACTGACAGCCACTATCTACCAACCCCATCGATCCTTCTTGCTACCCCGATCTTCCTTCCTCCCGAGATCTCATACGCCAAGCTGCAGGCCCTTCTTGGCAATCTGTGAGGCTGCGAAACGTCGACCTTTCTTCAACCCTCACCCTTCCCCTCTCCCCTACTGCAGGACAGCACGAGGCGGTTGAAAGTGTGTCTACCAGCAATACAGGCATACTCAGCGCAGCCATACCGAGAACCGTCACCTAAAAGTTCTAGGTACGGTGAACTCAGGCGTATCTTGATGAGTTTGTGTTCAGGTTCAATAACAGACATAACGAAGGCATTTTTGATGCGGTATTGACGAACCGCTAGAGACACCTGCGTAAGCACGCTTGGGGACATTTGCGACATTGACAACGAGTCGGATTGTGCTATACTAGAGGTGCTGCGAGATCTTGATCCCCTCGGGTCTCCGAGGGTATGGCGCCGCCAGAGGGCGGCGCTACTTCTTCTAGTTGTGATTCCATTCCTTTGGGCATGTCACGGTTTTCCCCGAACTAAGTTGGACTCTTTCTGGCATCAGGGCTGCTTTCAAATGCTCTTTTTTCATCACTAGCTTGGCGTGACATTCATTTGCCAAGATCTGAGCTTCGTTGCTACGTCCGACGGGAGCAACATTGATTATCCTGCCCGTAGGATGGGCTTTCTTTGCGGCTTTTACCGCTGGGATTAGATCGCTGTCTGCTGACACTAAGGAGAGCGTTGTCGAACGCCTTCTGATATGCAAGCGACACCAATATGACGGCAATGTTCACGTCTGTTCGTTTTTCCACATGTTTTAGGAAACTCTTGCGGCAGCCCCCGTCTTTCTTTGGTACTAGGCATTTTTGTCGGCGCTTTGCAAAACGCCCCTCTATGACCTGAACACCCTTGTCCCTATTGACTTCAAGAAGTCTTGTGTGGCGCGCTTTCTTCGACTTCCACGCATACATTCCGGGAATCGTGTGCGTTGTGAAAAGATACGTGTCAGAAAGGGTCTCTTGTAGAGAAAGAAGCTCTTGGGCCAGAGCGCGGTAATCTAGCCATTTGTACCCTTTGAATGGACGATAGCCACCGTGTTTCTCAATCAAGGCGTGGTAGAGATTGAATCCGTCGAATAGAACAATGGTATCTCTCATTTCCGAAAGGACTATACGCAGGATGCTCCAAAAAGACAAGAGACGAATCAGTAATCAGAGGGATGAAGGCTTTCCAATTTGCGCCCTTCTATTTCAGACAAACGTCAAAGGTCACCTGGAAGGTTCTAGGTGCGGTGAACTCAAGCGTGCCTGAAGGGACTCGAGCCTAGAAGCAATCTACCGTCGAGCGAAAGAAGCCCGCTGCCGCTAATTGGAGATCGCAAGGCCCCATTCCAACGCGGCGATTACGCCTGTAAGCAGGTCCATACCGGAGGTATGACCAAGGCAGAGCACAGATTGGGCGCAGGTTAGGATTTCGCGCGTGGTTGTACCCGGTCGACAGAGAGCATCGAGGAGGTAAGGTTCCTCGCTATTCGCAGCAGAGTAGGTCCTGCCGAGAGGCGAACAAAGTCAAGGGGCTAACAGTCCAAATAAAAAGAGGGACCGAAGCTTCTAACGCATTGGCCGTTCCTTGCCTAGCTAGCCGCTGCAGGACGTAACTTGGCGTGTGAGAAAGCTTGGTAAAAGTTCTCCTAAACTACGAAGAAATTAGCAACAGCCGCACCACCAGCCAGCAAACGCGAAGATCCAGAAAGCCCAGAAGAAGGATAGAAGCAGCCAAGCCGACAGGCACATATTTACTCCTTTTGCTTGATATACACACCGAGACAGAATTAGTTACAAAAACTCAAGTGGTTCCCGTGAAGGTGCCTGGTGGATGTGGGGGTGCAATCAGGCAAGGTATCACCTCGGCACCTTTTCCCCACAAAAGGAAGAAGCCCCTATTGGGGCCTCTCCCTGTTAGCATAGTATGCGCTGTTAGAAGGTGTGTCGTTTGCGCTCTTACACAACCTTATTTTATCTGCTGGTTATCAAGACATCATGAACAGGGTGTGAACATTAAGTGAACTTCGCGACCCCAAGAACAGCCATCAGCGACTTTGGATCTCCCTGCTCTTGTCCATTCGAGGCATGTATATCTCCGGTCATTTCCCGAAGGCGTTGAGAAGCTCATCCTTGCGCGGCGAGGTGGCCGGGTATGGAGCCTAGGGGATTCGAACTTCAACCCAGGTATTAAGAGAGCGCTAATTCAGGCCAAGCTCAGTAAGGGCCTGCGCCAGTTGCTCCTCGGAAAGGGCACCGTGGTGCCACTTGGGATCGTTCTCCATGAACGAGACCCCTTTACCGAGTGTGGTGTGGGCAGCGATCAACGTTGGCTTTGCCGTTCCAGCGGCAGCAAGGAAGGCGTCGAACGCAGTGATGATCTCCTCGTAGTTGTGCCCATCGATCTCGTGTACGGTGAAGCCAAAGGATCGGAACTTGCCCGCGAGGTCACCGACGTCCATCACGTTCGCGGTGTAGCCATCGATCTGACAGCCGTTCCAGTCAAGGATCGCGCACAGGTTATCGACACGGTGATGTACTGCAGCGGTCGCCGCCTCCCACGGCTGACCTTCCTGACACTCGGCATCGGAGATGAAGCAATAGATACGGGAGTCTTTCTTGTCGAGCCTTGCAGCAAGAGCCATCCCTAGTGAGACTGAAAGCCCGTTACCGAGCGATCCACTCGATAGCTCCACCCCGGGGATCTTCCAGGCAGTGGAGGGGTGTCCCTGCAAGAGGGCGCCGAGCTTGCGGAAGTGCCACAGCTCCTCGCGCGGGAAGTAGCCACGATCGGCGAGGATGGCGTAGAGGATCGGGCAGGTATGGCCGTTAGACAGGAGGAAACGGTCGCGATCCGGCCAGTCGGGCCGCTTCGGGTCGTGCTTGAGGTATTGGTAGTAAAGCACAGTGAGGAGATCGGCCATTCCCAGCGCACCGCCGGGGTGGCCGGAGTTGGCCTTCGTCACCATGCGAAGCACATCCCCTCGCAGTTTGTTTGCCTTCCTTTTCAGGGCCTCAATCTCCATTCGCTTCCTCTTTATTTTTTGCCGTTTGCACTTGTAAAATAATACGAAGTTTATAGGGGGGATGGTAGTCTCAGGGGAGGGTGTTGCAAAAAATCGTAAAATCAAGAACCCTGCGCCGAAAGCGCAGGGTTCTTGATTTCCGCGAAACGAGAAACACCCTGTGAGTGACACCACAACTAAGGTCAGCAGAGTAAGAATAAAAAAACGTCTTTTGCTCGCCATGTTACTTTGAGTATTTTAATCTGGCCCCAGAGGTGTGACAAACTTTCCCACATAGCCTGGTAAGATGCTTATCCGTCTATACACAACGCCTTGAATAAGCGCGCATAGGCCCGAAGGACGTTGTTCCAGAGAACATTATGCGACAAGGAGATGCGCAACTACTTGTGGTGTTATGTCTAAAATCCACCGCGACGCTGATAACACCGATCCAGGCCGAACCCAACTCCGTCAGAATTTGAAAATTGCTCGGCTATCCTGTAGGTGAATGGTTGGGATTTATCGAATGGAGGGATCCAATGGTGGCAAAGAGGAAAAGACCCCGCTACATCTGGGGGATTGCTCTGCTGATCGCTTTGCTTGGTCTTACAGGCTGTGGTGATAAGGGGAAAGGGCCTCCCTCCCCTGATGTAGCCGCCCCCAGGGAGTTAACGGTTCAAAGCCCACCCGGCGAGGTTCCGCAGATAACCGAACCTAAGGCAGATGCAGAAGCATTATTAAGCGATCTTCAGAGCAAGATTCGAAGTTTGAGCTCCTATCGCGCGACATTCGAGATAGTCTTTACAGAGGGTGAGACTACATATGGCACAATCGCATTCGTCAGACCGGACCGATTGAGGATGGAGATGTGCATGGGAAAAGACGAAAGGGCCAAGCAATACCTGTATTCTGATGGACTCACACTCTGGCAATATCTGCCGTTTTTTAAGATGGCTTCCAAGGTCGATCTGGCCGCATTGAGGGAGGAGTTTCCAGAGACCATCAAAGAATTGGTCGAGGGGCAGGCGGACATTGAGGGCGTGCTGGGCAAGATCGACAAAGGCAGTATTGAGTACCTCGGCATTGAGGATCTGGATGGTGAGGAAGTTTATGTCTTTCAAGGCGATGTGACCCAGGAAGAAGACGCAGAAGTTGCACGAGTCAAGGCATGGGTTTCAGGGGTGGATGGTTTACAGAGGAGGATAGAGGCGTATTCCCCGGATGGTGAACTGATCTACCAGCAAAGGCTAAAGGATGTTACGGTCAACATCGAGATTCCTGATGAGGAGTTCAAGTTCGATGTCCCGGAAGGGACAGCCATCATCGATGTCACAAAGGAGCAAAGGGAGAAACTGCAGGGTGGGATAGTAGAGGAGACTATCCCAGAGAGCCCTTAGACCGGCGAGCGAACCTTTTAACAGGAGGGTTGAACCACCTCCGATATAGTGATCGCCTGTGATACTGAGGGCGTATCGGGAAAAGGCCTTTATGCCCGGGAGGACTCGAACCTCCGACCTTCGCAGCCGCAGTGCGACGCTCTGTCCTCTGATCTACGGGCGCAAGCGGAACTTGAGGGGTTCCTCGCCCCACTGGGTGTATTCGAGGATGTAAAAATCGGCGGTACGCACTTCGAATGCGAGCTCCCCATCCACAAACTGGCCCGCATCCAGGTTTCCGCCTTTGAAATAATGATCCAGTGAGAATGTGGCTATGTCCTTGGTGACTCGAACCTCACTGTCACCACAAACGATCTTAAAGTCATCGATCCATATCAGTTGGCCATCCTTGATCCCATCCGCTCTCAAATCGACGATAACATAGATATGTTCCGGATCGGGTTCCCATACTCCTATCGCGCTAGCAGACCGTACAGCGCGGAGCGTTAGCCTGATTTCACCGTTGCACACGCTATCACCTAGCTCGAGGAACTCGGGCCCTGACACTTGGATGGTCTGGGTCGCTACATCTTCGACCCCGTCCTCGTCTGCAACTGTGAGTGTCGCCGTGTAAGTCCTTGCGCTCTCGTATACGTGGATGACCGTCTCTGCGGCTTCGCTCCCACCATCGCCGAAGCTCCACCGGTAAGAGGCGATGTTTTTCTCCGCGTCCTCGTGGTAGGATGCACCGGCATCGAATTCCACCGTGAGGGGGACCGGCCCGGCGGTAGGGGTGGCGGTAAAGCGAGCGACCGGTCTTGGCGGTTCCGAGACCGTGATAAGCGTGGTCTTATCATCGGCCGCGCCCTCGTTATCGGTAACTGTGAGGGTGACGGTATAAGTCCCCGAGCTTGTGTAGGTGTGAGAGACCATCATCCCAAACCCACTTACTCCATCGCCGAAGTCCCAGGTGTATGTGATAATGACCCCATCGCTATCCACGGAGGCAGAGGCATCAAAGCTTACGGCAAGTGGCCTTATTCCAGAGGTGGGCATAGCAGTGAAACTCGCTACGGGAATGACGTTGGCAGGAGGGGTTACTTGAATCGACAGGGTGGCCGAATCGCTCGCTCCTTTATTGTCGATGACTATGAGTTTGACCTTGTAGGTGCCAGCGTTCTGAAAAGTGTGCACCGTTTGTGGACCAGAACCCAGGTTCCCGTCACAAAAGTCCCATTGGTAGCTTATGATAGTCCCATCAGGATCTAACGATACAGAGGCATCGAACTCCACCGTAAGGGGAGCAACTCCCGTGGAGAGTGACGCAGTGAATACGGCAATGGGCACGCTGTTTCCGCATCCTACCAAAAGGAAGAGGGCGGATGATAAGAAGATGATCGCACCTAACGCTTTTCCCATCCACACCCAAGAGCAAAACTCAAACAAACTCGGTTTGTGCATACCTCCTCCGCCTACTCCACCATAGCACAAGGGTGAAGTCCCTAAAAATGTGAAAGGCCCTGTTGCAGTGCTGAATTAGTCCGTTTAAGGTCGGAACATATGGTAGCATCATGATTTGGCGAAAGAGCCTTTGCTCTGGACAAGAGGGCGCTTCCACCAATATCTGAAGGTCAAAGCCCACCAAATGAGAACGGCAGCCACTTCCCACAGTATTCGCAGAAGGACCTGCATCCAGTCGCAAAAGCAGTACTCCGCCCTGCCCACTTTACTCAGGCCAACAAAGATATACCCCAGCCGTACAGCTGTAATTAGATAAGTGATATGAAAGCTAGCTAGAATAATCAATCCTATAAGAGCGAGCTTAATTCGCCGCACCACTCGCAGTCTGGGAGTAGCCAGAAAGAGAGCCAAAAGCGGTACGAATGCGAGATATACGTAACGGGTGGCGAATTTCAAAAAAAGACGCCCTCCTTGGGCTCCTGGCTCATCGCGATAGACCAAAACGCTTTCCCCTTCCGCCCCCACCCTGGTCATTGACGGGTGTTCGACCAACGGAAGCACCGCGTTGGTGACCCCGACGATCACTCGATTGTAAATAGGGGAGACAAAGAGCCAGAGAAAAGAAACGAGCACGAAACACACAAGGAATGTAGCGGCGAAACGCAGGAGGTGAGTTGTTGACCGAGGAGTGTCCTTACTTGCAAGAGGCATGAGCCACCTTTTCGGCCCAGAATAACCACAGGAACAGGGCAAAGATGATGAACAGGGATTGCCACACGAGAAGGTGGGCCTTCTCTAGGAAACTGGGCAAGTAGATTCCGATATAGAAAAGGCTCACCAAGCGGATGATGTTAAGCGCGAAGATCGCCGCGATTCCACAGGTGGCTCCGATCAGCTTGGCGATCAATCGGGAAGGATAGGCGATCACCGCCGGCAGGAATACGCTGGCGACATAAAGCCCTGTACAAGCCGTGATAACCTCGATGTGAAATCGGCTAGACTCGATGGTATGCCCTACCACCACAGTCTGCATGTTGAGGAAGTTGAGGACGAAGCTGGTACAGCGCGCCACGCCTGTCTGAACGAAACTCACCGCGCACTCGTTCCTTGTGACCCACGCAAGCAACGCCGAAGCTCCGGCAAGGCAGACCACGAAGATCAGATAAGGGCGGATTATCCTCCGCTTCCGCATGTTTTGGCTTGTCGGTTTCTTCATCTTCTCACGGTTTTCTTCACAAAGCGGTTTCCCTCTACCTTCGCCGGGGTAAAAGCCGATTTCTCCGCCACAGCGCCCCAGTGAATGCAAGCGCTAGGAGGCCGATCAACGCGATCTGCCCCCATTCAGACAAGGTGGGGGCCGCGCAACCGGCGGGAGGATCAGCCGGGAGAGCAGGATCGACTTGCCCCGGTGGGGGAGAAACATCGGGTGGAGAGGCAATCGGAAGAAGACAGGTAGGATCATCCTGCTTCACCGTATCTGGGTCATCAGTTGGCTCCGCGGTGTCGTTTGTGCCGTCTCCGTCAGTGTCCCAGTTTACCGTCCCTTGGTTGCAGACGATCAACTCAGCAGGCGCGTCCTTATCGATCTTTGTCTTAAACGTGATGATCACCGATCCCCCAGCGGGGATACTTCCGTTCCAGGTAACCCAATTCCCTCTATCTTCATCGTGCATCAGGATTCGACGAAGCCAGCTAACTCGGTGAAACCTCACCTTTCCTGACGTGGCTTGCGCCGATCTCTTAACGTAACTCATCCAGGGCGGGATATAATCTACAAATTCGTCACCGGGATTGTCCTGTTGGTCGCCGTTGCCTGCATTGCCGATGATGATCTCGTATTCAACGATGTCTCCAGGTTCAGGGGAATCGCCGTTTAAGTCGGTCACCGTCTTACTCACATCGATATGGGCCTGTGGCGGGAAATTAATGACGAGACACGTGGGGTCCTCGGGCGCCGACGTGCTTGGATCATCGGTGGGCGTTTGGGAGTCGTTTGTACCATCACCGTCTATATCCCAAGTTACAACGCCCTGATTGCAGATCAGTGATCCACCGGGCGCTGCCTCATCTATATTCACCTGAAAGTTGATGGTCACAGACCCTAAAGCGGGGATGGAGCCATTCCAGACAATGCTATTACCTGAGGCATCGAAGCTGATCGTCCCTGACGTGGCGCTAGCCGCCCCATCTATATAGGCCATAAAAGCGGGAATTTCATCGACAAATTCGGGCCCTAAGTTATCACTTTGGTCGCCGAGGCCATAGTTACCGATGATGATCTCATACTCAACGG
Source organism: Candidatus Bipolaricaulota bacterium (assembly GCA_030606565.1). Classification (GTDB taxonomy): domain Bacteria; phylum Bipolaricaulota; class Bipolaricaulia; order UBA7950; family UBA9294; genus UBA9294. Next base: position 61,003 of record JAUWGE010000001.1, on the reverse strand, counting down.
TGTCCCCTGACTCTGGTAAACCACCGTCAATGTCCACGAATGTCTTGCTCGCTCGAATAAGGGGCGGAACGGGATTGATTCTCGTTATGACCCTTGCTTTACAGATGTTGTCGCCTTCAGGCTCCTGGTTGAACTTTTTCGAGGAGTCGGCCCAAACCTGAATCGGATAGGTCCCCGGTGGGATGTCTGTAGTGTCCCAATAGAAGGTCAGTTGCTTTTCCTCGCACGGGTCTAAGCCAGGAACGGTCTGCGTACTGATCAAGTGAGCATCAGGGTCGTTTTCATCCACCACATCGTAGTAAGCTGCGACCTCAAACGCCCCAAGCGTGTCGCAGCTTGTATTCTGTACCCAAGCGGTCACGGTGATGATCTCGCCCTGAACGACCTCCTCCGGGACGACTGCCTGATCGTAAGCCCGGACAGCAGGTGGACATTCCTCAGCACAAGTTATCACAACGGGCAAGATCAGGAGTAGGGGCAGCACAATTGATCCCAAGGCACGCCTGCCGGGGAAGCGCCCGACTATCATCCGACCTTTCATGATATCACCCTTCCTTTTTCTCCCTAATAACTTGATGGCCATCGCTTACCTGGCGATGAGGCTCGCTTTTAACCACGCGTTGATCGATGTGATAGCAGGCTTATGGTAACGCTCCGGGGTGATGTTAATGAGGACCGAGGTGAAAGATCTTTGTGATATTGATCACACTGGCCAAGAACAGTGGTTCAACGGAGAGGGGTGATTTAGGTCATATTCTTCGCGGGCATCCGTACGCAGAGATAGAGTGATGTTCATGAAAAGCCTCCGCTTGATACTTTTAAAGCTTGCTGGAGGGAGAAAAGAGGAGATTAGCCTTCGGCGAATCAGCCTGTTGTTTTTGCTTGCTACATGAGTTCCCACGGGAATAAACCCCTCAACGTCGGAGACCTGTCTGCCGTGCCTGCCTGTGCGTGCCTGCCTGCCCCGCTGGGGCGGTAGGCAGGTTCGCACGCAGACAGGTGGATGTGACGGGCAGGCAGGTTCCGACGCTACATTCGTTTTTGTAGCATCGTACCTTTGGGTTTTTGCTTTTAATGCCCCAACTTGCTTTGGGGTTTTTGACTACACCAAGTGGTGACGCGTGTCTTCGGTTCTACCGGCTCACCGGCAGCGAAACAACCTTGTGATACTGAGTGGGGTTTTGGCAGGAGGGTCGCCAGTCAACTGGTGGCATGCTGAAAGGGCGAGAATGGATCAACCTGCAGTAGTGCGAAAGGTTCTTTGGGCTATGCAAGCGGGATGGCTTTCTGCCAGGACAGGCTTGGCAACAAGAGGAACCGTATGTTGCCGCAGTGGGTTTCTCGACACCAACGGTCTTGCTGTCGTCAATTCAGGCTCGATTATCTGAGCGACAGGGATTACAGCGGCTCTTCGATCATCAAGCGGAAGAAGTACTTGTTGTTGTCTTCTCTAGCTTCAGATATGTTGTTTAGAGGGTCAACAAGGACAACGATATAGAAGGCTCTATATCCTCCCGAACTAGGCCAAACTACAGATGGGTATTCCATTGGAAGACCAATCACTTCGCATCCAGGCTCCCTATGCAAGCCGTAAATAACCTCTTCCTCTCTCGGGATGTCCTCTGTGGTCCATATTCTTCCGATGAGCATGTCTTCTCGATAGACGCGATAGGTGGAGGGAACGGGTACTGGAAACACTTGCCCAGCTAGGGTGACAACCATAGTAGCGCCTGGAGGAACAACCATATCAGACGAGAGAACAACATCGATGATATAGCCTTCGGTGGGCCAGTTCCCAGTTCCTTTTGCTAGACCTCTTCCGAGATTCGTGATCAAGATCCCGATGTAGTTATTCAAGTCGGTTCCTGGACGCAAGATGTCTACTGGCAACTCAACAAAGGAAGCTTCGAGATCGGGCATTGTTCCCCTTCCACATGGGGTGTAAATCGTCAGTTCGAAGTTGTTCACCTCGTTTAGTTCCTGGATTCGATCGTGATAGTCGACTTCGACCTTGACGATTGCCTCACCTTCTAAGATGATGTTTGTCACATAGTTGGAAATCCCATCAGGTATCCCAATTCCGCCATTCTCAGTGCTAGAGGGAAGGCAGAGATTGAATTCACCGAGAGGTACCTCTATGCCTCCAGAAATATGGGAAACGCGGGCTGTGAGGTGGGTGTATGACTCCCATCCATCGGGGAGAGGACTAAATCCGCTATTTATCACGCTGAAGGCCAACGTACCTCCGGGAGTTGTACACCAGATTTCTTCAACTTCCAGGTCCGGACGAAGGAGATACTTCAGGAGCGGTTGTAGCTGAGGCTGGACTAGGGGTGGGACTTGAAGGGTGCCCAATACAGGGGCCGTCCCGCCCGCGAGTAGGATTATTATAACTCCTAGCACAATCGAAAGCTTCTTCATTCTGTCAAACCTCCCGTCTTAAACGGATTCCTACCTTCCATTATACTCCTCGTGGGTCTCTTGCTGTCAAGAGCCTGGTTATGTCTTAGTAGGAGAAGCAGCCACGTCGACCAATTCAGAGGTTGACAGCCTATAGGCTGGGAATCCCTGCTGCCTAAGCCTTGCCCTCCTAGGCCTTGCAACAACCGCGACCATTTGCTGCGAGAAGTAACTGTGCCTCTCCTTAGTGCCATCAGGAGCTCAACAAGAGTTCCGCCCAGGCTAGGAACCCTGGGCATTACACCCACTCTGCGAAACTGTTCCCTTCTCCGTAGGGGACTCGCCTAGCAGCAAGAGAAGTTGGGAAAACAGATCCTCCGGCCACATGCCTAGGTCCCATGGCAGCCTTTCCTGCAGGGTCCCCAGATCGATTGGTGTATTCCTTAAGGACTGGATTGTAGAGGTGACTTCAAAGCGCATGGTTCCTGATACGTCGAGTTGCATCGTGTACGGGTCATCCGGCGGTACGAAACTACCACTTGCTGATCCGTACACAGTGCCTCCAACTTCAATCCTTGCGTCTGTCAAGAGGATCATCATGTAGAAGGTTCCTGTACCCTCTCCTGTAGCTTCGGTGGCCAGGAGATAATCCCCGCTATCGACAGTAAGGCCCCCTCGGATTTCAACTTCTTCTCCATTGCCCAACGTGCCCGCTGTAGTAAAGATCGTCCACATCACACCGGTGAGGGTCGCGGTATCTCCCTCTCCGAATCCGCTCATCTCCCCACATGTGGTGAAAGGAATTGCCTCATCCTTGATCGTCAGGCTCCCTGAGAGAGCGAAATCGCCGTGGATCTCTGTTGTGACACTCGTTCCAGCAAACCAGAGAATTGCCGTTTCGGAGATATCTCCGTAATACACTTGAGACGAGGGCGCTGGGGTCTCGTCCGCCATGGCTGCAAGAGTCAAAACCATCACCAGCAATAGATTCCAAATTAGCACTTTGCCCATCAGCATCCTCCTTTAGTGCTGCCAATATAGCACAAAAAGAAGCAGTCTCCTGCCATTGGAAGAGCTGCTACAGTTGATCGCTTTCGTTGCGTAGATTCGGGCACAGCTGACAATTCCCTCCTCTGATTGCGCCTTCTTCCTCCACCACGAGATGCCAATCTAGATCGTGAGCGCAGAGAGTTGATAGGTAGCCATCCCCCTTTTAGGGCGACCGCGACAACTCCGAGAGGGTCGATTAGCGAAGATCACAGGCGGAAAGCAAACCCTAGATATAGGTCCTTGTACCAGTTTGCCACATCGGTTATTGGGAAGAAGATAGAGAATGCCGCTTCAGCGAACAGGTACAGGTTTGACGCAAGGTAAAAGCGTGTGCCAGCGAGTGCTTCTATTGCTATCGTTGTCTCGGGGCCCTGTTGTTTGAGGCTCCCGCCCAACCCTAAGTATGGTACGAATGGGGAATTCGCACTGGGAAACCGGTACTTCCCTATTAGCCCGATGGTAAAAGACGGCGTCTGGGCAGTGGCTGGGTTGACAATACTTCCAAGTTGAGGCTCAAGAAAGATTGTCATAGTGAGGTTCGGTGAAATATCCCACTCAGCCTGGATCACAAGGGAAGAAGTTTGCGTACCAAACTTAGCCCCAATGTCCATCCCTTGTCCTATCAGGACCGGCACCAATATCAGAGACACGAAAAGAAGCAGTTGAGCAGTCCGTCTCATCTCACGCACCTTCCTCCTGATTGGCGTCTTTTGTATTTCCCGTTCAGTAACCCTGCGTCCTAAAGTATAGCACGAAAACTGATTGAGAGGGATTAGCCACTCTCGCAACGAAAGCGTATCTTGTGTAGCAAAAGCAGGCGAGTTGAGTCTCTTTAGGCGTAGAAGTGCTTGAGCTGTTCAGTCGATAACGCTTGTTTTCACCCCCATTGCCCCCGATGGCAAAAGAAGCGAGGGGCCTTTTGGTCCCTCGTCTCATTCGGTATGGAGGTGTTTTGTGCTCCCGTATGTTGATAATCTACGCCACGTATGTGAGGAGAGTGTGAACAGGGCCTGTGCTTTCTGTGTGACGCTTGCGTCTCGGCGGGTGACGGGTTGAAACAGGCGAGCAATCCACGACCGCCGGGACATCGTCGATCGTGGCCGGGTGGCCCGCGAAACCATTAGGTAGGTGTGAACCCATGTAACTTCCTGCTTATGCCCTATTGAGGTCAGCAGCCGCTCCTACAAGCATCTTCTCATGACCGTCCCGGACATGCGAATACCGGGATCAAGATTAGCCCTGAGATTCTCGCTGGGTGGTAGAAATCGCTCGACAACTTAAAGGACTGTGAACAAGGGGGTGACCGCTGACCGTCTTGGACCTTCTGTCATACGGATCACCCCCTTTCCTCTGCACGTAGCAGAGGCGAGATGTTGCAATGATTGTAGCGGTTCGATGCGGAAAGCAAGTGCTTCGACTGGATACCAGCGATCTGTGGAGGACGGCTGAGTTCACCATGCGGAGAACCTTTCACCATCGGTTCTCGGTTAAGCTGCACTGAGTACGCCCGGGAGGACTCGAACCTCCGACCTTCGCAGCCGCAGTGCGACGCTCTGTCCTCTGAGCTACGGGCGCAAAATGGCGGAGGGACGGGGATTCGAACCCCGAAGCCCTTGCGGGCGTACCGGTTTTCGAGACCGGCTCCTTGCCATTCGGTCATCCCTCCTTAAAAGTGATAGTAGAGTGTTTACAGCGCTCCTGCAAGCAGAACTATCAGCACTCAGGAAGAAACAAGCGTTCAGCCGTCAGCCCTCAGGAAAATCCCATCTACCGAGATTATTTGCTGAAAGCTGATCGCTGAAAGCTGATCGCTTTCTTCAACCAGGTAGCGGCGTGGCACCTCCCCGACGAAGAACTACGGGGAAAAAACTACGTTTAACCCCCACTTGAGCTGAGGCTGAAGTACACCAGGGCCGCCAGGCCGGCAAAGATCAACGCATTTAGCCACCAGCTCGTCTCCTGAGTGGGCTCAGGAGGGAGTGTTGGATAAAGTTCCTCCCAGTAGATCCTCTCGCTTGGCTCTTCGGGGAGAGTTTCGCCGTCCTCCGCCTGTAAAGCTTGAGCGGTTAGCACCTCTGGCAGCAATAGAAACTTATCTCCCAGCCACTGTCGTGGCACCGGCCCAAGCGGGTTACCGTGAAGGGCGATCGCTCGCAGGGAGGCGGTGGGAAACTTGAGCGTCTCGTCTTTTGTGCGGAGCGCGAGAAGCTCCGAGATTCCGCTAAACGCGGAGAAGGGACCAAGGTAGACCCGCTTGTCTGTCTCAATGATCAGGCGAGGAAAGTCAACCGTGATCTGGCAAACTGTGGACAGCGGAATGTCAAACGCCTGCGGTGGGCCAAACGGTGATGCCGACCGGGGAACGTTAAGACGGATCACGGGGGAAATCCCCATGAGGCTCCCTTCCTGCGTCTTTCCGGTATTCGTCATGAGAAGCGCCGGTGCGGCAACAGCAGCCAGCGAGAAGAGGAGAAGAAGAGAAAGCGCGATCGGTAAGCTTCTGTAGACCATGTTCATTTCGTACCTCCAAACAGGATTTGCTGAACCCACCCTACAATAATACCTTTTGCTCATCCCTGTCAAGGCTCGTAGATCATCGACCCAGAGGTGGGACTTCTCCCCGGTGAACAAGACCTGGAGGGTGTAGTACATGACGAGCTGTTTACTACACCCCACCCGGGGGGTGTAATAAGTCCCAAACCGGTTACTACACCCCCCAAGCAGGCAAGCAAAAAAACAGGAGGGTTCGTTGACAGAGACAGTGTTACGAATTGTTGGCCTTTGATCGCATGCTCTCCGAGGCAAGACTCGCCAGTGAAGGCAAGAGGCTAATCCATTTCAGGAGGCTTCCTCACCTCAAGGAGGTGTTCTCTTGGTTGTTTTGCCTTGACGAAAGAGGGTTTTGGGGTCCAGCCGCTTTATTTCCTTGATAAGATCGAAGTGGGAATCAGTGGAGAGAATCTCGTTTAAGCCCTTATTCATCATCACGGCTACATGAAGTGCATCTCTGGCAGTAACCCCTTTTGGCCCGTAGGTTTGGAAGAGATTGACCGCGCGGCGAATGTCGGCTAAGTTGACGGGGTAGATCTCGGGGACAAGCTCCATAACAGCGTTAGCCATCGCCACGCCGGTTTCCCACCGCTCTATTGCTCCGTAACGGTAGAGGATTTCTTGGATAACTTCGGTGTCCGTGGCCACCTTAAGCCTTCTTTCCGCTACCTCGGTCATGATCCAAGCACATGACTCCTTGTAGGGATGGTCCTTGCCACCGGCATACATGGGGATGTTCACATCCAGGAAGACCTTACCCATCCATGGCCCCTTCGAGGATCTCGGACTCCATCTTCTCCCAGTCAGCCACCGGTGCCTTGAGGGAGAGGAGGCCTTTTAGAGCACGTTGGCGCTGGGTGCACAGCTCCTCCTTAAGACATCCCGCCTCGAGCGCCTCACGCACGAGGGCGCTTACCGGTTTGTGCTTCTTCTTGGCTATCTGTAACAGGAGGTCGTATTGCTCACTGGTGAGGACCGTCTGAACCCTCCTGGTGCGAAGAGGTCCGCTCTTTGCTTTAGCCTTAGAATAGACACTCATCTTCATCACCTCTCAAGAGTATCAATTTCTTCATCTAGTGATGATACTATTATAATGATACTACTCCCAGAAGCGTAATTCAAACCCTGATCATGGACCGGGCTTTATTGGCAACTGGTACGAAAACTGATGATTTGATAGCTAGGTGTCGCGAAACTGATGGCATCCCGCACCGCACCCCCGCATATGACGTAACCGTATTTCATCGGCCTTATCCATAAAGAACCATCGCCGTGGCCACCACTCCATCGCGAAAATACCGGCTCAAGTCTTCTGGTGTCCGCAGGTCCACTTTCCGTCCGCTGAATAGTTCCTCAAGCTCAAACTCCATGCCCGCTAAACGGATAAAGCCGGGCACGTGTCCTGGTTCGAATTCCACCAATACATCCACGTCACTCTCCGCCCCGAAATCCTCACGCAGTACTGATCCGAAGAGGGCGAGTTTGCGTATATGGTGGTGCTGACAAAAATTTGGTAACGCTGTCTTTAGGGACAGTGATTCCTACATGATTCATGCCTGCCTTCGCTAGACCCGTCTTCCTCGATATTGTAGCAACAGATTTGTCGGAATGTCAACGGCGCACCATCGCCTCACTACCAGCATACGAGCGGCGGAACCCGTGTCCGCCGTTGGACACCTGTCCCACCTTGGCCGGACGCAAAGACGCATCCGGCCACACCAAGCTCCTTCACCAAAGGGAGGGAGCAACGTTAGGTTCAGGATGCAGTCATCTCCCAGCAAAGGAGGTGGGAAACAAGTGTCTGGATTGCGGAGCCACTCAGGCGTTAGCCCCATCACCGCCTCTTACGGCCGCAAGAGATACTTGGTGCAACTTCAAAGTGATTCTTTCCGGACTTGACACGGGTTGCTGTGGTGTGATAAGATGCTCGAAGTTTGTATCCATAATAGATGGGGTCGGTGTGGTGCTCTCTGGTCACTTGAGAGAAGGTGTGTGTCTTGACAGAAGGCTTTATAACGGGCTAGGATGGGATAAAAGCCTCATCCTTAAGGATTAAAAGCAAGAAACAAAGGAAGGATACACTGGGAGATAATGAGGGGGGTGGTACGAAATCTCGGACGAGGGTTCTTACCGAAGAAGGAGGTCAGTCAGCTTGGATGAAAAATGTCGAAGAAGTTTTTGCAAGCGAAATCGAAAACCCGAAGAAGGAGGTATGACCTTGAAAAAGAAACTAGTTATAGGGAGTGCCATGGTATTTCTGCTCATGGCGTTCTTTGCCCTGGCTACCCTCGCGACGTCCGCGGATATATACTTTTCCTCGGACTCAAACGGGAATAACCGGGTAACACTGCTACAAGAAGGCGATGAGGTATGGGTCGCTGTCTACGATCCGGATGAAGATATCGATTGTGATGTGCGCGACAAGATTTGGACCAATGTCAAGATCTTCGATCCCAAGACGGGCGCGTATATCGTCTGGGTCAGCTATATGGACGAAAACGGTGACGCAAACGGATTCGCGTACGATGACCCTGGATACTACCCGTTTAAGGGGCACTACCCTGGTGGTCCGGTCGGTTACGTTGGGGCTGACCACCTGGAAGAGACCGGTGCGAACACAGGGTTGTTTGTGAGCAAGCGCGCCTTCCAGATCGGGACGCGGGAGGATTTTTCCCATCCCGAGCTTGGAACCCACGCGATCGTTCAGGAAGATTTCCAGTGGGGTAATTACGCCTATTCCTGGGATCCGAACACATTAACTGGGGTCAATGGCGGCATACGCGGCTGGTTTGACTGCCTGGGTAACTTCACGGAAGGGATGATAGGCGGTGAGGCACCACCTCCACCGCCGCCACCACCTCCACCGCCACCACCGCCGCCAGGTCCACCGCCTCCACCTCCAGCGTCTTCAAGCGCAGGGATGGAGCCGATGCAGATTATCCCAGCTGTGCCATACGAGTGGCCGTGTGGGCGGTTTGAGAACATGGACACGCTCGTCACGATCTACCAGGATCCGAACGATCTTGGGGATATCGTGGTTGGAATGGCCAAGATTATCGATACCGAAGCACAGCTTTACTGGAGCGGTGCCACTGAGTGCGGTCCGATCACCCCTGGCCAGCCAGGAGCAAGCCCGATCTACAAGGACGCGAACTCCTCGGCGACGATCACGGTGGTCGACCCAGACGAGAACTTAAACTGCAACCGGGCGGAGTACGTGCCCGTGTTCATCATCGTCAACCCCGGTTCTTGGAACCCGGCGGATGACTTTGCTAACGGTACAAGCGCCACCAACTTCTGCATGTTAAAGCGCCTCGGCGGAGTCGTTCCCGGTGCGAACAGCGCACCCGGACGGGAGGTATCGATCCGTTGGTACAACATTTACGATAGCGGTATCGGGCCCAACTACCCCGACAACAACCAACCGAGGTCTGAGGGCGCTTACTACGTTGAGTACCCGACAGAAGCCGATGGCAACGTTACCTACTTTGAGACTGACGATCCTGATGGCTTTGCCCGCGCGATGTTCTACGCGCATGAGACAGGCGTGGACACCGGCGTGTTTGAACTCAAGTTAAACAGCATACTGGTTGACCTGGGGTTTGACAGACTGGATGTCTGCGACACGCTCGTCGCTTACTACTTGGACCCCAACGACTTTGACGACTTCAAGCTGGCTATAGCCTATATCGAGTCCCGCGAGTGCGCGAGCATCACCAACTTCACCGATGCGTTGCGCATGAATAAGTCCGAGTTCTGGCTCGGTCGCGATCCAGTGTACGTGCAAGTGATCGACTCTAACGCCAACGTCGACCCTTGCTGCCCAGAGCAGGTAGTGGTGCACATCTGCGATCCACACGAGGAAGACGACTCCGAATGGCTCATCCTTGATGAGACATCTTCAAATTCGCCCGTCTTCTTCTCCAACGCCGGATACCAGCTTTTACCGGTGTGGGACGCGCTCGGGGTAGGGCTGCCGGCCTCACGTGGCGGCTACCAATTGCAGCTTGACAACTGGAAGTTAGAGGCGTTCAACGAGGATTCGATCTACGTACGCTATAATGACCAATGGTATGAAGAGGCGGAGATGGGTCTTTTAGGCGATAGCAATATCGCCTCAGCCTTCCCGCCGCAGATCGATAGAATACGTAAGGACAACGACGTTTCCTTCGACCTGATGGAGATTGCCGACACCCAAGTCTTTAACGGCGCGACCGGCTCGGTCAACATGTACTTCCTTGACAGGCAGGGAAACAGAGTATTCGGTTACACGAACTCTGACTGCGTCTTTGTCGAGGTGATTGACCCTGACCAGGATGAAGACCAATACCGTCGCGAGCGAATCGACGCCTTCTGGGACGGCCAGCAGAACTTCCCGTTCGGGCCGTGGGACTATGCTGCAAACCACGTACCCTGTGGGTTCCTCGATGAGGAGTTTCACCCGGTGAACGAGCTTCTGGGCGACACCAACATCTCCGATAACGGAACCCTGGCCAAGCTGTACATCTTGAACCCGCGAAACGGCCGCTGGGTACCGGTGGATCTGATGGAGTCCGGTGTGGCCACGGGTATCTTCCGGAGTGTGACCTGCATCGATCTGGTCACCCAGTACGAGTGCCTGCCAATGCTCGGTGCACTGCCGGGCGACACGATGATCGCTGTATATCAGGACCCGTCAAACCACAGTGATTCGGCCTGGATCTCCATCAAGGTCGGCTGTGGTGGTGGCGGTGTGCCCCCGGGAGAGGCCTCAACGACCAGGTTCACCGATGCCGAGGGCAACGTGGTGATGCAGTACACCGACGTTGATGACGTGTACGTAAAGGTCATCGACCCATCCCATACCGGTGCCAGTATCCTGACCGGTCTGGAAGTCGAAGGCATCGCCTACGACCTCTCCTACCTTGAGGGGGCGAACACCGACACGTTCATCACAGAGGCGATCAGCATGGCCGATCTCGGTGCGGTAGCCGGTGATACGATCACCGCGACCTACACCGATCCGACCGATCCGCTGGACAGCTCCTCTCACACGGTCAGTATCGTGGCCAGTGAGTTGGTGTTTGAGCCGATCGTGAAGCCTAACCCATTCGATACTGAAGTTACCTTCAGCTACGGGATAGGGCCTGCCGACTCGTTTACGGTCACCGTGTACGACGCATCCGGTCATCTTGTAGCGGAGCTGGAAGGTGCTTTAGGCAGCAATGAGATCACGTGGGACGGTGCTGACCTTGCCAACGGTCCTTACCTCTACGTGATGATGGTTGTTGCTGGCGAGGACATCCATATCGCCAAGAGCACGGTGTTCATCAATAAGTAAATAAGAGAGGCGATCTTCCGGGGTCGGAAACGGCCCCGGAGGGTCCCCGATCGATTAAATAAGGGGGTAACAACAACGATGAAACGAGTGATAGTGGTAAGTCTAGCGCTCATCATGGTTATCTCCGCGTTTGCCCTGGCTGATGGCACTGGTGCGTTCAGTGCCTTCAAGAGCGGGTTAGGCGCGCGAGCACTGGCCATGGGCGGTGCATTTGTAGCCGTTGTGGACGACACTACGGCAGTAATTTGGAACCCGGCAGGACTGGCCCAGCTAGATGACACCCGCCTTTCTGGGATGTCGACCGATCTGTTCGGCCTGGGGATCACGCACCAGTTTGTCGGCGCGACGACCATGTTCGCCGACCTCGGAATCGGCCTTTCCTGGGAGCGGGCTTCCGTTGCTTCACAGGTGGTCGATGCGAACGGGGATCTGGGTGACGTGTTCACCTGGAGCGAACAGGCGATCATCGGTACCTTAGCGGCAAACGTCTTTGACATCGGCCTTGCCGGTGCCAACGTCAAGTACTACATGGCCGATTCCGGGCTAGGGGCAACGGCCGATGGCTTCGGTTTTGACCTTGGCCTTCTGGTTAACCTCGGCGAGATATTCACATTTGGTGTGAATGCGGCCGACCTCGGTGGCACGAAGATCACCTGGGACAGTGGTACACAGGACACCGTCTCCGCCCTATACACGGCGGGAATGGCGATGCGGTTGGTCGATGACACGCTGATCTTCGCCGCTGACATGGACTTTGACGGAACGAATCTAGGCGATGCCCACCTCGGGATGGAGTTTAAGGTCATCGAGGAGCTCGCGCTGCGCGGGGGTGTAGTCCTGACCAATGACTTCCAGGACTACTACTTCTCCGTTGGTGCGGGGATCAGCGTGGCCGGCCTGTACGTGGACGCGGCCTACCTCCTGAACGAGGCGATTGGAAACACGCTTGTGCTTTCGGCTGAGTTCTCGCTCGGTGACATTCTGGGCGGGGGCGAGGAGGAAAAGCCACTGGAAGAGCCACCACTATAGAATAGGCTACGCAGGTGCGAGGGATCGAGATCCTTGGATCGAGATCCTTGGATCGAGGTGAAAGCATGAGTATGAGAGGATGCGACTACGGCAGCAATGCCTCTGTCCTCGTTCCTCGACTCCGGACTTTGGACTCCGGACTGATTTAGGAGGTGTTTAGCCATAGATAATAACCTGTATAATAGAAGAGACGGACGAAGTGACAAAATAGAAAAAGAAAAGAGGAGGTACAAAGTGAAATTAAATCGGATAAAAATCGGGATTTTGATGGCGGCCCTACTGGGGCTGGCCGTCTTTGCCCTCCCGATCTTTGCAGCGTGCCCGCTGGGGACTTATGACCTTGGTGTTGCTGCCAACTACGGTCCCGCGGTTGCGCTCCCAGTGGCTGACGGTACGGGCGCCAACCCGGCTGGAACGCTTCAGCTGGACGGCACGTATTGTGTCCCTGCTACCGGAATTCAGCTCGGGGCTGGTGCGATACCGGTCGCTGTCACGACGCTGATCGTTTCCAGAAACGGCCAGACAATCGTTGGAGAGGTTACCGGTGCGCGCCTGACGACAAACAATGCCGTTGGAATCCTCGTCAACATCGGGATCCAGGACGTCACCCTTCAGAACTTCGATATCTTTTCGTCTGGTGGTGCTGCCGACGACGCGATCGTGTGTAACGGCAATGCGCGCATCCAAGGCATGACGTTCAACGACGGAGCAGGCGCTTTTGCCACGGCTGCCATCCAGCTTGCAGGAAACGACTGTATAGTAAAAAATAACACGTTCAACTTAACGATCGGCGCTGTTCCAGCCATTCAACTTACGCTTGGGATCGGTGCCCAGGTCTACGATAACCAGGTCATCGGAGCGTTGGCTGTTCCGGCTCCCACGTTCTTCATCGAGAACGCGAGCGCTGCGTCTTACAACACCCTTTCTGCCTGGAACAACACGATCAACTTCGCGGGGCAGCTCGTCGGGGGCGCGAACGGGTACACGAACAGTGTGATCCGGGACAACATTGCCGGCCAGCTGCGCACGAATGGCATCGACCTAGCGGGCGACTCCAACAACACCCAGGTCCTGCGAAACATCTTCACGTACGCGCAGGCCGCGGGGGGAATCGGGATCCTCGACGCTGGCGGTTCAAACAACCAATACCGTGACAACCAGGTGACAGGTGGTGGGACCGGTGGTGATGCGATTCAGTTCGGCAGCTCGAACGCGATCATTTCGGGTAATCAACTGGATGCAACAACTGCTGGAGACGCGATCGACGCCGCGACGAGTGGTGCTACAAATGCCACGATTACGGACAACTCCGTTCTTGGTGCTGCGGCTAACGGTATCCTGATGAATGTCGGGGCGAACTCGAACTTCACCGTGACTGGAAACACGTTCAACAACCTTGGCGCGGCCGGTATTGCCAACGCGGGTGGCGGAACGAACCACATGATCAGCACCAACACGTTCGTCAGTGTCGGTGGCGCCGGGATCACGTCCGCCGGGAACAACACGATCAGCAACAACGAGTTCACCGGTGTAAACGGTGGTAACGGCATCGGTACCGGCGTGAACGATCAGGTGATCGGAAACAAGATCACTGCGGTGACTCTGGGTGATGGGATCAACGTCGCCGGCGGGAACGTTCTCGTGAAGGACAACACCGTCAAGAGCGTGAGCGGTGGTTTCGATGGGATCGACCTAACGGTCGCCAACTGCGAAGTCACCGGGAACACGGTGGACACCGTCACCGGCGGCGGTGCGGGAATCCTGTTTGGCGGTGGGAACCAGATTGTCAAGAACAACACGATCAAGAACATCTTGACCGGCGGTATCGGCATGGACGTTGTTAACTTTAACAACAACGAAATCCTGAACAACACGATCTTCTCGGTAAGCCAGGACGGGATCCTCGTCAACGGTGGTGATAACAACAACATCGTCGGAAACACCGTTGAGAATGCCGCGAAGGACGCGGTGAACGTCGCCGCCTCCCGCTTTGCTGCGATCCGTCTCGATGACATTGGCGGCGCGAACGCGGGTGCGGACAACAACGTGGTAGACGGCAACACGGTCATCAACGCTGGAAGCTCCACCTACGCGGTGGGTATTGACGTGCTTGATTCATCCGGAGCAGGTACTGTCCCTGACAACTGCGACATCATTAACAACACCGTCAAGGACTTCACGACGGTGACGGGTGATAGCACTGATGTGGCGGTTGGAATTCGGATGTTGGCGGGGACAAACAACACCCTCGTGGGGAACACAGTCACGAACACCGGCAATCTCCGCGTGGGAATCGACATCACAACCCCGAACGAGACCCCGGTGAAGAACAACACCATCGAGGGCATGATCGATGTTGGTCTCCGGTTGCGGGGCGGCACGATCAACAACCCGCTCGAGGTCAAGGGGAACATCCTCACCGGCAACGTTACTGGTATCTCGATGGAAAGCGGAGCGGCTGACATCACCAACGTGAATAAGGTGTACGGCGGTGCCACAGCTCTCTTGGTCACAACCCTTGGGAATGCTGATACGTTCGACCTCCACGGCAACTGCTTCGATGCGCCGATCCTCGCTCGAAACGACGGGCTCGGAATGCTCGATGCTACGGATAACGGTTGGGGAGTGGAGCCTGTCAAGGGAGTCAACGTCTTTGGCGACGTCGACTTTACTGGTTGGACGCTCTGCGGAACCGTGCCTGGCAAGTCCCACATCTACGGTGCGGCGGCTGGCTGGTACATGGTCTCGGTCCCGTTAAACAGCGGTACGCCGAGTGCCCTGTTCGGCACGGTTGCCTATCGCTGGAACTGCGCAACTGAGGTTTACGACATCGTTTCGATGGTCGAGCCCGAGTTCGGATACTGGGTGAGCCTGCCCGCGAGTAAGAGCGTCACAGACTCTGGTAGTCAAGTGACGAGCGATGTCACGATCAACATCTCGTGCACAGGCTGGCATCAGGTAAGCGCTCCGTGGAGCTATCCGAAGAGCGCGATTAAGGTGATAAAGGGCGCTCAAGAGAAGACCTGGGCCGATGCGGCAACTGCCGGCTGGGTACGCGATGACATCTACGCGTATTCGGCAACCGGTACCGATTACACCATGCCCAGCACGATCAACCCGTGGTACGGTTACTGGGTGCGGGCCAACGTGTCCGGTCTCTCCCTGAAGCTTCTCTACGCTTCGGGTACACCGGTCAGTGCTTCATTTGCACCAATGGGGCCAAAGGCCCTTGTGGTGCCGGCTGATCTTCCTCCGATGCCTCCTTCACCCTCTGTGGGTGCGGATGACCTTGAGTTCGGCAACTACCCGAACCCGATCGTTGATGTCCACACCACCACCTTTGCGGTGAAGGGTGCGGGCGCGGCGTTCGTGGACGCTGTCAAGGTCGAGATCTACGACCTTGCTGGTCGACTGGTCTACGAGGCCGAGGAAGCTGGAACAAGCCTAGACTGGCATACCGACAGCGACTACGGGGAGTACCTCGCAAACGGGGTATATCTCTACAAGCTGTACGCGCTCGTCAATGGTGAGTGGGTTGTGAGCGAGACCAAGAAGCTCGCGATCCTAAGATAACCTAATTCGCAATTTCCCCCGGCCCTGGGGAATTCTCCCGGGGTCGGGGATTTTCTTTGTTAGGGAGTTGGTAGCTATTAGCCGTCAGCCATCAGCTTATTTTCGGGTCTTTTGCAGGTTGGCTGATTAATGGGCTAGCTACACGAGAACAAGACCCGTACCTATCTGTTTATCATGCGTTCAAGCGCTTTGAAGGAAAAGACCGGAGTTATACTGCGTCCCCCGGGCTGGGCATGGGAGCGAGAGCCTGCTGCTCTGCGGTGAGATGGAAAGACCAGAAGCAGAGGCGGCTTCCACGCCGCCGGAAGAAAGCTTGCTCCCACCATCAGCCAACCTGCGAAAGAGCCAAATAATTGTCGCCAATCAGTCCACCGCCTGTGAGACGTATTGACGGACAGGATCACCCATCGTACTATCAAGCGGGTGTGCTGGCGGATCATTGTGAGTTGATGAATAGAAAAGGAGCTATATATGCCAAAAGTAGAGGAAATTTTATGTTCAATTGAATCTCTCCCGGAAAAGGAATATGAGCAGTTGAGGCAGTGGTTCTCTGAAAGGGATCAGGAAAAATGGGATAGACAGATTGAGATAGACTCAGAATCAGGGAAATTGGACTTTCTGATCACGGAAGCCAGTGATGAAAAAGCGAAGGGAAGGCTAAAGAAACTCTAAATGCATAGAACAACAAGCCGGTTCTGGACATGCTTTGAGAGTCTTCCTGCCCCTGTTCAAAAGGTATCAAAGAGAAACTTCGAGCTGCTCAAGGCGAACCCTTTGCATCCCTCCCTCCATTTCAAGAAAGTAAGTAAATTTTGGTCAGTTCGAGCTGGGATTAATCATAGGGCCCTTGCGGTTGAGGATGGTGGAGACTTCATTTGGGTTTGGATTGGTACTCATAACGAATACAAACAAATGATTAAAGGAATGGGCTAACAAAGCATTTCTATCCTTGACAAGAAAACTCTGTTGCCGTATCTTCACATTATGGCAAGCCTCGAGCAGGGGAAGTCGGAGGAGGAAGGGATGAAGACCTACGTCTTTCGTATCGTCCTTGAAGAGGATCGCTGGCCTGATGAGCCTGAGAGCGCAGCGGTTTGGCGTGCTCATATCCCGATCCTTGAGGCGCAAGGTGCCTCAACCTGGGGCGAAACCAAGGAAGAAGCCCTCAAGAACATCCACGAAGTCCTGGAGATGATCCTGAAAGAGTTCTTGGAGGAAGGCAGGCCTATTCCTACTGGACCGGAGAGCGAGATTAAAGTCCTTGATGAGCCAGCCATTAGCGTCGCCATATGAGCGAGATCGACTACAGCAAACTCCGCAGCCTTACGGCTGGCAAATTGATCACGGCCTTGGAGCGGGATAGGTTTTGCCGCAAGCGTCGACGAGGATCACATCATCGCTATGCACACGCCGATGGCCGTAGAGTTACCGTGACCTTCCACTACCCTGGTCAAACCTTTAAGATCGGCACCCTGCAAAGCATGATTGGCAAGCAGGCTCAGTGGAGCGAAGAGGATCTAAAGCGTCTTAAGCTACTCAAGGACTGATATCTTACCAGACTTCTTCGGATTGAGTATTTTCCCCATATAAGCGATCTGGCTTCATCACCTCCATATCAGTAGAGATCATGGGGGCTTTGCTTTTGGCTTTTTTACAGAACCTGTTCTACAAGCCTCTTCTCCTTGCGAAGCAGAAGCTTCCACCGCCGAGGATGCGGAGTACGCAGAGAGGGCAATTGAGTGAGAGATTGAGTGATTTAGCAATTGAGTGATTTAACTCCCCAATCTCTCAATCCCCCGATGATTCAATCTATCAATTATACGATCCCCCGATCATTCAATCTATCAATTATACGATCCCCCGATCATTCAATCTATCAATCATCCGATCTCCCGATCATTCAATCTATCAATCATCCGATCTCCCGATCATTCAATCTTCCGATCTCTCAATTCCTCAGCGATCTTTGCGTCTTGAGTGAGTGCAACGAGCGGGCGAGAGAAAACGAAGAACGCCAGATCCCGTGCTGTTTTCTTTGAAGCCATCAGCAGTCAGTGTTCGACCTTTCCAGCTCACCGCGGAGATCGTCGAGATCACGGACGGCGATCAGGAATCTCTCCGCGTTCTTTGCGCGCTCGGCGGCGAGAAGTCAACGTCGAGCGGATCACTGTTGGAGAGCGTTTCGCATGGGCTATGGATTGCTAACTGCTTACACGTGCCCCAGCATTCCTCCGCAGATGACGAGTTCCTTGGCAGCGCTCACACGATGGATACTGCCGGAGAGGTCTTCTCTAAGCAAAGGTGCTCAATGTTAAGGCTTCTGCGGACAACAAACACTTGACAAATACGTGTAACGAGCTATATAGTACAAATACGTGTAACGAGTTATATAGTAGTTATGTGATTAAAAAATCCATAATTGCAGATTGTATGTTATGCTAAAGGGGGTATCAGGAGACGCTGGTGATGTAGATGGGTGATTTACTTCTTAGGGCGGGGGAGAAGTGTAGAGATTTGATAGTGAATGGTTCTTTACTTGTTAGCGGATCATAGGAGCTCCGAAAGGGAGCTCTTTTGTTTGAGAAGGAGGAGGAAATGAAACGGTGGATGGCTGTAGGAGTGCTGGCATTAACGATTTTGGTATCGGGAGCGGTGGGGTTGGCGGCGGATTGGTATGTTGATGATGACAACTGCCCAGGGCCTGGTAGTGGTACTCAGGCCGACCCCTACTGTAAGATACAAGCTGCCATTGATGCCGCTGCTGCTGGCGACACGATCAACGTGGCGGCGGGGACGTATACCCCGGCAGGAGGGCCATTCGCGACGGATCACTATGGACTGAAATTCGATGGCAGCCAAGGTGGGATAACGCTCCGCGGTGCCAATGCAGGAACCCCTGGTTACGGTACGCGTGTTGCGGAGTCCATCATTGAAGGACCCAACGTCCCACATGGCAATGCCATCTATATCTTCGATGGTGCCGATGGCGTTATAATTGATGGCTTCACGCTTAAAGCTGGTGACGATATTGTCGAGAATAGAGCTGACGATGTAGTCATCAAGAACAACATCGTAACGCCTTCCGCGTCGCCTGTGACAACGAATGCGCCTGGCATCTTCGCCTGCGAGTGCGACAATCTGACTGTGTCCTATAATTGGATTCTGGACATAGGTCCTAGTGGTGGTTGTGGAATGTTCCTTGGCTTGAACTCATGGACTGCTGATATCACTAATAGTCTAATTGAGCATAACCTGATAGAGAACTCAGGTGGCGCAGGGATCCTTTTCAATTACTCCTCAGTAGGTTCGAACAACACCGTAGAGTACAACGAAATCAAGAATGTTGGCCACGATGGCATCAGAACTGCCAATTCTCACGATGTGAACATTCAGTATAACGAAATATATGGCAGTGCTAGAGACGGTGTCAGGATTGTTCATAATGCAGACCATACTATCAATTACAACAGCATCTATAGCAGTGTCGCCTACGGAGTAAACAACCTAGATGTTGGAACAACCCTTGATGCCTCATGCAACTGGTGGAGCACCAACACCGCAGCCGGCGTAGCTGGCGAAGTCAGCGCCGATGTCGACTACACCCCCTGGCTGGACAGCGGGACTGACACAGATCCCGGACCCGGTTTCCAGGGCGATTTGTCCGTGCTAAACGTGGATGATGACAGCCCACAAACTGGTGCAACCGGGCGCATCCAGGAGGGCGTGGACGAAGTCACCGCCAGCACAGTCAATGTGGCAGCGGGGACGTATACAATTACTCAGGCAATTGTCGTTAACAAAGGGGTGACCATCACCGGTGATGTTGGAAATCCCGAGATGGTATTGGTGCAATATGCTGCCCCGCAATCAGCCAATAACTGCTTCGAGATAACCACGAATAATGTAATAGTACAAGGGATCAAGGCGATAAATGGGGAGAATGGATTTTACCTTAATGGTGTCACAGGGTGTAGAGTCTCAAATTGCATAGTCAGCTCTTGTGCAGATAAGGGCATATATGTAAGAAATTGCCCTGCCACTAGCGAAGCAACCAGGGTAGAAGTAACTGGTAACATTGTATCTGACTGCGGAAACACCTGGGGTGCTGCATGTATCCAGACCTTTGGCAGCCCATACACCTATATCTACAATAACGAGATTAACGCTACTGAGGATAAGGGTATAAACATAATAAGGTCTGGCGCTACCGGGACAGCAGACAGGGTACAGGTGATAGGCAATATCATCTCTGGAACCAAGTACCCGGGTATCCAGGTCATTGGCGCTCCATACACTTATGTTTATGATAACACCCTGACCAAGTGTAACTATTATGGTGGGGACGGCACCGGCGACTGGGATTACGCTTCAATACATGTACAAGACAATGTCAATCCTAGTGCTGCTGGCGGTAACGTTACCGTTGACAGCAACACAGTTAGCGACGGTATCAACGGCATCCAGATATGGTCGTCGGATTGTACGATTACCAACAATACCGTCACCGACATGGGTCTCACCTATGCTGATTCAAAGCCTGTAGGTGTTAACACGTATTGGAATTCGGGGATCATTATCGGAGGGATGCCTGGCGAGAGCCCTACTAACGTCAGCGTGCAGGGAAACACCCTGACGGGGAATGTCGTCGGCTTGTTCGTCCATCATGCAAGCAACGAAGCCCATTTCAACAATATCACCGGCAGTACGCGGTACGGTGTTGAAAACGTGGATACAAACCAATTTGACGCCACCAACAACTGGTGGGGCGATGACAGTGGGCCAGAGGATACTGATGGCACAAACGAGGTCCCGCCCTGCACCGATGATCCCACAACTGAGGTGAACGCTGATGGCACTGGCGACAAGGTCAGCGCCAACGTGGACTACTGCCCGTGGACAGGAGCGGAGTTGGGGGAGGCGTCGTCGAACACTGTCTCTGGTGACGGTACGGTCCCTGCTGATGATACTGTGACCGGGATCGGCTCCATTGATATCGACGCAGCAGGAGATCACACGATCACAACTGCCACGTACAACAACAATCCCGGCGGTACGGCGTTGGGAAACGCAACCGGCAACTACTGGGATGTCCATTTGGATGACGATACAGGTGTAAACAGCTTAACGATCGACTTTTGCCCGTCGAATGCGCGTACGATCATCTCCTACTGGGATGGCGCGGCCTGGCAGCAATGCTCCAATCAGGTGTTCAATGCAGCTACCAATTGTGTGGAGGTAACCGTTACTCCCACAACCCAACCCACACTCGACGACCTGACCGGCCTTGCCTTCGGATCGGGAACGGCTGCCGGCGGCGGTGGGCCGAGTCGCCCGCGTCCCGAGGCGGACGCGGGAGAAGATCAAACAGTGACCGTGGGGCGCTTGGTGCAGTTGGATGGGTCCGCGTCGGAATCGCGAGATACAAGAAGCGATTGGGTCGGCTACGATTGGTCGATCGCCGTGAAGCCCACCGGTAGTCGGGCGATGTTGTCCAACAGCAATACGGTTGACCCAACCTTCATTCCCGACGTGCCGGGTCGGTATGTGATCACATTGGTAGTGACGAATCATTCTAGCAAGTCCGACTACGATGACGTGACGATCACTGCCCTCGAGGCCGAGAATGTGTTGAACCTGTCCGCGGGCTGGCACATGATCGCGATTCCGCTGTCGCTTGAGGACAATACCCCGGAAGTAGTCTTTGCTGGCATTGATCCGCTGCGTCTGTTCAACTACAACGGCCAGTGCTATGACAGTTGTCAGGCAGGGACGCTCACCGCCATCTGCTGTATGCACGGGTATTGGCTCTGTCTTGGCGAGCCGATGGAGCTTCACTTCCAAGGTGACTCCCTGGTGGGAGAGCAAGCGCTGCTATTGGAGCGAGCGGGCTGGCACATGATCGGCGTTCCTTACCCCGTTGTGTGGGGTAGCGGTGACTCGATCACCTTGTCCAAGGACGGTGAAGTGAAATCGCTCGCTGACGCGGTGGCTGCTGGCTGGATTGAGGGTCGTCTTTGGACATACAACGTACTAACCGGGGAGTACGAAGCTATCGATGGTAGCTCAGGTGCAGTTCTCGACCCCTGGACGGGCTATTGGTTGAAGGCGCTCACGAGTGGGGTCATCCTGCATTTCGCACCCTCCGGATCTGGCATAACTACGGGATCTGCATGTGGCGAGGTGGTGTGGCGCGCTTGTACAGGGACCATGGGGAATCCGCCGCCACCGCCCACGCTCTCGTTGCGTGAAATCCTAGAGGTGCTGACATTTACAGTTAGTCCGAACCCGATCATCGATGTCCACACCACCACGTTTGCGGTGAAGGGCGCGGCAGCGTACGTCGAGGCGATCAAGGTCCAGATCTTCGACCTTGCCGGCCGACTGGTCTACGAGGCCGAGGAGCCTGGCGCGAGCCTTGACTGGCACACCGAGAACAGCGACGTCGAGTACCTCGCCAACGGGGTGTATCTCTACAAGCTGTACGCGCTGGTCAATGGTGAGTGGGTCGTGAGCGAGGTAAAGAAGCTCGCGATCCTGAGATAACCTAATTCGCAATTCCCCCGGCCCTGGGGCTAACCCCCCGGGGCCGTTTTTATTGAGTGATTGAATGAGTGAGTGAGTGAATGAGTGAGTAAGTGAGAGATTGAGTGATTGAATGATTGAGCGATTGAATGATTGAGCGATTGATTAAATTTTAGCTTCTAAATCTCTCAATCCCCCGATGATTCAATCTATCAATTATACGATCTCCCGATCATCCAATCTATCAATCATCCGATCTCCTGATCATTCAATCTTCCGATCTCTCAATTCCTCCGCGACCTTTGCGGCTTGAGTGAGTGCAACGAACGGGCGAGAGAAAAAGCTTGTGCCTCTCGCAAAGGCGCTAAAGCAGTGAAGAGTGGTGAGTGAAGGGCAGAGTAAGAAACAAACTGGGTTGGTAGTCCAAGCTGATCGCTGACGGCTGATAGCTGACAGCTCTTTGCGGTCTTTGCGCCTGCCTGTCCTTCGGACGCAGACAGGCAGGTACGTAAGCAGTTGCTTCTTGCGGCATTGTTCACCGCTTTTACCGATTTGAGTTCCCTGCCTGTGCCAGCACAGCAGACAAGATAGCCTTGGGACGTGTCCTCTTGGGAAGTATCCCTTGCTTCGATGAAGATGTCCGCCCAGAATCCCTCGTTAAACCTGATGCCACAATACTCGATCTTGAACGGGAAGCTGCTCTCATCCGCGGTATATCTCGCGACGATGGCCTACTCGCAAGACAACGATCTTATTACCTTCCACATCGAAGATGACTCTATACTCTCCGATTCGGAAGCGATAAGTACCCAGCGCCGGATCCACCATCTTCTTCGCGTAGTCGAAAGGAGATTGTGCATACCTCTCCAAGGTTTTCCTTAGTCGCTCCTTGGCTACCTGATCCAATCTGGAGATGTCCCTTGCCGCACGCTTGGTATATAACAGCTCGTATTTCAAAGCTTGCCCCTAATTCTTCTCCGCCTTGCCAAATACCTTATTATGGGGAAGGATCTGGCCCTGCCTATAATTCACTCGCGCCTCTTCGATGCTGTGAAGGTAATCAGGATTCGTGGCAGCCAGGAGATTCTCGATCAGGAACTCCCTGTGCTCTTCATCCAGTTCGTTGATAGCAGATATTAGCTCTTCAACAGAGATCCCTATCTTTACTTCCGTTCGGTCTTGCTCCTTGCTCATGCGATATTCCCCTCCTGCAAAAGTTCACTCTAAAACAGTGTAGCAAGATTCCAAAGCCAATTCCAACCGATATCTTACCAGACTTCTTCGGATTGAGCGAGTGAGAGATTGATTGAATGATTGAGCGAGTGAGTAAGTGAGAGATTGAGTGATTTAGCAATTGAGTGATTTAACTCCCCAATCTCTCAATCTCCCGATGATTCAATCTATCAATTATACGATCTCCCGATGATTCAATCTATCAATTATACGATCTCCCGATCTCTCAATTCCGCGGCGCCCTCTGCGGTAAGATGCTTGTTTCTTGACGTTTGACTGCTCTGACTTGCCTGTTGCGCGTCTCCTCCTCCCCGTGTCTCCGCGCCTGCCTGTCAGAATACGACGGCAGACAGGCCTGCCTGTGCCGGCGAGGCAGACAGGCCTTCGCGAGAAGCACATGCCTTTCTCTCGCTAAGACGCTAAGATCGCCAGGAGCTGACAGCTAAGAGAAGCGATCAGCGGTCAGCATACACCCGCTCTCCATCATTTGTAATTCACAATTTATCACCGGCTCTGGACCCTGGACTCTGGACCATTCACCCCCCCACCACTCACTACCCACCATTCGCCGCCAGCGGAGGTTGACAGCTCTGAGGGCAGTCGCTATAACTATCAAGTGGAGGTGTCTATGAACGACCGCCGTGACGAACCAGCGACCAAAAAAGACCTCGACAGGGTGGAACAGAAACTCACTGGCAGGATCGATCAGGTGGAACAGAAACTCACTGATAAGATCGATACGAACAGCAAGAAGATCGATACGAACAGCGTGAAGATCGATACGAACAGCAAGAAGATCGATAACCTCACCATTCAAGTCATTAACAACCGTGAAGAGATAAAAAAAATGGTGACCAGGACGGAGTTCAACGAACGCATGGACGAGATGGCGCGCGGTCAGGACAAGATGATGACAATTCTCACCCGTATCGATCAGGAGAGAGTTGCTACAACGGCGTGGATCGGGCGGATAGAAGGCGATGTAGAGAAGAACAAAAGCGAGATAGAAAGGATAAAGACAAAGCTGGCGTGACGCCTATCAGCCGTCAGCTTTCAGCTCCTAGCTTTTCCACCTACTACTTACCAGAACGCCGGGGTCAGGCCTACACTTGACACTCTCCGGGCACGGTAGAGTCGAGAGCCATTGAGAGATTGAGTCAAGAGTCGGCAAGTCAGCAAACCAGGAACTTTGAACTTCAAACTACGAACCACAAACTACCCACCATCTGCGGCCGCTTTCACCATTCGTCACCCACCGCGCCTAACACCTAATATCCTCACATCTAGCATCCAAACCCGGAAAGAGACGAGGTGCTGACAATGGTCGAGCACATGCGTTAGACTAAATATAGATCACATCTCTACAAAACGGACAACAGTATCGTGAGGGGCGATCAATCATGGCAAATGTAGTTGAGGTTGGGACGCTCATCGTTCGGACGCCGGAGGTGCGTGGGGGGCGTCCGCGGATTGCGGGGACAGGCGTGACGGTACGGCGCATCGTAGGCTGGTATAAGCTAGGGTTGAGCCCGGAAGAAATTGCAGATCGGATAGGCCACTTATCCCTAGCTCAAGTCCACGCCGCCTTGGCCTATTATCACGCCAATCGAGAAGAGATCGAAGCCGACATCGCTGCCGAGGAAGCGGAGGCTGAGCGATTGAAGCATGAGCACTTTCTCTCCCAGAAAGAAAAAGATTCGTGACAATCCGTCTCTATATAGATGAAGATGCCATGGATAAAGACCTGGTACAGGCTTTACGCGCCCGCGGGGTAGACGTGATGACCGCTCTGGATGCAGGGATGATCGAGCGCTCGGATGAGGTCAAGGACCGGGTAGGTCTCCCCGGTAAGGCCTTGCTTTCCGCTCTTCTTTCGGCTATCCTCCTGATTGACCAACGTTGACCATTGAGGAGGGGAGATGGCCACACGAGCTCCCAAAGTGACCCGCGTCTCCGCGACCGAGGCCAAGACCCACTTCGGTGAGCTGATCCGCCGGGTGAAAGTGGGCAAGGAATACATTATCGTAGAGCGGGATGGGCTCCCGGTGCTCGGTATCCTCGACGCCGACGAGCTGGAGGACTACCTGGATCTGCACGATGAGTCTTTGAAGGCACAGATTCGGCAGGGCTACCGGGAGTATCAGACTGGCAAGACCCGTTCCGTGGAGAAAGTCTTAGCCGAGGTGCGCACGACGACCAAGCGGCCGAAGTGACAGCCTGCCCATGCCCTACCGCATCCTCAGTACCCCTCACTTCGACCGCGACTACAAGAGTCTGGCCAGACGAACGCCCGGAGCGATCTCCCATGTTGAGGCCATGGTAGAAGTTCTCCGTGAAGATCCCTACGCCCGGAGCGGTCGGCACAACATCAAGAAGCTCAAGGGAATGAAGAAGGGGGAAGGGCAGTGGAGAATTGCCTCGGGGGATTACCGGATTCGCTACGATGTCCTCGAAAAGAACGTGGTGCTCTATTCCTGCAAGCCTCGGCGTGAGGCGTATCGGGGGTAAGTTCACCGCGCTCCGGGGTCATGCCCACACTTGACACTTAATATCATCCCGGCTGCTAAGACCCCGTGCTGTTTTCCTTGGAGCAATCAGCGGTCAGCGTTCTCCATTCACTACTCACTACTTACCATTCACCATTTACCACCAACCTTGGACGTTGGACCTTGACCTTTGGACAGATGAGAATGGTGGGTAGTAGGTAGTGGGTGATCAAACTCAACGAACTCAACGAATGGGCTTCACTCAACTCTCGACTCTTGCGGACCTTTGCAGTTAGAGATGGACAGCATTATAATCAGTTTGCAATACTGCATTGCTTTCAAACTCTTGATAGAGGAGGGAGAACGATGCCGGTAGTCAAAGTGCGGACCAAATACCAAGTGACCATCCCCGAGAAGGTACGTCGGCAGGTGGGCTTGGAGGTTGGCGACTACGTCGAGGTCGAAGCCCAAGGGGGCGAGATCGTCATCATTCCCAAGAGGCTGGTTGATAAGGAAGATGTCTGGTTTTGGTCAAAGGAATGGCAAAAGAAGGAGCGGGAGGCGGATGAGGCAATTAAGAAGGGTGAGTTGATCGGACCCTTTGCGACAACCCAAGAGGCGATTGAAGCTCTAAAAAAGACCAGGGCATGAAGCCGGTTTTCACGAAGCCCTTCATCCGCGATTACCAGAGCCTGTCCCTCCAAATCCAAAAGCGGTTTGATAAGCAGCTTGCCTTTCTGCTGGAGGCTCCTCGGCATCCCTCTCTGGAAGCGCGGATCATCGACAAACGGAAGCGGATCTGGAAGGCGAAGGTCGGCGGCGGCTACCGGTCCACCTTTCAGATAGAAGGCGAGGCCATTATACTCCGTCGAATAGGATCCCACGAGGTCATGGAGCGCCTGGGGGGCCGGTAGTAGATGAGGCACCGCAGATATCTTCCGCATTCCTCCGGAAGGGCCCCGGGGCCGTTTTTGTTGATGCGAAGACCCAGATAGGGTAGGAAGGACCAGTTAAGTTCCCGGTCCCTCCCCCCTCCGAACCGGACCTGCCTGCTGCAGGCAGGCCGAATAGCGAAGAGCCCTTTTTCATACGCCTCGCCGCAGAGGACGGAGAGAACACGGAGAAGGGAAGGGGAAGACACGGGGACGCGGGAAGAGAGAGAAACGTATTAGCCTTCTCCCTCCACCAGCGATCAACTATCCACAATCCCTACCATACTGACACTGGCTTGTTAACCCTCGATGAATGGTGTATCTTCTAGGTGTTTTGGAGGTGCACCATAAGTAGACTTTCGGTTTCGGTGGATCCTGAACTTCTGGAAGAGAGCAGGCGATTGGCTAACGTAAAGACCAAACGGGAGGCCATCGAGGTGGCGCTCCGTGAGTTCGTGCGCGCACGCCATCTGAAGAAGCTATCCGAACTTGCTGGCTCAGGCCTCGTTGAGCTGACGCCGGAGGATCTCAAAGAGTGGCGCGAATCCAGCGCAGAGTCGATCTGATGGGCGAAGAGCCCGTGTTTATCGATACCTCGGTTTGGGTCCATTATCTCCGACCGGAGGGGCGGGAGGAACTAAAGGCCTCGGTGAAGAAGGCGCTTACCAAAGGGCGCGTCTTCTCGTGTTGGGTTGTACGAGCGGAGATCCTGATCGGTTCAAGGGATGAGAAAAGTTTTGACAAACTGCTGGAACACCTCGGTGTAGTTCCAGATATTCCCATCGACGAAGGTGTCTGGAAAGAGGCGGCTCGCCTGGGGTATACGCTGCGCAAAGAGGGGCTTCCTATCCCCCTTCCGGATCTACTGATCGCCCAGGCTGCCCTTGCCAAGGATCTTCTGCTCTGGCATGCGGACAACCACTTTGAGGAGATCTGTCGTTTTGTACCGCTTCGGACGAGAAGCTTCCTGCTATGACCAGCAATCAACGGTCAAGCTATCAGCATTTCAGCTATCAGCCGTCAGCTTTCAGCACACACCCGCTCTCCATCATTCGCAATTCACAATTTATCACCGGCTCTGGACTGTGGACTCTGGACCATTCACCATTCACAGTCTACCATCCACGATTCACCTATCCCTCATCGCTGCCTTCGCCCCTTGAATCCCTAATCCATACTCCTTAATCCCGCTCTTCTTCTCTCATCACCCTTAACTCATCACCGCTTTTTGGACTTTGGACCATGGACGTTCTAGAATACTCGATGGAGGTGGATCCGATGGAAAAGCCGGCTACTAGAATCAAGTTTACCTACGAAGACTATCGAAACGCACCGGAGTCCGAGCGGGAGCGCTATGAGCTTTTTGAGGGGGAGTTAGTCATGGTTCCATCACCGAATGAGTATCACCAACGCATCTCAGGAAACCTGGAGTTTATTTTGCGCGGGTTCGTCAAACAGCACGACTTAGGTTTTGTTTACGATGCTCCTCTTGACGTCATCCTCAGCGAAGACACCGTCCTCCAGCCTGATATCTTGTTTGTCGGAAAGGAACAGGCCGATATTATCGCCGAGGAAGGGATCCGCGGTGCCCCTGGTCTGGTGATCGAGATTCTCTCTGAGGCAACAGCAAAGCGCGACCGCACCTACAAAAAGGCCCTCTATGCCCGCCATGGTGTCAAGGAGTACTGGCTGGTCGATCCTGCCACAAAGACGGTTGAGGTGTTAAAGCTGCAGGAGCAGGGCTTTTCCCAGGTTGCCCTTTATGCCTGCAAAGAAAAGGCACCTCTTAAATCCCCCCTTCTTGCTGGGCTTTCCATCGATTTAGAAGAGGTGTTTTGAGTAGCAACCAGCAATCAGCCGTCAGCATTTAGCGCTCAGCTAAAAGAAAAGCCGCTTCTGCTTGATGGTGAAAGCTGGTAGCTGACGGTTTGTTCCTCCCTGACGGCTGATAGCTAGCCTAAAGCCTAGAGAGTAGTTTATCATAATCAGCATGAGAACCGATCCAAAACCAGATCATATTGTCTCCATCGTGGACTCCTACTGCTCGGTAGTTACTAGTGACTCGAACTGAGTAGATGGGCTTCGTCGGATGCACCTGCTTAAGACGTAAACTGGGATGATACGCGTTTTGTGCGAATAGCTTGTAAGACTCTCTGGCGTTCTGCTGAACATCCCGGGGCAACTGGGAAAACGCCTTCCGGAAGCATCCCGTCGTGTAGGATGTCACAGTTTATGCGGTTTAAGCACTTGAGTGCGGCCGTCGCGCTGCTCGGCAAGTGCTTCATCTGCCAAATGTGTAAGCGCTTCGTGAGATCCAGCAAAGGCTTTTTCCCAACGATGCTCGGATGCTAGCTCCTCTAGCAACCATTCCGCAAACACATTCTGCTCACTCTCGGGGAGCTTGGAAGCTTCGGTAAACGCTTCTTTGAGAAGTTTCGTCATCGTATACACCTCCATCTCTCCAATTATACACTGCCTCACAAGTTTACCAGAACCGTGAAGAACGTCCCGCCCGGTGGGCGGCGAACTCTACTGGCTTTCAGCTATCAGCCTAAAGCAAATCAAAGGCAGGGGAAATAGCTACCATCTATCAACTGTCAGCCTTAGAGGCCTTAAGCTGATCGCTGATTACCGATCGCTCTCAGCTAGAGGAACGACAGTTTTGAATCGAGGCCGATGAAAACCTTGAGCATCCGATCAATCTTCTCCATCTCTTTCGGTGAGATCCTCCCCAGATAGTTTTCGCTCTTTATCCGCCTTGTTTTGTCCACCGCGGTGAGCTGCTCGATCAACGCATAGGTGCGAATCCCTTGAACGGTCACCGGGACATGAAAGTCAATCTCCTTGCGGGCGTGTGTTGAAGTGGGAATGACGAGAAGGGTTGAGAGAGGGCAGTAAAGGTCGGCTTGTATGACAATCGCCGGCCTTACTCCTTCATGGCCACGCCTTGGACTGAAAAGTTGACGTTGAACACCGCACCGCGCTGGATCATGGCTACGACCGTTTCAGCGCCTCTTCGGTGGACGGTATTCGCTCTTCAACCTCCTGGGCTGCTTCGTCGAGGGCTTCGCGATCTCTCAGATAGCGCGTGAGGTTCTCTGTTAGTTTCCGGTGGCGTTCCCGTGCGATTAACACTCTCAGCCCTTCGCGAATCATCTCGCTCTTGCTGTGGAAACCCGCCTCTTTCTGCATGCGTTCTACAGCGTTCGCGAGTTCGTCTTCTAGTTTCACAGTTATCGTCTTTGTCTTCATAGGAATACTATTTATATTACGTTTGTAATTTCTATTCTAAGGATAGCAGACCGGTGCGTCAAGCGTAACGTCACGAAGAAGAAGCCGTCAGCACTCAGTCGTCAGCTAAAAGCGCCTTTTCTTCTTTTGGCTGATTACTGACTGTCTTTTCCCCTGATCACTCATTACTTCTTTTCCCTGATCGCTCCTTCTTTCCTGACTGCTGATGGCTGATCACTGACGGCTGATTTTAGTTACAACCAGGGTTCAATGTCGGAGGCTTCTGGCTCATCTGGATAGGTTCCCATGTAGCGGATGATCCCGCGGCGATCGATAACAAGCGCGCGCGGCACGAGATCTACATCGAAGAGATCAACAATATCCATCGCGGCGGAAAAGGACCCCCACAGGGTGATCTGGTCGAGAAATCCGCTGTCTTTAAGGTACGCTTTTACGACCTCGGGGTCGTGGTCAAGGTTTACCCCTAACCAGACCAGTCCCTTGTCCTTGTAGCGGGCATATAAGGTTTTTAAGTGAGGCATAGCTTTACGACAATCCGGGCAAGAAGTCTGCCAGAATTCCAGGATAACCACGCGGCCGTAAAAGTCGGAAAGGGAGACAGGCACCCCGTCGAGATCCTCCAACGTGAAGGAAGGAGCAGTCTCTCTTATTTTGGTGCCGACGGGCGGCTGCTTATTCGCGTTCAGGAATAGAAGCGTTGCAGCAGTGGCCCCACACACCAAGAGAAGTCCTACAAACCCGATTACCGCCCACTTCGTTCTGCGCGTCAGGGTCCTCTCCTCCTTTCTCTTGGTAATGGTAGCGAGAAGTTGTCTCACGATCCATCTCCGTTATAACATCACCTGGAACTATCGATGAGGTGATAGTCTATGCGTAGGATTCTTATGTATGTGCTGATCCTTGTTGTCGCTGTGGGTGCGGGACTGCAGGGTGTCAGTGAACAAGAGAAGCCGATCCCTCCCGAGGAGATGATCCCCACCCTGGAGACGGCTCTGCAACAGCTGGCAGAAGAGGCTCAGCAGACACTCACTCAGGCAGAAACGCTTGCTAGGGGGTTGGGGATGATGTGGCGAGAGGGTCATGTTCGTGTGGTGGTGGCGACAGATGGCCCTCTTTCTACGAGTGAAATCATGCGATTGGGGGGTGAGGTCCTTTCGCGGGCCGATGCGTTGAATATGCTGGAGGTAGAGATTCCCGCTGTATGTCTGATAGAACTTGCCCGTCTTCCCGGAGTGAGATTTGTGCGGCGGCCGTATCGTCCGGTCCCTCTTGTTGTTTCAGAAGGGGTAGAACTGAGTGGGGCGCAAGCTTGGCAGCAAGCGGGCTACCGTGGCCAGGGGATCCGTGTAGCCGTGATCGATGGAGGATTTGACGGCCTCACCGAGGCGTTGTCAGCGGGGGAGCTTGCGCATGTCACCTTCACTCATGACTACACCGGTGAGGGACTGGAGACGGACAGCGTGCACGGGACGGCCTGTGCGGAGATCGTCCACGATATGGCCCCAGCGGCGGAGCTTCTCTTGATGAAGATCGATAGCGATGTGGACCTCGCCAATGCCGTCTCCGATGCCATTTCTCATGGTGTAAATGTGATCACCCACTCGATGGGGTGGTTCAACACCAACTTCTATGATGGGACAGGATTGATCCCGGAGATCGTCGCCCAAGCGGTGGATAGTGGCATCCTGTGGGTGAATGCGGCGGGAAACTCGGCGGCCGGCGGGCACTGGGAGGGCGACTGGCATGATGCCGATGCTGATGGGTGGTTGGATCTTGCCCCTTTGGATGAGGAGAACGGCTTCTACCTCGAGATGGGCGAGACGATCGGGCTGTATCTCACCTGGGACGGCTGGCCAAGTAGCGATCAAGACTATGATCTGTTTTTGGTAAACGGGGTGGGGGATATTGTTGCTTCGTCGGAGAATTATCAGGGTGGTACGCAGGAGCCGAGCGAGATCATCGAGTACACAGCGCCGGCTTCCGATAACTACGGGGTGGCGATACAGGTATATAGTGCACCGGCACACCCGCGAATGGAGCTTTTCTGCAAGCCTTACGATCTTCCTCTAGAGTATTCTGTAGAGTGCAGCTCCATCGCCGCTCCGGCGAACGCCCCGTTTGTATTCACTGTGGGAGTGATCGATTGGCACGATTGGCAGACCGGCCCACAGGAGCCGTTCAGCTCACAAGGCCCCACCAACAATAGTCAACACGCCGCTTCCATCACCAAGCCGGATATCTGTGGCGCGGATGGGGTGTCAGGAATGTCCTATGAGACAGCTTTCTACGGGACTTCTGCCGCCTCGCCACAGGTGGCTGGCGCGGCGGCCTTACTATGGTCGAAGTATCAGAGTTGGAGTGCGACCGGCGTGCGAGAGTGGTTGGAATCAAACGCTGTAGATATAGGGACTTTGGGAAAAGACAACCTGTACGGTCATGGACGCCTTTACCTGCCCTTGAGCATAACGCCCGGAAATACCCACACCTATGGTGCAGCCCCTGGTTGGTACATGGCCTCCGTCCCGCTGAATGGCGGATCATCGTCTAACCTTTACGGCACTGCCGCCTACCGCTGGAACCCAGCAACGGGTGAGTACGACATGGTCACCATGATCGAACCCGCTGAAGGCTACTGGGTGTACCTGCCAGCGAGCAAGAGCGTCACCGATAGAGGTGATCAGGTCACAACCGATGTCACGCTCGACATCTCGACCGCAGGCTGGCACCAGATCAGCGCGCCATGGAGCTACCCGAAGAGCGCAATCCAGGTGATACGGAGTTCCGTGTGTTGCGGAACCCAGACCAAGTCCTGGGCCGATGCGGCAGCCGCCGGTTGGGTCCGCGACGACATCTACGGTTACAAGGCAACCGACGGTGATTACAACACACCGTCTACGCTCGATCCGTGGTATGGTTACTGGGTGCGGGCGGAGGTCTCTGGCCTCAGCCTGAAGCTTAACTACGCTTCTGGTACACCGGTAAGTGCGACGTTCGCGCCGATGGCTCCCAAGGCTCTTGTGGTGCCTGCTGATCTTCCTCCGATGCCAAAGGCGTCTTCCTATGAGCTTGCCACCCTGAGGGTGGTAAACATGCCGAACCCAGTGACGACCGAGCTTGCAATGACGTTCTGGGTGCAAGGCGTTTGCCACTGTAATGTCGAGGGTCTGCGGGTTGAGATCTACGACCTTGCTGGGCGGCTCGTGTGGCAGGGCGAGACCGACATGCCCGTCCTGCCCTGGTTCACCCATGACACGCTAGGTGAATACCTGAGTAACGGCGTGTATCTCTACCGGGCCCAGGTGAAGATCGGGGACGAATGGGTCACTACGGGGCTAGAAAAGTTGGTCATCTTGCGGTGATGTGGTAAGCGTGCCTTGCCTCAGGGTTGGGAGTGAGATAAAGGAGCTTGCGATCCTGAGGTGGCAGGGTACATTAACCTCCCTGGAGTATCCCACTTCAGCGGGCTTTTCTTTAAGACCGAGGACCTTCTCTGGCATTATCAAC
This sequence comes from Candidatus Bipolaricaulota bacterium, assembly GCA_030606565.1. Classification (GTDB taxonomy): domain Bacteria; phylum Bipolaricaulota; class Bipolaricaulia; order UBA7950; family UBA9294; genus UBA9294. Next base: position 27,152 of record JAUWGE010000001.1, on the reverse strand, counting down.
GTCAGGGGGTAAGATTACAGCATCGCTTTTTCAGGAGGAACTTATGCGGAAGAGATTTATCTGTTTGGTGGGTGTCTTGTTGGTTGGCCTGAGCTTGAGCACACTCGGAGAGGGAACGGACGCAGGAAGCTTTGCTCGCGATGGAATCGGTGCCCGCGCCCTTGCGATGGGAGGAACTTTCGTTGCCACAGCGGACGATGCTTCCGCTGGGTTCTGGAATCCGGCCGGGATTGGCTATTTGGAGGGATACCATGTGGGGGGTATGTGCGTTGTTGGGGGAAGGTTTGGGATTTCGGACATAAAGTTCCAGGATTTGAGTCTGTTAGCAAAACCTGTTCAAACGGGAAGCCTTTCCTCCCTTGGAGTGGGAATTACCTGGATAAACCATACCGTCTCTGGCATCCCATACACAGGGGATGACGGTGGAGGAACCTTTGACGCAGACCAATCCCTCTTTCTTGCTTCTGTTTCTTGGCTTCTCGAAATAGCGGAGAATTGGACCGCCTCGCTCGGGGGTAACGTGAAGTACTATCGAGAAACTATCCTCTATGGTGTTGGGAGTGGATTGGGATTTGACCTTGGGCTTCTCTTCAAGGGAGCATTGGATGATATTCCGGTCTCGGTCGGGATTGTCTCTACAGACACTTTGGAGACGACCGTACGCTGGCGAGGGACGGCTCATAACCCAGACAATTATGTCCCCTGGATTGTCAGGGTTGGGGCAACGGCTCTCCTTCTTGACAGCAAGCTCATGCTAGCTCTAGATATCGATTTTTCGCCTGCAGCCCCACATTCTGACTTGCCCCGTTATTCCAATCTGGATCGGCTACACTTGGGTGTAGAGGTTCTCCCTGTGAGTCAGCTTGCACTGCGCGGAGGGTTTATCGTTTGGCGCGATGGGACAAGACGGTTGAGCGCTGGGCTTGGAATAAATCCATGGGAAGGTCTGACTATCGATTACGCCTACTTGAAGGGGAGTGCAGGCGGTTTGGAAGGTGACACACACATCCTCTCCGCTGAATTTGGGATACTCTCGCCTAGAGAATAGCTTGCGAGGCGAACGAGGATCAACTACCGAAGAGCACCTAGCTGTGCAGCGCTCGGAAGGACCTACAAGTGTCGAGGTGTGAGAGCCCCAGAGGGAATGGATCTGAACCCAAGCGTCTAAGACCGAACGCAGGGTGCGCCCAGCTGAGGGGAAACGTCGGACCGGAAACTCGGTGTTACCTATCAGCCGCAGCCCTCGCAGCCGACGACCCACACGGGCTTTGTAATGGAGTTTTCCACATTGTCATCGTCGATCACGGTCAGGGTGACGGAATACGTGATCCCTGCCGTGGGAAAGAGGTGCTCGGTGATCTCTCCCCAGCCCGAGGTGCCGTCCCCGAACGACCAGATCCACTCGTCGATCTCCCCATCGGGATCGTAGGATTCACGCGCATCGAACTCCACCGGGGTCTGCTTGGTTGGTAGGTAGGGCCAGTAATCAAAGTCAGCAACAGGGGGAAGACTCAGGGCCTGGACATTGCGGTAGAGCGTTCCCACTTTTCCTTCGGAATCGGTCACAGTAAGGGTAACCCGATATATCCTCTTCACCGTAAACGTGTGGTCGACCGTCACCCCGCTTGATTCTTCTCCATCGTCAAAGTCCCAATCGTATGATACGATGGGCCCATTGGGGCTCCTCGAGGCACTCGCATCGAAGTGCACCGTAAGCGGTGGGTAGCCGCTTGAGGGGGTAGGAGTGAAATCGGCGCGGGGAATGCTTTGAAAGAGACAGCCGGTCAGGGCAACCACGACGCCCAATAGTAAAAGAGCCGATCGAACTTTCATTTTCAAACTCACCCTCTCGTCGTTACCTAAGTCAATTCTACGTCACAAGGCCTGTTATTGCACGACGAAATAAAACATCGAAGGAGGGCATTCGTAGCGGAGGAACCTGTGTCCGACACTTGGCATTTAGCTATCAGCGATCAGGAAGAAAGAAGCGTTCAGCAGTCAGCCCTCAGGAAAATCCCATCTGCCGAGACTATTTGCTGATAGCTGAGCGCTGACAGCTGAAAGCTGAACGCTTTCTTCAACTAGTAGCAGCTTGTCCCGATGGGCTGATGACCGTCGTCCTTCATCGTCGGTGACGGTAAGAGTGACGGTGAACGAGCCGGCCTGCTGATAGGCGTGGCTCACCCGTGCGCCAACAGCGCTCTCGCCATCCCCGAAGTCCCACGCATGGCGGATGATCGTTCCTTCAGCGGCGCGAGAGAAGCTTCCGTCAAACTCGATCGGGACGCCGACTTTCCAATCTTGACAGGAGTGAGGCCCTGTGATCACAGTGATCACAGCTAATGGACGGTCACCGCTAATCCCACAGGAGTCTCCAGGGCACCCGCCGCTTCCTTCTTGCACGGTGATCCTACGTTGGCGCGCTTTACCCATCGCCCCCGCATTGTCAGTGACGGTGAGGGTGATATCGTAGTCACCATCTTTCATGTAGGCGTGACTAGTCCAAACGTCGCTACCGGTGTTGCCATCACCGAACTTCCAGGCGTAACTGACAATCTCACCGTTTGAGTCGTAGGATTCGGAAGCATCAAATATCACGGTCTCTCCGGCGCGGGGGAGCTCGTTACTCACCGTGAAGCTCGCCACCGGTGGTGGGTTTTTAACTATAATTGCAATCTTCTCGCAGCCTATCTCACCTTTGTCGTCGATCACGGTCAGCTTAACAAGGTAGTTCCTAGGCAGGGTGTAGCTATGGGAGGCAACGGCCTCGCTCGCTGGCACAGTGTCATGTGGATCGCCGAAGTCCCAATGGTAGCTCGCGATCGTTCCATCGTCGTGAGAGTAACTGGCATCGAATTTCACCGTCAGCGGGGCATCCCCCTCCCTGGGAGAGGCATCGATCACCGCTTCTGGAACCTGGTTCACCAGGCCGCTCATGATGTCATTTAAGCTGCATCCAGTCAGGAACAGTGGCACAAGGAGAAGCAGGACAAGAATCGTTTTCTTCATCGGCAACTCCCTTCTCCTGGGCAGACGCCGTTGCAGGGCTGCTCTCCAAGGATGTTGATCCAATCAACGTATTTTGTCTTTCCGCCGTCATCGTCAGTGACGATAAGGACGACTTTGTAGGTGCCCGCGCAGAGGTAGCGGTGCTCTACAACCTCGCCCTGAGCGGTCTCCCCGTCCCCAAAGTTCCAGTCGTAGGCGATAACCTCTCCATCGTCGGTTGATTCCGAGGCGTTGAAGGTGATCAACTCATACATCCCCACGATGTACTTATCACCCATCTTGCTCTTGGGTCTGTAGAAGAAGGTGGCGGAAGGCGGTGGGTTGAGCGCTTGCACCATAAGGGAAATTGAACCGGAGATTCCCTGGTTGTCAACCACGGTCAGTAAAACCGTATACTCTCCGTCCTCCTCGTAGACGTGTGCGGTCTGTGGTCCCTCCGCAGCGGCACCGTCCCCAAAGTTCCACATGTAGGAGACGATCCGTCCATCGGGGTCGTAAGAGAGGGTTCCATCGAAGTTGGCCGTGAACGGAATAATGTGCTTCACCGGCGAAGCGGTGAACAGGGCCTGAGGTTCGCCAGACTTCACCCCAAGGCAACCTGTAATGGCAACAACGACGAGGAGGATCAATCCTAAAAGAAGGTAGAAACTCGCACTCCTCATAATATCACTCCTTTTTCCCTTCAGGGTTAAGATCAATGACCAAGGAGAAGGTAAACTGCACGGTGATTCCACCGAGATCAACCTTCTCCGGGGTACCGTCTCCATCTAGATCTAAACTGTTTCCCTCCCGGTCTCTCATCCCTCCTAGCGTAAGGGAGCGGTAGAAGAGAGATGAGCCAACCTCCAACCAATCGGTGATGGGAAAGAAAAGTGACAGACCTCCCTCAAAGCCGAGGTTGTAACCGCTATAGCGGCCCTCGCCCTCAGGGGGGAGCCCTGCTATGGCCTTCGGATACTCCGGGGGAATCTGGAAGGTGATCGCCCGATTGAAGCCGGAGTAGTAATAGCCGAGTCCTAGGTCGGCCGAAAGGATCACACCGGCATCAAGGAAGTCGTAGCGGCCGCTCACCAAGAACCCGACGGCGTAGCAATTAAGATCGATCGAGATCTCGGAGGTCTCACTCGAGGTGTAGACCCCAGCGGTCGAGGTCGATACACGGAAAACCTCGATCTTTCCACCGAGGGCGAACCGATCAGAAAGCCAGAGCCTCTCCCCTGCCTGGTAGGCGATCCCACTGCCCATATCGTCCAGTAACCCCACCTCTTCGGTGATCTCGATCTCCGGCAGGAGGGCAATGTCATCGTTGAGCAGAGTAATGATCGCGTTTATTCGATCTTTGATCGCGTTGATCTCGCTAAGGGCGGCCGCAGATGGGCCTCCGCTGAAGTAGATTTCTATTGGCCCTGCGATGAGCATGGCTGCCCAGAGGATCAGAACAGCCCCAACAGTCACTAGCCCCTTCATCATCTCCCCCTTTTCCACAGTCTTGGGAGTTAGGGAAGGGCAGCTCCTCTAAGGAAGTGCCCTCACCACCCGGTAAGGCTAGCCTAAGGGCTTTCTTCCGTAAAGCGTAGCCCATAGTTCTCAAGGCGAGTAGATCTATTTCTTAACTGATGCGGACCTATGTCTTTTTAAGAGATGACTTAAGGGCGAAAAGTGCCTCCTCGATGCCCTGGGCCGTCACATCGAGGTGGGTGACCATGCGCATCTGGTTAGGGTCGCTACCAAGGGGATTGGCAAGTACCCCATGTGTTCGCAGGCGCTTTGATAGTACACGGGCGTCAAGTGAGGGGTCTCCCACCGCCGCCCCGTCGACTTTAAAATAGACGAGGTTTGTCTTTACAGGCTGTGTGGTATCACCCTCTGCCCCGCAGGTGAGTCCATGGAGTGTGTTGATCCCTTCGGCGAGGCGGGAAGCATTCTTGTGGTCCTCTGCCAGTCGGTCGATGTTATGCTCCAGGGCATAGACCCCTGCAGCAGCGATGATCCCGACTTGGCGCATTCCTCCCCCGACGATCTTTCGCATCCGTTTTGCTTTAAGGATGAACTCGCGCGACCCACACAAAAGGGAACCAACCGGAGCACCTAACCCCTTGGACAGACAGACCATCACCGAGTCGACACTGCGGGTCAGTTTTAACGGCTCGATTCCCAAGGCGATGGCGGCGTTTAACAGACGCGCTCCATCAAGGTGAACGGCGATCCCACGGCTGCGAGCAAGTTGGCCGACCGCGTCGCAGTACTCCGGCGTGAGGATCGCTCCTCCACAGCGGTTATGCGTGTTCTCAAGGCAGATCAGGCGCGTGCGGGGAAAGTGAACGTTATCCGCGCGAATCGCCTCCTCGATAGCCTCAATTGGGATCGTCCCATCCGGTCGATTTGAAAGGGTATGAGAATGGATTCCCGCCAGCCCGGCCGCTGCGCCTCCCTCGTAAAGGAAGGTGTGTGACAGGTTCCCCAGGATCATCTCATCGCCGCGTCCGCCGTGGGTGAGAATTGCCACGATGTTTCCCATCGTTCCACTGGCGACGAACAGGCACGCTTCCTTGCCGAGCATCGAGGCCGCCATCTCCTGCAGGCGGTTGACCGTGGGGTCCTCGTCGTAGACATCGTCACCCACCTTCGCCTGCACCATCGCCTGGCGCATCCCACGCGTTGGCTTGGTCACGGTGTCGCTACGAAGATCGATGAACTCCATGGTGGCTCCTTTCAGTTTAGATCTTAACATGAAATGAAGGCGTAGGTGGTTCTTGTTAGGTTCCTAAAAATCGCGCATTTACGAACTCCACCCCTCTTTCCCAATCAAGGGGACAAAGCAGCATGCTCCCAGGTCATGTTGCTCAACTGAGGAGCCAACCTTTTTCACCTGCAACAGGCGCTGTAGGGATCTATCTCCCACAGGCAGGACGCAGATCCCGTCTACGGTGAGCTGGTCAAGGAGCCCCTGGGGGAGACAGGGGAGGCTCCCCGTGGCGATGATCCGATCGAACGGCGTCTCTGCGGGAAGGCCCAGAGTCCCGTCCCCCACAACAAACTGAATATTTTCGTACCCAAGATGTCGCAGGAGTCGTTGCGCCCCAGAAGAGAGGGCACTAGAACGCTCAACCGTAAATACGGTGTTCGCCAACTCCGCGAGGATGGCTGTCTGGTAGCCGGAGCCGGTCCCTATCTCAAGGACCTTTGCCCCTCCTGTCACGAAAAGGGCCTCGGTCATCAAGGCGACGATGTACGGCTGGGAGATCGTCTGCCCCTCCCCGATCGGTAGCGGGTGATCCGCGTACGCTTCCTCGCGCAGGGGCGAAGGTACAAACAGGTGCCTGGCAACCCTTCCCATCACGGCAAGGACGTCCTTATCCGCAATCCCACGGGCGCGCAGCTGATGTTTGACCATCGCATGGCGCCTCGTCGCAAACGGGTCATTCTCTTGGTGGTAGCTCTCCATAACACGAATTGTAAGACAACTACTAGAGAAGAAAAATGGCTCCTCACTGTTTCAAGTGGGTAACCTGAGGTCAAACTGGCTTACAATCTTATCATGAGGAAGCCAGGAAGCCATGAGAACTCAGAGACAAGAGGTAAAAAATGATAATCTTTCCTGGTTTCTTGGCTCCCTAATAGTTTCAAAGGCCTTCGGTTCAAGTGGGTAGTCTGAAGTTGAGCTTGCCCGCACGAGAGCACCAGTTTACCCATACCGAATAGAGAAGAGCCAGAAAAATAGCGTTCCTCTTGTGGGTCCTGACCGCTTGCTACTGAGTACTGATAGCTTTCCTACTCGTCGGTTGGTTCCTCAAAGTATTCGGCGATGATCTCCTTGGCGCGGGGAAGGTCGCTCTCGCAAACCATGATCCTCACCTCGGCAAGGCCGTCGACCGTCATCGGATAAACGGAAGGAGGGACGTGGCGGAGGAGGTTCACCGGGATCCCAAAATCCTCGAGTAATCCCTTGATCAAAAGCGACTTCGGCTCGCCCCACACCTTGTGGCAACAAACGAGGTCGGCCTGATCCTGTTCGCGCTGTCGGTCAAGGAGGTAGTGGACGATGGTGATGCACTGACTCGCATGTAGGGGCTGCTCTCCCAGGGAAAGGCGAGGTAGATCGGCGAGTACCTCTTCCTCTGTAGCAGTGAAATCGAGGTGATCGGAGAGAAAGAAGGCGGGATCCTCCGGCAGTGAGGCAGAGTCAAACGGGTCCCCCTCTTCGCAAAGGACGATTGGATGGGCCCCCACCTGATACAGTCGGTCAAGGGTAGCACTGAGATTCCCTTGAGAAATGTAGATTCCGGGGGTGCTCTCCACCTCTTCGTCACTCAGCTTTTCTAAAGCGTGCTTCAGTAGGGCACCGGTCGACCGCTCATCCGGGTTTAAGTGTCGAAGCTTCTCTCCGAGAAGCCGGATCCGGACCTTATTCTGCAACAGGAGAGTCACCTCAATGTCGCGGCGCAGCTCGTGTGAGAGAAAGAAGGCCGCCCCGATCGCGCGGCAGAGGATGTCCATCCTCCCCGCACTTCCGGGAAGGTCGTCCAGGTTAAACTGCGGCGTTACCGCCGCCTTGTGGCCGAGAATCACGAACCTTCGCATACGCAGTAGTCTACCGGGAAACCCACCCCGCGCCAACCGCCCCCTCGTGAGAGGGAATCGATGTCAACCCCCAGAGGGACCGTTGCTGGTTAAGCGGGTGACCTATTTCCCCTCTGGCTTGGTCGAAGAGTGTAGAGGTCAGGGGGGTTTACGGGATAGGGTCAGAAAAGAGCAAAAAGGGGCTTAAAAGATGCGCTTAACACGCAGGAGCTTATTGTGACCGGAGTGAAAGGGAGTCTCAGGTGAGTTACCGCATTGTAGTTATTGTGAGCTTATTTGTGTTTTTGGGAACGACAGCCTGCCTGGCCATGGAACCGTCGTTTACGGGAAGTTGGAATGCAGAGATCGGTCTGTCTCCCCAGCAGACGATGCCCTTTTCTTCCTTTTCGTCGACCCTTGAGGTGGGTTTGCGCCTTGCGTTCTTAGAAGTATCGAGCACCTCTGATTTCCTCTTTAGCGGCTGGCTATGGCAGGAGTTTGGTCTTTCTGCCTCGTTGGGGTGTTTTGGCTTCGACGGGATGATGCTCTTTGAACCACAGACTGGCTCATTTCTCTATGCACAGGGTGTATTAAGGTTTGGTTTTTCAGCGCTTGAGATGAAGCTCTACTCCGCCATGGTGGGGCCGAACGCCGCCGGAGGCTGGAAGAACGGGTACGTGCTCGATCTTTACGGAGAGCTGCCGGGAGGATTTGCCTCATTCGAGGCTGCCATCTTCTTGGGAGCAGACTTGAGCGGAATTACGTTTACCGCCCCACAAACGACCAACCAAACCCCTTCTTACGCCGTATGGAGCTTGCTCACGAAGACGTACACGACGGATCCCACCATTGCGTCCTGTGACCTCTCGTTCTCGGGAGCGGAGTTCACCTTTAAGGCCAACGCCTTTGCCTGCGTTGAGCTGACGAGCGTGACTAGCTTCACCTGCTCGGGCTTTGAGTCCCAACAGATCGAGCTATCGTTTACACACCTGTTCGGACTTCCACTGAATATAACGCTGGATTATTACTTCTCCATCCAGACTGCAAGTCATACGTTTATTCCCTCACTGGAAACCGATTTCGGTTGCGTGAAGATATACACCAAAATCTTGCAAGATGGGGCAAAGCTCACCGGGATTGAGATCTACGGGATCGCGTTCCAGGCGACCTTTGCCGGAGCGACCTTCACCAGCATCTCGAATCTGGACACGAGTGAGTACGTCATCACGATCCCTGAGTACGGCTTGATCGTTGAGCCACTAACTGAAGCCCTAGAGGAAGACCACCTCTACTACCCGCAGGAATACTGGGAGATCATCTCTTTGATAGTAGAGATCCCCCCCGCTGGATGCGGCTCCACCTTCTCCGTCGATACCTTCTTCTCGACCTCGACAGGGCTGTTATTCGACTGGGGTAGAAGTGAGATGGAGGCAACCCTCAGTAACGGTGGGTTCTTCTCGGTGTCAAGCGGAGTGGTTATCGATACCACCGGTTTTACCGAGTGGAGAATCGGGATGGCACTAACCTGGTAGTCAAAGTTATCCCGAGTCTTTAATTCCTTTAAGGAAGAGCTTGCCCGCCCAGGGGCCTATTCCTACAATTTAGTCCATGGTCTGGTCACTTCTCATGGCGGTTCTACTCTCACTTGCCGTCACGATTGTGGGCGCTCTTTTGATCCTCCACGCTGGGAGAACGTGGCCATTTCGGGCTGCGGACGAGGGTAGGCCGATCGGCGGTCCGGTGCTCCTTGTTGGCACCCTCGTGGGGATGATCCCAATCTTTAGCGATTTAAACCTGTTTCTCCTGGCGGGAGCCGCAGTGATCCTCCTCGTCAGTTTAATCGATGATCGGATCGACCTTTCCCCTCGGTATAAGCTCCTCGGGCAGGGTGTTGCAGCGACCTTCGCGGCGATCGGTCTTTCCTCACTTCATTTAATCTCCCTTGGCACAGCGGTCTATCTAGGAAGCGCTCAGTGGTTCGTGACCTTCCTCTGGGTGGTTGGCTTGATGAATGCGGTGAACCTGATCGACGGGCTGGACGGGCTGGCCATCGCCACACTGTTCTCGCCGCTCACCGCCCTCATCATCATCGCTTTCTCGATAGGAAGCTCTGTGGGGGCGATCCTCGCTGCGGCCACACTGGGGGCGCTTGTCGGGTTTTACCCCTTCAACCGACATCGTGGTCGGCTCCTTTTGGGGGATACCGGCGCCGAGCTCCTTGGATACCTACTTGCAATCCTTACATTGATGATCCTCAACCGTGACCCAGAAGGATGGTCAATCCTACCAGCCTTGTTCCTTGTGGCACTTCCGCTGAGTGACACCGTCTTTGCCGTCATTCGCCGCATTGTACGCGGCCAGTCGATATTCCAGGGCGACAAGCGCCATATCCACCACCGGTTGGCCATCCGCTTCGGCGTAAGGAAAGCCGTTGCCATCCTGGCTGGGACCAGCATCGCCTCATCCGGAATCGCTTTTCTTCTATGGCGGGCCGGCCTCTAGGTTAAGCAGGTGAGGTCTCGTGCCCTTTCGTCAAAACGGGGAAAGGACACTTATCAAACAAGGGAATGGAGGCGAGCGGATTCGAACCGCCAACCTCTGCGATGCGAACGCAGCGCTCTCCCGATTAGAGCTACGCCCCCTTATTTAATGAAACAACTAGCGGCGCAGGGACTCGAACCCCGAACCTCTCGGATATGAGCCGAGCGCTCTAAACCGGTTGAGCTACGCCGCCTGACTGGTTGCGGGGGCCGGATTCGAACCAGCAACCTCCGGGTTATGAGCCCGACGAGCTTCCTAATTGCTCCACCCCGCGATCTCTTGTGCCGGGAGCGGGACTCGAACCCGCACGAGGAAACCCTCAAGGGATTTTAAGTCCCTTGCGTCTGCCTATTCCGCCACCCCGGCAAACATCCTTGACTTCCCAGCTTTTTTAAAGAGCGGGAAACGGGATTTGAACCCGCGACCCCTGCCTTGGCAAGGCAGTGCTCTACCTCTGAGCTATTCCCGCAAAGGCTTAATCATTATAGCGGGAAATGCGAGTAACCACAACTGCGAAGGGCGGGACTCGAACCCGCACGCCCTAAGGCACTAGCTCCTAAGGCTAGCGCGTCTGCCAATTCCGCCACCCTCGCGTCTTTCCTAGAGTAACAAGCGTCCCCGACCCCGTCAACTGCAATGAAAAACGGGGGACGACTTTCGCCATCCCCCGGATAGTTGGAGCTAGTAGTTTTCCGTCTGTGGGCTTACAAGCTTGTAGAACGCGCCGAGCCAAGCGCCTGTGCGCGTCGTGACTCGAATGCACGTGGTGGCTTCAGAGATTGGCGTCCATGTTTCGCTCTCCTCGTTGTACTTTGCCCAGTAGGCGAAGACGAGCTGCTCCTCCGTGCTGGTCCAAACCTGTTGGTGAGCACAGATCTTGAAGCCCTCACCGGGCTCTCCGCACTGCTCTGATCCCGTTAGGATCTTGTATTTGTCATCTTTGGTGAATGTTGTCTGGAACGGCACCGGGCCCGCGAGATACTGCGGCGTTCCTGGCTTGTAAGTCGGCGTAGTTATAGGTGGGGCCTCGGGGGGCAGGTAGAACGCGCTCACCCTGACGCAGACCTCTTCCGACGGAGGTGGTGGGGTATAGCCAGAACTCGTCTCGCACTGGTAGAACGCGGCGATCCACGCGCCGTCCTCAATCGTCACAGCTGTGCAGTTCGATTCGGAGAACGGTTCCCAAGAATGCTCCGTCTCGTCATACGCTGCCCAGTATGCGAAAACGCGTTGGCTTTGGTCCGCGGCATACACGCCCTGCGGTGTGCACACTATAAACCGCGTCCCCTCTTCCCCACAGTATTCAAACTCCGTTGAGTATCGCACGTTGTTGATCGTCATGGTGGTGGAGAACTCCGTGAGTCCACCTGTAAGAAGAGTGAGTAGAGAGATCCGCTGCTGCGGCACACAGAATGAACTTATCCTTACGCAGGCCTCTTCTGGTTCAGGAGTCGGTGTGACTCCCGGCGTCACTCTGCCAAAAGCGTTGATCCACACATCCAAGGTTCCGACCGGGCACTGCCTGGCATCGATGAACCCGTAGAGGACATGGTAGGTGCCTGCAGGAAGGGCGCCGGTGAAGGTCACGGTCCAGGTCCAGGTGCTTGTGTCAAGCGTCATCGTGCCTGAAGGCAAGGTGTTCGTGATCTCGTAGCTATTGACGATATTGAACGGCTCGAAGCTCGCCCGGATATCGGGTGGCAGCGTCGCTTGTTTCATGCTGAACACACCGGCCTTTACCTCACCGAACTTCCAAGCCTGATCCTCCGGCTCGGGACACCCCTCGGGATACGTCGGCTCGCCCGGCTCCGGACAAGGCGGGCAAGGCGGACAAGGCTCGTATTCTTCGCACACAGGCTGGAGGCACTCTGGATCGATAAACGCCTTGACCGAGGCCTCGATACTGGGGACCACCCTCACAGAAGCGGACGCTGACGTGGCTGCACTCGCTGCCGCTTCAGCTGTGGCGTAGGCGAGGGCTAGAGCTGCTGCGGCCGTCTCCGCTGACGCGGATGCTCTCACCTGGGCATCAGCGACGGCCTCGGCCGATGCTTCTGCGGCGGCAAACGCTATTGCGCAGGCGTGAGCTGCGGCATAGGCATCTGCTTGGGCAATCGCCAGAGCCCCCGCTGCGGCGTACGCCTCAGCATGCGCTATTGCCAATGCTCCAGCTGCGGCATACGCGGCCGCGGCCGCATCCGCAAACGCCGTTGTAGCTGCTTCTACCCCTACGGTGACGTGCGCTTCCGCTGCAGCCAGTGCAAGTGCCGCCGCATGCGCGGAGGCTTCCGCCTCGGCCTGCGCTTCGGCAATAGCCAGGACACCTACAGCCACCTGGGCTTCAGCGTCCGCCTGGGCCAGCGCTGCAGCCAGCGCTGCAGCCTGTGCTTGCGCAGATGCTTCAGCGATTGCCTCTGCACCTGCAAACGCTGCGGCTTCGGCTTGAGCTTGCGCGGACGCACACACGTGGGCCGCTGCCTGCGCCTCGGCGACGGCTTCGGCTACCGCTTGCACTCCGGCTGCTGCTGCCGTCTGTGCCTCGGCGAACGCGGATGCGCACGCTTGTGCTGCCGCCTGCGCTTGTGCTGCCGCCTGTGCAGCGGTTTGTGCGTGGGCGAAGACATCGGCAGAGGCTATCGCCACCGCGGCTGCGAAGGCCTGCGCGTAGGCTTCACCGGTTCCGACTGACGATGCGCTGGCCTCGGCAGATGCAGAGGCCTGGGCGGCTGCCTGAACACACGCTGTAGCTACCGTCTGTGCCTGCGCCGCTGCGGTTGCGCAGGCCGCAGCTTGAGCCTGTACCTCGGCGACAGCTATGGCGACCGCACCGGCCATGGCGCTTGCTTCACTTCGCGCCTCCGCATACGCTGATGCCGCCGCTGCCGCACTGGCCGATGCCTGCGCCGCAGCCTGCGCAATTGCGCTTGCCATGGCTTGTGCACTGGCTGTTGCTACCGCACAGGCATCGGCCGCTGCTGAAGCGGTAGCTTCGGCTTGGGCCCTTGCTGTGGCGATTGCTCGAGCCATTGCCCTGGCTGCTGCCGTCGCTTGTGCACACGCTGTAGCGACCGCGTCGGCCTCCGCGAATGCGGTACTGTACGATCCAGCGATCGCCGTTGCTGCGGCGTGGGCAGCCGCCCTGGCTTGCGCAAGAGCGGTCGCCACTGCATTGGCTTGGGCTTGCGCTTCGGCATACGCTACGGCGATCGCACTCGCTGCCGCTTCGGCTTCCGCTATGGCAAGAGCGTGCGCCTCAGCAACGGCTAGCGCTGAGGCTTGAGCGTGGGCGAACGCAAATGCAGCAGCTTCCGCTTCGGCCTTTGCTCGAGCATAAGCCGAAGCCGCGGCCTCTGCCGATGCACTGGCTGAGGCTGCTGCGATGGCTGCCGCCTGCGCGGATGCGTCCGCGGAAGCGCTGGCCATTGCCACGACATCAGCGATTGCCTCGATGACTCCACCCACCTCGGCAACAACTGTGCCACATGGTACGGACTGTTTTATCCTCTGCGTAGTGAGTTCGGTCGTTGCTCGAGCCTGGCCGGATGCGGTGGACGCACTTCGCGCGTGGGCCTCTGCCCGTGCTAGAGCTGCGGACACTGCCAGGGCATGCGACTGGGCCGAGGCCGACACCTCGGCGACCGCCTTGGCTTCAGCCTCGGCCGTCGCCACCGCGAGGCTTGCTGCGATCGCCTGGGCATTCGCAATCGCCACTGCTTCGGCCAGCGCCTCAGCAACCGCAAATGCATAGGCATCAACCTCAGCGGCCACCACAGCGCACGCACGCGCACTTGCCTCAGCCTCGGCCTGGGCGCAGGCAATTGCTGTCATTACCTCTTCAATCGCCGCCGCGGCTTTGGCTTTCGCTGCGGCACATGCACTCACTGATGCTCCAGTGTGGGCTTCAGCACCTGCGCAGGCTAATGCGAAAGCCGCTGCCGCTGCGTCGGCACGAGCTGCCGCGCTTACGCACGCTTGCACGCTTGCCTTGGCCTGGGCTTGAGCCTGGGCACACGCTATCGCAAACGCGTCGGCCATCGCTAGTGCCCGTGACTCAGCGTCTGCGATCGCCAGGGCAGAGGCCTGCGCGTCAGCGCTTGCTGCGCTGGCTTGGCTCAACAGCTGCCCAACATCTAGAGAGTCCAAGAGCTCCTGGGCTTCGGTGGCAATCGCCTCAGCCTGGGCTTGTGCTAGCGCGGCTGCCTGGGCGGCCGCCTGTGCCATAGCAACGACATCGGGAAGGACCGGTGTGACCTCCTCCTTGGCCATCCCGCTTGTCAGTGCGAGCAGCATGACCCCCAACAACACCCAAAATACCCTAATCCTATTCACAAGTACCCCCTTGATAGTCTATATCCGCGTTTAACGTCGCTTTACTCTTTTTCTCACGCACCTTCCTGCAAGATCGATCGTCAAGTCCTCTACGGGCAGCTAGAACAACACGGCCACCGGAAGAAGAGGTGACAACAGGGTGCTTCCTCCACAATCCATACCAAGCTTGTCCGAGAGCAACAGCTGGTGATCGTTGACTGTGGTCCGCATCCGCAGCGGCTCCATCCACAACAGCTCCAGCCGCAACAGCCCCAGCAGCAACCGCAGCACGGGTCATACAAGTAAAGACACCGCGAGAGGGTTCCCACCGACGTGTCCACGCAGAGTATGTAGTAGCCTGCAGCAACGGATGCTCCCAGGGAATTGATCTGTGACCAACTTCCCTGCCAGATGGATGCCGGGACCGGTGCGTCATTCACCACAGAATAGACGATCCCACCACTAGAGTCGGCAATATGCCAACCCAACACCTGCGTCTCGGGGCAGGCGGGCTGACAGCAGCAGCACCAGCAGAAGACCTTCTGGTCTTCCACCTTAAATAACACTGTCTCTCCCACCCTGTATCGCCCACTCCAAACGCTTGACGAGGTCGATGCTGCGCCCATCACAGCTGCGATAAGTAGGAGCCCCACCAGAACAACGCCTGGCCACACGAACCGCTTTTTCACATCTCTCACCTCCATGTCGAGTAATATTATAATATACACCAAAAGTGGGTGCTGGTGTCACGGCTGTAGTAAAAAATCGTCTTAGAAGAGGCGCTATCGCGTGCAGGAACGGGGCTAGCGCTGCGCTACACAAAAACAGCATGATTAAAGGTCAAGATAGGCCGGAGCGCGTTCTGGATTACAGAAGCTTAAACGAGATGAAACCTGTACGCCCGAGAGGACTCGAACCTCCGACCTGCGGTTTAGGAAACCGCTGCTCTATCCAACTGAGCTACGGGCGCGTTTCTTAGAACTCCTCCAATATCAAGTATAACTGTTTCGCCGCTGCCTGCTCAGCCTCCTTCTTACTGCGACCGCGGCCGATTCCACGGTGCCCGGCCACAGCGACCTTCACCGTGAACTTCTTGCGGTGCTCCTTTCCCGTTGCTTCGGTAACGACGTATGCTGGCCGACGGTCGAACAGTCGCTGTGCCGCCTCCTGTAATAGGCTTTTATAGTCCCCTGTCGCTGACTGTTCAGCGAGGAACCGCTCGATATCCTCTTTAAGGTAACGCACGACGAACTTCGCTGCGTATGAAAATCCGCGCTCGAGAAAGATAACCGCAACCAGGGCCTCAAAGGCGTTCCCCAAATTGGAGGCTCGCTTGCGGCCATTGTTTGCTTCCTCTCCCTTCCCCAAACGAAGGTAAGCAGAGAAGCCTAGCCCTTCTGCCTTCTCGGACAGCATCGGTCGGCTGACAGCGATCGACTTCGCCTTGGTAAGACGGCCTTCATCCGCATCCGGATACTGTTTGCACAGGTAGTTCGTCACGGCAAGGCCTATTACCGCATCGCCCAGGAACTCCAGCCGCTCGTTCGAGCCGCGTGGGTCGCCACGCTCGTTCACATACGAACTGTGGAGGAAGGCCCGCTCCAGCGCCTCCGGCGCAATTTTCAAGCGAAGCTTCCTCGCCAGTTCCTCAATCGGTCTTTCCTTCATACTTAAGTGTTAGGGCGGGAGGATTCGAACCTCCGATCACGGCTCCAAAGGCCGTTGCCTTACCGCTTGGCTACGCCCTAAAATGTCAGATCCTCAGTGGGAATATCCGCAGATAGTACCGCCTGCTCCTCTTTTACAACCTCCTTGTACTTATCAATGATGATCTGTTCCATCTTTAAGCGGAAGTCGTTGTCAATTGGGTGTGCTGTGTCGCGGAACTCGCCGTTTTTGATCTCCCGGCTGGGCATGGCGACAAACAGGCTTTCCTTCCCCTGAATGACCTTCACACTATGGACGATGAACACATCGTCGAAGACGACCGAACAAAACGCCTTTAGGTTTCCCTCGCTGCGCATCGGCCGGATCTCTACCTTGGTAATCTTCACGCTTGAAACTCTCCCTATTCGGTAGACTTAGCGATTCA
Source organism: Candidatus Bipolaricaulota bacterium (assembly GCA_030606565.1). Lineage (GTDB taxonomy): Bacteria > Bipolaricaulota > Bipolaricaulia > UBA7950 > UBA9294 > UBA9294. Next base: position 10,642 of record JAUWGE010000001.1, on the reverse strand, counting down.
TGTTAACGAAAAGGCTTAATCCTTTCAATCCTTCTCCTCACCCATGAGTTCGAAGAGGGTCACCCCTTCCCCACCCTCCCGCGGCGGCGCCGGGCCGCAGGATCCGACGAATGAACAAGAAGAAAGGTAGTTGCGCACAGCATCCTGCAGCGCACCGGTCCCCTTCCCGTGCAGTATGCTCGCCTGCCTGACATCGGCTAAAAGAAGCCGGTCGAGGTAGGATTCAACCTCGCGCAGTGCCTCAGTGACCGTCATCCCGCGCACGTTTAACTGCAAACTAACCCTCCCAACGGACGGCTGCAAGGGCAGCGGGGAGTGGGACTTGACCTTGTGCTCCTGTCTAGGCGGTGCTAAATCGAAGCGGTCGGTGAGCACCCGGATTCCCTCAAGATCGACCGTTACTCTCCCCCCCTGGGCGAGCTGTACGATGCGTCCGTCGGCATCCAGGCTGCGTACGTGGACGAGGCATCCGACCTTAAGCTCCGCCGAGGAGATCCCCTCTTCTTCCTCCCTGCGTGAGAACAACTCTTCCTGCTGAGAAAGCTCCCTCCGCAGCCCGGCAAGTTCGCGATAGGCACCCTTTGCCCCTTCCACGGTGGGACTGGCATTCATCTCGGCAAGAAGGTGCTCCACCCTCTCTTGGCCACGACGGAGGAAGGCTTCCAACTCCTTCAGCCTTGAGGAGATTTCTTCCTCTTTTGCGCTCTCAAAAGCGGCGAGTCGCTCCTGGTAGGACTCTTCCAACTGCTTGGCTTCGGAGAGTTTCTGTTCCGCCTTTCTTCGATAGTTAATCATCGTCTGGCGTTCGCGCTGCAACTCCTCGATGATGTCTTCAGCGTTGATCTCCCCTTCCGAGAGGAACGAGCGGGCGCGCTTGACCAAGGGGGCAGAGAGACCGAGCCCGCGGGCGATGACAAAGGCGTTGCTCCGGCCGGGTATCCCTTCAACCACCCTAAACGTCGGCGAGAGGGTCTCTACATCAAACTCCATAGAGGCGGTCTTTACCGTAGGATGGCGAATGGCGAAGTACTTGAGCGGGGTGAGATGGGTGGAGGCGGCAACCAGCGCCTCGCTTGATAACAGGTCCTCAAGGATCGCCAGCCCGAGTGCCGCACCTTCCTGCGGGTCGGTCCCGGCACCGAGTTCATCGAGCAGTATCAACGAGTCGGCATCCGCTTCTTTAAGGATAGAGACTATGTTTCCCATGTGGGAAGAGAATGTAGAGAGGTTCTGCTCGATCGACTGCTCATCGCCAATGTCACTTCGCACTTTTGCAGCGATCGCAAGCTCGGAGTCCGGGGAGGCGGGGATGGGAATGACCGACTGGGTCATCAGCGTCAACAGCCCAATCGTCTTTAAGGTCACCGTCTTCCCGCCGGTGTTGGGGCCGGTGATTACGGTCATCCGGGTATGGCCGCCCAGGGAGAGTGAGATCGGCACAACCCTCTTCTCCGGAAGCAGGGGATGACGAGCATCCCTTAGCACAATAACATCTGAGAGGTGAGGAAACGCACAGTGGTGGGCAGCCGCGTAGGCGGCACGAGCAAAAAGGGAATCAAGGTGAGCCAAGATCATCCGGTCACGCAGGAATGCAGGCTCCGCTTGTTTGAACGCATCTGTCAACTCGCGCAGGATGCGCAGCCTCTCCTTGCGAATCTCGCTTTCTATCCCAACGACTGCGTTGTTCTCCGCCACAAGCGAGGTCGGCTCGGCGTACAGGGTCTGACCGGTTGCCGAGCGGTCGTGTACCACGAACTCCATCGCCCCCGTTGCTCCACTCTTAATCGGAATCACTAGGCGTCCGGTGCGGCGGGTCACCACGGCTTCGCTGATCAGTTCAGGATTACGCTCGATCAACGCGTGTAGCTTTTTCTCGATCCGCTCCTCAAGGGTTCGCCGCCTGCCCATCAATTGCTTAAGGGTGGGCGAGGCGTCGTCACGGATCTCACCAGTTTCGTCGATCGCTTGAGTGATCCTTTTTGCAAGTTCACTTGCTTCAGAGAGGCGCTCGGCGAACCGTCGAAGGAGGGGTAAATCCTCTTTCGAGGTAAGCGTGGCCCGAATTTGGTGGGTGCTCTCGATCGTTTGAAGGACGAGGAGAAACTCCTCACCATCGAGGAGGGTCCGTTCCTTGGCATGGTCAAGGAGAGGAGCAAGGTCGTGCACGCCACCAAGCGAGAAGTGCCCTCGCTGCTCCAGAAAGCTGATCGCTTCTTTCACCTCGGCCATCCCCCGCTCAATCGCTGGTTGGTCGGCAAGCGGAGTAAGAGCATCGATCGCCTCTTCTCCAAGGGAAGAAGAGGCAAACTCCTTGAGCAGGTGTTTTAGCCGATCGTACTCCAGGTCACGCAGCGTCCTGTCGTTAGCAACTGCCATCCAATTAAAGCTTCCCCTCCTGCAGTAATTCTGTGGCTGTTCGCACTACCTCTTCGATGATCATCTCCACCGGTTTGATTTCATCGATCAGACCAACAATCTGCCCGGCCATCAAGGAACCATCCTCTGTGTCACCATCGTAGACAGCACGACGAAGCCCACCCACGGCCAAGCTCTCGAATTCCTCAAACGAGCGATGCTCCTGTTCATAGCGGGCGAACTGTTTGGTCATCCGGTTGACGATCGTGCGCACCGGCGCGCCGAGGCTGCGCCCGGTGACGATCGTCGAGCGATCGCTTGCCTTCAAGAGCGCCTGTTTGTAATTCGAATGAACCGGTGCTTCGGCCGAGGCAAGGAACCTGGTCCCCATCTGCACTCCCTCTGCACCAAGGGCAAGGACGGCCGCAAGACCGCGGCCGTCGGCGATCCCACCGGCGGCGACGACCGGTACGGACACAACATCAACTACCTGCGGCACGAGGACGATCGTCGTCACCTCTCCGACGTGCCCACCGGATTCCGTCCCCTCAGCGATGATACCGTCGGCTCCGGCCCGCTCCATTCTGCGGGCGAGTGCCGTCGCCGGGATGACCGGAAAGACTCTGATCCCGGCTTCTTTCAACCTGTCCATGTACTTCGCCGGATTTCCCGCCCCGGTCGAGACCATCGGGACGTCCCCACGCAGGACGACCTCGACCTGCTCTTCGATGTTTGGGTCCATCAACATCAGGTTCACGCCAAACGGTCGGTCGGTCTTCTTCCGCACCTGCGCGATCTGCTCGACCAAGATATCGGGCGGCATCCCGCCAGATCCAATGATCCCCAAGCCGCCCGCGTTGGAGACGGCAGCAACTAGCGGCGCGCGCGACACATGTGCCATCCCTCCCAAAAGAATAGGATAGCGGATATGAAGCATCTGGCAAATTCGATTCTGACTAAACACTGTAGGGCCGGACAAGACAACCTCCTAGATTATGTTGGCAGGAAGACTTTACCGTGACAAGATCTTAAAGTAAACCGCGCCCTGTTACGGCTGCAGACCGGTGATCCTAATGATGCGGTCAAGCGCGCGGTCAGTACGCGCCGCATAGGGGATAAAGCCCGCTGCCTCAGCCCTCGCCCGGTAGTCGCGGATGCGAGCCAAGTTACCGCCCCGGTAGCCTGTTCCGTCATCCACATAGTCGATAGAAAGGACGAGCTTACCTTCAGCCGCGATCTTGAAGAGGTAGGAGAGGCGACAGTCTGTTTCCTCCTGTGGTTGAAGCTCGGTCTCGTCGTACCAGAGGTCCTCAACCCCGATCCCAGAGATCGCGGCCAGATACGAACGATCAGTATCGAAGTCGAGGATCCGCTCGCCGTTTTGAGGAATGATGTTAAAATAAGATCGCACCTTCTCCTCCCTGCAATAGCGAGCTATCTCTTTCACAAAGGCGATCATCCACTGTGCAGCAAGTTCTTCACTGGGGCGAATGGACTCACCGTTTTGAGGATCGGCCCAGTACTCGAACGCGTCGATGACATCCAGGTAGACTCCAGCAAAGCCCTGCTCAAGAACCCGGTCCAAGTAGGAAAAGACGATCCTCTGCCAGCCCTCCTCCCAGTAGCGGACCTTGTAGTTCCCCTCCCAGCCAGGGTTGGCCCGTCCAAGCCAGGACGGAGGATCCTCCTTCCTGGAGGTCTCCCAGTAGAAGCGGTAGTCCTCGGCTTCGCCGATGCTCAGATAGCAGATGGGGATAACTCCGGAAGCCACGATCTCACCGATCTCCTTTTGCGTATAGCGTGCCTCATCAGAGCCGTCCCTGGAGTAGTCCATGACCACAAGGTCAAACCCGGACCGCATGACAGTTTCAGCCTCGGCATCTTGAAGGATGCAAAGCCAGCTTCGCAGGCTAAGGACAGGCTTTTCGCCATAACCCAATCGGATGAAACTGAAAAAACAGACGAGAATGCCCACCAGTGCCACCAAGAGAAATACGCCCCGCTTACCCACTTCCACTCTCCTTGCGCCGTTAGACCCACGTTACCACTGTTGCGAGGCTAAAGCCAGTTGTTAAAGTAAGTAATGGCAGGCACAATGCACCCAGCACACCGCGATAAACAGGAAGGTATGTCCATGCAATCTTACAGGAAGACCGCTATCGTTTATCTCGCCCTCTTCTCGGCGATGCTCATCTGGGGCCTTTCCTTCCTGGCAATCAAGGACGCGGTAAAGACAATCCCCATCTTCACCCTCCTCTTTCTGTTCGGCCCGCTTGCAGCAACCGACGGCCTGCGCTGGTTCACACAGGTCACCCCTACGATCGTATCGGAGATCCTGTTCTTGGGCGTCCTCTGCCCGGCTGGTGCCTTCCTCACTATGCACTATGCCCTTGTCCATCTCTCCGCTACTCAGGTCGCAGTCTCGGCGAACTCCATTCCCCTCATCACCCTGTTTGCCGAGGTTCTCCTTATGGGAGGAAGCCTCACTTTCTTTAAGGTACTGGGAACGTTAGCAACGATCGCCGGAGTGATGTTGACGCAACTGGATAAGGTGAACCTAAAAACGGTGGTTGAAGGGATAGAGAAGGGGTAGTGTGATGAAAGGATCGGTTACTCATTCGTGCAGCCTCTGGAAGAGGATGAAGCTTCACCCAACGCGCTCACGTGCGGTGATCCGCCTCGCCTATCCAGTGGCGCTAGGGATGCTCTCCATCACCCTGCTGAGTGTCGTCGACACGGCGATGCTCGGGCGCCTTGGCGCGGTCCCGCTTGCCGCCGCTGGTATCTCCGGGGTTGGATACTTTGCCATCGTCTTCTCGTTGGCCGGAATCGGGGTCGGCGTCCAAACCCTCACCTCGCGCCGCTACGGTGAGGAGAACTACGCGCAGTGCGGCCACGTCCTCAATGCGGGGCTACTATTGGCCTTAATCGGTGGGATCCCATTGGTTGCGGCAGGACCCTGGGTCGCCGCAGCCTTTGCTCCGTTACTATCCGGTGAACCGCAGGTTGCGCACCTTGGGGAGCTTTACTTGCGGTACCGCTTCCTTGGAGCGGCGTTTTTGCTCCTCAATATGGTCTACCGCGGATTCTTCAGCGGAGTGGGAAGCACTAAGCAAGTAATGACTTCAGCAATCATCGTTACTGTCATCAATATTCTCCTAGACTACCTGCTGATCTTTGGCCACGCCAGCCTACCACAAATGGGAATCGCGGGCGCGGCGATCGCCTCTACAATCGCCACCGGAATAGGGACGACCTACTTTGTAATCATCAGTCTATTGGGTCGCTATCGCAAGAGCTTCTCCCCCTACCGCCGCCTGTCGCTTGCTATTCCCTGGTTTGCCCCTATCTTTCGCCTATCCCTTCCGGTGATCGCTCAGCGCTTTATCGGTAACGGAAGCTTCTTCGCGTTCTTCTCCATCGTCTCCCGTATCGGCACCTTGGAACTTGCCGCGAGTAACGTGATCCGCTCAATCTACGGCCTATCCATCATGCCGACAATTGGACTCGGAGTCGCCGCCGCGACCCTGGTCGGGCAGAATCTCGGTGCCAGTCAGTCTAAGGAAGCGGAGCGGTATACCTGGGAAGCGGCAAAACTGGGTGCTTACCTGATGGGCGCAGTGGGACTCCTATTTGTTGCCTTCCCCAGAGCGATTTTCTCCATCTACACATCCGATTCCGCTGTAATCGCGTTGGGGTGTGCTCCCCTCATCATTCTGGGGATGATACAGGCCTTCGGCGGTGTCGCTCTTGTCATTGAAAGTGCACTGCAGGGAGCGGGAAACACGCGCTTTGTCATGCTCGGCGAGCTTGGGGTCTGCTCCCTGTTGTACCTCCCCGTTGCCTACCTCTTGGGTCTGCGCTTGGGGTTGGGGATCGTAGGAGCTTGGTTGGGAGAGATAGTCTACTGGTCGGCCCTTGCTCTCCTTATGAGTTGGAAATTTCGCCAAGGAACGTGGAAGAAGATCCGCGTCTGAAGCACGATCCGCTCTCATCCCTGGCCGGTTGAGGCGACCCTGGCTCACATCTCTTTTCCAGAGGCGGTGATCGTTCCTTGTTGAGGAAACGAGCACATCGCGCGAAGAGAACACCCATCGCACAGCGGTCGGCTGCTGCGGCAGCGCTCCTTGCCGTGGCGGACGAGGAGGGCGTGGTACTCGTTGTACAGCGGAGCGTTCGGAGGCAGGTTTCCCATGAACAGCGCGCGAATCTCATCATACTTCGTCCTTTCCTCGATCAGGCCGAGGCGATTGAGGATCCTCCGAGTATATGCGTCGACGACAAAGCTCGGTTTGCCCGCGGCGTAGAGGATGATGGAGTCGGCGGTCTCCTGACCAATGCCCTGTACAAAGAGGAGTTCCTTGCGCAAAGAAGAAACAGGCAAGCATAGGAGGAGAGAAAGATCACCGCGGTAGCGTTCTTCGAGGAACGTCAAGAAGGCCTTTAACTTCTTCGCCTTTTCATTGTAGTAGATACAGGGGCGAATTAAAGGAGCAATCTTTTTAAGCGGCGCCTCGCTCAGCCGCCGCGGCTCCATCAGCCCAGCTTCCTTAAGGGAGGAGATGGCCTTTTCTACGTTTGCCCAAGCCACCCGTTGGGTGAGGATCGCCCCGACTATCACTTCGAATGGGTTTGCCCCAGGCCACCAGTGCTGCCTTCCGTAGGCGTCAAGGAGAAGCTGGTAAAGTGTTAGGAGCCTTTTCCTCATTCTAAGGTTTATAGAGGAACTCCAGGATGGCATCGAGAATCGCGTCGGCGATCTTGCTCTGGTAGGAAAGGCTTTGCAGAAGCTTGGCCTCGAACCGATGGGTGATAAATCCCACCTCAACCAGAGCGGCTGGCATCTGGGCTTGCCGGATGAACAGCGGCGCCCACTTCACTCCCCGGTCTCTCGCCCCTGTTTGGGAAACAAGGTGCTGCTGCAGAATCTCGGCCAAGCGATAGCTCTGGCTCCCGCGCCCTTGAGTCTCGTGCACCAGAGTCTCCACTCCAGAAACACTTGCGTTAGAATACGCGTTGGCGTGGACACTCACATATAGGTCAGCGCCGATTCGATTCGCTTCTTTGATACGATCGGTGGGGTAGATGTACTCGTCGTTCCTCCGAGCTAAGATCACCCGCAATGCCGGGTGGTCGAGCGACTTGAGGTATACCATCTGGGCGATTGTTAGATTGATCCACTTCTCACAGATCCCATCGACTCCAATCGCTCCGGGGTCCTTCCCTCCGTGTCCCGGATCGACCACCACGGTAAACCGGTGGGTGAAGATTGGGCTCCCTGCGCTAAGCGATAGGAATACAAGCCAGAACAGGAGACCAACGAGGATAGAGGACGTTCTCAACCGTTGAGTCAATCGGCAATCACTCCTTGGCACTGTCTTGACGCGACTGTAAATGAGGAACCGCCTCTTGAAAAGGCAACCTGTCATGGTGCGAGATGACATATGGGATGCGAAGGCGAGCGCATATTCCTTTTGTCTCTTTAACGGGGAAGAGGTCCTTTATTCCACCAAAGGAAAGAAGCAATGGCCCTGGACCGGCTGGGCATCTGGGACCAAACGCGGGTTGCTGCGATATACAGTGGCCAGCGTGCAAGGTTCTTTGCGAATCTCTGCGATCCCTAACGCATTTTCCTTGACAATAAGGCAGAGTGAGAGTACTCTTTACGTTACAATTGAGAACCATTTTCAATAAGGTGGCCCAATGGATGGTTCAGGAGTGGTTCTGAGAAGCTTCCGATGACCCTAGACCAGTTGAGCTTTGGGGACAAAGCGCGTGTTGTTAAGGTACACGGCGGTCGGGGTCTATGCCGTCACTTGGAGCAGATGGGGATTCATCCTGGCGACATCATCTCAGTGGCGGGAGCCGGAGCATTCCACGGCCCGCTCCTCATCGAGGTGCATGGAAGCCGGATTGCCCTGGGTCGTGGCGTGGCACGCCGCGTCATCGTCAAACCTGTGTGACCGTACTCGGATCTCTAACCCGCAGTTCTTCCCTGACCTTACCCCTTGACAAGAGAGGGAAAGTAGACTAGAATCCTTTTGCAATTGAAAATTATTTGCAATAAGATGAGGCGATGGACATTTCCGAAGCGACGTGGTTCTTACGGGCAGAGGGGAAGAGGATCACCCCCGAACGGAGGCTCCTGCTTCTCATAAGCGGTAACAACGCTCACCGCAAGGCGAGTGAACTCGACCAGCTGGCTGGGAAAGAGAACTCTAAGATCAGCCTGTCCACGGTCTATCGGACGGTTAAGCTCCTCAAAGAATTGGGGCTGGTAGAGGCGAGCGTCCTGGGGGATCACTACCACTACGAAGTCTGCTTAAATGAGCACTATCACCTCATCTGCCTGGGCTGCGGCAATGTCGCCGAGATTCCGCCCGTTGGCGCCCTTAAAGAGCTCGGCGAAAAGGAAGACTTTGAGGTTCTCGGAGGCAAGATGGAACTTCTCGAATACCGTGAGGAGTGCCGTAAAAGCCGCGATCTTAAAGAGAGGAGCCTCCCATACGATAACGCTCGGGGAACCAAAACTGCCGCAAAAGGTTGCCTGCAAGATAGACCTGCGGGGAGTCCCGCTCCTCGAGCACCCCCGCCGGGTTTCCCGGGAACTAGAACGGTTAGACACGGGTGAGTGTCTTGAGATCCTCACTGACGACCCTAGTCGCCTGGAGATGGCCCCCAAGATGTTGCAGGAAATCAAGGGGCTCAAACCCCTCAAGATTTGGAGAGAAGGCAATCTCTGTCGTGTGTTGGTGAGAAAGGCTTAGCGAACGATCAAGGAGGAATCGATGTTTTTAGAAAGGGGACGGATGAAATACTTGATCAAAAGAAGGATAGCTTTGAGCCTTGCCATCGGAGTAGGGATGGCTCTTTTGATGACTATCCCGGCGAGCGCACACACACCGCTTTTGTACGTCGAGGATAATGAGGACGGGACCATCTATGTTGAGGCGGGCTTCTCCGACGGCTCCAGCGGTTCCGGGATGGCCTGCAGGCTCGAAGACAAAGACGGTAACGTCCTCTGGGAAGGGAAATTCGACGAATACGGTTCTCTCACCATCGAAAAGCCCGATGTGGTACCCTATTACGTCGTCTTCGACGGCGGGCCAGGCCACGCGGTCACCAAGCAGGGGCCGGCGCTGACACCCGCTGAGGGAGGGACGGCGGAGGTACCTGTGGAAGAAGCGCCGGCGGCTATTCCAGAGGCTCCGGAAGCCCCAGCTCAGGCCGCCCCAGAAGAGACCAAGCCAGCCGAGTCGACCGAAGCTCCAGCTGCGCCAGTGACCCAGGGGGCGCCTACTTGGGCTCCAGGGGCAGAGACCCCTTCCTGGACCCCAGGCACGACCACTGCCACCCCCCAAGCGCAGGGACCGAGCAACACGCCACTTTGGGTAATGGTGGGGCTCCTCTCCGTCATAGCCTTGGTAATGATCCTTCTCTGTATCGGCGTGCTCTTCTACATTGGGTGGACGATGGGGGAGGGGTCCCGTTAATCAAGCGTTTTAAACGGGTTAAAATCATCAATTAATAGAAATAAACACAAAAAGGGGGTGAGAAAAAGAAGGAAATAAAATAGCAGACAGTGGTTCCGTTGCAGACAAATAGTTAAAAATGAGGAGGAAAAGACTATGAAGAAGAGTGTAGTTTTGTCGCTGTCCCTAGTTTTGATGCTTGGGATCAGCCTTGCGTCGTTTGGTCACTTTCAGATGATCTACCCTTCGGATGACTTCATCTCCGGGGACGAATCCAACAACCTAGAAATCAAGTTGATCTTCACTCACCCTGGGTCCGCCGCCGACCCAACAAGCATGAACATGGAGCGGCCGGTTGGGTTTGGTGTCCTCCACAAAGACCAGAGTAAGGATCTGCTCGATACGCTTGAGCCCTTCAAGTTTGAGCACGGCGCGCTGAGCGTCGATGCCTGGAAGACCACCTACAAGTGCCTTGGTATGGGCGACTTCGTCTTCTATCTGGAGCCCGCCCCTTATTGGGAGGGGATGGAAGATAAGTACATCACGCAATACACCAAGGTGATCGTCAACGCTGGCGGACTTCCTACCGACTGGGATGTGGAAATTGGTATGAAAGCGGAGATCGTTCCCTTAACCCCGAGTTCCCCGTTGTGGGTCGGCAACACGTTCCAGGGGATCGTCATGATGGACGGTAAGCCGGTCCCCTATGCCGAGATCGAGGTAGAGTACCTCAATGTACCTGCCTTCAAGGGGGCTTTTGCCGGTGAAGAATGCTTCGAACTCCTCGGCGAGGAATACCTCGGCCAGGTGATCAG
>JAUWGE010000015.1 GCA_030606565.1 Candidatus Bipolaricaulota bacterium | reverse complement strand
CTCGAAATTACCCTCAAGGAATGGGAGGAGGTTCTAGATAGCAATCTCACGAGTGCCTTTCTCTGCTGCAAGACGGTTGTTCCCCACATGCGTGCTCATAAAGGCGGGCAGATAATCAGCATCGGGATGATGCACACCGAGATTCTACGCGCTGTCCCCAATACCGTTCCCTATACGATTGCCAAGGCCGGGCTCCTCATCCTCACAAAATCGCTCGCTAAGTCGGAGGGGCGGTACGGGATTCGGGTAAACGCAGTCAATCCTGGCTTTATCGAGACAGGGGCCTATCCTCTTAAACAAGTTGAAGATATAATCCCTCTAGGGAGGACAGGGCAACTAGCGGAGGTTGCCGCCGCGGTCTCCTTCCTCGCCTCCAAAGATGCGAGCTACATCACCGGGGCGATCCTGAATATCCACGGCGGAGCTTACCTCTAGAGCTACTCTACCTCAGCGGAATAGGTCCCGTTGGAGCGCTGCAGAGTGATCGTGGTCATCTGTTCTGGCTGGATGACCACACTCTCCAATTCAAGCGGGGGCAGGGTATCGATGACCACGCGGTAAACGCCTGCGGGGAGACGTGGCCCAGGCTGGCCGAGCACCCCACTGAAAACCTGAACGCCCTGCTGGTCGTAGACTTGGTAAGGGATCTGAACTGAGAGGTGCAGCGCACTTCGCAGCTCTTCTTTGCTTTCAGCGTCGAAGTAGATCCCACCGGTCGCTTCAGCGATCGCCATCAACTGCTCCCTCGCGCCTTGGCCCCCTTCCACAGCGAACCCGACCACGTGGATCTTCAACTCGTAGCCAGCGGTGATCAGCTCTCGGGCAACAGCCACAGGGTCTCCACGGCATGTTTCCTGTCCGTCGCTTACAAGCAGGATCAACTTAGCGTCGGGAATATCCGCGAAGTCTTTACGCGCCTGCTCCAGTGCGTAGGCGATCGGGGTGGGGCCACCGGTCTCAATGGCTTGGATCTGCGTCCGCAGAGCGTTGCGCTCCAGGGGTCCCATTGGGAGAAGGAGGCGGCTTAGCTTGCACATACCGAAGATGCGCAAGCCGACTAACGCATCATCAGGGATAATATCAACCAGTTCTGTGAGAACCTCCTTGGCGACCCTGATCTTAGTTGAGTCCTCGAACGCATCCTCCATGCTCGATGAGGAGTCGAGGATGATCAAGATGTTCTTAGGTGTTTCTCCCACCATGATTGATATTTCGCCGGTGGGGAGAAGCTCCAGAGAGCCGAACGCCTTGCCTGTCTCCACTTCCTGTAGCGACCCCATTGCACCGACAGCATCGATGCTTGGCCCTGGGCAGGAAGAACGGTCTTCGTCTCTCGGTACATCCCTGAGCCTGACGAAGTGGAACTCCTCTTGGTCGCTTACGAACGGTGAGATGTCTATGCCTCCTGGGTACCCGCTTACCTCACCGACAAAGATGAAGTTGATTCCGTTAGAACTGATCTCCACCTGGCACCGTTTCCCGTTTGTAATATAGACAAAGAGGTCATTACCTGGTACGTCAAGCAGTAAGTTATCGACAAACTCCAAAGTCAGATAGCCGCGATCGTCGAGTTCGCTCAAGCGATAACCAAGGGCAACGGCGCATGTATCGCATCCGTAGCAGGCTCTGCACCCGTCTCCATCGCAATCTGGGGGACCGAGAGCAGCGCGTGGGTTAGCGAACGACGCTCTAACACAACTCGCCGCCCGGTAGGAAACGACGCGATCGGCGAAGGAGCGGTCACCGAGGGGGAAAGTGACACCGCTGTAGGTTGCCGGTTCGGCGAGTGCAAGTGAAGAGACCATTGTAATTAAGAAACCAATCATTAGGCTCAAGAAGATGCTTGAAGCACGCGCACTGGTGTTCATTCATTCACCTCCGACAGCTTTCATCATGTGCCTCATTGACTATTTACTTTCACGTCTTCCTCCATCATAGGACGATTTGTACCGTAAGACAAGTGCTGCTGCGGTTAAATATCAGTGAGTAATCGATTTTTTGTGTCTGAATGGGGCTTCTCTTCCTTGATGTTTGTTGACAGCTTCCCTCCGGTTTGCTAACATGAAATTGTTGCCGAGGTGGCGGAATTGGCAGACGCGCATGGTTGAGGGCCATGTGGACTTTATACGTCCGTGCGGGTTCAAGTCCCGCTCTCGGCACCAACGTCGCGCGTTAGTGCAGGCTCAATTATGCGAATTTTACTGGACGTGATGGGGGGAGATCTCCCCCCGTGTGAGTTGGTGAGAGGGGGAATTGCTGTTGGGCACCGGAGTGGTGCGGATATTGTCTTTGCCGGTGATCCAGAGATAGTCCGCGCTGCGCTTAACGCGCACAACGAAGTGGAGGGGGGATGTTTCACCATCCTCCCGACGACGCAGACGATCGGAATGGACGAGTCGCCTGTACGGGCGGTGCGCAGTAAACGCGACTCTTCATTGGTTAGAGGATTGATTGCCCTTAAGGCGCGGGACGTCGATGCGTTCGTCTCTCCGGGGAATACAGGTGCGGTGGTCGCCGGTTCAATCTTTACCCTCGGGCGCATCGCCGGGATCCCACGGCCGGGGATCGCCGCTTCTATACCGACTGTTCTCGGAGAAGAGATCCTTGTTATCGATGTAGGTGCGAATGTCGATTGTGCCCCGAGTCACCTCGCACACTTTGCCCTTATGGGGGCAAGCTACGCACGTGACGTGCTGAGGATCTCTCACCCGAGGATCGGTCTATTGAGCATCGGAACGGAGAAGGCAAAGGGGAATAAGCTGAACTACCGCGCTTTTGAACTCCTGGAAGCCGGGCCGCTACCGTTTGCCGGGAACGTCGAGGGACACCACTTACTTACCGAGCGGCCGGTTGATGTGGTCGTCTGTGACGGGTTCGTGGGTAATGTCTTTCTAAAGGCGCTCGAAGGAGGAGTCTCGGCTATGAGCGGTCTGTTGAAAGGATCGATTCGGGATAGCTTTCGGGCCAAGATGGGAGGGCTGCTTCTGCGGCCTATCTTTTCCGTCCTGCGCGATAGGCTCTCCTACCAGCGTTTCGGTGGGGCACCGCTTCTCGGTGTGAACGGGGTGGTGGTGATTGCCCATGGTCGATCCGATGCCAAAGCGATCGAGTCGGCGATCGAGGTCGCCCGTTGTGCTGTTGAGGCCGACCTGAACGCTGAGATCGGACGAGGGATCAGTGGGTGGAGTACCGATGGGGGCTAGGATCATCGGAACGGGGAGCTACGTGCCCCCAAAGTGCTTGACCAACGCTGACCTTGAGAGGATGGTCGATACCTCAGATCAGTGGATTGTCCGGCGGACCGGGATTCGGTCACGTTATCACCTCACTGAGGGGCAGGACCCAGCTATTATGGGGATCGAGGCCGGGAAGAATGCGCTTAACCAGGCTATGGTCTCCCCTGAACAAGTCGATCTGTTGATTGTCGCCAGTAATTTTCCCGATATGATCTGTCCGGGGTCTGCGCCGTTCATTGCCGCTGGGCTCGGTCTTCACCAAGCCCCATTCTTTGACCTCAAGGCTGGCTGTTCGGGATTTGTCTATGGTCTCGCTATAGCCGATGGGTTAATCAGCTCCGGCTTATTCCACCATCTCTTGTTGGTGGGGACCGAGGCCCTCTCCCGTGTTACTGACTGGTCTGATCGCAAGACCTGCGTCCTGTTTGGCGACGGCGCTGGTGCTGTCCTGCTCGAACCGGCCCCACCAGGGGAGGGGGTCCTAAGTAGCGCGCTGTATGGGGACCACGATAAGGCTCTCCTTCTTCACCTCCCTGCCGGCGGCACGCGGACACCGGCAAGTCACAAGACCGTAGAGGCAAGGGGACACTACCTGAAGATGGAAGGGGCAGGGGTCTATCGCAGTGCGGTCCCGATGATGGAACAGGCTACCCGCGAGGTACTCGCTTCTGCTTCACTTCGGCTCGTTGACGTCGACTGGCTGATCCCACATCAGGCGAACATCCGCATCATTGACTCACTGATCCGGCATCTTGATTTCAGTCGGGAGCAGGTGATTATCAACCTCGACCGCGTCGCCAACACCTCGACCGCGTCTATCCCCATTGCCCTCGATGAGGCGCTTCGCTCTGGGAGGATCGCCCGCGGCGACCTTGTTGTCCTCACAGCCTTCGGTGCTGGTGCGACCTACGGGGCTGTAGTGTTAAGGGCATAGACATGCCAGGACAAAAGAGGAAGATAGCGTTCCTTTTTCCAGGGCAGGGAAGGATACCCCAGGGGCTTCCCCCAGCCTCCGACGTGGGAGGACGCTTGTTCAGACTAGCTGCGGAAAGAGGACTTCCTTTGCAAGAATGGATCACAAGCGGTAGTTTGGACCTTCTCCACCGGACTGAGTATGCTCAGCCAGCGGTTCTGATCGATAGCCTAGCGAAGGAAGAAGCTTTACGAGGAAACGGGGTCAAGCTTGGTATCGTCGCTGGCCACAGTCTGGGTGAGTACACTGCTCTGGTGAGTGCCGGTCTTCTCACTCCGGAGGAAGCCCTCTTAGTGGTGATCGAGCGCGGGCGCCTCATGGCGAGTGTTGAGGGCGGAATGGCAGCGATCGTCAAACTCCCAGTCGAGGAGATGCGGGCGATCTGCGGGCGTATCGGGTCGGGCGTGGCGGTCGCCAACTACAACGGACCGAGGCAGGTAGTTATCTCCGGCGAGCAGAAGGCGCTCAAGGAGGCGATGGCGGCAGCAGAGCAGGCCGGTGGCCGGGCGATTTCCTTGCGCGTTTCCGGCCCATTCCACTCCCCATTGATGACTGAGGCGCAGGCAGCACTTGTCCCACAGATCGAGTCACTCTCCTTCAATCCCCCTTCCGTTCCCGTGGTCTCCAGTGTGAGCGGAGAGGTAGAGACCGATCCTGCGCGGTTAAAAGCGCTCTTGTTGACACAGATCACCGCTTGTGTACGCTGGGTAGATGTGGTAGACAGTTTAGTGGCCAGCGGGGTAACTTGCGCAGTGGAAGTTGGTCCGGGAGAGATTCTCACCGGCCTGGGGAGGCGGATCACCTCGCAAGTGCAGTTCGTTACCTTCAAGGAGGCCCTGGATGGGTGAATTCGATGGGCGGGTGGCGGTCGTTACCGGTGGGACAAGGGGAATTGGAAAGGCTATCGTACACCTCTTGCACCGTGAGGGGTGTGTGGTTGCAGTCCTTGCTCGTAACGAGGAGGCGGGGACGACCCTCGTTGAAGAACTCGAACACTGTCGCTTCCTGCGCGCGGATGTTTCAGATTTTGCAGGGGTGAAGGAGGTCGTAAACTCGATCTATGAGGAGTATGGACAGATCGACTATCTCGTCAATAATGCCGGGATCACACGTGACCGGCTGATCCTGCGGATGAGCGAGGAGGACTGGAGCCGGGTGGTTGAGGTGAACCTGACGGGGGCCTACAACTGCATTCGCGCCTGCCTGCGCTACATGTTGAAGGGTGAAGACGGAGCGATTGTGAGCATTGGTTCTGTGGTAGGAGAGACGGGAAATGTGGGGCAGGCGAACTACGCCGCCTCCAAGGCCGGTCTCATCGGTCTGAGCCGAAGTGTGGCTAAGGAAGTTGCCGGCCGTGGGATCCGGGTTAACGTGGTCTCTCCGGGGTTCATCCATACTGAGATGACAGAGGGGCTGAGTGAAGAGGTCCGCTCTTTCTATCTTGATCGCCTCCCTCTAAGGAGAGAAGGGACCCCGGAAGAGGTGGCCGAGGTTGTGTCGTTCTTGCTTTCCAAACGGGCTTCATATATAACTGGGCAAGTCATCGGTGTTAATGGAGGACTTTACCCCTAGGAGGGCTATGAAAGGAGGTGTCGATATCGATGAACGATATTGCGAATAGGGTGCGGGCGATCATTGCCGATCAACTGATGGTTGAACCGGAGGAAGTTACAGACGAGTCCTCGTTTGTTGAAGACCTGGGGGCCGACTCACTGGACACCGTGGAACTGATCATGGAGTTTGAGGATGAGTTTGGGGTGGAGATCTCAGATGAGGACGCGGAGAAGATCTCCACTGTGGGGGAGGCAATCGCTTATATGAAGAAGTTAATGGAGGGGAAGGAATCCTAACACTTTTAGTCGACGAAGAGGGGCAACGGAGGCGCGTTTCGTTTGTCCCTTTTTTGTTTGCAGGCTCGTTTTCCTATCGTGAAGGGGTGAGGTGATTCTCTATGAGAGAAGGCGAGAGGCGTGGAACCGTCGGGCGAGAGAGTAAGAACCCTTACTTTGAGGGTCAGAAATACCCCGAACCGACTGTCTGTCCCCGCTGCAGCTTGGTCTACCACGTAGGGAGGTGGCAGAAAGTAGATGAGGCGCCATCGCATCCGGTGCAAGAGAGCCATTGCCCGGCGTGTCGGCGCGAGATCGATCGCTACCCGGCCGGCTTGGTGGTTCTACGAGGAGCGTACCTTAAAAAACATCACCAAGAGATTCTAAATATTGTTCGCAACCAGGCCGCTTCTGCCGCCGCCGCCCGTCCTTTGCAGCGGATTATGTGGGTGAAAGAGGGACAAGGAGAAGTTGAGATCGCTACGACCAACGGCCACCTCGCACTTAGAATCGGCAAGGCGATCAAGAGTGCAAGCAAAGGGGATCTCATCATTAAACGAGCCGCGGAGGATCAACTCGTACGCGTCTACTGGGAGAGGGAGGATTAGGTGGACGATAGCCGTGTTTATATGATCGGTCACTTCCTAAAAGGAGTCTTCTCAGCAATTTTTTCACACCAGCAGGAGGGAGGGTTTCTGCTCTTATAATGTGGCGGGTATCCCCGACTGCCGTATAAAACGAGCACACGATTGCTCAGATCCCCTTTTGGGAGGATGAGTCCTCGATCAAGGGTAATAACCTAGTTGGGCTCGCCCTTGTCAGGGCCAAGGTAAAAGGTGACCTTCCTTCTGGCGTGCGCTACCTCATCGACCCGGGGAGTGTGGGACAATCGTGCGACTCTGGAGTAAGGAGGTAGGATGGAGAGCGAGTGCGCGCTTGAGGTGGCGGTAGAGATAGTTAAAGATGCGGGGAAGATCCTGCGCGCGGGTATGCATACTGATATTGACAAAAAAGCGCGCTACAAGAGCCACCCTCACGACGTAGTGACGATCTTCGACCGTCGCGCCGAGGAGATGATCGTCACGGCCCTAAACAAAGCCTTCCCCGATCATGGAATTCTCTCCGAGGAAGGGACGGCTAAAGAGGGAACTTCCTCCTATCGCTGGGTGATCGATCCACTCGATGGGACAAATAACTTCCTGAGTGGTTACCCTCAGTTTGCGATCTCGCTTGCCCTGATGCGTGGAGCGGAGGCACAAGTCGCCTGTATATACGATCCATTACGGGAGGAGATGTTCACAGCGATCTGCGGGGAAGGGGCGTTCCTAAACGGGGAGCCGAAACACGTGAGCGCCCAGGGGTCTCTCGACGGGGCGCTGATCGGGGCCGGCTTCTCCTCGCGGCCGGAGCGTGCCTTGATCACCCACGCTGTATTGGAGCACCTCATCCCCCATGCGCGTGCAATTCGGACCGCTGGTTCGGCGTGTCTCGACCTTGCCTATGTAGCCGCTGGGCGGCTCGACGTAACCTGGTATGTCTCCCTCTCGCCATGGGATGTCGCCGCTGGGAACCTCCTTATCCATGAGGCAGGAGGCCGGGTGAGCAACCTTGAGGGTGCCCCCCTCACCGATCCGGAGGCTGGGATCCTGGCGACAAACGGCCGTATCCATGCGGAGATGCTTGCCCTGGTTGGCAAGAAGCGATCTTTGTGAATCCTTAACTGTCAACGATCGCACGCCTAGCCTACTATTGCGAGATCATCCCAGGCTGAGGGGGTTTACTCTGCTTACTCCCTTTTCCTCGCGGTGACGATCTACACTAATACCTTGTCCATTACCCAAAAGGGCGCCCGTTTAGCTCCTTTTAAAAGGCCGACTGTAATCTGGATTACGGAAATTTCTGTGTGCGTTCTTGTACAATAAGGTTCGAGATAGGGGGAACCGATAAGGAGGTAAGAATGCGTGGCAAGAGACTGCTGCTAACTGGTTTGTTGATCGGATCGCTTTTCTTCTCCCTCGTTGCCTGGGCAACCCCGGAGAACTTAGTCTTCATTCTCGATGCGTCGAACAGCATGAATAAGCCGTTCGATGGTGGGTCCCGATTGGACGTGGCTAAGGGAGCGTTGGTCGAACTATTGGAAATCTTCCCTGAAGGGGTCAATGTGGGGCTCTTCATTTACGGCCATCGGATCGCCAAGAGCGATAGGGAAGCAAGTTGTCAGGACATCGAGCCGCTCTTCCCTCTTCTTCAGTTTAACGCTTCCGTGGGCGAAGAGATGATCGCCGCATTCCGCGGGGTGAAGGCGCAGGGGCTGACCCCCCTCGCCGACGCGCTGGTAGTGGCGTCGAACGAGATCTCCGCGTTTTCAGGGGAGAGTGCGATCGTCCTTATAAGCGATGGTGAGGAGACCTGTGGCGGGGACCCGCTCGTCGTTGCTCATATGATCGCTACGATGACGCCTCCGACGGTCCTGCATGTTATCGGGCTCGATGTGGAAGAGCAGGTGCGCGCAACCATGATCGCGATGGCAGAGGCGACCGGCGGTGAGTACCGTGATGTGAGTGAGGCAAAAGATCTATTCGCGGCGCTCTTTGCCGTGATCTCACTTCCAGAGCAGCCAACCGTCCCCATGGTACCATCAGAGTATGCGTGCTTTGGGATTACTAATGTAGTATGGGGAACAGAAGGCAATGATACGCTGTACGGAACGCCAGGAAATGACCTGATTTACGGCCTTGCCGGGAATGATCTCATCATTGGCCTTGATGGGAACGACATCCTACTCGGTGGCGAGGGAAATGACATCCTCGAGGGAGGAGACGGGAACGATGTTCTCATCGGCGACCCCGGGGATGACCGGCTGTTCGGTGCGGCAGGGAATGATGTGCTCTGCGGAGGCCCGGGCGATGACTCGCTTGAAGGGGAGAGCGGCGATGACATCCTTTACGGTGGAGTGGGGAATGATCAGCTCCTCGGTGGACCGGGGAATAACCAGCTTTACCGCGTAGATGGATGCGATATCCTCCTTGAAGGGATGGTGATCGAGGGGCCTTATCCAGGCTGTCGCTGCCCTAGTCTATCCTGTCCCCTTGCTGCAGTCTGCCCTCCTGCTGCACCGGTTGCTCACCCTTGTGCGCCGCCTAGTGGCAAATATGTCGACGAGGGGGTATCCATTAAGCTACACGGAACGGTCGTTGACCACGACTGCAATGTAGCTGAGATTTATTGGCGTGCGGAGGCAGGCCGATTTGACGACCCGACATCACTCGAACCTATCTACTATGCTCCGATGACCGATCGTTGCGAGGGGGAGGACGTCCTCATCACCCTCACAGCGACAGATAGCTGTGGCGCTACAGGACGCGACTCGTTTAGCCTGCACATCAATAACGTAAATCATTCACCGGTTGCTGTGGCAGGGGAAGACCTTGCCGTAGACGAGTGTGCTAGTGTCCGCCTGACCTGCTCTGCCTCTGATCCAGATGGAGATACACTTACCTACCGCTGGACCGCGGAGTGTGGTCGCGGGACGTTTGATGATCCCACGCTGCTCCATCCGTGTTACACCGCACCGGCAACCGATCGCTGTGAAGGAGAAGACATCATCCTGAGACTGACCGTGACGGATGAATGCGGAGCGCGTGTGAGCGACAGCCTGATTGTCCACGTGAGAAACGTCAATCATTCGCCTATTGCTGTGGCAGGTGAAGACCTGGTCATGGACGAGTGTGCTAGTGTCCGCCTGACCTGCTCTGCCTCTGATCCGGACGGTGACGTGCTGACTTACTGCTGGACAGCGGAGTGTGGCCGTGGGACGTTTGATGATCCAACACTACTTCACCCGTGCTACACCGCGCCGGTGACGGATCGCTGTGAAGGGGAGAAGATTGTGCTCACCCTCACAGTGAGGGATGCTTGTGGTTCCAGTTCCAGTGACTCACTGACTGTTCATGTGAACAACCTGAACCGTCCTCCTGTTGTTAAGGCGGATCCGTAAGGATCCGAGAAGAACGACGACCGTTGGCTGATCTGCTCCGTCGCTTCAAAGGGCGGAGCAGATCACTTCTTATATGAAAGGCACGATCCTTGGCTCTTTGTTATCCAGGGTGAGCAACTTGGCTGAGTGCGGACAAACCCCGCTTTAGGACACCCTCTTGAACTGAAAAGCCTTGAAATTATTAGGAAGCCAGGAAACCAGGGAAAGGTTTCATAATATGGACCCTACAAACCTTGCCCCCTCGTTCTTGACTCTTCATGGCTTCATGGCTTCCTCATAATAAACTTGCAGGCAAGCTCAAGTTTGAGTTACCTACTCGAAATAGCGAGAAGCCCGCAGGGCGAGCGCTGGAAAGACGGCGTGAAAGACGAAAACTTAAGAAGAAATAGGTATGGTGTCCCCGGAATCGGAACTCCGCCTGCCTTACGCTATTTGCCCATCAATGACGCGGCGAGCCGGGACGAAACTCAAAAGAGAAGGTTAGACTCTTTAAGGTAACAGAATCCGACGTAGACCCTCGACCGATGCCCCAACCCCCTGAAGGGGAAGAAAGGTAGAAAAAAATCTTGATTTCTTTCTAACTTACCGGGTAAGATTCACTGGAGGTAAATTGCCATGAAGAAGAAACTCGGTACTGCTCTAGAGGAGGAAGTCATCACCGAGCTGAAGGTCCTGGCAGCCAAGGAGGATAAAAAGCTTTCCCAGCTGATCGAGGAAGCCCTGCGTCAGTATCTCAAGCGAAAGCAAGGTCGGGTGGTCAAAGAGACTAAAGGTACATTGCGGGCTTCGCCCCGGGTTGTCCAAGCCATCTTGGAGGAAGAGGAGTTCTATGCCGCCTGAAGAAAAGGCACTCCCACTTCCAGAGTTGCCCGCCGAACAAACCGTCTTTATCGACGCCAATATCTTTATCTACCACTTCACCGGGATCTCGCAGGAGTGCTCGAGCTTCCTTGAGCGCTGCGAGCGGGGAGAGCTTTGGGGCCTCACCGCAGTGCATATCCTTTTGGAAGTCCTGCATCGGCTGATGATGATCGAGGCTGTAACCAAGAGGTTGGTAACGTCGGGGAACGTAGCGAAGAAGCTTCGGGAGAAGCCCAATGTGGTGGAGCAACTCGCCGATTGCCAGACCCAAACCGAGGCCATCTCAGAAATGGGTATCGAAGTGGTAGGACTAACCCTAGATGTCCTGAAGATTAGCCATCCTTACCGCCGACGGGACGGCCTTTTGGTCAACGACTCCCTGACGGCGGCCGTGATGGAGGCGGAAGGGATCTTGGATCTTGCCACTGCCGATCCCGATTTCACACGGGTGGAGGGGCTTCGGGTCTATAGCCCCCTGGACATTGCTGAAAGGTGAGACTACTAGGCCGCTTCCCGATAGGCAGGGGTTCCCCAGGAACATAACACTTATTCTCCTGTTCAGTAGATTGTTCACTGTAGAGGTCTTAATAACCTGAGAAACTCGTCGGTGGATACGATCTTGATCCCCCGATACTCCCCAAGGCTCTTGAGGTGGTCATCCTTGGAGACGATGTAATCCGCTCCCACCTCAAGGGCACAGGCTAGAATCATGTCGTCTTTAGGGTCCTTCTTGATGACCTCAATCTTGGGCCATCTGGAGATGACGTAACTCGCCTCACGCAGCCGCTCGATGGAATCCTCCACGTCTCCATCGCTGTAGGGATAGCGCTTTCTGATCCTGGGGTAGGTCAAGAGGACGCGGTGGGTTTCCTTCCAGGATGGCCTCGGAGAGATAGAGCTCATAGCCCTTCCCTCCCTGCTGGAGCACCCGGTCATTGATCCCTCCACGCTTGAGGAGGGCCGCGGTCAAGATGCTGGTGTCAAGGACGACCTTCACCCTTCACTCCCTAGGTTAGGCTCCTCTCCCCTTATAGCTCTGATCGCCTCTAGCACATCTTTTTCGACCTCCTCCTCCGGGGACCTCGCCGATCTTGCGATGGACCCTCTCTAGGAGCTCGCGCAACCTCTCCCAAGCCTCCTCCTTCCCCCTATCGATCACGGCTTTCGGTTTGAGGATGATCGCCGTGCCTTGGGCCTTGACCTCCAGGTAATCGCCGACCTTGAGGTTGAGTTCCTTACGAATCTCCGCGGGGATGGTCACCTGATATTTCTTCTTGACCTTCACTAGGGACATAGGGCTCCCTCCTCCCAAAAGTTAAAAAGTTAGACATTCTAACTTCAGTATACGTCACCAGGAAGCCTCGTCAAAGTTTCGAACTATAGCTGTTATCCTTTAAAGATCCCCGGGTAATTCCAGCTTGAGCTTGGGTTAGGATTGAAGTCAGGATTTTCGGGGACATAACACTTATTTTACTGTTCGGTAGATTGCTTCCTGTCTCCCTAATGCTTTTCCTTGAAAGGCTTCATTCTTTCTTCAGAATGGCACCATGGCCTGGGGGATGTAGTATTCTCAAGAGGATCTTACTACATCCCCTCAAGTGAGAAGCTGGCAGGGCGATCGCTGAAAAGACGGCGTCCAAGGCGAAAATAAGAAGAAATAGGTGTTGAGTCTCCGGGACTCTGACCGGAACGCGAAACTGTGTACACCGTAGTTACGGCAGGTGCTCAAATTGCAGCAACGCGGGGCAGCGCGACGAATATACCACGGCTTCCTTTTGCTCCCTGGGGGTAACTGCAGTAGGATCCAGACGATCCGACGGTGAAGGTGTAAGGTGAGATCAGCGATTGACGACTTGACGGGTCAGATGAGCTTATTTTCAGCGAGGCGACGCGTAGGTTTACAAACGGCCAAAATATGCGTATAATGTAAACCTTAAGAAAGGAGGTGTGTGATGGTGATTGGGGAACGGCTAAAGGGCGCCCGGAGAGCTGCCACTCTTAGTCAGCGCGCTCTGGCGGAAATGGTGGGTGTAAGTGTGATGGCAATTTCCAAATATGAACGAGGGTTGAACACTCCTTCTTCTCCTGTACTAATTCGCTTGGCTCAAGCATTAGGCGTCAAGACCGAGTATTTCTTGCGCCCTGTGACTGTTGAAATGACCGCCCCAGTCTTCCGTTGCCGGAGCTCTTTGTCTGCCAAAGAGGAGAAAGCCATCCTGGCGCGTACCAAAGAATGGTTAGAGCGGTATCTGGACGTGGAGAGCTTCTTTGAAGGAGCGCCCCAGTTTGCTGTGCCTAGCAGCGTCAACTGCCACGCAGGTTCTCTAGATGATGTTGAGCGCGTGGCGATGGACCTGCGTGCTGCCTGGAAGCTTGGTCAAAGCCCGATTGAGAGCGTGGTGGAGGTATTGGAGGATCAAGGGATAAAGGTTGGGCTGGTAGAGGCTCATGATGATTTCGACGGTCTGACCGTCTGGGCGAACGGAGCAGTGCCAGTCATCATCGTCAAAAGTGGACTGCCAGGGGATCGCCAACGCTTTAACCTGGCTCACGAGCTTGGCCATCTGGTGTTGGAACCCAATGAAGGTGTGAACGATGAAAAGGCCGCTCACCGCTTTGCCGGGGCTTTTCTGGTCCCCGAAGCGATCGTGCGTTTTGAGCTGGGGCCTAAGCGACGAGGTTTGGACCTCAGCGAACTGCATTCGCTGAAACACAAATACGGGATGAGCATGCAAGCGTGGATCTATCGAGCAAAGGACCTGGGGATTCTCTCCGAGGCGGCTGCTACCCGATGGTTCCGGGAATTTCGCCGCCGGGGGTGGCATCGTGAAGAGCCGGGAGAGCCTGTCCCTCCAGAGAAAGCTGGACGTCGAATGGAACGGTTGGTGATGCGTGCTCTTGTTGAGGGCCTGATCTCCAGATCGCGAGCGGCAGAGCTGCTAGGGAAGCCTCTAGCGAGGTTCCTGCAGGAAGAAGAAAGACAATATGGTGAGTATCCCGCAACCATGTGTAGTTGATGCCAACGTTTTGATTGACCTGCATCTCAGCGAGCTATTGCGGGAGCTCTTTCATCTTTCTTTGGAGTTGGTCGCGCCGGACGTTGTTATCGCTGAACTGCTTCAGCCGGATGCTGAGGAGGTGCTGGCATATGGCTTACGACAAGCGGAGCTTTCCGGCCAGCAAGTGGAAGAAGTGGCCTTCCTGAGAGCTCAGTATCGTCGACTCTCCGTCAGTGACCTGTCCACCTTTGTTTTAGCCAGGTCATTAAACGGAACGCTTCTCACAAACGAGGGACCTCTGCGCAAGTTGGCGCAACAGGAAGGGTTGCCGGTGCACGGTACGCTGTGGCTGCTTGATCGGATGGTGGAATCGGACGTGATTCCGCCAAGGAGGGCTGCTGAGGCGCTGAGGCGGATGTTGTCCTGTGGAAGTCGCTTTCCCAGGGCTGAGTGTAAGAAGTGCTTCCAGCGGTGGAAATGAGAGTCAGTAGAGGAGGTGAGGGTTCTGGGTTTCCGGGGGACATAACACTATTTTACTGCTCAGTAGATTGCTTGCTTTTTGATGGTTTTCCTTCAAAAGCCTTCGTTCTTACTTCAGAATGCCACCATGGCCTGGGGGATGTAGTATTCTTAAGAGGGCCTTACTACATCCCCTCAAGTGAGAAGCTGACAGAGCGGCCGCTGAAAAGGCGGCGGCCTGAAGGCGAAAACTTGAGAAGAAATGGGTGTTGTGGCCTTGGAACTCCTGTGAGACTAGCAATCCTCGCCGAAGACCTTTCCTCCTGTTTCCCAATCGTCGAGGTTGGAAGTCCATTTCGGGGCTTCTGGTGGCATTTGGATAAACACTTCTTCGGCCCTGTAGACATACATGCGATCACAGTATGGGCAAGTCTCAAATCTGCGCACCTGTTTTACGTCCGCAGGGGATTTCGAATGAATGATGCTTCTTAGGTTCCTTGCCTCCTGACCAGTCTCTGCCCGTATCAAGTTGGCTAGGGCTTCGACTGCTTCTTTCTGTGATGCATATTCAGCATAACCTTTTCCTTTGACAAGAGGCATGATTGTGAATGCCTTCCGGCAATCTCGATTCTTGCAATTGATCTGGAGCTTGTAAGTCTCTTCGCTCATTCTATCGCCCTCTCTTCATCTGGCTGATTGGTGACAATTGTTTTTACCCGTCGACGATAATTATTCTTTTCCGTTCAGCCATGGTAGCACAAACTTCTCCGAAATACTAGGAGACTGGGTTTCCGGCGACATAACACTTATTTTGTTGTTCAGTAGATTCCTCACTTTTTCTTAATGGTTTTTCCTGAAAAGCCTTCATTCTTTCTTCAGAATGATACCATGGCCGGGGGATGTAGTATTCTTAAGAGGGTCTTACTACATCCCCTCAAGTGAGAAGCTGACAGGGCGATCGCTGAAAAGGCGGCGTCCAAGACGGAAACTTAAGAAGGAATAGTGGTGTGTCCCCGGAACTCCCTCTGTGGGCTGCGCACTATCCGCAAAGCGCCTCGAACCCACGGCGGTTTTGTTGCTGAGTGGTTGTTTCTTCGCCAAGCGCTTGGTAGAATAAGGCTGGAGGTAAATGGAGAAGAACCCAAGCTCATGAGGCTAACATGGTAACTTCAAGAGATATTTTGGTAGCGAGGAGTAGTACTCGACACAGTCCCCCTCTTATCGAAATCCTTGCCACTACCGTTGTTAGTTTCGCAATTCAGAAAGTGTGGGATATCAGCAGAAGAGACCTACTTCCCTATCTCAAGGCTTGGTTGGCAAAAGAGACTATCCTAGACAAAGAACATAGAGATTTGCTTGACGATCTTTTCGGGTTCATCAGGAATGCGTCCTTAATCGTTGGGAAACGATATCCTGGGGCCGACAACTCTGTATGTGAGGATGATGTACAAGCTGTCCTTAGCATCGCTGGGTTTATACCATTAACTTTAGCAGCGAAGCCTGAAATACGGGAAACAATGGACTCAGATATCAACTTCAATGGAAACATTTGTTCGATTGGGAGCCCTATCACCTCTCAGTTCTCAGGCTGGATGATGGGGTTCCCCTTTGAACTGCATAGCGAAATGGAGCCAGACTTTATACCGGACCTTCCCTACACCATTAACTATCAGGTCGAGGATAGATGCAAAGGGAAAACTATTGATCGAATCAGAGATATGGATGATCCCCTGCCAAACAGATCTATCAAGGATACTCAAACTGATGAAGATATATATATTCCAACATATGATCCGAATACGATGACCTATACAAAAGACTATCTCTTAGTCATTAAGACGAGAAGCATACATGCCGAAGGCAGAGCTCATGGCTACAAGAACTTAGTGGTAGCGGGGTGCCATAGAAGTGGAACAAGGGCAATAGAATTGGTTCTTAAGGATAAAGATATGTTGCAAAGGATCTTTGACGAAGTCGGCGACGATGATTTTGAAGCGGTCATTTCAGTGGATGTGGAGAAAACTGAGCCGAAAAGAGTTAAACTGCTCAACGTGCAGAGTGTTACATAGGCTTATTTCAAGAATGCCGGCTGAAAGCTAGGGTGCAACTTATAAGTCGCCCGGGCGCGACGTTGAAACTGGCCGGATAAGAGATCCTAGAGAGAACCGGAAAAACACCAGTTGAAGGGGTGTGTGGCACCATATCCTCTGATGGGGGTCGAGGAGCGGGTTACACAATGTGTATCGTTTAGGCCAGGTTATCTCCTGCGTTGGTGTGGCGATGACGGGACCATGGACACAATCCACAGCGTACAACACCCCTCGATGGTGCGCCCCTCCATCCGCCGGTTCTCCACCAACTGTTTCCAGAGACATAAAACTTATTTCCTGTTCGGTAGATTCCTTGCTTTTTGATGGTCTTCCTTGAAAATTCTTCGCTCTTTCTTCAGGCTGGCACCATGGCTTGGGAGATGTAGTATTCGGAAAGGGTCTTACTACATCCCTTCAAGTGAGAAGTTGACAGGGCGACCGGTGAAAAGACGGCGTCCAAGACGAAAACTTAAGAAGGAATAGGTATTGTGTCCCCGGAATCCCCAGGAAATTACCTAGATTCTTTCTTGCTTTCACTGCGTGAACAGATATTATCTAGTCTGGCGATCACAGTGAACAGTATGATTATGAAGGGAACCTAGCGGGGGCTGAAGCAATGCCTAGAAAAGAAATGATACTGAGAGTGCTTGCTGCCTCTCCTGATGATGTGCAGGAGGAACGGGCTCGTTTGGAACAGCTAATCCGTCGTCAAAACAAGTTCTGGAGTCCGAGCTACGGTATACGTCTTGACCTGGTGAGATGGGAAACTGATGCCTTCCCGGGTGTTGGAACAGACACTCAAGCGGTGATAAACGAGCAGATCGGTGACGATTACGACATTTTTGTCGGAATAATGTGGACAAGAGTTGGCACCCCTACCAGTCGTGCGGCTTCGGGGACAGTCGAAGAGTTCAATCGTGCCTACGAACGTTTCCAGGATGATCCTGAAGCACTCAGGATCATGTTTTATTTCTGCGAAGCAGATATTCCTCAGAGCAAGTTAGACCCCGATCAGTTTGCGGTCCTTAGAGCCTTCAGGCATTCCCTAGAAGAAAGAGGGGTTCTCTATTTTACCTACAATGGTGCCAACGAATTTGAAGAGCTGCTTTCGCTCCATTTGACCAAGCAGATTTCCGATTATGGAAAAGGCTGGGGCAAACCTACCCCGGGCCAGGTGGTACAAGTTAAGTCCCAAGAAGAGATGGTTGCTTCGTCCCATGAAGCAGCTCTTATCGAAGAGGAAACCGAAGACGAGGGATTGCTAGACGTAATCGACCGAGGAAGTGAGGATTTTCAGACGATGAATCAGAGTCTACAGAGGATGAGCGTGGCAGTTCAGACTCTCGGAACTCGCCTCGAGAAGCGAACCGATGAGATGAGAAATGCTTCATCCAAGAAACCGGAGTTGTTCATGAAACTTGCTCGTCAGATCACAAATCGGACTGCAAGCCACTTGGACACTTTTGTGTCACAAATCCATTCCGAGCTGCCAATCTTCAGTGAATCACTTTCAGGTGCAGTGAATGCTGTAGCAATGGCTGCCTCCCTTGCCGGTGAATTTGCATCACAAGACAGGCAGTCAATTGTTGCTTTGTTAGAGATGGTAACGGAGCTAGGAACTTCAACAAAAGGAGCCCTAAGAGCCACAACCGACTTCAGAAGTATCTTGAAAGCATGGCCACCGGTAGCAACGAAGCTCAATCGTGCCAAGGCTCGCGCTCTCACAACGGTTGATGGGCTTATTTCAGAACTTGACAAGGGAGTGAGACTCATCTCCGCAGTTGAAGAGGAGATCCGCAGGATCTTGAGCCAAGAGGAATAACGCTCTGGTGCAATCTGGGGACATAGCACCAATTTCGGACTTCAGGGAAACATACGGCTTATATCACCGGAATCCTCTGAAAATTCAGCGTAGTCCTCTTGGAATTAGGGTTTATGTCCCCCGATTTCCAGAGCTTGTTTTTTGACGTTTCAGATACCACGGAATAGTCCTAGTACCTGGCGATCTTCGTTCACACCTGTCGGGAGGCACAGTTCAAAACTCGTCCAGTAAGGTGTGCCATCCGGGCAGGCCCGGGGATACAGGAAAATGTCAAAAAAAGCTCCCAACGTTCGCCCGGCCGACTGATGCCTACGGAGCGAACATGGCTCTGATCTTGTCGAAGATACTTGTCATAATGCTCCGGAGCGTTGCTGTACCCACAACCTCAACCAGGGTAACGATCAACGTGAACACAGCAATAGTGATAGCAAACCATTGCAGCGTCCTCTGAAGTCTTACCCGGTAGTCGCCCGAGAGCAACTCGTCAATTTCAACCATTGAGTCCTTCAGATCTGCGACAAGATCCTTGATTGAGAAGATCTCAAGCGCCTTCTGCAATATCATCCGTGCTCGTGTAGCCGAGACAGCGGTCAGCATTCTGTAAGCATCAAGGCTCCGTGTGATGCCAAGGCGTAGCTGTTCCAATTCCCGGATTCGCTTCCGCACCAACCGCATCCATCTAGGCATCCGTTTGATCTCACGAATCAGTCTATAAGCCTCAATGTCGTAGTGCTGAAGCAGAGTCGTCATTGCCTTCAATGCACGTACTATGCATAGATAAAACTCTAAACCGAGCTGGCCATGAAGAACACACAACATATTATGATATGTCAGTGTCACAACGTCAGATCGGTACAGAGCTAGGTTCTCCACTGGCTTCAAAAGCTTGGGGCGAATGTCCTGGTACTGCAGAGCCCTCCTGATTGCTACGCCGGCCAACTCTTTGAAGTAAGGTGTGGAGAAGTAGTCATCACCTGTTTCAAGATTAGGCGTGAAAGCGGTGGCGCTTATGACCGAGAAACGCTCGAAGAAGC
This sequence comes from Candidatus Bipolaricaulota bacterium, assembly GCA_030606565.1. Lineage (GTDB taxonomy): Bacteria > Bipolaricaulota > Bipolaricaulia > UBA7950 > UBA9294 > UBA9294. Next base: position 18,660 of record JAUWGE010000015.1, on the reverse strand, counting down.
GATCTTGGTTCACTTGCTTTTGTACTAGTCTCTCCGCTATTCGCGCTACAGTCTCCTGCAATGTGACTCGCTCCCCATTGAGCATCCTTAGCTTTGCGTCGAAGTCAATCAGCCCGTTTACCAGAGCGACCAGGTGATCGACACTAAAGTCCCCGTCTAGTTTGAGTAGAATCTCGAAGAGTGTTACCCCTTCCGGATACAGAAAAATGACCGGCCTGAACGTTTTTCCATTAAGCACATCTCCTTTTTCTTCTAGGAATAGTTTAAATGTACTGTAGGATACTGTACCTTTGGGCCATGGAATAGACTCGAATGAGCCCATATCTAAACATTCGATCCCGTGATCTTGACATACGATGCGCGTTAGCGGCGATACTATCTCGCGATAGCGGGAATGGAAGATCCTTGCTTCCACCTCCTCCAATCCCACAACCCAATCGCGAGGGATACGTGAGGGTCCACCAATGTTGGGGAATTCACCTAGATGGGCGGTGAAAAGGAAACGAATCTCGACGCCAGATAGAGCTAAGCTATCCGTCGCTATTCCGCTCACCCTCCCATAGTGGAAGCAACCTGCGCTTCTTATTCAGGATACGAGGATCGAACAGCTCAGCCATTACTCGAATTCTCGCCTCAGCATCCAGTCCCTGAATCCCTCTTAGAACATCGGCTATCAACGTATCTGGGGGTTCGAGGCGAACGCGATTGTGCACCTCTTTTGGAGGATACCAGTCCTCGCCGACAGACTCCGCCACAGGCTTCAAAGACCAGAACCTGCTCTCTATCCACTTGTCCATTAACTCGTTTCTCTCGAGCGGTTGGATCTCCAAAATTGCTTTTGTGGAGGCACGGCTGACTGAGTTGACGATATCCGCAAGACGGTCGGTTTTGATAGCAACTGCCTTGGCATCCACCTCGAGATAGACGTACTCCAACGCGGGTCCAAGTGAGTCCGTCGTGATTAACCGACCAGAGTAGTCGAAGGAGACCTCGATCGAAGCGGGATAGATAGTATAGACAGTTACACTACTAAACGGGAGGTAGGTTGTGAACTCCCAAAACGAAGGTTTCATGTCGTAGTATTCTCTGACCAATAGGTTCCCGTGCTCAATTTTGTAAGGTCCGTGCACCTCACTCGCGGTTGAAAGCCCAGCAAAATAGACAAGTTCACAGTATCCACGAAGCGCAACGATTAGTTCTGCGATCGACCGACGCACGACCTCCTTCTTCGATATTGCTCCTACGCGTTCTAAAAGCACACCTGACAGGCTGGTCTTCAAAGCTTCGGGGTCCCAGCACAGATTCTTGCCAGACTCGCAAAATGGATCGCCGTTACGTTGCACTGCGAGAACCCTGAGCAGTATCTTTGCCACTTCGGTTCTAATCGTGACTTCTTCCCTATTCAAGCTATCGTGAGCAAAGAGGTATGTCAAGATGGCGGTCCGAGATGGGCGCAAGAACAGCTTAGAGACCTTGTCGATGGGGATTTCATCCTTAGAGAGCTTCCGAAGAATCCGATGTAGCTTAGATATGAGAGCGCGTTGGACAAAGTAGTCTCCCTCGAACGGGCTGAAAACCGGCTGCGGCCAGAGATCTATGCCGGGCTCACGTGATCTACCAGCAAACCCACGGGCTATTGCCTGACAGAATCGGTCTATCAACTCATCGGTAGACCAATCCTCTATCTCCATCTACCACCACCTCCATACCATCGCTCAATACCTCAGTGGCATCTTTGGTGTCCACAATGCAAGGGATCCCCAACTCCCTGGCAACTATGGCCCCATGCGAGGCCATGCCGCCATAGTCCGTTACAATAGCTGCAGCGTCCAAGACATACGGGATCTTAAAGGGTGAAAGAAACCGGAGAACGACAATCGCGCTTCCAATCACTCCATGGGCAACCAAAGTATCCCCTCTCAACACTCGGACCCGTCCGCGTACTCTACCCTTAGACGCCCCCTTGCCACGGGCTAGGACTTCCATTCGCGACCTCTTCTTCTCTTCTCTCTGATTGAAACTAGTCGATGATGATCGTCTCCAGTTCGGATGGAAGAAGAATCTCACCGTCGAAGCGCGTACGCGCTTCCGCAATGAGTTCGTTCTTCTTACTGCGATACTGAGGCAAAGGATGAGCGAGAATGAGCTTCCCAACCCCGGCTGCCTTTGCTGCTCGACCAGCTTCTTCCGCTGTGGAGTGCTTCGTCCGCGAAGCCATTTCTCCCATTTCACCCAACGCGAATGCTTCGTGGACGAGGACCCTTGAACCCTTAGCAAGGGCCACAAGCCTTTCATCGTACACGGTATCTGATGAGAATGTAACACTCTTGGCACCAACCTCAAAACGTACACCGATGTTTGGAACCACGTGGCTCACGGGCGTCGTCTTGATTGTTACATCTTTGATAACGAATTCGGACAACGAGTCAGAGGGGACCTCCCAGTTCTCGAAGGCGAATCCTGGGAACTTCCCAGGCGGATAGCAGAATGCCAGCATGTTGTTCACGCCTTCGAATACCTCTCTGAGAGCGATAATTGGGATCTTACTTGGGCCACTCCCCCCACTCAGCCTTTCAGCAAAGCAGTTGAACGCGTAGTATGGAAAACCCAGTGTGTGATCACCATGCGAATGGGTTAGCACAACAGCTTCTATATCAAGCATCGTTATGCCTGCTCTGTAAAGCTGCGCTACAACGCCCGGTCCGGCATCGAGAAGAACCTTGGTCTCCCCGGAGTCAATAAGGAAGTTTGTTGTTTCGTATTCCGCTGTTTGACCTGCGCAGTTACCTAGAACGGTTACTTTCATCCGAATCCGCCTCCTCTCCCTGTTAACTGGATCTTGCTCTCCATCTGACTTACTGACAAATCGGCCTAGATTGAAGAATCCAAAGCCGTTTGTCGAGAATACTCCATTCAATGTCCTGTGGTGTCCCAAAGCATTTCTCCACACTTAGACAAGTACGGGTGACGTCTAATACGGAGGTATCAGTCAGCGAATGTTGTCGTGCCTCAGCGGCTGGGACAGTCACGTGCTCCACAAACCCTTTTCCACACACTTGCATATGCTGTTTGCGCCCAATTGTTTTGTGTAGAATTCTGAGCGTGTCTCGGTGAACGGTGTAGCAGTCAGGTTCGACCAGACCATTAGTAACTGCCTTTCCCAGACCGTATGTCGCTTCGATCAATAGGCTTGTCTCGTCCTTTGGATTCTTCGTCAGAGTGATCCCAGAAACCTCAGCTGGAATCATCTCCTGGATCACTACAGCCATTCCAGCTGGTGGAGGCAGCTGCTTTCGGATCCTGTACGCCAAAGCCCGTTGCCCAAAAAGAGACGCCCAACACTTCTTGATTGACTCCAACACGGCACCTGTTTCCGAGCAGATGCTTAGAAGAGTCTCGTAGGCTCCTGCAAATGAACCACAGAGGCTATCCTCCATCGCAGCTGACGAGCGTATGGCCAGACACTCTGCGTCGAGTTCGGACAGAGCTTCGCTAATCTCTCGAATCATCTCTGGAGGTACTTCGCCGCTCACAATGGCTTTCTCTGCTTCGAGGATATCATTGCGACAGTCGGTCCTCGAGAGAAACTCCTCTACCAGATCCGCCGAATGATTAAGTGCGATGAAGGCCAAGAAAGCGTTGAGAGTAACGACAAATCCTTCTGGTATTCTGAACTTCCTCCTTGTAAGGACATCCAGTGAATACCCCTTGCCCCCCAGGTCAGCGGGCAAAGATCCCGGCTCGTCCCCAAGGAACCTCACGTAGTTCACGAGATCAGCATCTTCCAGGTTTGCCAACTACGAGTCTTCATGAACTCTCACCCACCCTCTTACATCCAAAGGCTTACGAGCTGCCCCCGACACCTACTTTCCGCACTGCAAGGTCACAGCGGGTCAAGCCGACCTTGACTCCTATGGGCCTCCCGTTCTTAAGAGGTCCCTATCTGATGTGCATCAACCTGAAGTATAGCACATCCATAAACCGTCGTGTAGGCTCAAAGGTTACCCTCAGCTTCTTCGGCCTCTATCTTCAGAATGGCACCATGGCCTGAGGATACAGTATTCGGAGAGGGTCTTACTATATCCCCCAAGTAATAAGCTGGCGGGGTGACCGGTGAAAAGACGGCGTCCAAGACGAAAACTTAAGGAGAAATAGGTGTTGTGTCCTCGGAACTCACTACGCCCCGATGACCGACCGCTGCAAAGGCGAGGACATCGTTCTTAGCCTGAGTGTGACGGATGCATGTGGTGCAAGCGCAAGTGATTCGATGATCGTACACGTGAATAACGCAACTAATAGTCCACCCATAGTTAAAGCAGATCCGTAGAAAACGACCGAGGTTTGGTTCGCGCCGTCTTATCAAAACGCTTCGCAGATCACTTGTTTAGGCGACAAAACCTGTCTTGCCTCACCCCTTAGTCTCCCAAGGGTCTTGATGGTGTATCAGGCGTCTGGGTCCTGGTGCTCCTGGATTCGGGTTTACGCTCACACACGCTCTACTCAGTTCATATGGTTCAGTAGGATCTTAGTGAGGACGAGGTTCTTTACTTCACTGTGCCCTGAGCGGCGCTTCGACCGGCCCAGTACAGTTCATGGGATCTTTTCCTCCTTCAAGCGCTGGACTATTTTCTTTGCAAACTTATTTCCACTTATCAACAGCTCCTCAGCTTCTTCTTTAGATATCACGAACGTATGTTCGTAATCTCCTAGCTGCCTTTTCTCAAACGCTCTGTTGAGTTCTCTACCCATTTCCTTGGAGAAAATGCCGGTCTTAACAAAGTGCTCTCCGAAAGCGGAGATCACGCCCTTATGAGATGAAAATGATAAGCCCTTTGTCAGCAACAGCGCTTGCGCGGAGTAGAACATAGCATAGTATGTTCTTGAAACCGAAGACTCGTAATCTTTCTCTTCAAGGAGTATTTTAGCACTTTTGAGATACCGTGCCGCTCTTTTGATAAGGGACTCCGCCTCTTTCATGCAGGCACTCCTTCTTTCCGTACATTCATAAGCAATGGGCTGTTGACTACAAGATAGTCTTCCGCAGATATGGGATAAACCGATATCAGCACTCCGTATTTTAGATTTAACTCTGTGATTATGTCTATCATCCGGTCTATCTCTCTTCCGGGAGCGATCTTTCCCTCAAGAACAATGAGTAAGTCTATGTCTGACTCTTCTGTTGCAGCACCTCTCGCCCAGGAGCCGTAGAGGATGATGCTCTTTAGCTTTCTACCATATATTTTTTTAACTTCCCCTCTGAAGTCCTTAAGAATTTTTTCTATTTTCATGCTGCTCCCCTTTCTTTCTCGCGATCTATTGTTATCGCTTGTCAGTCTGCTTGGCGAAATCCAGATCTGCGAGGTTGCGGAGCAATTTATGGATTGCCTTAACTGGTTGGCACCAATTACTCCTATGCCTGATAGTAGCACAAACTTCCCCGCGGTGCGATCCAGGAATCCACGCTTAAACTGAGTAGCCTTTCCAACTTGCCTTGGGTACTGGAGGAGGTTAACACCTCTGTTTCCCGCATCATAGACTTACTCCTTAGCTGAGTCGATAATGTAAGGGAGGCTCGGCCTATTACGAATACTCCGTAAAAGTTGTTTTTATATTGCTCTTGCGGGTTAGAACCCTTCGCAGGTCACTTCTTCGGGCGGGCAAGCGTGTTCGGGAAGCGCTCGCAGAACAAGCTTGCCGATCGGGTTCTCCCGCGCTAGGGCGTGAGCGACGTGTAGGTGGAGGCACTTCACCCTGCTAAAATCAGCGGTCCCGCCGATCCCCTTCTCAAGAAGGCTGTTTAACATTCCTGCTTCTTCAAGAAACGCACGGTCCTGCGAGGAAAGGAGATGTGCTCGCTCGGCAATATAAGCCTTGTGCGCTTCCTGGAGGCATAACGCTAGACCCTCGTCCGCGCGCAGTTTCACCTCCATCCGCACAATCCAGCCTTCCGCTTCCAGGTGATCGATCTCTCGTGCGAGGTAGGGGCACGTGAGCCAGAAGATGGTCGGGAAGGGTTTTTTATCGATCAACGGATAGACGGTCACCACCTGCGGATAGCCGTAGTGACAGCGACACTCGATCCCGAGAAGGCCGCGCGGGATGCGCCTGAGCTGTTTTTCGATGATCCTTTTGTCCTTCAGTGACACAGGTTCCATCGATCGCTCCTATATTTCTCCGCTGCGAGCTCCCTTGCGCGGCTCGTCTCTTTCCCGGTAAGGCCTCCCTCATGAAGGGAGTGCTTGAGGAACTGGGAGAGTCCGGCGGCGATCCGTTGTATGAGATCCTCCAAAGGAAGGGCCTGGCGTGAGGCTTCTGTGATCGATGTCGTTTGATGAGGCGTAGAAGGAACCCTTAAAGGATGGTAGCCCTTGCGCAGGGCAAGAAGGAGGATCTCCATCGGGATGTTGGCCGGTTTTACGAGCAGGGTGGTGTGGTAGAGGAGTGATTTGCCGCGGCGAGCCTGGGCTGCCCCGGCGAGCTTCTTTTCATCGATGAACAAGTTATTCTCACGGACGAGGATGCCGATCTTAAGATCGGCGAGGCTCGAGGCGATCGCCTCTCCAAGGCGGGAGAATGTCTCCTTAACCCCGCCCAGAAAGCGACTATCCGATAAGTAAAGGGAGATATTGAGATTTCCCGGGTAATGATAGACCGTGCCTCCTCCGGAGAGACGGCGAAGGATCGGGATCCCAAGCTTCGTTACTTGTTCTTGGTCAACCTCGGCTTTAACAGACTGGGATCGCCCTACTATCACAGCGCGGTCGTTCACCCAGAAGCGCAGTGTCTCCTTTTCGCAGTTAAAAGCGGCCTCAAACAGGGTCTCTTCCAACGCGAGTCCGTCCGCAGGGAAAGATGGGGCGAGATTACAGATCAGCCGGAGCATTCGGTAAACAGCTTTGCAGCGTGATAAGAGCTTCGCACAAGCGGCCCGGCGATGACTGATCGGAAGCCGAGCTCTCTCGCGTTTTCGCCTAGCTTGTCGAATTCCTCCGGCGGGAGGTAGCGGGCAACGGGAGCGGCACCTTTTATCGGTTGCAGGTACTGCCCGAGGGTGACGGCCTTGACACCGACATCATGAAGGTCGCGTAGCGCTGTAAGGATCTCCTCGTACTGCTCACCCATTCCCAGGATAAGTGAGCTCTTGGTGATGGTTCGTGGTGCCAGTGCCCTGAATCGGTTAAGGACTTTAAGGGAGAGATCGTAGCCTGCACGACGGTCACGCAGCTGCGGGGTCAGTCTTCTTACCGTCTCCAGGTTATGACCGATGACGTCTGCCCCCGCCGCTGCAACCGCTGCCAGAGCTTCCTCTTTCCCGGAGAAGTCGGGAACAAGCGCCTCCACCCTAACAGTGGGAGAGTGTTCCTTGATCTTTGACACTGTTTTTGCGAATAGGCTCGCTCCGCCGTCGTTGAGGTCATCGCGGTCGACCGACGTGAGAACGACGTAGGAGAGCCCCAGTTCGGCGACTGCCGCGGCGAGGCGAGTCGGCTCATCTTGGTCGACCATCCCGCCGGGGTCTCCGGTCGGGACCGCACAGAAGCGGCAGGCGCGTGTGCACACCTTTCCCAGGAGCATGAACGTGGCGGTGTGCGCTCCCCAGCACTCAGCCACGTTCGGGCAGCGGGCCCCCTGGCACACGGTAGTAAGGCGGTAACGGTCAAGGATGTCACGAACGATGCGTATCCCCTCAACCGCACCGGGTGAAGGGGCCTTCACCTTCAGCCAGGACGGTAGATCGTTCATTGTCATCCTTCCCAGAACTTATGAGGATTTGCCCGCGTGAAACGCCATCCGAAGAGCGGTTCCATCTTGGTAATAAGACCGGTGGCAACTTCCTCTAGGGTAAGGGGCTGTTCAATCAGCTCATTTAAGGAGACGACCTCGAACTCCATCCCGCAAGGGTTGATCATGCCAAAGTGAGCCTTGTCCACTGCTACGTTCAGGGCCAACCCGTGCCTTGTCACCCAGTGCTTTACGTACACTCCAACCGAGGCGATCTTGTAGGAGTTAACCCACACTCCAGGTAAGCCCTGGTGACGCCTCCCCCTCACTCCAACCTCGCTTAAAAAGTTGATCACCGCCTGTTCGAGATTACGGACGTAACGGTGAAGGTCGTGCCCCTGATCACGTAGGTCGATAATCGGGTAGATGACAAGCTGTCCCGGCCCGTGGTAGGTGATGTTTCCTCCGCGTTCGACCTCGTAGACTAAGATCCCTTCTTGTTGAAGGATCTCCGGAGGAGCGAGGACGTTTAAAGCTGAGCCGCTTCGTCCGATGGTGAAGACCGGGTTGTGCTCAACGGTGAGCACAGTATCTACGATTTCACCGTGAGAGCGCAACGCGTGCAGCCGGCGTTGCAACCTGTATGTTGTAGCGTAGTCGGCGTGGCCGAGGGGAAGATGAACCGCCTCCAGGGTTTTCTCACTCGATCTCAGCCAAGAGGTCATCAAGACGAGCCCTTTCCCCCTTTTTCTTAACGATGCGAACGAGTTGGCCGGTCTGGGGGGTCTCAATGACGAACGTCGTCTTCTCCGTCTCCACTTCGAGGAGATCCTCACCGGTTTTGAGTGTTTCCCCCTCTTTCTTCAGCCAGTCCACCACCGTTACCTCATCAATCTCCCCCAGATTTGGGAGGCGCACTTCGCTCATAGCACCCCCTCCTTCCGTTTAGAATACTAGCTGATTCGACGATTGCTTTCACCTTGCTCCAAGGCTGGTTCCACCCTATAGTAGAATCGGAAGGAGGAGGTATGGGGTTCACCTGCGGGCTGGTCGGTCTTCCCAATGTAGGCAAGTCGACGATCTTCAATGCCCTCTGTGGTGCTGGCGCGCGCGTGGAGAGCTACCCGTTTTGCACGATTGAGGCGAACGTGGGGACAGTCGCTGTTCCTGACCCGCGCCTTGACCGGCTGGCCGCCCTCTATCCGGATAAAAAGAAGGTCCCTACTCACCTGGAATTTATCGACATCGCTGGCCTGGTTGCGAAAGCGAGCGAGGGCGAAGGGATGGGAAATCAGTTTCTCTCTGAGATCCGGTCTGTGGATGCTATCCTGCACGTGGTCCGTTGCTTCGCCGATGCGAATGTCGCGCATCCCGGTGGCGAGATCGACCCAGTGCGGGACATCGAGGTGGTGGAGACTGAGCTCCTCCTCAAGGACTACGAGACCCTGGGGAGGGTGTGGGAGCGCCTGAAGCGGGAGGCAAAGGGGGCCGATCGGCGTGCTCCTGCCCGACTGGAGGCGTGGGGACACCTTGTGGAAAAGGTGACACAAGGGGTCCCTATTCGGAGTTTTACCATCGATCGAGGTATTGAGACTCTCCTACGCGAGACCTCGCCGTTGACAGCAAAGCCGCTCCTTTATGTGGTGAACGTTGGGGAAGAAGGGGAGAACGAGTGTTCGCGGGCTGTTAAGCGTATAGCAGGCGAACATGACAGCGAGGTGATCGTGATACGCGGCCGGATCGAGGCTGAAATCTTGGAGGTGGCGGCAAGCGAGGAGGAACGCTCGATCTACCTGCAGGAGTGGGGCCTTGAGAATACTGGCCTTGAGGGGTTGATCCACGCCGGGTATCGAGCCCTTGCCCTTATCACCTTCTTCACGTTTGAGGGGCCGGAAGTGCGTGCGTGGACAGTTCCTCAAGGGACCACCGCCCCTAAGGCGGGGGCAAAAATTCACTCCGACTTTGAGGAGCGTTTTGTCCTTGCCGAGGTAATGAACTTAGAAGAGCTCCTTGCCACAGGATCGGAGAAGGCGTTGCGTGAGGCGGGGCACGTTCATCGCGCGGGACACGATTACGTAGTTAAAGATGGCGATGTGATTCACTTCATCTGCGCATGAATCCCCTCATCTATGCTGATGACGACCATGGTTTACCACGTGTGGTGGAGGAAATCCTTGAGGTTGGAGGAATCCTGATCTTTCCCACCGACACCGTGTTCGGAATCGGCGGTAACCCCTGGGATGAACGGGCACTAGCTTCGGTGCAGGCGATGAAGAGCTGCTCTAAAGATCGGCCGTTCACCCTCCACCTGCCGACACTCGCGTCGATCGAACGTTTTGCGTATCTCGATGATCGGATGCGGACGATTCTTGAAAGGTGTCTTCCTGGCCCGTACACCTTTCTCCTGCAAGCCAGTAAGGAGGCGCCGCGCTCGGCAACAAAGGAGGGGAAGGTCGGAGTACGCGTTCCCGACCACCCGTTTTTCACCAAAGTCATGGCAAGGATCGCAAGGCCGCTCTTCGGGACTAGCGTCAACCGCACTGGCGAGCCACCACTTCAGAACATCGATGAGATGATTGAATGCTTTGGCGGTGTTGACCTGATCGTAACGGGAACGATTGGGCGAGGGACCTCCTCGGCGATTATAGATCTCACGGTGAGCCCACCACAAGCGCTGCGCGGGGAGCTTCCGGAAGGTCTGCTGTGAGGCGGCTCGCTCCGGTCGCTCTTTTTTCGATAACCGTGATCTGGGGGTGGACCTTTGTTCTCGTAACGGAAGGGATGGAGCTCGTCGGTCCATTTACCTTCCTCGCCGCTAGATTCGCCCTCGCCTTCCTCCTTCTAGCCCTCCTGTTGCCGATCGCTTAGGAGAATTAAGCGGCAAAGCCTGATCTATGGGGCGATCGTGGGGATAGCTCTTTTTTTCGGCTACCTGTTTCAGACATGGGGGCTCACCTCCACTACCGCTACCAAGAGCGGCCTTATCACTGGCCTGTCAGTCGTTATCGTTCCACTCATCTCTTCGGGGGCAATAAAAAAACGGGTGCACATCTCTGTTTGGCTTGGAGCTCTCCTTGCTCGCACTTTACGTCTTAAATCGGTTTCAGAGATACTCGACTGCGTCCTACACGGCGATCATCCTCACCATGGAGCCAGTGTTCGCTGGGTTGTTTCTCTTTCTCTTTCTTGGCGAGATCCTCACCGCATGGCAGCTCTTCGGCGGTGTTCTCATACTTATTGGCATAGGGGTTCCCAAGCTTGTCGGAGGAAGAGCTACCTGAGGATCGCGGAGTTGAGAACAAGCAGATACAACGCAATCATGAAGGTGAACTGGCCTCTTTCTACATAAAGGTAGATTATTCCCATACCGATCATGGTGAGAACTGCGCCGCCAGTAGTCTTAAGGGCGACTATCTCGCCGTAGTGTGCGGTCACTGGAAGTCTATGCTCACGCAGGGTCAGTTACGTGGAATCGGCTCAAAGCGGGCGATGAAGTGACGCAGTGGGCCTTCGCCCTCGACGATTCGGTAGCCTGGGAGGGTCCCCTTCCGTTTAGCGATTGCCGCTGCTCCTCCGATCACTGTGTTCAAGTGCTCGCGGGTATACATCCGTCGTGGAATGGCTAGCCGGACGAGCTCGAGCTTAGGGTAGATCTCGTTTCCTTTCGCGTCCTTTTGGGCGAACATCACGCTTCCCACCTCAACCGCCCTTACCCCCGCCTCCACGTAGAGCTCCACCGCGAACGAAAGTGCAGGAAACTCCTTCTGCGGAAAACCGGGCAGGAGCGTGAGGGCATCTATGTACACCGCATGACCACCGATCGGCTCGACGATAGGAATTCCTTCCTTCTTTAGGCCTTCGCCAAGATAGCACGCTTGACCGATGCGATCGCGAAGGTAATCGAGGTCGAGCGCCTCGTATAGCCCGACCGCGATCGCCTCCAGGTCGCGGCCGGCGAGCCCCCCGTAGGTGGGAAAACCCTCCATCAGAATCAGCCGCTCGCGTGTGGCCGCAAAGATCGCCGCATCGTTCATGGCGAGAATCCCGCCGATGTTCACCAGCCCGTCCTTCTTGGCGCTCATTGTAATCCCATCGGCAAGCGAGAAGATCTCGCGGGCGATCTCGATCGGTGCAACTTCGTGATATCCCTCCTCCCGCTCGTGGATGAAGAAGGCGTTCTCCGCGAAGCGGCAGGCGTCAATGAAAAAAGGGATGTTATGCGCTCGTGCGATCTTGCTTACCGCACGCAGGTTGGAGAGAGAGACCGGCTGACCGCCACAGCTGTTGTTGGTGATCGTCATCATGATGAGCGGGATCCGTTCTGGGCCGACGTCCTCAATCAGGGAAAGGAGCCTGTCCGTGTCCATATTACCTTTAAACGGTAGGACCTTTCGCGGCTCGAACGCCTCTTCGATCACCAAATCGACCGGCTTGCCGCCGTTCGCCAGGACGTTCGCCCGCGTGGTGTCAAAGTGCATGTTGTTGGGAACAATGTCACCAGGTTTGATCATCGCCGAGAAGAGGACGTTCTCCGCGGCGCGGCCCTGATGGGTGGGAAGCAAATACTCAAACCCGAAGATATCGGAGACGGCGGCCTCAAATCGGCTGAAGCTGCGGCTACCGGCGTAAGATTCATCCCCGCGCATCATTGCCGCCCACTGCTCCTGGCTCATCGCTCCGGTCCCAGAATCGGTGAGAAGATCTACATAGATGTCCTTGGCATGCAGGTTGAACACGTTGTAGTAGGCCTCTTTGATCCGTTGCTCCCGTTGTGTGCGCGCGAGGAGCGTGATCGGCTCGACCACCTTGATGCGATACGGCTTGTAAGGGGCCTCTTTACTGCCCACCTTCACCCTCCTTAGGGCTTTCTAGAAGTAGAAATGGATTCCAGTCCCGAAGGCCATGTTCACCTCACCCTCCGTGGAGAGCGCGGCTCCAAACTCTATGTTCCAGGCGAGGCTTCTGGCAAACGGAAAGCTGAACTCGATCCCACCGACGCCAGAAAAGACTATCTCGGTCTCACCGTAGGGAGAGAAGGGGAACGTTGCTCCTACTGCGGTGTAGAAGTCAACAGCTGGGGTGTCGCTCACCCGATATAAAAACCGTGCTGTGGCAATGCCCTCAAACTCACCAAGATTCCCCCACAGAAAAACAATTCCCTCCGCACCGACATTGGGAGTGAACCAGTAGCGTCCACTGACAAGGCCTCCCATGGGGAGACCGACCTGCATCCCAATCCCCAGGGTACGTCCTTCGGACAGGTTCTCTTCCTGCGCAAAGGATGTAAGGGCCAAAGTGAGTAGCAGCACCATCACAGACACCAAGTAAATCTTCCTTTTCATGTTTACCCTCCAGGCGTGAGATGTTTTATCATAGTCCGCAGGCAGGTTGTGGGCAACTAATTCTGGCTTTTAGTTTCATTTGACGCGAGGTTGGATCCGCCATTTAATAGGAAAGGTTCAATTGCGTGGGGTAAGGAGGGGGACGATGCACGAGGCGATCGATCGGGTTATTGAGGCGGGGCAGTTCGAGACACTGGCCGAAATACTGGAGACAGCACGGACTCCAGAGGTTCGCTATGCGATTAAGCAGATCGCTCGTTTTGCAGACGGGGATGAGATGCTTCTTGAGCAAGCGGCAGGATGGGCGAAGCGGTCGGAGACGGTGTCCCGGCAAGTTGCCTGCGGTCTCCTTCCCGAGAGTTATCAGCACGATTCCGTGGGGACGATCTCTCTTCTCCTTCGCCTGGCTGATGATTCGGACTGGACGGTGCGGGAATCGGCCGGGGGCGCATGTGGGAGGCTCCTACGGAAGGACTTTTCCAGGATGATGGAGGTCTTACGCGAGTGGCGTGAGCATCCTTCGGAGAACGTGCGCAAAGCGGTGGTGATCGCGGCTATGAAGGCGGCGAAGACGCGACGGCTGGAGTGGGCAGAGCCGCTCCTTAAGTTGATCGAGCCCTTACTCTTTGATCGCCATCCCCACTTGCGCCGTAACCTGGGCCCGCTTGCCCTCGGGACCGCCCTTCTTTTCTACTACCCTGATATGACCTTTGAATATCTCATCAAGTGGTCGACGTCGAATGATGAGCAGGTGTTGTGGAACGTGGCCATGGCCTTCTCCGCTTCCGCTGGGCCACTGTTGGTAAAGAAGGCGCTGATCATTCTGCGTAAGCTGTCCCTGGACGAGCGGCGTTATGTATGGCGGGCGGTCGCCGCGGCGATGTGGAAGCTAGGCCGTAAGAAGCCGGAGATCGTTCGGCCGGAGCTCACTCGCTGGTTGGAGGACGAACGACGGGTCAATGTGGCCCGCGAGGCGTTGAAGTACCTGTAGCACATCTGGGGTAGGCTCATCCTCCCATCTTCATTTAGTGAGAGGACTCACCCTCTTGACTATAATTTTAGCATTATGACAAGAGAAGAACGTTCTGTTGGGAAACCCGGCGCGGTGATCACGGGAAGTTCGCGGGGGATTGGAGCGGCGATCGCAGTGCGTCTTGCTACCGCGGGCTACGGAGTGAGTGTGAACTACCTGACAAACCATGAACGCGCGGAGGAGCTGGTGCGAAAGATCGAGGTCGCCGGTGGGAGGGCGTTTGCCTTCCAGGCTGATGTCGCTCTGTTCAAAGAGGCCGAGGCGCTGGTGGAGGAGACGGCGAAACGGTTCGGCGGGATACAAATTGTGGTTAACAATGCCGGCTTCTCCCAGCACTGCACGGTGCAAGAGTTGACCATTGAGGACTGGGACCGCTCCCTGGCCGTCAATCTCTCCGCTGCTCTTTATACGGTGAAGACGGCTCTTCGCTATATAAAGGAGGAGCCTTGGGGACGAATCGTCAATATCTGTTCGCTTCGGGCGATGACCGGTTCGGATCACGGTGCGCACTACTCGGCGGCGAAATCTGGGCTGATCGGTCTGACAAAGTCCCTCGCACTAGAACTGGCTCCAAGAATCACAGTGAATGCCGTCTCGCCCGGCTATACCAATACCGAAATGAACGCCGAGGCTCTGGCGAAGCACGGAGAGAAGATCCGCGCTAAGATCCCGGTAAAACGTGTCGCTGAGCCCGAGGAGATCGCTGCCCTCGTTGCGTTCCTCGCCTCTGAGGAGGCGGGCTACATCACCGGAGAGACGATAAACGCCAACGGCGGGATCTATATGCGCTAGGGTCTGTCCACGCGGCATAGTGACCTATTGCGGCTGTGAGCTTTAGGGATGGTTTAAGGATAAAAGAGAGGGGATCAACCATGAGGTTTCGTGACTATGACCCTAGCAGGGATAAGGAAGCCGTCCATCGAATCTGGCGGGAGATCGGTTGGATAGAAAAGAGGAAAGAGCAAGAGGCGATGGACCTGTTCCTCGAGAGCTCTCGCGCAATGGTCGCAGAGGTAAACGGTGAGGCTGAGAGTCTGGTGGCCACCGCCTCTGGTTCGATCCGCTATCTCAAGGAGGATCTTACTCTCTCCGCTCTGGCGGGTGTGACTACGGGTCGGATCGCCCGCAAACGTGGTTTGGCGAGCAAGTTGACAGCCTATGCCGTGGCGCGCGACGCAGCGCAAGGAACGCTTGTCTCTGGCCTGGGCATGTTTGAGCAGGGATACTACAACCAACTGGGCTTCGGCACTGGCGGATACGAACACTGGTGTTCCTTCGATCCGGCGCAACTTGACGTAGAGCTATCGCCTCGTATTCCCCGGCGTATCACCCCGGACGATTGGGAGGCCGTCCACTCCTCGCGGCTTTCCCGTAATCGTGGCCACGGTTCTTGCAACCTGGATGCACCAAAGCTTACCCAGGCGGAGATGTTGTGGAGCAAAAATGGCTTTGGTCTTGGTTACTATGACGGGGCTCATGGGGAGCTGACGCATCATTTCTGGTATCGGACAGATGACGTAGAGTGTGGTCCCTATAGCATTTCCTGGATGACTTATCAGTATCGTGATCAGTTCTTGGAACTGCTCGCCCTGTTGAAGAGCCTGGGTGACCAGGTTCGGCTGGTGAGAGTGCGGGAACCACAGGGGATCCAACTGCAGGATCTGCTCAAAGAGCCGTTCAAGATGCGCCAGGTGAGCGAGAAGTCCAAATATGAAAGCAGGATGCGCGCAAGCGCTTACTGGCAGGTGCGTATCTGTGATCTTAATGGATGCCTGGAATGTACGCATCTAGCAAGAGAGAGGGTACGCTTCAATCTGATCCTCACCGATCCGATCGAGGGTTTCCTCGGAAAAGACGCACCGTGGCGCGGGGTAGCAGGAAATTATGTGGTAACCTTGGGGCCTTCCTCAGCAGCAGAACCCGGAACGGACACAACACTTCCCACGCTGAACGCTTCTGTGGGGGCGTTTACGCGTATGTGGTTGGGCGTACGCCCGGCAACAGGGCTTTCGTGGACCGACGAGCTCTCCGCACCGGAGGAGCTCCTTGAGGCGCTCGACCGTCTGCTTTGCCTCCCTGATCCCAAACCAGATTGGGATTTTTAGGGACCGTTTTGCTTTGCTGTCCCTGTGGTATGAAATTACAAAAGGAGGCCGCCTTTGACAGTACGCGTCATCGATCTAACCAGAGAAATTAAGGATGGGATGGAGACCTGGCCGGGCGATGCTGTTGGGCTACGAATCGAGCGCCTCGCGCGCGTGGAGCACGACGGGTACAACCTTTCCCGGTTCACGCATCTTGACTGCCATTGTGGCACCCATATCGATAGCCCGCTTCACTTTATCGAAAGCGGAGAAGACCTCGCTGAGATGCCACTGCGGATTCTTCCCGCAGTCGTAGTGAGTACCTCGGTGAAGCGGATTGGGCCGGAGACCTTCCAAAAAGCAGAGCCACTTGAAGGCCACGCCATCCTCGTCCATACCGGTTGGGACACCCACGTGGGAAGGCCTGACTTTTATCGCGATTTCCCCTATATCACCCCTGAGGCGGCCCGTTTCCTTGTCGGAAGTGGGATTGCCCTCCTCGGCCTTGATACGCCGAGCCCCGATCAAGGCGCGTCGACCGATTATCCAGCCCATCACATTCTTCTTGGCAATAAGATTTCCATCGTTGAGGGACTCGTTCAGTTGGGAAACATAATCGCAGAAGGTGGCACGCCGCATTTCATCGCTTTCCCACTAAAAGTAAAGGATCTGGAAGCCTGCCCAGTGCGGGCAGCTGCCCTCTTCTTTACACCTTGACGTCAGGGTTGGTGAGTAGCGATCGGCTATCAGTATTCAGCTCACCTGTAGTTAGATGTCAAACTCGGCGACAAGGATGGTGTGGTCAGAAGGACGGATTGCCACCCTTGGTTCGATGTCGATCCATGCCCGAATCGACCTCTCGGCCAAGGGGGGCGTTGCCAAGATGTGATCGACTCGCCATCCCTTCCCGCGGGCGACCCCTTCCCTAACACGGTAGTCCCAAAACGTGTACTGACCAGCGCTTGGTTCATGTTTGCGGAAGACATCGATAAATCCCCACGCCTTGACCGCGGCAAAGGCTTCGTGCTCCTGGGGATGAAAACCGACGTGTCCTAACAGGCGCACAGGGTCGTGGACGTCGATCGGTTCTGGAGCCACGTTTAAGTCCCCTACCCACAGCAACGGCTCCTGAGGCGAGAAGTGTCGCTCGAAATAGTCCCGCAGGCGTGGGAACCAGGCCAGCTTGTAGGCAAACATCGGATCTTGCGGATCCCGTCCCTGCGGGACGTAAGTGTTCACAATCGGGAGACCACGAACTTCCGCTACGAGGAGGCGTGTTTCGTCAGCAGGGCCCCCGTCATCGAGGCCAAAGCGAGGGTTTTTAGCCCCTATCGGCTCTTTTGTGAGCATCGCCACCCCGTTATAGGAGCGCTCCCCGCGGAACAGGGCGCGGTAGCCGACCTCCTGGAGAACCTCCGCCGGGAAGGCAGGGTCTTGTACCTTGGTCTCTTGGAGGCAGAGGACATCGGGGTGCTCCTTCTCGAGCCAGTCGATAATGATAGGAATCCTCGCTCTTATTGAGTTTACGTTAAACGTTGCTACCTTGAGAGCCATCGCTTACCTCGTGTCATTCTACCATGAGATCTCCCTGTAGCTCCATTCCGCAGGGTAGGGTTCTTTATGCCTACCACATCGCGATGGGAACGTTAGGGACGTTAGATTCGTGATGGAGCAAGGTCGAGACGGAACTTGCGCAGTGTCGAGCCACCGATGAACTCGCGTAGGATCGAGTTTCCAGGGATGTGCTTCGAAGAGTATGGTACAAGCCAGGCAAGGAAGGCGAGGAGCCGCTCGGCCTCAATCCGCAGTTTTGGGTCCCTTACCTGCAACAGAAGTGGCTCGACGAGTGGTTTTAGCTCCGCCAACTCATAGACCAGAGCGGAGTTGAACATCACGTCGGCCTGTTCTTGGTAGGGGAAGATATTCTGCTTCTCCCCCTGGCGCACATTCTCCCACATAGCGAGGGTCGCCGTGGCACTGTAGCCGCGATTGACCGCGTCGCGGACGATGCGGCGGATGAGGCGCGTATCTGTGGTGGGGACGCGATTATGGCTGTCCAAGTTGAGCTGGGTTAGTGCAGAGACGAAGATGCGAAAGACCTCCTCTTCGGGGAGGTTTTCAAGCAGGTGTGGGTTTAAGCCGTGGATCCCCTCCACAATCAGGATTTGGTCACGCATAAGTTGTACTGTTGGTCCCTTCTCCCTCTTGCCGCTTTTGAAGTTGTAGTGGGGAAGGGTTACTTTCTCCCCGCTTAACAGTGCGTGTAGCTGTCCCTCGAAGAAGGGGATATCAAGGGCGGTGATGGAATCGAAGTCGATGGTGCCACCATCCCCTTTTCTCAGGCGCGCCCGTGGAAGGAAGTAGTCATCCATCGCCAATGGGTAAGGATGGATTCCGCCTGCGAGGAGCTGGACAGCCAGGCGCTTGGAAAAGGTTGTTTTCCCCGAGGAGGAAGGGCCGGCGATGAAGACGAGGCGGT
>JAUWGE010000035.1 GCA_030606565.1 Candidatus Bipolaricaulota bacterium | reverse complement strand
GAGGGACGACACCGGACGTAGCGCACTCCCATCTCCTTGGCGCGCTCGAAGTACGCATCGAAGCCCTTGCCATAGGCGCGCATGTCCATGTAAAAGATCGTGCATTCCAAGTCGGGGGCGTGCTCCTTGGCGATGATCGCCTCTTTGGTCGCGTACATGCAACAGACCGAAGAGCAGTAGTTGTGCTCGTAATCTCTGGAGCCCACGCATTGGATGAAGGCAATGCGGTGTGGATGCTCGCCGTCTGATACCCGCAGAATCTGCCCTTCGTAGGGGCCACTGGCCGACTGGAGGCGTTCAAATTGAAGACTTGTCAGAACATTCGGAGCCCAGGAATAGCCTAACTCGAGCTTTTGATTAGCGTCGAACAAACAGGACCCGGGGGAAAGAATCGCGGCGCCCACGTTGAGATCAACGATTTCGTCCTCTTGGGTGTAATCGATGGCTTTCGCCGAACACGCAGTCTCGCAGGCGCGGCAGGCATCGAGTTCTTCTCCTTTGAGGAAGTGCATGCATGTGTCACGGTCGATGACGGGAACTTTCGGTATGGCTTGCTGATACGGAATGTAAATGGAGGGCCGCTGGACCAATCCGGCGTCGTAAGCGGAGGTCACAGGCCGGGGGGGACGGGAGGAGATCTTGCTGAGATCCACCGCGCCAGTTGGGCAGACAACGGCGCACGCTCCGCAGGCCATGCAGATCGGAGAGTGTTTGTCGTAGGCCGGTGCAACCTCACGGGTGCTGCCGCGACCGCGGAAATCAATTGCCCCGGACTTCATCAGTTCGGAACAAACCCTGGTGCACAGCCCACAAAGGATGCAGTCTTCGTTCTTCTTTGGGAAACGCGTCTCGGTGACCCCGAGTTCGGCGGCGACCTCTTTAACCTTGTCCACGTTGGGACAGCGGGCAAGGAGGAGTTCGGCCATAATGCGGCGGGTCCTTAGCACCCGCTCGGTGTCCGTGCGGATGATCAGACCCTCCTGTGCCGGATAGACGCACGATGCTTGGATATCCGTGTGGCCGTTCTGCTCTACCTCGACCAGGCAAAGGCGGCAGGCGCCGTAGCCTCCCAGGGTCCTATGATAGCAAAGAGTGGGGATCTTGATCCCCAGCTCTTGGCAGGCTTCCAGAACCGAACTTCCTGGTTCCAGGGTAACCGGCTGGTCGTCAATAGTTAGCGTAATCTCACTCATAGCTTCACAACTTCCCTCGTGTCAAACCGCGTGCTCGTTCCACCTATTCGATGCTCGTAGATAAAATCGACCCCAGGATTCCCTACTATCAGCGTCTCCAGGGTTGCCGCAATGTCTCCCAACGGCTTCCGATCCGGATGGCTGTAGAGGAAGGTTGCCTTGATCCTCGTGCCGGTCTCTGGCGTGGATGCTATCTCAAATTTGCCGTTGGCCTCTCTCGCTGCTTGGGCCAACAGTGCAAGACCCATTCCCACTCTCCGACCCAGTTTGGAAGTAAAGAAAGGTTGGGCTGCACGGCTCAGTATCTCTTTTTTCATACCTTTTCCGTTATCCTCAATCTTCAGGGTCAGCATATCCTTTTCCTCGTCTTCCACCACCGATATCTCCACCCGGTTCGCCTCAGCGCGGATTGAATTCTCCACAATGTCCAAGATATGAAGCGACAGATCTTTCATCCCTCCCCCAGGACCCTTCGTCCACCGATCTGCTTCAAAGCCATCCTTATCTCCGATACTGTTGGGGCTTCGAGAAAGAAACGCGTGTATTCTGTACCGATCTCTTCAGGGCGATGTGCGTCCGAAGAGCAGATCACCGGCAAGTGTCCGGGCAATGGCAGCGCACTCCATGAGCTGACTTCGATCCCATCGAGCCCCAGCCCGTCTGGGATAAATCCAAGCTGGCTTGTTACGCTGAAGCTTGGACGATCCACGTGGGCGGCGATTGCAATGCCTCCGAAGCTGTGGATGGTTTGCACGACCTCATCCAGTGTCAAATCGGTGGCGCCGATCAACAGCCTGCGATGGCGATCGATTACCCTGTCTTCGTCATCCATTACCAGTTGCTCACCGAATATCTCCGGCTCGTTCTCCCCGGAGAGGTGTGCATAGACGAGGTTCTGGGCCGCAATAAGACTAGAATCGTCTGCAAACAGGCCTAACATGTGGACCTCTTCCTGGGTAGTGATCTCCATGCCTCCGATCACGGTGAGCCCAACCTTTTCTGCTGCTCTTCTTGTTGCTAGAACATTCTCCGCGGAGTTATGGTCACAGATCGCGATCACGTCCAATCTCCTTTCTTTTGACAGTCGAACAATATTGGAAGGGGACATCTCCCTTTCCGCACAGGGCGAAAGACACGTATGGATATGAAGATCCGCATGAAATACCCTCACGTCCTCATTCCAGAAATTCCGAGTTTGCACAATCGTCCGATCAGCTCAAAGGTCGGAAGTGGACTAACCAGAAGCGGCACATTCTCCTCTTTTGCCTTCTCGAGCGTGTCCACCTCGGGCTCACGTGCGTTAACCAGAACGATCCCCGCTAGCTCCTTCATACTCGCCACGGCAATGATATTCTGATGGGTCTGCAGGGTCACCCATAGGTCCCCTTCCTGAGCGTTCGCGATCACATCACTCAACAGATCGCTTGCGTAGCCTCCATTTACTTCGTGTGAAAGCGATCCACCGCCTGCTCTCACTTCAAGCTGTAACCGTTGCATGATCTCGGATAACTTCACGTTTGCCCCCCACGAGGATCTCGATTTCAAGGCGCGTTCCCACTCCAACCGTTGAATCAAGGCGCATTCGATCAGCACACGTTTTGATATTGTGCAGACCCATTCCAGCGCCGAACCCAAGCTCCCTCACCCAATCCGGGGCAGTGGAGAAGCCCGGACGCATGGCCTGGTCGACGTTTTCGATGCCAGGACCATCGTCTGTCATCTCGATCCAGATTGAGTTAGATTCAATTATCGCTGTAATCAGGCCACCGTTTGCGAAAAACATGAGATTCATCTCAGCCTCATACGTGGCAATGGCAGCCCGACGGGCCGTCTGAGGGTTGATTCCCAGTCGCATGAGGGAGGTTTTCAGCCCACTGGCACTGGCACCTGCTCGTTCGACGTTACTACCACCGGCCACGTCGTACTCAAAGATCAGTGAACTTCGGTCAGCAACGATGTCCTCGAAGATATGCTTTGACCTGACGCTGTGCATCTCTGCCTGACGGTAATCGACGTCCAACTTCTTGAGCAATCCAACGATACTGTCTCCCTTGGTGAGAATCCCGATCATTTTCTTAGTGTCCCTTGCGAAGACCGGCAGGCGGCCAAACCCAAACCTCTCGAGCTTGTTGATCGCCTGGATAAGCGGTTCGTCCTGAAAGAGCGTTATGACGTTTCTCGTCATCCAGTCGGCTATCGCACAGTTGGGACTGCCTTCGGCCAGCCACCGGATGAAATCCTCGATGCTAATGATGCCGACCAAGCATCCATCCTCGATCACGGGGGTGCCCGAGATGCGGTTGTCGCGTAGGATTCCCCGCAACTCGCTCACCGGGGTCGAAGGCGTGACAGTGATAACCTCCTTTTTCATCACATCGCCAACCCGAAGTTCATAGACGAGCTCCTGGATCTTGGTGATCTCTAGTTCAGGCAATCGGAACGCCCTCCTTCCGGGTCCCAGCAGGCAACCCCGCTGCGTACAGCCGACCACAAGCCTCGTACATAAGAAGAGGAGTAGCTAACAGGGGTATCCCTTTATCTTCTGCCAGTTTCACCGCTTCCGGCTGCGGCTGCTTACCGCGGACGAAGCAGATGGCGACGAAGTCGAGCAGTTCTGCCGCGCGGATCACTTGCACGTTGGTCAGCCCAGTTAAAAGCAGTGAATCAGGACCGCGAAAGGACAAGATATCGCTGATGAGGTCGCTTGCCTGGCATGAAGTGACCTCGCGAGATCCGGAACGGCTGGAATCGATCTTCCAGACTGACTCCGCTTCGAGAATCTTACAAACGTCCTTTAGTTTCATCGCACTGTAACCGCCTCGAACTTGCAAACCTCGCGACAGGCGCCACACTTGATGCACTTCTCCTGGTCGATGGTCTGTGGTTGGCCCTTTTCCCCGGAAATCGCGCCTTGCGGACAATTCTTGACACAAAGCATGCATGCCTTGCACTTCTCCGGATCAATCGAATACTCGATTAGGGCTTTGCAGACTCCGGCCGGACAACGTTGTTCTTTAATGTGCGCCTCGTACTCGTCCTTGAAGTATCGCAATGTCGTTAAAACGGGATTGGGAGCCGTGCGACCTAAGGCACACAATGAGCCGTCCTTTACCGCAGGCGCAAGTTCCTCGAGAAGCTCTATGTCGCCTTCTTTGCCCTTTCCGGAGCAGATATTCGTGAGGATCTGGTACATGGCCTGAAGCCCTTCGCGACACGCGGTACACCGCCCACAGGACTCGGAGGTGGTGAACTCGAGGAAATACTTGGCCATGTCCACCATGCAAGTTTCTTCGTCGACCACGATCATTCCGCCCGAGCCCATGATCGCCCCCGCTTCCTGCAGGCGGTCGTAGTCTACCGAAAGGTCAAGCAGGTTACTGGGGATGAATCCCCCAGATGGGCCTCCAGTTTGAACAGCCTTGAGGCTCTTCCCATTTGGAATTCCCCCACCGATGTCGTACACGATCTCCCGCAGGGTTATCCCCATAGGAACCTCTACCAAACCGGCATTATTGATGTTGCCAGCTAGGGAGAAGACCTTTGTCCCTTTGCTGTTCTCCGTTCCTATTTGCGAAAACCACTCTGCACCCCAGTTGATAATCACAGGCACGTTCGCCCATGTCTCGACGTTGTTGATGTTGGTCGGTTTTCCCCACAGCCCCGACTGGGCGGGATAGGGCGGGCGCATCCTCGGTTCAGGTGGACGTCCCTCTATGGAGGCAATCAAAGATGTCTCCTCACCGCAGACAAATGCTCCGGCGCCTTGAAAGACGTCAAGATCAAAGTCAAATCCCCTACCAAAGATATCTTCGCCTAATAGCCCGTACTCTCTTGCTTGTTGGACAGCCCTTATCATGCGCTTGATGGCGAGAGGATATTCCACTCTCACGTAGATGTAGCCTTGCGTGCCGCCCATGGCGTACGCGCCAATGGTCATTCCTTCTATGATGGAATGAGGATCGGCCTCGAGAACGCTGCGATCCATGAATGCTCCTGGATCTCCTTCGTCAGCGTTGCAGATGATGTACTTTGGCGTCTCGGGAGAGGCGCGGCAGAGTTCCCACTTGCGACCTGTAGGGAACCCTCCTCCACCCCGACCACGCAGCCCGGAAGTCTTCACTTCTTCGATGATTTCCTCCGGCGTCATTGACGTCAATGCTTTCGCTAGGGCTTTGTATCCGTCCCGAGCGATGTACTCTTCGATCTCGTCGGGATCGATCAGGCCGCGGTTCCTAAGAGCGATGAGCCGCTGGTTCTTGAAAAACGGGATGTCCCGGATATTCGGGATCGGAGCCTCTTCGCCGGGAAGCACGTACATTAACGACTTCACCGGCCTCCCTTTTAGGAAGTGCTCTTCCACCAGATGGGGCACTTCTTTCACGGTGACCTGCCGATAGAAGATCCCCTCGGGCTGGACAACAAGAATTGGCCCGTTCACGCAGAGGCCGCTTGCTCCAGTCGGAACGACTTTCACGTCGTTCTCCAGGTGCTGTTTTTTGATCTCCGCCTCCAATGCTTCCTTAACTTGCAGTGAACCATTAGACACGCAATTGGTGCACGTGCAGATCATGGCATGAGCGCGGTGGACCATGCGTTTCCTCCTACAGCATCCTTTCGCTTCCTTGGGCCAGGGCGTACTCAGTCACGATCTCTCCCGCCATGATATGCCGCGAAAAGATCTCCTTGACTCTATCCGGAGTCAGATCCACGTACTTGACGGGCGGCTGATCAGGGATTTGCACGGTCATCATCGGCTCACGGCTGCACAGACCTGCGCAACTGGAGGCTGTCACCAAGACATCTTTGACATCGTTTGCCTCGATTTCATCCAGTAGCGTTTTCATGACGGTTCGTGCCCCAGCCGCGATGCCGCAGGTTCCCATGTGCACCATGACACGCATGCGGCCTTCACCTTCTCGCAACAGCGTGGTCCGTTTGACCTTCTCTGCGATCTTGTCTAGGTCTTCCGGTTTTAGCTTTGGCACGTTTTCACCGCTTTCTAGCTAAATGTATGAGGTTAAAATCTCTGAGATCTTGCCTTGGGTCAGGTATCCATAGATGTCGTCGTTAACGGTCATTACCGGTGACTGACCACAGCAACCGAGACACGAGACAGTCTCAAGGCTGAATTTCATATCGTTCGTAGTTTCACCGACCTTGACGTTCAACTCTCGTTGAACGGCTTCGAGGATTCTTGCCCCGCCCTTGACGTAGCATGCGGTCCCCAAGCAGACCCGGACCATCAACTCGCCCCGGGGCTCAAAGCTGAACATGTTGTAGAAGGTGGCGATGCGTAGAACCCGCGCAAGAGGGACGTCTAGAGCTTCGGAGACTTTGCTCACTGCAGCCGGTGGAAGCCAGTTATATCGGGCATTGATCCCTTCGAGCACGGGAAGAAGAGCCCCCTTCTCGCTCGCATGTTCCTCCAGTACACGATTCACTTCATCGAGCTCGTCGGCAGCGAATTCCAACGGCTCAACAGGAAGGGGTTCAAGATAGGCATAGTTTTGCACCAGACAGCTCTCCATGCACTCTCCGCAGCCGGTGCATTTATCAGGATCCACAGAGCGAGCTTTTTTTCTTACCCTAACCTTGAATGCTCCCGGTTTTCCTTCGATACTCTCTACCTCGGAGTAGGTGAGTTTCTCCACGTTGATGTGATTGCCACACTCAACCATCCGGGGAGCAAGCGTGCACATCGCGCAATCGTTCGTGGGGAAGGTTTTGTCAAGTTGGGACATGACCCCGCCAATCGCAGGGCTCTTTTCCACGAGGTAAACTTTGAATCCAGCGTTGGCCAGATCTAGGGAGGCCTGCATACCGCCAATACCTCCACCAACTACAAGCACTGCTCCGACTTTGTTGTCCGTTGCTTTTGCCATCATCCTCTTTTCGAATTAATAGGTGCCATTCTCCATTACGGGCGAGAGCAATGCTCAGATCGAGTTGATTCTATCAATACTTTCCGCTTCCGTCAAGTGACTGAGTACAATACCTTCTTGAACGAAGGCATAGAAGCGTAAATCGGATTAAGACCCGAATTTTGGCGCCCGGTTATTGTAGTTCAAGAGAATCGGCAGGACCTTCCCGCTCCACCGGCCTAAGCCTCCGCGGCCTGCCTCGCGCTCGCCAAAGACGCTCGTCGAGTCACTACGCACGTTCGGGCCCACGTAGAGGATCGGGACCGGTTCGGCGGTGTGGTCCCCGTAATCTATCGGGGTGGTGTGATCGCCGGTGATCGCGAGGTGAGTCTCCTTCCAGTCGACCCCTTTCATCAACGGTGCGATGAGTTCGGCATCGATCCGCTCGATGAACGCGGTCTTGCCGGCGGCATCCTGATCGTGGCCAGCGTTGTCCGTCCCCTTCACGTGGATGAAGACGTAGTCGAAGGTCTCTAGAGCCGCAAGGGCGGTCTTCGCCTTCGATCGAAGGTCTGTGTCAAGACCGCCCGTCGCGCCGGGTGCATCGCGCACCTCCATGCCGCAGGCGAGCGCGATCCCACGATAGAGCGCGCCACCGGCGATGACGGCTCCGCTCACCCCGTAGACCGCTGCAATAGGATCGAGGTGTGGCAGGTCGGAAGCTCCACGCGCAAGGATATAGTTCGCCGGTTTCTCTCCAGCACGCTCACGCTCCCTATTCACCGGGTGATCGTGAAGGATCTCATAGCTGCGGGTTACCAGCTCATTCAACGCAGCAGCGGTGCGGCAGGTGCCTTCGTCGTCGTGCCCATCCATGGGCTTGAAATCGAGCGCTTCTGCATCAATCTTGTGCGGGTCGTTCTCCGTAACGTAGCGCGACAGTCCATCCCCCCGTAGGAGGAGCGCTCCGCGGTGCTGTGTGCTCGGGCGAAACTCGAACTCAACGGCCAGGCTCTTCTCCAGGGAGATACTGTTCAATGTCTTTGCCAGTTCCTCTTGCCCTGAGGAGATCCTCCCCGCACGTCTATCCTTGACGATGAACTTACCCTCGTTGGGGGTCACGGTGGCAAAGTTCGCCCGGAAGCAGATATCGCCCCGTTTGACATCCATTCCGATACCGAGGCACTCGAATACGCCCCGTCCGGTATAGATCACATGCGGGTCGTACCCCAAGAGCGAGAGGTGCGCCGTGTCGCTCCCCGGCCTCACCCCAGGAGCTATCGGATCGACCAGGCCCAGCGCGCCGCGCGCCGCCAACTCATCAAGGTGGGGAGTCCGTGCGGCCTCGAGACAGGTCTCCCCCCCCTGATCGGTCGGGCGACCGCCCAAACCATCGGCGATGATGAGAATCGCTTTCATCTTCTCCTCCTTACGTTTGCTACTCACGCGAGTCATCGATCGTGGTGGCAAGCCACTCCAACCATCTTTCGATGCCCTCACCGGTTGTGCACGATATTTCGATGATCGTTGCATTCTTGTTCAGGCCTCTGACCGCATCTATGAACCTCTGCCGATCGAACTTCACGTACGGCAACAGATCTATCTTGTTCAGGATCACAAGATCCGATTGGTTGAACATCACCGGGTACTTGTACGGCTTGTCGTCCCCTTCGGGAACGCTCGCGATGAGCACCTTCTTGTGTTCTCCCAAGGCGAACGAGGCGGGGCAGATGAGGTTTCCCACGTTTTCGATGAACAGGAGGTCGATCTCTGCGAGCGGCAGGCTGTCAAAGGCGTTGGAGAGCATCGTCGCGTCGAGGTGGCAGGCACCGCCGGTGTTGATCTGCACGGCGGGGATCCCTTCCTTGCTAACCGCTTCTGCATCGATACTTGAACTTATGTCTCCCTCGATCACCCCGATCCCTATCTCACCTTTCAGTGCCCGTATTGCAGCCATGATGGTGCTCGTCTTCCCCGCGCCAGGCGAGGCTGTGATGTTGATGGCGCATATCTTATGGCCGTCGAACAGCTCGTGATTCTCCTGCGCGCGTTGATCGTTGGCGCTCAAGATGTTCTTTAGAACCTTAATCTTCATCTTCCACCTCTATACTCTCTAGATAGAGTTCCTTGCCGCCTACGATCTCGATCTGAGCCTTCCCACACATCGGACAGATCCAGTCCATACCGTGGACTTCAAACCTTGTTTCACACTGCCGGCACCGCGCCGTTGCGGGGATGCTATGGATTGCAAGCTCCGCCCCTTCCGCGATGGTCCCCTCGCTCAAGATCTCAAAGTAGAAGCGCACACACTCATCTACGACTCCGGACATCTCCCCGATGGTGACCGAAACCTTCTGTATACGTATAGCATTGTTCTTCTTTGCCTGTTCAAGTGCAAGATCGAGCATCGACTGGGTGATCGCTAGCTCATGCATGCTCAGCAGATCCTCGGAAGGAGATCGCCGGTCAGCATGTCGATCAGCCGCGAGGTTCCAAGGCTCGTCTTCATCACCACGCGTGAAGACCCTTCCTTCACTTCACCGATGAGGACGGCCTCCTTCCCGTACTTGCTCTTCCGCATCGCAGCAAGAACCCGCTCGGCATCGGAGGCAGGGACCAGGGCGACAAGCTTCCCCTCGTTCGCCACATAGAGGGGATCGAAACCCAGCATCTCGCAGGCGGCGAGAACCTCATCACGTACCGGAATCCTCTCCTCCTCGATCACGATCCTCACATTGGATTGCGAGGCCAGTTCGTTGAGAGTGGTAGCCAATCCTCCTCGTGTTGGATCCCGCAAGCAATGGATCTTCGGACTCGCCGCAATCATCGCAGCGACCATCTCGCAGAGTGGTGCACAGTCGCTCTCTACCTTTGTGGAGAAGTCCAAGCCCTCACGCTTGCTCATCACGGCGATCCCGTGATCCCCGATCGGACCAGAGAGGAGGACCTTATCCCCTGGCTGCGCGTTCCTACCGGAGAGGGAGACTCCCTCGGGGACCACACCGATGCCGGCGGTGTTGATATAGACCTTGTCAGCACTCCCGCGATCGACAACCTTGGTATCCCCGGTGACGATCTTCACCTCCGCCTCCTCTGTCGTCTCGCGGATCGAAGAGATGATCCGGTCGATATCCGTCAGGAGGAAACCCTCCTCGATAATGAAGGAGAGCGATAGATAGACGGGGCGTGCCCCGGACATCGCGAGATCGTTCGTCGTCCCACATATGGCGAGCCTTCCGATATCCCCGCCCGGAAAGAAGATCGGGTTTACCACATAGCTATCGGTGGTGAAGGCCAACCGGCCCGCAAAGTCGACCACGGCAGCATCGTCCAGCTTGCTGAGGACCGGGTTTAAGAGGGGCTTTACGAACCGCTCCTCCACCAGTCGATGCGCTAGAGTGCCTCCGCTTCCGTGCGCCAACAGGATCCTATCGCTCAATCCCTCCCCCTCCGTACCGGTAATAAGTGGAACAGCTCCCCTCGGAGGAGACCATACACGGGCCTACCGGCTCCTCCGGGGTACAGGCCTCCCCGAATAGGGGACAGTCGTGTGGCGTCTTTAACCCTTGCAATATCTCCCCGCAGATGCACCCTGATGGCTCCCGGGTCGGTCCAGGGTCGATCTCGAAGACCTTCTCTGCATCGAAGCGTCGGTAATCATCTTTGAGCCTCAGGCCACTATCGGGGATCGTCCCCATACCTCGCCACTCCGCGGAACAGGGTTCAAAGACCTCATCCATCAACCGCAGCGCCTCGGTGTTCCCCTCGGGCTGTACCCCCCGGCGGTAGGCGATCTCGACCATTGGTTCCCCGCGTTCCACCTGGGCGACCAGCATATCGACAGATTGCAGGACGTCCAACGGCTCAAACCCCGCAACGACGCAGGAAATCCCGTAATCGCGCGCGATGAACTCCCACGCCTTCGATCCAGTGATAGCCGAGACGTGCCCCGGGCAGATGAACCCATCGAGGGCGACCTCCCCGGAATCGAGGAGGGCCTTGATCACTGGGGGGCAGAGTTTATGTAACGAAAGAACAGAGTAGTTCGCGAGCCCGTCCTCCTTTGCCTGGAGGACGGAGGCGGCGATGGTGGGAGCAGTCGTCTCGAAGCCGATACCGAGGAAGACTACCTTTCTTCCGGGGTTCTCCTCGGCGATCCTGAGGGCGTCCAGGGTGGAGTAGACGATGCGCACATCAGCCCCTTCGGCCCGCGCCACTTGCAAGCTTGTATAGCTCCCCGGAACCCTGATCGCATCGCCGAAGGTGGCGATGATCAACCCAGGGATCCGGGCCAACGCTATCGCCTTATCGAGATCCGCGTTCGCTGTGACGCAGATCGGACAGCCCGGCCCGGAGAGCATCATGATCGTCTCCGGCAGAGCCTGACGGATCCCGTAGCGGAAGATCGTCACCGTGTGCCCGCCACAAAACTCCATGAACCGCGCCGGTCTCTTCGACGCGCCACGAATCTTGGAGAGGAGTCCCTGCGCCAGTTTCCCCTGCCTGAATTCGGAGGCAAATTTCATGCCTCAACGCTCCCCATCGGCCATCCTCGCGATCTCCTCGAAGAGCCTCAGCGTCTCTTCGCCCTCCGCCTGGTCGAGGACGTTGATCGCATAGCCTGTGTGCACGATGACGTAATCTCCCACCCGCGCCTCCGGTGTAAGTCGGAGGCTCACCTCGCGAACGATCCCTCCGATCTCGACCCTGGCGAGGCTACCCTCGATAGACTTGACAAGCGCTGGCACAGCGACACACATCTCTCCATCCTCCTATTTAGTCTCTGCGGGTTGTGTTCCCCGCAACTTGCTGCGAATATCGTCATTCCGGCGCATGCCGGAATCCAGTGGTTCATTTGTGGACACCGGCCTTCGCCGGTGTGACGGCATGTCCGCAGCAAAATGGGCGACCACCGCCTGCACCAGGGCAATCCCTCCATCGTTTCCAGGGACACGCCTGTGGGTGAAGACACGCAATCCCTCTCGTTTGATGGCAGCAGTTGTCAACCGCAGGAGAAGTCGATTCTGAAAGACTCCCCCACTCAGGAGCACTCGATCAATCCTCCGTTCCTCCGCGATAACAGTGCACATAGATGCGATCACCCCGGCGATCGTTCGGTGAAACCTCTGCGATATTGTAGCAGCAGATAGACCCTTCCTCACATCGTGCGTGATCGCTGAGATCGTATCGGCCAGTCGCACCACCCGGACAGACTCCTCCTCGGCGATCGAGAAAGGGTAGGATTCGGTATCTTCTGT
>JAUWGE010000055.1 GCA_030606565.1 Candidatus Bipolaricaulota bacterium | reverse complement strand
TTATAAGGGGCCAGCAAGGGCGCGAATACGGCGATAACGAAGTATGAAAGGACTATGACCCCCCCAACCAGAGAGAGCTTGTTCTTCTTGAAGTTATGCCAGAACTCCTGCAACAGGCCGCGGTGGGCCCGCATTCCGAGTTTGCTCTCTTCTGATAAGTCTTTGCTCATCGCTGGCACCTTTTACTTTTCCCCCCCGTAGCGGATGCGCGGGTCGAGGTATGAATAGAGTAGATCGACAACCAAGTTCACTAAAATCCTGACCACAACGATGGTAAGAACGATTCCTTGAATAACCGGATAATCGCGCCGGAAGACACCTGTAATGATCAGGTTACCGACCCCAGGCAACCGAAATACCGTCTCTGTCACGATAGAACCCCCTAGGAGATAGCCGATTGCGTTGCCCATGACGGTGATAACGGGGATCATCGCGTTCTTAACCACATCTCTTCTCACTATACTCGCCTGGCCAATCCCCATCGCCCGTGCTGTACGCACGTAATCTTGGCCCATGACATCGAGCATAGCTGAGCGCAGCATCCGCATGACGATAGCGGAGTAGGCAGTCCCCAGGGTAATCGCCGGCAAGAGCATCCGGATAAGATTGCCCCCGATGCTCTTACTGAGTGGGACAAATCCACCCGCCCCCCACGGCTGCAGGAGGTAGACGCCAAAGATTAGGATCAGGATAATACCGAGAAAGAAATTTGGAATGGAGATCCCGATGAGAGCGATGATCCTTGCGATATGATCGGGTAACCTGTCCTGTCGCAGGGCAGAGATAATGCCTGTGGGAATTGAGATCAATAGGGCCACGATCAGCGACAGAAAGGCGAGCTCCATGGTCACAGAGAGCCGTTGTGTGATAAGACCCATCACAGAGGTACCCCGCTGGATAGTGACTGAGATACCAAAATCGCCGCGCAGCGCCTTGCCGGCCCAGAGGATGTACTGCTGGTGCAGCGGAAGATCTAGGCCCAGCTGATGACGAAGCTTCTCCACCAATACCGGGTCTTGCATCGGACCTAGCATCACCCGGACAGGTCCACCGGGCGCAAGATGGATGAGCATGAAGATGATAATACTGGCGACAAAGATAGTGGGAACGGCCAAAAACAGCCGTTTGAGAATGTAGGTTCCCATCTTTCTCCCTTCCTGCGAGGAAAAACATGAAAACAGGGCGGGAGGAAGCTCTCTCCCGCCCCATTGCTGTGCCGACTATCAGCCGGAGAACTCCGTAACGAATCTCAGGTCGATCTCGCCCTGTGAGTTCAACCCATCGCCGAATCCCTTGACTGTGTCACGCCAGGCGTGAAGGTTATCGAGGATCATCAGGTCGATCCGGATCACGTTTTCAACCAACATCTCCTCCATCTTCCACACTAGCTCCTTCCGTTTCTGTTCATCCGGTTCCACGATCGCTTCGTCGTACAGGGCGCAGTATTCCGCGTGCCCGGGCACGGTCTCGTGGTAGTAATCGGGGAGATCCGGAGCATCGTGGTGCCAGTGGGTGTGGTTGTGGTTATTGCGGTAGTAGCCGGAGAAGAGCCAGGAGATCGCCAGGAAGTTGCTGTATCCCCAGTCCTCCATTCCGCTCTCCCAGTCGAAGGTCTCATACAGCGTGTCGAAGAAGGCCGCCTTATCGATCGGTATGACCTCCACATCGACCCCATACAGCCTCAGCTGCTCCTGAATGATGGTCGATACATCGACGAACCACTGCACGTTCGTCGCAATCATGCGGAAGCTGAGTCCACCATCAGGATAGCCTGCCTTAGTCAGGTATTCCTGAGCCAAGTCTTTGTCATGCAGAGTCATCCCCTTCAGGTTGGGAGAGGTCCACTCACTATCCGGATACCATGGACCGTACTGATTGGTGCCCATCCCGTAGAAGAGTTCCTCCGCGATCTCATCGCGATCGATAGCGTAGAACATGAACTTGCGCAGGTTATAGGCCTTCTCGATCGCCGCTTCATCTCCGATCTGATCGGCAGTGATCCCAAACGGCGGAGCACCCAGGTTGAGGGTCACGTACTGTGTCTGAATCCCTGGGATCCGTTTAGTCTCGATCCCCGGCATCTGACTGAGTGCCTCAAAATCCCGGAATGCAACCTTGTCCACGATCTGAAGCGAGCCGGCGATCAGCGCCGCCTGCATCGCAGCCGGATCGCCAACGATCTCGAAGACAACCGTATCGATTCCCTCCGCAGGAACGCCCGCTGCCCAGTAGTCGTCGAACCTCTCCAGGGTGATGTGGGAACCGCTGACCCAGTCCACAAACTTGAATGGGCCGGTCCCGATCGGGTTACGGCTAAGATCGGTCCCTGCGAATCCGGCTACACCCTTCTCCTCAGAGCGCTTTCCGTGCGCCCACTGTGGCACGACCCCGTCTAGCACCCGCGACCACTGCTGCAGCACGCCTGTGTACGGAGCACTGAAGTTCACCTCAAGGGTGAAGTCGTCGATGATGTTCACCGACTCGATCGGGCCGAGTAGGCCCTTATTGGGCGCGCTGTTATCCGGATCCAGCATCCAGTCAATATTGTACTTCACATCTGCAGCAGTGAAGCCTGTTCCGTCGTGGAACTTTACCCCCTCCCTGAGGAAGAGAACAATCGTCTGGGCGTTGTTCTTCAACTCCCAGCCCGTGCATAGGGTGAACTCCGCCGTCGGCTCGTTGTTCTGGTCGAGTCCGATGAGCGCATCATACACGTTCGTGATGATATAACCCGAACCCGTATCGGTACGGATAGCCGGATCAAGATCCCACGGTTCGGTGGCGATCCCAACGTGTAGTTCCCCTGCGATCGCCAAGCTTGAAATCATGAGGATTCCCAAGCCAAGCACCGCCAACCAACGTCCTTTCTTCATACTGTAACACCTCCTTGTGATTCCACTATAGCAAGGTCGTACATGGACATGCAAATACGGCATTGCCTTATCAGAAAGGTACTCCAACCCCCATCGTTACCTCATCCAAGAAATGTGCTCGAAACAAGAGGTTCACCCCATTTAACCACTTAACCATTGCCCTACTCAACTGCTTCACATCAAACTCAACAAACCCAATAAACTCAAAGAACTCGACCTCTCTGCGTTTTCAGTAGAGTCTGCCTGTGCGCTTCTTGGTTTAAGTATCTCTCGGTGCTATGCTGATAGAGACAGGGAAAGAGTCCCTCTCAACGGGCGATCCGAAGAGTGGGGAACAGAGGAAGCGACTATGTTGATCGACCGAAGGAGCGTCAAGAGGCTTGCGATAGCGAGTGGATTGATCGTCGCTGTCATGTTGGCTCTCGTGATCGTTCTTGTTTGGCAACCGCACGTTTCCCGCCCAGACCACCGCGAAAAGCCACGTGTTGAGGAGCGGGAAGAGGAGCGCGCACGAATGGTACGCGAGCAGATCGCCGCGCGCGACGTGACAGACACGCGGGTACTTGACGCAATGCGACATGTACCGCGTCACTTCTTCGTGCCCGACGAATACGCTAGCAGCGCATACAGCGATTGCCCCCTTCCCATTGGCCAGGGGCAGACCATCTCCCAACCTTTTATCGTCGCCTTCATGACGGAACTGCTAGAGGTGGAACCCGGTGATCGGATCCTGGAAATCGGTACGGGGAGCGGTTACCAAGCGGCGGTGCTTGTGGAGCTAACCCCATTTGTCTATACCATTGAGATTATCGAAGAGCTGGGGGAACAGGTGGCCACGCGATTGAAGGAGCTCGGTTACGAGACTGTCGAGGTTAAGATTGACGATGGATACTTCGGTTGGGAGGAGCACGCCTCATTTGACGGCATCATCGTCACCTGTGCCGCCGGACACATCCCCCCTCCCCTGCTTGAGCAGCTGAAGCCGGGCGGCAGGATGATCATCCCCGTAGGTGGGGTTTACGATGTACAGTATCTCGTGCGCGTCACGAAGGACGAGGAAGGTAGGATCCGTTCAGAGACGCTACTGCCAGTCCGGTTCGTTCCAATGACAGGTAAAGCTCAAGGCTAAACATGACCCTATCGTTGTCCCAGTTGTCAGAGAAGCCAACGGCGCACCTTGTTCTACCCGTGCTGGCCGTCTTTCTTGTTTCCGGAGCGGTCATTGGGTTTGAGCTGGCGTTGATGCGATGCCTCTCCGTGGCAGGATGGCATCACTTCGCGTACCTGGTTTTAAGCACGGCGCTACTTGGTTTTGGGGCGAGCGGAACGCTCCTTAGCCTAGTCGGCCCCTCACTCGAGCGCCGCTTTGGTACATGGTCCACTATGCTGACCCTCGCCTTCGGTCTTTCAGTCCCGCTCTGTTTCTGGGCGGCACAGGCCCTTCCGTTGGACCCTCAGTATGTTCTC
This sequence comes from Candidatus Bipolaricaulota bacterium, assembly GCA_030606565.1. Taxonomy (GTDB): domain Bacteria; phylum Bipolaricaulota; class Bipolaricaulia; order UBA7950; family UBA9294; genus UBA9294. Next base: position 59 of record JAUWGE010000055.1, on the reverse strand, counting down.
TACAGCGCGCGGCAGGCCGCATTGATGGTCGCTTACCACCTCCTCCTTTTTGTGCCCTT
>JAUWGE010000002.1 GCA_030606565.1 Candidatus Bipolaricaulota bacterium | reverse complement strand
TCTCGCAAAGGCGCTTAAGACGCAAAGAACGGCGGAAAACAGGATCGATAGGAATCCAATAACCTATGAGGAATCCAGGAATCCATGAGAAAGCTAAGGATGTACAAATCAGCGCTTTTCCTGGTCTCCTGGTTTCCTAAGGGGCTTGGCTTAGATGTGCCTACAAGTAACAGCAAGGGCTTAACGCTAAGACCAGGAATGCAGGAAGAACTACGAACAAGAGGGACAAAGACTAAGGATCCTCTGCGCCCTGGCGTCTTTGCGAGAGAAAAGGGACTTTTTATGAGAACGGGCCTTGGGGATTTATCGCACAAGAGGCCGGACTTTTTGTTGCTTTCCTGGTTTCCTCAGGAAGAGAAGGTCTTGATTCACGAGAGCAGGCCAGTTCCGGTGCGAGAGTGGCTGATTACCCCCACCTGCCTGCAACACCTGTCTACCGCCAGGTAGAGGCAGGCCAAATAGCGAGGAGCAATAATGAGAGGCTGGCAACAAGTGCGCCAGCACACCTAACGCCGGTTGACCCTGGCAAGGCGGCCTCCTACCATCTGCACGAGGAGGAAAGATGGACCATAAGCAAATCGAGGAAGGAATGCGTCAGATCCTTCAAGGAATCGGGCCGGGCTATCTGAGCGCGGAGGTGATCAAGAATACTCCACGGCGGGTGGCGAAGATGTTCGCCGAGTTTTTCGCCAAAATCGACCGCGATCCCGCGGAGATTCTTGAAGTAGTATTTCAGGAGGACTATAACGAGATGGTAGTGTTAAAGGACATCCCTTTCTTCTCGATCTGCGAGCACCACTTCCTCCCGTTTATCGGCGAGGCAGATATCGTATATATCCCTAAGGGAAACAGGATTGTTGGGGTGAGCAAGCTCGCCCGCGCTCTTGACGTCGCTGCCGCTCGCCCACAACTGCAGGAACGTTTAACCTCACAGCTTGCTGATGCGCTCATGGAGCGCCTCGATCCCTACGGTGCGCTGGTCAGGCTCCAGGCAACCCACCTGTGTATGACCCTCCGTGGGGTGAAGAAGCCGGGGGCAAAGATGGTCACCTCAGCGATCCGTGGGATCTTTCGCTCCAATCGGGCCTCTCGCGAGGAGGCCCTCTCCCTCATCGCCTAGCCCCGTCGATCCTCCAGCTAGAAATGCGCGGATCATCGGGCGTGAGTGGGATGGCCGCGACCATGCTCTCCTCTCCCGAACGAATAACCCTCATCGTGAGCGGAGCCTCGCCGTAGTGGTCACAGTAGCGTGCAGCAAGACAGGCCGCGAGGATGACCTCCTCGGCGGACGACTCTCCTTCGACCAGGGTGAGTGGGCCGACGGTATCGATTGGCTCAATCATGACCCGTCCGGTGACAAACCCTTCAAGGATCTCGTTCTCGCGTTCATTCCGCCCCACAATCACCTTCGCACGATCCGAGAGGCGGAAGTGCCGGCCGTAGCGCAGGAGGAGGAAGTCCTGCTTTTCCATCGCATCCTTTCCAATGTGTGAAAAAGCGTCGCGTAGCCTTGCGGCATACACTTTCTCCACAAGAAGACACCCTCCAGCCGATTGCCTGTAGCCCTCAATCCCAAGGCGGGCGGCAAGCTTTATCTGCTCCTGCCGGCCCCTTCCTTGAAGCGCCAACAGGTTCTCAGAGTGGATCCATCCCTTCTTCACCGGTAGAGCCTCGGGGAGAAGATTGGCCGAGAGGGGACGCAGCAACCGATCTTTAAGTCCGCTCTCCTCTGCAATGCGCACGAGTGCGCGAAGGTGTTGAGACATCGGCCGCTGGCCCAATACCTCCCCGGTGATGACAAACTGTGCCGTCTCCTCCTCCATCACCCTCTTTGCTGCTCGAAGCATGAAGATGCGGCAGTCGATGCACGGGTTCATACCCGCGCCATACCCGTATCTCGGGTGGCGAACCACCTCTAAATGCTCCTTGGAGAGATCAACGGTGCGCACTTTAATCCCTGCGTCTTCTGCCGCTTTCGCCACGTGCTGGGAGCGCTTTTGATCGGTATCAAATAGAATCCGGATGTGAAGGCCGATCACTTCAATCTCCAGGCTCCGGACAAGAGCGGCGGCGAGGGTGCTATCAAGACCCCCTGAAAGGAGAGCGATCGCTTTTGCCACTTTGTTGGGACTGCAAGCAAGTTCACTTCCACTCTGCATTTTCTTCATTGAATCTTCACATTTCATTTTTATAATCATACTGCTTTACAAAGATAGATGACCACTTGAGGAGGGATTCAGTATGCGCAAGGGTTGGATCTTAGGGATCCTGTTGACACTGATACTGGCCACAGGCGCATCGATTGCGTGGGTGGGAAACCAAGATGGGAAAATCACTATTGGGACGGAGGTTGCTCTTGCCCAAGAAACATCGGTCAATCAGGCGATTACCGATTCTGGACAGGCAGCGATTAAGCAGGCGATCGCCAACGTGGGGCCAGCGGTGGTCCGGATCGATGTCACTGCGGTAGTCAGCTTCACCAGCCCGTTCGACAATTTCTTCAATGACCCCTTTTTCCGTCGCTTCTTCGGAGAGCCGTTTAACGTCCCCCAGGAGCGGGAGCGGCGTGCCATCGGCTCGGGTGTGGTGATTGAGTACGCCGGCGAGAAGTTGGTCCTGACAAACGCGCACGTGATCGATCAGGCGACAACGATCCGGGTGACAAGTCTCGATGGACAGACATGGACCGCCCAGGTCGTGGGAAGCGACACCCAATTGGATGTCGCTGTTCTAAGGCTCGATGGAGACACCACAAAGTTGGCTACAGCGGAACTCGGAGATTCCTCGAGCGTCGAGATTGGGGACTGGGCGATTGCAATCGGAAGTCCGATCGGACTTTCCTATACCGTCACTATGGGAATCATCAGCGCGCTCAATCGGAATATCGAAAAACCAAGCGGGATCGGGCGATACGAGAACCTGATCCAGACCGATGCCGCGATCAACCCTGGGAACAGCGGCGGGCCTCTCGTGAACGCTTCCGGGCAGGTGATCGGCATCAACACTGCGATTGCACGGCAATCGGGGGGAATCGCCATCGAGGGGATCAACTTCGCCATTTCTATCGATCCCGTGAAGGAGGTTCTCAATCAGCTTGTGGCAACAGGGAAGGTGACGCGCGCTTACCTCGGCCTGTGGCATCAAGAAGTGACCGCCTCAATGGCAGAGAAGTTTGGAGTTGCGCCAGGAGCCGCGGTAGTCGTCGAGGTGGTATCAGATACACCGGCGGAAGCTGCTGGAATCCAGGTGGGTGATGTGATCACCAGGATAGATGGAGAGGTGGTCACCCATGACAACCTTAACCGTGTGATTTCGGCAAAACCGGTGGGGATCGCAGTGGATCTGGAGATTGTACGCGACAAGGAGACGATCCACGTCACAGTCACCCTTGAAGAGCGCCCAAGTGAAGAAGAACTCTATGGTAGCACGGCTCCTGGGGCGACCGAATCGCAAGCGGCTATGAAGTTTGGCCTCACCGTAGGGGAAGTAACTCCCAACCTTGCCCAGCGTTTGGGATTGCATTCACGTCAGGGAGTGGTCATAATTGAAGTGGAGTCAGGGAGCAGAGCCTACTGGGCTGGGTTGCAGGTCGACGATGTGATCCTTGAAATCGATCGACAAAAGATCGCCTCGGTCGATGACTGGAATGAGATTGTTTCTGGGATGGATGAGGATGCCAACCCGATGTTCACCATCGTGCGAGATGGAAGAACGCGTTTCTTGCCCCTGGAGGAGTAGGCCATCGAGTACGGAGAGTGGCGCAGCTTGGTCAGCGCGCAGCGTTCGGGACGCTGAGGTCGCCGGTTCGAATCCGGCCTCTCCGATACGTGGTGCGGGAGTAGCTCAATGGTAGAGCACTGGCCTTCCAAGCCAGTAATGCGGGTTCGATCCCCGTCTTCCGCTCTGGTGAAGATGCGCCCGTAGCTCAGTGGACAGAGCAACGGCCTTCTAAGCCGTCGGCCGGAGGTTCGAATCCTCCCGGGCGTAGGAGCTTGATCATTATGGGGAGCGTGGCGCAGTCGGTTAGCGCACTGGGTTGTGGTCCCAGGGGTCGCGGGTTCGAGTCCCGTCGCTCCTCCCACTTTAACCTCTGTAATATGCGCCTGTAGCTCAACTGGATAGAGCATCGGTCTTCGGAACCGGGGGTTGGGGGTTCAAGTCCCTCCAGGCGTACTAGCCTTCTCTGTACCGAGACCCCTCAAAGTTTAAAACTCGTCCCGTAAGGTGTAATAGAGTCTCAAAGCCCCATTCGATGTTGCATTGCAAGACTTGACCCCCGGGATTTTGCCTTGAAATCTTCCGCTTGAACTATGAAAGCCTTTCTGGAAGCTACAGGCACGGGGGGAGGTTAGCTGCACTGGCACCATAGGTCCCATTTGAAGAGCATGAACTCACACATATCGCACATCCAGTCCTTAGAACCCTAGAGGACGAACGACCCCAACTGCCACCATGGAGTTCCTATGTATTCGGTTTTGTATCCCAACATTGAGGGGATCAGGCGAAGGTTCATCCACCTGAGATACAGCGCAGAGTAAAAGGTGACTATTTCTGAGCGCCTCCCTGGTTGCCCGCCAGCCCACAGCGTTTCGTGGAAGAGCTCGTTCCGTAGACCGTAGATGCGATCGAACTCGTCCGAATTAGCAGGCACACCAAACCTTGTGCACATGTTATCAAGACGTTGACGGTGACGGTGACCGCAATCCCCGACCTTCCGCAGATCTTTTGCAGTTTTGTACAAGCCATCAAACACCATGTAGTCAATAGCGAACCTTTCCCACAGCCATTCGTAGGAAGGAGAACGAGAGTTCATGTACAGGACGTTCGCGAACTGAACCCTTGTTGTATCAGACCATCCTCTCCATGTGCTGTAGGCTGAAGAAAGAAAGGCAGAAGCCGTTTGTGAAGAAACGGCGAAGTCATTCGTGTTCGTTGTGATAGGTATGCGCATATCGAAGAACCATCCTTCGAATTGCAGTCTTGTGCCGTATAGGTAGGCGAGTGCATAAAGTAGAAAAGCACCATCGGAATCCCGGAAGTCCTCGTTCGGGAGTGGGGAACATACCGAGATCACGTGAGAAGTGGGGAGTGTGAAAAGCAGTGCTTCTCTCCGAGAACCCTCGACAAGCTCCTTCTCCGAGCGCTGTATGCCTTCAGGGGTGAAGGCTAGCTTTTCTCGCCAGGTTTGCTGTATTGGTGGATACAGGTAGCCGTCTGGGTTAGTCATTCGTTTGATTTCCAGTACGAGTTCAGCCAGATTAGAAACCGGGGAGACCATGCCACCAGCAAAGTCGATTTCCTCCTGGATAACAAGGAAACCAAACTTGTCGGAAGCTAGCTCAGTATTCATCACATTGCACTATCCTCGATAGGCCGAGAGGAATCAAAACTATCATAGCACCTTCACTGTACTCAGCGAAGCTGTACTGAGAACCGGCGGATGAAAGTTCTCGGTATAGTGAACTCAAGTGTACCAGTTGCCTGTTTTCACCCCATCGGCCACTAGGGCACGTGGCTTTCTGTAGTTCGGCTCTATGCTCTCTCCCCTCAGCCTGCAGTTCGAAGCCAGCGTTCTGAGCAAGCGAGCTTTTCCTCGTCCGTTTGCTGGATATACAGAGGCTGTTGCAAAAACCCTTTACCGCGGAGCACGCTGAGAACGCAGAGGGTACTATAACTTTCTCAATATTCGATCTCAGCGGTCTTTGCGCCCTCAGCGGTAGAGTAGTTGGGCCGGGGGTGCACCTGAAATCAAGCACGAAGAGACTTTATGCAACGGGTTGTACAGTGAATTCCATTTCTTACTACGACGAACTTATTGAAGATTCACCTCGTTTGTTTTGGCTTGTAGCCTCAATGGACCTTAAATACCAAGCCACCGCCCAGCCGATGAACAGCGGTATACTAGCAACAAAAGCAACAATTGCCAGGAGTAACCAAGTCATTGGCTCCAAGCCTAGGGTGGCGTTTACGGCATTACCAACGAGGCCCAACACAGCAAATATACAGCCAAGAAACCAGCAAACGTGCCCCATCCACCCTGCTGAACCAATGCTGGCCTTTATCTGTTCACGGTCTTCCCAATGTCTCGCCATGGATATCACCTCCTTTGTGCTGATCTTATCCTAACTCATTCTAGGCGAGCACTGGGGATTGGCAAGGCACTTGAAGAGATCACCAATGACAAGCGTGTGCTTCACGATCCCGAAGTCGTAGATGCCTATCTGAAGGTGTTTTCCGAAGGAAAGTTCGAATACAGGTCCTACGAATCCATCTCTAGGGCTTGCAGGGATAAAGCCAAGCCGCCTGTCTCCGACATATGTTAGCCCCACCCGTAAAATCCCGAGTTGCCCATCTAGCTACTGACTGGTATCATGAATAAGGTGGTTATATGCAGAAATTTGTGTGCCCAGTGTGCATCAAGGTCGTCGCTCCTGGTGATGAGGCAACATGCAAGACCTGTGGCGCGAAACTACTGGAAGTATCCGAGACCCTGCTCGCAACCATACCCGACCGGCCCGGTGCACTAGCCGAACTCTTACAGAAAATTGCCCAAAAGGGCATCAACCTCAAATCCCTTCGTGCGGTGCCCAAAGAGGGTGACATGGCACTTGCCTTCTTCTCCGTTGACCGCGCTGAGGAAGCGCTAACGATTCCCGAAGTTGAACGGCTTGAGGATCTTCCTATCTCTTTCCAAGAGGACTCTTCTGAACAACAGTAACAGAGCGTTCAAAAGAGAACCCCGATTTTCCTACTTGGTAGCGGGGTATACCCTTTTGGGAAGCCAAAGCTCAGTCAGGATAGCTACGCCTGGAGGGCCTTGGTCCGGCAGCCGCGGTTAGCTAAGTCCCTTCTGGTACTGGATGCAGCTTGCAGGCGAAGATGCACTCCCTATTTAAGGGTTCGAAAGTAGTCCTCTATCTAAGGGGTAGAGGTATCCTGTTACCCTTGCTTATCTGGTCGTACGAGGGCTCAAAGTTCGACACTCTCAAATAGACGGTGTAGTATCGTTCTCGCGACGGGGCGAAGGAGAAGACCAGCGGGCGCTGACCGCCAAGCCTTCATATCTGGTGGGGACAGCATAAAATGAGAAGAGACCCGCCGTGCATTTTCTTTTTCCGGGCCCTCTTTTTAGAGAACGTCTCATCTTGGTTGACAACACAAAATTTCCGGCTACACTTCGTCAATCCATTTTGGAGGGCCGCTTGATATTGGGACGCAGTATCAAGCGCTTTTTAAAGCGCGATGGGGCGTCAGTGGAGGATAAAAGATGCGCAGTTCGCTTAGAAAGTGGAGGGCAGAGGCCGAACCCTGGTACGCCGCGATCGGGCTGGCGAACCTTGTCATGGGAACATCCGCCATTCTTATTCCGTTGATGATCGCTCAGGTCCTCCGTTGCTCCGTGGGGGACCTCGGGGTTCTCTCGAGCTTGGTAAGCCTGGTGGGGGTTATCGGCAGTCTCGTCTGGGGAAGGCTCTCAGATGCGGCTCACCGGCGCAAGCCATTCGTGGTCCTGAGCTTCGCCGTAGTGAGCCTCGGTTTTGCGGGGATTGCCCTTTCTCAGTCCTTCCGGATGGTTCTTCTTTTTAATATGATCCTTAACTTCTTCTGGGTCGCCAACGCTGCGGTCAGTGTCCTGCTTGTGATTGAGAATCGGCAGGAGTCCCTCTGGGAGAGGAAGATCGGACATCTAAACCAGATGGGCGCCCTCGGCTGGCTCACCGGCCTTATCTTTGGAAGCCTTGCCCTGGCGGCGGTAAGTTCGCAGATTGGGGAGACAACGGCGATCCGCATCCTCTTTTTAATCCTCGCCTTGGGTGGGAGCGGGGCGAGCCTCCTCGCCCTCCGGTTGATCCCGCGCACTACCCCGAAGTTCACCCAGCGTAGGTTCCGGGGGATGATCATCGCCCAGGGGAACTTCCTGGTCGAGCGGGCAAGGTTCGGTCCGTTCCATCTCTACCATCGTTTTAATCCACGGCGGCTTCCCACGCTTCTGTGGGGGGAGGAGGGCTTGCGGCCGGAAACGAAACGATTCTTGGTGGTAACGTTCCTTGCCTTTGCTGCGATCGGATTCTTCGCGGTGCCGTTACCGCTTCTCCTCTCGCAGCGGTTTGTGCTTCCCTCATCCACAGTCTTTTTATACTTCGTGGTGCTAAACAGCGGAGTGGTGTTGGCCTACCCACTTGCCTCTCGGCGGATCAAGCGGTTGGGGAACAAAGCGGTTCAGCAATGGGCGCTTCTCATGCGTCTGGGGCTGTTTGTCGCCGCGGCCCTGTACCTCACGCTCTGTGCAGTGGCTCCGCCGACGCCGGTGCTTGTCCTGTTCTTCCTCGGTATCGGCGTGAGTTGGTCCTACTTTCAACTCTCCGGGGTGGCCCTTGCCTCCCGTCTGGCTAAGCCTAAGTACCGCAGCCAGACACTCGGGCTGTACAATGCCATCGCTGGGTTGGGGATGATCGCTGCCGGAGTCTCTAGCGGATTGTTGGCCGAGCGTGTTGGTTACCAGGCAACCTTCGCAGTAGCAGCGATCCTCCTTGTCATCTCCTTGATCGTCCTTCACCGACTCCCTGCCCCTTCTTCTCTCCCTGAGGAAAGCCTGCGTCTTGCCCAAAAAGGAGAGCGCCCCGCACGGTGAGAAAGGTTGTCCAATAAAATCAAAGCAGTATCCTCGTAATATAGTGAGTAAGCTGACCACAATTGGTCAGGCTGGTGAAGGATGGACAGACTAGCGAGGATGCACAGTGCAGAGCATGTTTTGACCGCTGTGATGCGCCAGATGTTTGACTCACCGCGAAACCTTGAGATGCACCTCGGGGAAAGCAAGTCGAAGTGCGACTACTCCGTCCCGCGAGCCCTCAGGCCGGAGGACATGAGAGCAATTGAAGAATTCGTGAACGCGGAGATTAGAAAGGATCACCCGATCACCGTGCAGGTGCTTCCCATCGAAGCGGCACAAGAAATCTACGACTTGGAGAAGGTCCCCAAGGACGCAACCGCGATCCGGATTGTCCACATCGGTGACCTCGACGCCACCCCCTGTAGAGGGGAGCACGTCACCCACACGCGTAAGATCGGGTGCTTCCGCATCAAGAGCTATACGATGAAGGAAGAAGGGACCGTTCGCCTCCGGTTTACAGTGGAGGATTGATCTTAGGAACCGATCGTCGAACGATACAAGGGATAGGGAATGGAGAGGAAGAGCTCGTCGGAAGCTAAGAACGCCTCACGCCGGCTTCCCGGACAACCAGGGGACAGGACCGCTCTTTCGCTCAACAATGGTAAAGCAGTGCATTCTCCGCATAATGCGCCAAGCCCACCAATACGCCCCTCGCACCGCTCTCCCGTGGACACAGTGATCGCAAGGAGCTTCTCCATCGCCTCATTTGGGCGAAGGATGAAAAGGACGAGGTCGGGTGGAAACGGCATCTTTGAGAGAGGAAAATAGACGAAGACGCGCTTTCCAAACGGCAGTGCAGTGAGCGTTGCGATGAACCGCCGTGCCACCTCCGTGTCCATCGCCTCACCCCAGGAAACGAGGGTGCTCGCGAGGGCGTCAATGGTCTGCTCATCCGGCGTATCGATTCCCAGGTTGAATCGCGCGAGTGGGCAGGTGATGTCCTCACCTCCTGCCCAGATGATTTTGCCCTGGCGGGCTTCACCGACGAAGGTGCAGTGCCGTCCCGAGGCATCGACATGGTCGACCCCAAGCGGGAGGTGATCCAAGACTGCGATCCCGACCGTATTGACCATCAAATCTTAACCTCACTTTCCACTTTGATCACAAGGTATCTCTTGCCAAAGGTCCTTTCTAGGAATTCCATCGCTCGCTCACCGGTACAGTGACACGGAGCGATCTGCTTCACCCCAATCCGCTTGAGATCGGCAGCGATCTCCTCCACCTCGGCTGCCTTCTTCCCATAGAGGTGGAACCCACCGAGGACGAGCCGGAGTGGTTTTCCAACGATATCCGTTGCCACACGGGCGATCTCGACGATTCCAGGATGGGCGCAGCCGGTGATGAGTACCGGCCCTTCATCTCCCTCGACGATCAGTGACTGTTCCACGATCTTTTTCCCGAGTTCGCCGGTTGAGTGGAACCTGGGAAGAATCTCGACCGGTTGGGAGACAGGATGAGCGTGCCATCCCTCCTCCTCGGATACCTCCCCCTGGAACAGGGTGGAGAACGACGCGGGGTAGAAAACCTCCAGGTTTCGGTGGAGGGCGGAGGTGATCGCCCCGATATGGTCACAGTGCTCATGGGAGAGGACAAGGGTGTCGGTCGAGGCGAGGTCGATGCCGAGCGCTTCGGCGTTGTGTTCCAGCACGAGCTTGTCCGCTCCCGTGTCGAACAAGACTCTACGTCCTTTGAGCTCGATCAAAGCGGAGAATCCCCAGCCGGGTTGAAGGTCGCTCCTGTCGGTTCGGTTGTCGTATAGGATCAGAATGTGGTCTTTTACCATGCTATCCTCCCTTTTTAGTCCACCACACGTGGGCGTGGCAGTGGCCATTGGGATGATGCCAGGCCGCGTAGTCAGCCTCCTGTGTGGGCGCCTTTACCATAATGGTAGTGGGGATACCGTTCAGTTCCCCCCTCCAGGAGAGCCCAGTCTTTGAAGGGGTAAACCGGTCGTCGATGAAGTCAAGGCCCAAGCGGGTGAGCAGCCACTGGAAGCGGGCGGTATAGTTTGTCTGCCTCTTACTCACCGCTCCTTTTACAAGACACTCAAGAAGGGTGCTATAGGTAGCCTTGTCAGTTTCCAGGTTGTAGTTTTCCCGGAAGGAAAGCTGCCACTCCCCGACCGTCACTCCGTAGCTCTCCCAGCCGGTCGCAGTTGCCGCCGCCAGATCCGTCACGTACCCTCGCTTATCCGAGGTATACTCCTTGTACTCGTGGGTAAACCCCTCCTCGTCCCATAAAACCTCCTCGCAGTAGCACAGGGCCACTTCCTCCACCGTGACGGTGATGACGCGCTCCCTAGCAGTGAACGCAATCAGGCTGAAGGTAAGGAGTCCCCCTAGCAAGATAACCAAAGCCAAACAATGCCGACTCATCTTACACCTCCTTTAAAACTCGATCCTTGAACCGACTCCCACCTCGATAAAATCCTCCTTGTAGGCCCTTTTGAAAAGCTCGATTGCCCCATCGCCGGTGCAGTGGCAAGGCCCGACTCTGCTTACTCCAAGCTTCTGTAGAGAGTCAATAATCGAATAAATCTTAGCTTGACGGGTGCCACCTAAGTGGAAACCACCGAGGAGAAGGTCGATCTTTTTATTCAACTGCTCCGCCGCGGCCTTTGCTATCCTCACAATCCCGGGGTGAGCGCAGCCTGTAGTGACAAAAAGGCCCTTTTTCGTCTCGATGATGAGGCTTTGCTCCTTGAGCACGGCCCCCAGTTCACCGGTGGTATAGACGCCGTCAAACAGTTGTTTCGCCCCGGTTATTTCGACAGGTTCTGTACCTGAGCGCTCGAGGGCTTTCTTGAATCCCCAGGAGAACGAGCGGCCGAGGTAGATCGTCAACCGCGGGTTAACTCGAAGTAGGCCCTCCAATCCCCCTGTGTGGTCACCGTGAGGGTGGGAGAGGAAGACCGTATCGATGGTTGCTGGGTCGAGCTTGAGCCGCTCCATATTGGTGAGGAGGGTCCTTCCATTTGCCCCGGTGTCAAACAAAATCCTCCTCTCGGGAAGCTCGATGAACGCGGAGAAACCCCATCCCGGAGTAAGATCTTCCCTTGTTGTCCGATTATCGTAGATGACCAGGATCCGCCCCACTCTTATTCCCCCTTGAATGTGTAGTATAGCTGGCCTGCTTGAACGCGGCGGTCGATTTTTCCCTCCTCAGCGAGCCGCGCCAGGTACTTTCCCACCTCAGCCGGGTTGATCCCCAACGCATCGGAGAGATCAACAGGGGTACACGGCCGAACGTTGAGTGTCTTTAGGATCTCTTCTTTCAGTTCATCCTCGCGCAAGAGCCTCGAGCGCGAAGCCGTCCGCTGGGGAACGACTAAGATCGGGATCCCTGAAAGCTCACCTTCCATCCGCTCGCGGATCTTAAGCAACGTTTCTTCGGGGACGGGGTCTACCGGTTCTTCCGGTGGACGCACACAGGTGTTCAGGTTCACCTCGTGCGGACGAATGAGCCTGATCTTCTCTATGATGTGGCCTATAGAATCAGGGTCGATGTTCGTCCGTAACTTTTCTGATTTAACGAGCATCACCTCAAGCCAGATTGGAACGCGTCGGGCAAGCTTTTCGATCGCTTTTGCGATCTCATCGATAGAAAAACCAGGTGAAGGTCGGTTGATCCGCAGGAACGTTTCCTGATCGCCAGCATCGAGTGAGGGTAAGACAAGATCAAAGCTTGCTGCCGCGTCCAGAACGGCGGGGCGGGTGAGAAGGGATGAATTAGTAATTAAGGCAATAGGGGCTTTGGTAAATCTGCGGATCTCTTCCACCGCTTCCTTGAGTCTCGGGTTCAGCGTCGGTTCACCAGAGCCGGAAAAGGTGATGTAGTCAACGTGGGAATGTTCCGCAAGGGCTGCCTCCACCCCGGCGGTGATCTCCTGTGGGGTGGGAAACGGCTCTTTCACCTCCTCTGGACCCCGTACCTTATGGCGCTTTTTGCCGAGCTGACAGTAGACGCAGTCGAAGGTACAAGTGAGCTTAGGGATCGGATCGATTCCAAGGGACATGCCCAGGCGCCGCGATGGCACCGGCCCATAGACGATGTTCATCTCGTTTCTCCTTTAGAGATCGATGAGACGGGGTTGCATGGTCTCAGTATCCAGGATCACTACGGTCGCCCGACCGGTGAGCCAGCCGCCGCACTCTCCGGGGTTGATGATCAAAGGCTTCCCTTCCCGGATGTCGATGTTATGGGTATGCCCGTAGACCACGAGGTCGTAATGTCGGCTTTTGATCAGGGCGTCGATAAATTTTGGCTCGTGCATGATCACGAAGCGGTCGCTGTCGATCTCGAACTCATGGAAATCCGGATAAAGTTCCCCAATATCGCGGAAGCATTCGGTGAGATAAAGCCTGTCCCCGTCGTTATTTCCAAAGATGCCGATAAGGGGCGCTTTGAGTTTTTTAAACTCATTTGCGGTGATCGGGGAGATGAAATCGCCAGCGTGGAGGACCAGTTCCACTTTCTCCTCGTTGAACAGTTCGACCGCGCGGGCGATCATCGGCATGTTATCGTGACTGTCGGCCATGATCCCGACCTTCATCACTCCTCCTTGGGGGCGTCTTTAAGGGCGCGTTCGATCTGCGTGGCGATGGCGAAAAATGCCTGTGAGACTGTAGCTTCAGGGTTCGCAAGGACGATCGGCCGCCCCGCGTCCGCCTCCACCCGCACACTAGGATCGATGGGGATCTTTCCGAGAAAGAGCAGAGAAAGCTTCTTTGCTTCCCGTTCGCCGCCACCCGCGCCGAAGAGGTCGATCACCCCTCCACAGTGTGGGCAGATGAGGCCGGACATGTTCTCCACAATCCCGATCCTCTCGATTTCCATCTTCTTTGCCAGGTTCGTGGCTCGACGGGCGTCGATCAGGGCGACCTCCTGCGGGGTGGTGACAATGATTGCCATCTGTGGAGAAGTGCGTTGTGTGATCGTCAGTACCTCATCTCCTGTACCCGGGGGAAGATCGGCGATTAAGAAGTCAAGGGCTCCCCATCTCGCCTCCCCGAGGAATTGATCGATCGCCTTGGAGCGCAGCGGTCCGCGCCAGATGACCGGGGTTCCGGCTGGTACGATCGAGGCTAAAGAGATCACCTTGATCCCTTGTACCACGTGGGGGATCATCCTCCCCGCCTCGGCCTGTGCCGTCTCGGTGATCCCCACCATCTGCGGGACGTTCGGTCCGGTGATATCAGCGTCGAGCAGGCCTACTCGCGCTCCATTGTTCGCCAACGCATAGGCGAGGTTCACCGCCACGGTCGTCTTCCCGACGCCGCCCTTGCCGCTGAACACGACCACGCGATTCTTGATCTGGCCCATCGCCTGCTTAATCCCTTGCGCGGTCTTCTCCATCTGCTTTTTTATCTGTTCCTGCTGATTCATGTATAGTCCCTCTCTCCGAATAGCTTTGTGCCCACGCGCACGATGGTTGCCCCTTCTTCGATCGCTATTTTATAGGTGTTTGACATCCCCATAGAGAGAACCTTCATCTCAAGACCGGGAAGTTCCAGATCCTGTACCTCCTCGAACAGCCGTCTTGTCTCCACGAAGTAGGGCCGTGCCTTCTCGGGGTCACCGAACCTTGGGCCCATCGTCATCAATCCCATGATCCGCATATGTTTTAGCGGGGTAATCTCTTTGATCAGCCCCTCCGCCTCTTCAGGGAAGACGCCCGTCTTCTGCGGCTCGCGGCCGCTGTTTATCTCGATCAACACCGGCATGACCTTCCCGATTCGGGAGCAACGCTTGTCGATCTCAACTGCCAGAGGGAGTGAATCCACGGTCTCGATCAGATCGAAGATCTCAACAGCAACCTTGACTTTGTTTCGCTGCAGGTGGCCGATAAAGTGCCACCGACAGCGGTTGCCAATGACGGCGAATGCGCTTTGCGCTTCTTTAACGTAATTCTCCCCGATGATTGTGACTCCGGCCTCGATCGCTCGTAGGATCTCCTGTGGGTTCCGCGTCTTCGCTGCGGCGACAAGCGCGATATCTGAAGGGATCTCGCTCAGGATTTTCTTCACGTTTTCTTTGATCATCTATTCACCTGCACGAAGAACGATCTTCCCTAGCGTAGTGTTGAGCTCGCGTGCGACCACCGGACACTTCACCTTAAGGAGGAAGAATAGCGGCGCGTCCTCATCGGACAATCCCTCGAAGTTCCCCTGTCCTTTGGCGAGGATTAACTTTGAATGGTTAAAGGTGTCGATGAACTCCTCCGTGCAGTAACGGAGGCTCGTCCCCGGTGCGTCAGACCCGCTGGTGATAACTTTTGCAATCTTATCCATTCCCACATAGGAAGCATCCTCGATCGTTACATCGTTGATGATCGGCTCTCTCCGCACGACGAAAGTGATCTTCTTTCCTAGTTTGTTCAACTGCTCAACGACGATCCTGTCAAAGACGATCTCCCCCGCATTGTCGCCGATATAGAGGACCTCTTTGACGGATTCGAGCCGCTCCTTCAAAAAGGAGTAGTCGACCAGGTCGAGGTCATTCGTCAAGCTCTCCTCAATCGAGCGATTGAGGTCAAAGTCCAAAGTTACCGCAAAGTCGATAACGTTGCTCGCTGCCGCAAGCTTGAGCGCGGCAAGCAGTGGATCGCAGGACGCGTCTACGCGTTTGCGAAATTGAGAACTAAGTTTAAGAGCGTGATCGTTACATTGTCTCTTTATCTCCCGATAGGGATCAAGAGTCCTGGTAACCTCTTTAACTACCCTGTGGATCTTCCTTCCCATATCGACCGGGGTAGCGTCAAGCGGCAGAGTGGGGATGAGTGACGCAACCGTGTCTAATACCTCGCGCTGCTGCTTTTTATCCTCTGTTGCTTGCCTTGCCGCTGCAAGCGCTTGCCGCATGAAACAGGGGATACAATCGAGGTAAACCTTCATAAAGAGCCTCCGCTTTGTACCCTTAGGCTTGCTTCTGGGAGGAAAGCGGAGATTCGCCGCAGGCGAATTGGCCTGTTGTTCGTACTGGCTGCATGAGTTCTCTTAAGGATAAATCCCTCAATGTCGGAGACCTGTCTGCCGTTCCGGCACAGGCAGACGAGCTCCGACCAACGTCGGAGATAAACTCCGACACTACATCCGTTTTTGTAGCGTCGTACCTTGCCTGCCTGTCGCGTCACCAGGGCAGACAGGTGTGCGACGTTCCTTGCAATGAGACAGAGCTCTACAGCAAATTGCAGCATGAAGACCAACTCTGGTTAGGTCGTTAAGGTTCTGCTCTTCAATGCCCCTTTAGCTTGCTGCGGGATTCTTTACTAGAACCTCACGCGCGCATGAGGTTCGTTCCGCACTTGGGGCAACTCATCTGGTTACAGGGAGTTCCAACGCGGTGGGCGATCTTCTCTCCGCAGTTTGGGCAAACGCAGTAGCCGGACGGTCCGGCGCCAGCGCGGTTTCCTCCCATTCGTCCACGACCCTGACCTCCGCGGCCTTGGCCCATTCCTGTTCCTTGACCAGCTCCCGCTGGGCCTGTTCCATCTCCACGTGGCATAGTGACCTCCTTTTATTTATCTTGTTTAAGTTGCAGATAGACTTTTCTCACCGCATCCTTAAACCGCTGCGGTCCCCCGGCCTGGCTGATTATGGTCATAATCCTCTGCGGATCGGTAACCACTGTGGCAAAAAGATGCGATACCCCATGGCTTGCGAAGACCCGCGACAGCGGTGTCGTCGGTCCGACCAAGGCGACCTCACCCTGCGCGAGTTTTAACAGATGGTCGAGAGTATCATTGACGAGCGTTAGTGAGGTGATGATCGCAACATCGCAGGTAGGGAGGAGCCGCTCGGCCGACCAATCGGGAAGAACCTCCTCGGAGAGGGGCCGCCGCTCGAAGATGTACAACGTACTCGATCGCCGACGGAGTTCCGGAATGAATGGCTCAAAGTAGCCTACCATTCCCACCCGTGCGTTGTCGATCGGTAGCAGCTCAAGCGGACTTTGTCCTGATTCTCCCTGCCGGTTTAGGACGGCGTTAATCGTTGCGAGTCCAACAGAAGAGGAAACCGGGTCAGACGAGGCCGCGTATTCCGCCACCTCCAAGGCTGGCTTGCCGATCAGCTCCCCCGCCTGAGCTAGAAGGGTGCAGCAACCCTGCGCACCCTCGCTCACCGTCCCTGAAAGGCCACAGCCCCCATCGTCAAGCAATAAAGCGGTGTATCCCAGGCCGATCCGCACATCGGTGATCACCAGGTCCGCTAGCTTTGGCCTGGCCTCCGCCAACAGGTCATCAATGATCATAAAAAGACCTCCGTAAAACGCTCAAAAACCACGCTCATCGCCGCTCCGGCAGGACTTTCCGCATCCTCGACGGCGCTTTTTCCAACGACCATCATCTCGGTTACTTTTCGGTCATGGGGAATCCGTCCGAGCACCGGGAGCTGCTCCTGCGCGGCGAACGCCTCGATCTTTTCTGAAACTTTCTCGTTTATGTCAGCCTTGTTGATGACGAGGTAGGCCGGAATCCCAAAGTGACGGACCACCCCGAGGATCCGTTTTAAGTCGTGCAACCCGGAGAGGCTTGGCTCGGTGACGAGGATGACCGCACTTACCCCCCTCACCGAGGCGATCACCGGGCAACCAATCCCAGGGGCCCCGTCGATCAACAGGGCTTCTACTTTTGTCTCTTTAGCTAGTCCGGCCGCCTTCTCCTTGACCAGAGAGACGAGCTTCCCTGAGGTCTCCTCTCCTGGATAGAGCTCGGCGCTCGCAAGTGGGCCAAGCCTGCTCTGCGCGGTGTACCAGCGCCCGCAATCGACCAGCAGGAGGGTGATCGCATCGACCGGGCAGACGTATGCACAGGCCCCGCACCCCTCGCACATATAGGAATCGATGGTAAAGTTCTCGTCGATTGCCTGAAAGCGGCAGACCTCGCGGCACTTGCCACAGGAGGTGCACTTCTCATCGTCTTTAACGGCGAGTTTGATTCCTTGAAAGTTTCCCTCCGAGGTGATCTTTGGATCGAGCAAGAGGTGTAGGTTCGCCGCGTCGACGTCGCAGTCGGCGAGGACCTTCTCCTTCGCCAAGAAGGCGAACGCCCCGGCGAGGGAGGTCTTCCCGGTCCCCCCTTTTCCCGAAAGGAAGAGAACGCTCTTCATCCCGCCTCTCCTTTTTGGGGCCCCTCATTCGGCCCGATGTCCACTGCGGGAACGTCCTCGGCAGCGTGTAGCGTCGCACCTTGTGTGCGACGTTTGTTCAGATCGTCGGGCATGAAGCCCGACGCTACGGAGGCAGCGCCTTCGCCCGCCTGCGAGATGATTTCATGGTAGAGGTGGATGAACCGCTCCTTCCAGGCCGGAAGGGCGTCGACGAGTGGGGTCCCCTCCGAGTAAAGCACGGCGATCTCACGGTCAAACGAGATCTTTAAGTGGATCGGTAGCCCCTCCTGTTTGCAGTAGCGCTCTATTTGATCATCACCGATCCCGTTGCGATTGATCACTACGGCGATCGGTACGCCCAATGAGCGGGCGACCCCCACCGCGGCTTTGAGGTCGTGCAGGCCAAACGGGGTCGGCTCGGTGACCAGCAGCGCGACATCGGCCCCGTGCAGTGCAGCGATCGTTGGACACCCGGTCCCCGGCGGTGCGTCGAGGATCGCCAGACGGTCAGGATCAAGCCCTTCCTTCAATGTGTGGACAAGCGGGGTCGCCATAGCCTCGCCGATGTTGAGTAGCCCGCGAGAGAAGGGAAATCCGCGTGCTTCCCCTGATTCTACGACCCCGAGTTCGTGTGGGACCTCGCTTATCGCCCCGGTTGGGCAGACCATCTTGCACAACCCGCAGCCGTGACAGAGTTCGTTATAGACCAATACCTTCTTTCCGATGACGGCGATGGCGTTAAACTCGCAGGCCTTGGCACACTCCCCGCACTGATTGCACAGGGATTCATCCACCTCTGGAAGGAGCTTTCCCACCGAATGTACGTGCTTAATGCGAGGTTTTAAAAAAATGTGGGCGTTTGGCTCCTCGACATCACAGTCGATGAACTGGACCGATTCTCGTTCGACAAGGGAGAGAGCCAGGTTAACGGCAATGGTCGTCTTACCGGTTCCGCCCTTTCCGCTGGCGATGGCGATACGCATCAATGGCGATCGCGGAACGCGTGTTTCTGGCAGGCGTCTTTATCTGAGGCTTTCGAGAGACTCCCTCCCTTCCACGCCTCGATCGCCGCGCGTGCTGTCCCGGAAACGCCGGCGCAGACTTCGATCCCGTTTTGGTTTAGGATTCCGATCGCCCGACGGCCGAGGCCGCTGCACAAAAGAACGTCGATCCCCAGGTTGGCTAGGATTGAGCCTGGAAGTCCTCTTCCGCCCATGTGCTCAGAGGTATTATCGACCACCTCTACCGTACCGGTATCGGAGTCATAGATCGTGTAGGTTGGGACGCGGCCGAAGTGCTCGCCGACCAGGTCGTCTAGGCCACCGCTTCCCGCGGTCGGTACGCAGACTTTGCTCATATCATCCTCCTTCCATGCCCCCCTGCTGTGGGAGCATCGGCGCGGGTGAGGCGGCCAGCGCGGTAGTCTTGAAGTGCGTCCTTAACCGTGCCCTTTGCTCCGACATAGATCTCGATCCCAGCTGTGCTAAGACCCTGATGGGCGTTTGGTCCAACGTTCCCGGTGATCACAATGTTCGCGCCCTTCGACACGACGGTCTGGGCCGCTTGCACGCCGGCACCATGGGCACCGGGAGTATTTTTCACGCCTTCTGTGGTGAGTGTCTCGGGATCGACAAATAGAAAATAGGGTGCTCGCCCGAAGCTTGGATTGACCGGCGCGTCAAGTCCCTGTCCATCCGAAGTGATGCAAACTCTCATTTCTTATTCCTTCCTTTCGAGTGCATCGATGCGCTCGTTTAGCTGTTGTAGCTTGAGCGTAAGTGAGCGTAGCTGTTCGGTCAAGGTGGCCATCGCCTCCATCGATGGAGGCGGGGCAGCCGGCGGAGTTGACATGGGCATGCCAGGCATTCCCATGCCACGTCCCATTCCCATCCCGCGTCCCATTCCCATCCCGCGTCCCATTCCCATCCCACCTCCGGTCCCCATGCCCCGACCCGCGAACGCCGCCGCGGTAGGACCGGCAGCCGGGGCGAGCCGTCCCGCAGCAAACTCGAGGACTTTTTCTTTCACAGTCCCTTGGGCGGGAATCGTTTGCACACCCCCCTGGGAAAAGACGTTTGAAGCATTCGGGCCGAACGCGCCGGCGAGGATCGCCTGTGCACCCTTGGAGATGACAAGCTGCGCCGCCTGGATCCCGGCCCCACCCATCGCGCTGACATAGGGGTTTTGAACTACCTCGTGGGAGACGACCTTCCCGTTCTCAACATCCACCAGAGTGAAAGTAGGGCAGCGGCCGAAGACTTGAGAGACAACATCCTCCAATCCACCCTGTGTTGTGGCTACAGCAATTTTCACTTTAAGCCTCCTTATACTCTACCGATAGCGCGGAGCGCCCGTGCGGTGAGGAAAATGACGGAGTATCGGAATCTCCCTGTGCGATGATCTGCCTTGAGCATCTAAACTAGGACCGTCTTCTGATATGGTGATCTTCATCGTCCACCCCTTTACTTGTTTTCAACCCAGATTTTGCACTCCTCTTGAAGGCACATCAGAACCATTGAGTTGGAATCTGTAAGGAAACCAAGAATCCAGGAGATCTAAAACTCTTTGGGCTCAAGATACTAATCCGCCGTTAAGAGCTGTCGGGTTCCTGACCTCCTGGTTTCCTAAGAGCGTTTGGATCGGTTTGGTTCTATGCAGTTCTTGGGTTCAAGTCTCCAATTCCTTTATCCGGCCACTGATCTGTGCCAGCTGATCCTTTACCCTCTGTGCTTCTTCCTTCAAGAATTGAAGCTCCTGTTCTTCACTCATCTGTGGCGCATAGGGGGCAGCTCCTGGAGCATACGCCGGTGCTCCAGAATAAGGCATCCCCCCGTAGGAGGGATATGGCATCCGGTACGGAGTGGCCATAGGATAAGGCATCCCCCCTCCACGGCCGTACATTGTCCCTAACCCCCACGGGCTGCAAAAACCCCTTCCTCCTCCTGTCATCGGCCCCATTCCACGGGGTCCTGTTCCATCAAATCTTGGCATAATACATCTCCTTTTTTGTTTCAAACGCTACATACGGGGCGCTTCCTGCCTGACGCGGTATCATCCTTGCGATTTTAAAAGGTCCTGATCGTTAGTAGGGATACCCCATGCCATAGCCGGAGTATGGGTAGTTAGATCCGTACCCCCCATAAGGATAGCCATAGGACATACCATACCCGGGCCAACCCCGAGCATAGGGGTTGCCCAGCCAGCCTGCATATCCTCGTCCCATTCCAAGGCCCATCCCTCGACCGAAGGAACCAATTCCTCTACCAAGCCCCATTCCGTAACCCATTCTGAAGTAGCCTCTGCCGCCAAAACCTCCGCCGCGTCCTCTCATAGCGATCATGCCTCCTTTTCCAGCTCTTCCAGGCGTTTTTTTACCGCCTCCATTTGTCGTTCAAGTGCCTCCTTCTGGGCGTTGAGCGTCGCAAGTTCCTGCTCCTTTGATTGGGGTGCCGTTCCTGGCACCGGCCATGCCCCTGGGGCTGAAGTCGGGTAACCAAGCGAAGCGAGGAACGCCCCTGTCTGCCCGGTATTCTGGAGGTATTGTGCCGCCGGTGGGAGGCCTCCCCATCCGGGGGAGTAACCGAATCGCACCCAGCCAGGAAGCCCGGTCGCGTAGTACATGTTTCGATGTCCGTATCCTCCCATATAGACCCCCTCCTTGTTGAAGGTTTAAACGCCGCCATTATAAGCATATGCACAAAACTTGTCAAGCAGTCGACGTTCAGGCCAAGAGAGAGGTTTATCCCTATTCGTCCGCTTGACAACCGCTCCAATGTCCCTCTATAGTAAGCTTATGCACTCTTGCGAGGAGGACGATGGGCCGCCAGAAAAAGCCGCGTTACTGTCAGGAGTTTTTCGGGTACAACCTGTTCAAGCCGAGCGGTATCCCTCTTTCCCAGACTGAGATCGTCAAGGTTGCACTCGATGAACTGGAAGCGATGCGCTTGTGCGACTTTGAAGGGCACGACCAAGAGCAAGCGGCGCAGGAGATGGGAATCTCGCGAGGGACGATCCAGCGCTTGCTTTACTCTGGTCGGCGCAAGGTAATTGATGCGGTGATGCACGGAAAAGCTCTCGCCGTGCACGAGTCGGAGCACGTCGTGATTCGTAGGCCGGGGCGGCACGGTCGGGGGATGGGCCGCGGACGATGGAAGGCTCCACCAACGTCGGGCATAAAGCCCGACGCTACAGGATTGACGTAGCGCAGCAGCTTACCTGCCTGTGCCGGAATGGTAGACAGGTCTACGACGTTCCCATTCCCTACGCCGACAGCCTTTCCCACTCGGCGAAGCGTTTCTTCAACGCCTGTGTGAGCCGCTTATGCTCCTTCCCTACCTGTATGATCTTCACCCTGTCGCCGTGGGTACTCGCATCAAGAAGTTCCTTTTCTAGTCTCCGCAGTTTCGCCTCCAACTGCTCGATCTCCTCCTCGAGCGCTTTTAACGCTTCCATGCGTTTCTTCTCTCGGTACTTGTCGGGTTTCTCCCCCGTTGGAGAACGTTTTCTTACGCGCACTTTGTTTACCTGTTGTACGACCGACTGGGTTGAGGCGCGCTCTACGGCGAGGCGCTTCTCGTACGCGCGGAAGGCGCAGGAGAAGACCCGAAGTTGCCCCTCATGGATCTCCCACACCTTTGTCGCGACCGCCTCGAGGAGGGCGCGGTCGTGAGAGACCAGCAGTATCGTACCCGTGTAGTTAAGAAGGGTTTCTTCCAGGATCTCCTGGCTTTTTAGGTCGAGATGGTTCGTCGGTTCATCGAGCAGAAGGAGGTTTCCCTCCATCAGGGAGAGGAGCGCAAGCGCGACGCGGCTTTTCTCCCCGCCGGAGAGCGCTTTTAACTTTTTTGTTACGTCGTCTCCCGAAAAGAGGAAGCGAGCAAGGTGGCCACGCGCTTGGCCGATTGAAAGGTTGGAGCGGGAGAGGATCGCATCGAGCACGGTTCCCTCTCCGTGCAACCCCTCTTGCGTCTGGCTATAGGTTGTGATTCTAACCCCGTGGCCACCGACGATCCTCCCGGAAAGTGGAGGGACCTCTCCGATGATCGTCTTTAGGAAGGTCGTCTTGCCGCAGCCGTTTTCACCGATGATCGCCACCCGTTCCCCGCGGTAGAGAACAAGGTTCGGACAGGTAAAAAGGGGAAAGGTATATCCAATCTGCAATCCTTCCATCTTGAGAACTCGTTTCCCGCTCGGGGCGCCCATCGGGATCCGAAGCCCGATCCGCTTTGCCTCCTGCGGTCTTTCGACTAATTCCTTTTCGATCCACTCAAGTTTCTTCTCGCGGTCCTTTGCCTGGCGGTGCTTCTGCCCAGCGTGGTGTCGGCGGATGAACTCCTTATAACGTTTAGTGGTGGCCTGCTGCCGCTCATAGAGTTCCAGTCGGCGTGCGTGCGCGGCCTCACGCAGGGCGCGGGATCGACTGTAGCCACCGCGGTAGGCGGTAAACTTCCCAAACGCGATCTCCCAGGTGAGGTTTGCCACCTGGTCCAGCAGGTGACGGTCGTGCGATACGAGGATGATGGCGCCGGAGAACTCAAGCAGACGCTCCTCCAACCAGTCAAGCGCGGCAAAGTCAAGGTGGTTTGTTGGCTCATCGAGCAGGAGGAGGTCTGTTCCCTCAAGCAGGGTGCGGGCAAGCGCGGCGCGCGCCTCCTCCCCCCCGGAGAGAATGCTCACTGGTCTTGCAAACTCCTCTGTGGTGAAGCCAACACCTATGAGGACGGATCGGATTCTTGAGTCGATCGTGTACCCGCCGCGGCGCTCAAAGGCGTGGAGCAATTCATCGTAGTGATGAAGGATTTCAGGATCGCTCCTTGTGGCCATCTGCTCTTCCAACCGGCGCAGCTCCTTTTCAGCCTCGAGCAGCTCGGCAAACGGTTTCTGCATCGCTTGGTACAAGGTCCCCTCCCCCTCAAGCCGGGCGAGCTGGAGCAGGTAACCGATGTGCGTCCTCTGCGCTCGATGGATTCCACCACCGCTTGGTGCCTCAACTCCGGCGATCATCGAAAGTAAGGTGGATTTTCCGACCCCGTTGTCACCGACAAGGGCGATCCGATCACCGCGGGTCACGTGGGCCGAAAACGGGGCAAACAAGACCTGCACCCCGAAAGATTTTGTCAGTTGCTCTATCTGGATAAGTGACATAAGGAAGATGTTACGCAATGAAACAGGCAGGGGAAAGGAAGTTAGGGGTTATCCCTGACGAGAAACCAGCCATCAGTACTCAGCTTACAGCCATCAGCTAAGAAGATATCCCGAGGAGTGCCCTTGACTACTAAGCGCTCTTAGCTGACCACTGACGCCTGATAGCTGATGGCATCACTCCTCAAGGCGCTAATCAGGCCGTTCTCTCCCTTTATAAAGTGTGGTATCATTGGACGGTGGTCACGATGAAAGAGGCGATGCTCTACGATAAGACCGGTGATGGTCGTATTCGGTGCAATCTCTGCGCCCACCGCTGCCTGATAAAAGACGGGCAGCGCGGAATTTGCAGTGTACGAGAGAACCGTGGGGGAACGTTGTACACACTGGTTTATGGGAGGGCGATTTCCCGCGATGCCGATCCGATCGAGAAGAAACCCTTGTTTCACTTCCTGCCAGGTACGCGTGCATACTCGGTCGCTACAGTCGGATGCAACTTCACTTGTTTAAACTGCCAGAATCACCAT
Source organism: Candidatus Bipolaricaulota bacterium (assembly GCA_030606565.1). Classification (GTDB taxonomy): domain Bacteria; phylum Bipolaricaulota; class Bipolaricaulia; order UBA7950; family UBA9294; genus UBA9294. The sequence continues at coordinate 113,332 of JAUWGE010000002.1, read as the reverse complement.
ATTTCCCAGTACCCACGCGAACACGAGGGCAGGATCATCGGAGAGAAGGTCTCTCCGCGTGAGATCGTCACCGAGGCAAAAAAGAGCGGCTGTAAGACGATTGCCTATACCTATACTGAGCCGACAATCTTCTTCGAGTACGCGCTTGATACCGCTCGTCTAGCACATGAGGAAGGTCTGCGCAACGTCTTTGTCTCCAACGGGTACATGACCCCCGAGGCAGTCGAGGTAATTCTCCCCTATCTTGATGGAATCAATATTGACCTTAAGGGTATATCGAATGACTTCTACCGTGAGGTGACGGGAGGTAACCTGCGACCGGTGCTCAATTCGATCGAGCGCTTCTTTCAGGCCGGGGTGTGGGTGGAGGTGACGACTCTTCTCATCCCGGGGATGAACGACAGTCCTGAAGAACTGCATTGGATCGCCGAGGCGATTGTCGGGATCTCGCCGGTCATCCCCTGGCACATTAGCCGCTTCTACCCAGCCTATCGACTCCTCGATCTTCCTCCTACCCCGGTGAAGACCTTAAAGGAGGCACAGCTAATTGGGCGAAAGGTTGGGCTGCGTTACGTCTATATAGGGAACATTCCTGGGGAGGGGGAGGACACTCGCTGTCCAGCCTGCGAGGAGTTGCTCGTAAGGCGTACCGGGTTCCTGGTGGAAGAGAACCGGCTGCAGGAGGGATGCTGCCCGGCTTGTGGCGCCAAAGTGGACGGCGTTTGGTTTACATCCTTGTAATTCTTACCCGTCGCGAGTTACTCTCAAGCAGTTCGATTTTTACCTCAATATCGCTGATCTCGACAATCCCTTCTACCCGATCGGACCACTCTACCACACTCACCCCCCTCTCTGGCGGGAGGATCCGATCGAGGCCGACCTCGGCAAGTTCGGCTAAAGACGAAACCCGGTAGGCATCAAGATGGTGAAGGGTAAGTCGGCCATGGTAATCCCTGGCGAGCAGGTAGCTCGGGGAGACGACCACATCAGTGATGAGGAGGCCCTTCGCAATTCCTTTAACCAGTGTAGTCTTCCCCGAGCCCAACGGCCCGATCAGGGAGACGAGCATCCCATTACTAAGGTCAGAGGCCAGGTCGATTCCGACTTCTTCCATCTCGGCCGCGTCTTTTGCGATGATCGTCTTATCCATCTTTAGGCTCCTCACGCTCCAGGCAAGGCAAGGGATGATAAAAGGCACTTCTCCCTATATGCTCTTGTGCGATAAAACAGAAAAGAGCTATCACCGTGAGAAGCAGCAATTTCCTTTCTCTCGCCAAGACGCCAAGGGTTATTAGTCTTCATAAGAGCTTTGTGAGACACAGCTTGCTCCAGGGTTCTTTACTTTCTACCGCCTTAGCGGGAGCCATCTCTTGCTGTTGCCTGTAACCACCTTCAACCACAATCCTCTAAGGAAACCATGAATCCAGGAAATAGTCCAGTCCCCTGTAGTTTCTGCTTGTAAGTCTTCCTGGATTCCTCATAGGTTCTTTGCGTCCTTCGCGCCTTTGCGAGAGGCCATCTCTTTAAGCTTTTCTCTTAATCTACCTTAACTTAACCGTGAGGAGCTCATCTTTAAACCCGCAGTGAGACGCCGAGTTTCTTCAGGCGCTTTTCGATACGGGCGATGATTGTAGCGACCTCCTCGTCGGTCAACGTACGGTCCATCGCCCGCAACGATACCTCGTAAGTAAGGCTCTTGTATCCCGAAGCAACCTGTTCTCCCTGGTAGAGGTCGTACAGCAGGGCGTGTTCGATCTCTGCCTCAGTGCGTATCGCTTTGCGGACCTCCTTTTCGGGCAGGTTGATCGGCACAAGGAGACAGAGATCTCGCTTGCAGGCAGGGAAGCGAGGAAGCGGGGTGAACATCCGCCACCCTCTGTCACGCTGATAGAGCTTCTCAATATCGAGCTCGAATAGGATCACCCGCGGACAGGCAGGGAAAAGGTCATAGATATTAAGGGCGACCTCGCCGAGAAGGCCGATAGGCTCTGCGTCAAGAAGAATCCTTCCCCCTCGCCCGGGATGGAGAAAAGGGGGAACCTCATCGGAGACGACGTGCACCTCTTTTAAGTTAAGCGAAGCGCTAAGGCTAGCGAGGATCCCCTTGGCTGTTAAAAGGTCGAATTCCTCCTTTCCATGCAGAGGGATCCCGGTTCGGCCGAAGAGCGCTCCAGCAAGGGAGTCCACTTCTCCACTCTGGGAGAAGACCCGCCCTATCTCGAACAGCATTCCTCCGTCGACGCGGTGATTGATGTTTGTCTCCACCACAGCGAGGATCCCTGGAAGGAGACTTCCCCGCAGTGCTCCCTGGGCACTGATCATCGGGTTGCGGATCCCGATCAGGTCTTCATCAGGTAAAGAAAGGGCACGCCGCCACTGTGCCTCGTCGAACCCCTCAGTCACCACCTCGCTTAACCCAAGCCCGGTGAGGATCGTTCGCACGCGGTCCTTATAAAGTTCCATTGGGTCCTTTTCCCCCATCTGTAGGCGCGCCTGGGGTGGAGTGGAGGGAAGCCGGTCGTATCCGTGGATGCGGCCAACCTCTTCGATCAGGTCAACCTCGCGTGTGAGGTCGGCCCGGAAGGTGGGTACAGTTGCGATAAGATCATTTTCGCTCTCTGAGACTTCGATCTTGAGTCGTTTGAGGATCTCGGTTACTTGTGAGCGGTTAAGGTCGATCCCGAGGAGCGCCCTTAACCGGGAAGGACGAAGCCGGATTGTCGTTCGCTTGCGCACTTTTAGGTGAGAATCGACCATTCCTCGATGAACCTGGCAGCCGGTCAACTCCTGCAGGAGCTGCGCCGTGCGCGCCGCCGCCTGCGGGATTCCCTCTGGGTCAACACCGCGCTCGAAGCGTTGTGAGGCCTCGCTGCGGATCCCAACCGATCGAGCCGAGTGGCGGACAGCGATCGGGTCAAAGGCAGCCGCCTCGAGGAGGACGCGTGTTGTCCCCTCTTTAATCTCGCTCCGCTCACCCCCCATCACCCCTGCGATCGCCAGTCCCCCGTCGGAGTCAGTGATCATCAGTACCTCCTCTGAGAGAGAGCGCTCTACCCCATCAAGGGTGCAGAAGCGCTCCCCAGCGCGTGCACGGCGCACCAGGATTCGCTTGCCTACTAGATCGGCGTCGAACGGGTGAAGCGGTTGCCCGAGTTCGAGCATCACGTAGTTTGTCACATCGACCACATTTAGAAGGGGACGCATCCCCGCTTTTAGTAGGCGGTGCTGCATGCGGAGGGGGGAAGGTCCTATTATAAGATTGCTCATCAAGCGGGCACTATAGCGAGGGGTATCAGTCGCATTTTCCACCTTAATTGCGAAGAGTTCTTCCGTTGGTGGTTCGGACTCACAGAGATCGATTCCGAGCGGCCGCAAGGGTCGGTTTATGATCGCGGCAACCTCACGGGCGATCCCATAAATTCCCATGCAGTCAGGCCGGTTTGAGGTCACTTTTACGTCAAGAACGTAGTCGTCAAATTCTAACAGATCGTTCAGCTCGATCCCCGGAACCAGTTTCAGATCAGTCTCGAGGTTCCAGATTCCGGTGGAACTGGTCTCTAGACCGAGCTCAGCCCTGGAACAGATCATCCCATGCGAGGCGATGCCGCGGACCTTTCGGGCCTTGACTTTTAAGCCTCCGGGAAGCTCTCCTCCGACTGTGACTACCGGGACGGTCGCTCCGGCCACCACGTTCGCTGCTCCACAGACGACCTCGACCTCACCGGTTCCAATATCGACCAGGCAGAGGGAGAGGCGATCGGAGTTGGGGTGAGGACGGTGAGAGAGGACGCGGCCGACCACGGCCCCGTGCACCCTCCCTGTAGGGGTGATCCCCTCCACCTCAAGGCCAGCCAGGGTGAGACGTTCGGCGAGACGCGCGACTTCCTCCTTGCTCACCTCGATATCAACGTACTCAGCTAGCCATCGACACGGTACCTTCATCACGCACCTCAGCTTCTAGCCTTATAAAGAGAAGCCAAAGTAAAAGACCCCCACTCCCTCCCCTAGAATCGGGGTAGCATAGCCAGCCACTGCTCTTGCTGCGAGGAGACCGCCGATCGCGGAGAGGTCGAACAGTGCTTCCACTCCGGCCTCAATGTTAGGGGCAGTTTTACCAAATTCATCGAGGCTTTTCCAACTCGTTCCACAGGCGAGGAAGACGCGTCCACGCGTCCGGTCGACCATCATCAGGTTAGCAAGGTTGAATGGCTCCTCAGTTGAGGAAGGAAACTCGACCGCGAGGCGACCGTAGAGCTTATTACTACCAAGAAAGGAAGTGGGGACCCATCTTCCCTGACTCATCAGCCCGAAGCTTAAAAGCTCCTCAAGGTCGAATAATAAAGGACGTGGAACCTCACCGAAGCCCACCCCGACGGTGAGGTTCCCTTGAAGGTAGACTTTTGGGAGAAGCCGCGTCTCATCGAAGGCAGTGATCGACATCCGTCCAGCCCCAGAGGGGGTTATGTCGACGGCTACCACGCTTGACCAGCTATGCTGAATCGAGGGGTGTTCTCGCACACCTAGGTGAAGGTAGACGAGTGGCCCCTCTTGTGGAACGAGGCGATGAGCACAGAGGGTGATCGAGGTGGCCGGTTCCCAGAACGTCCCTGGTGAGCCGATCGGGGCTCTAGCAAAGGTGGTGAACGTATAGCCGATCGATCCCAAAAGGTCTCCCTCCTCGATCTTCGCAGTAAGGGAGAGATGGTGATTGCGTCCCTTAAAGACTTCCGCGGAGACCGCGGCCTCCGCAAGCGTCAGGCGCAAGCGGTCAAGGTAGGTAATCGTCACCCCCTTGGAGAAGGGATCTGGCCGCACGAGATAGGCGTCGAGGGGGAATGCGTTTTTGTCGGTGACCGTTACGAACTTTACCGGCGCGTTGTTGTTCAGTCGATCGCGATCGGGGAGGAGGTGGTCGGGGTCGATCGTTACCCGATGGATTGGCTTCTCTGTCTCGAAGACCACGGTATCCGTCTTAGTCACACCGTCCCATTCTTGGCGTACCGTTTTCCCGGAGCGCAGTGTTGCCTCGATTGTCACCGACTGGATCGCTCCGCCGTCGCGGCTTACCTTAACTTCGGTCCGATAGCCCATCTCAGTTCGCTTACGGGAAGCGATCTTAATCGCGTAGTCTACTGATCCTGATTGAAAAAGCCACACCTGAAAAAGTTCTTTAAGGGATCGCCCCGCAGTCTTCTCAAGGGTCCCACGCAGATCATCGACGTTGATGATCTTGTAGCGGAAGCACTCTGTTGCCTCGCGCAACCCTGCCTCAAAGGTCTTTTTACCTATTTCTGCGGCGATCGCTCGTGCCACCAAGTAGCCCTTGTCGTACAACCTCACCGCCGTGGCATTCTCGTAGGCAACCTCCGAGTTGGGCTTGATGATCGCCTCGTCGAAGCCGCGCATCGCTTGGTAGAGATAGGCAAGTTCGATCTGGTGCTCGCGCAGGTTCAAAAACCCAAATTGGGAACGGATGAGGTTTTCCAAGATTCCCTTACCGGGAAGTTCGAACGCGTTTGGCCCGAATTCCCCGTAGCGCTCTTCGAAGTAGCTCACCGCCAGGTACTGGGCCATTCCCTCGGAGAGCCAGTTCTCTGCGTTTAGGTCCACACCCGTGGCAAGTCCCCACCACTGGTGGGCGATCTCGTGGGCAAGGACGAACTCGCAGTAGCGGTTGAGGATACCGGGGAGGGTGACATTGCGGTGGGTGAAGAAGAGGCTCGACAGCCAGATGATCCCGTCGGCGGCCATGGAAAGGCCATTTCGATTTGGGTTCTCAACGATAGTGAGCCTCGCTCGTGGGTAGGAGCCGAACCGCTTCTGGTAGTCTGCAAGGATATCCTGTGCGTAGGTTGCGAAGAGGCGTGCTGTCTCCTCGTGTCCGGGGAGGAATAAAACCTCGATTGGTATAGGAAGCTCGCCGAGAGAGAAGCGTTCGTAGTCCGGCCCGGCGGTGAGGGCGAGGGTGCGGGTAGGGGTGTCGTTCCACGCCCGGTAGCGTACAAGTGTATCTTCTCCTTCGTTAGTCGGTTCCTCGGCTTCAATCTTCTCCACATGGTCAGCCCCGCAGACGAGCACGAACCCTTGAGGAAGGCCGATTCGCGCAGAGTAGTCGGAGGCGGGGATCTCTAAAGGGAAAGCCTCCCCCGATCTCAACTGCAGTACTCCGTCTTCCTCAACCCACTCTCCCTGCCGCGGAAGTAGTAGCGGGTACCACCCGAAGCGCCAAGTGAGGATCCCCTGGTTGATTTCCTGATCCCCCGTGGTGAGACGTGGGATCTGAGTGGTGAAATGAACGCGCAGAGCCACGTTCTTACCTGTCTGGGTGAGATCGACCGCAAGGATCGTTTCATGAAGCGAGTAAGTCTGAAGCGCCGGCGGGAGTGTAAGGAGACGGAACCCGAGTGCGACCGCCCCCTCGCTCTGAACGGCCTCGACCGCCTCAATCGTTGTCGAGGCTGGCTCGAAACCGAATTTGTACCTTGCGTCGATAACCCGATCGTTAAAGAAGGGATTTTTCTCCCTCTCGAGGTTGGCAAGCAGGAGGAAGTAGGCGCACGTCGATTGTGCTTCGAACGTGATCTCCTCTACCCCGCGCAGAGTTCGCTGTTGCGGGTCGAAGTTTACCTCAATCGCGGTGCTCGTCCCTCTTGAAGCTACACTGGAGAAAGGAAGCAACAACAGAGCCGATAAGATAAGTAAGGTGATGCCCATTGGACCCTTGTTCATGTTCTCCTCCAAGGTGATATCAACTATAAGATAGCTTCTTCCGCGTCGTCGCTGGTGCGGTCGACCGTCACCCGCACCGAGGTGATTTCTCGCTGCGTCGCCCCTTCCACTTTAAGCTTGACCGGACCGACCGCCACATTGTCACCGACCTTTGGCATCGCTTCCAGGCGGTGAAGGATCAAGCCGCTCACCGTTACCCCTTCGTCCTCGGGGAGGTCTATGTCCATGGCCCTGTTCAGGTGGTGTACGGAGGTGTCACCGTCGACTATCGCCTCGTCGCTTGAGATCCGCTTGATCAAAGCTGCCGGCCGATCGTATTCGTCTTCGATCTCTCCCACGATCTCCTCCAGGATGTCTTCCAGGGTGAGGATCCCTGCCATGCCACCGAACTCGTCGATTACCACTGCCATATGCACCCGCTCCCGCTGGAACTCACGCAAAAGCACGTTGATAGGCTTGGTCGTCGGGGTGTAGTATACCGGGCGCAACAACTCGTGCAGCGTAGTGCGAGGGCTATCGACTTGAGCAAGCAGGTCTTTAGCGTACAGTGTCCCGACGACGTTGTCCGGGACGCGATCGTAGACAGGGAAGCGGGAGTGACCGTCCTTAGCGACGATCTGCCGCGCTTTCGCTGGGGAGGTCCTCACCTCGATCGACTGGAGATCAGGGCGGGGGACCATCACCTGCTCAGCGGTCATCTGATCAAAGTCAAGGATACGGCGGATCATTTCCCCGTCCTGCGCGTCGAGCAGGCCGCTCTCTTCGCTGGCGTCAATTAGGGTTTCGATCTGCTCATCGCTCACCGCATACGGTTCCTCCTGCGCCAGATCCTCTCCGAACAGCCGCATGATTCCGTAGGCAATCGCGCGGAAGATGACGATCAACGGCCGCAGCACGCGGGTGAAGGCGTAGACATGGTTGATCGTGGCTAACGTAAACCGCTCAGCGTTGTGCTTGGCGAAGTTCTTCGGTGTGATCTCGCTGAAGATGAGGAGCGATATGGTCATGACCCCGGTTGCCAGTAAGCCCGCTTGGTAGCTCGGGAGTCCTCGCGCGAGGAAGCGCACCGCGATTAAGGTCATTAGCGAGCTTGCCGCAACGTTGGTGAGGTTGTTCAGGATCAGAAGCGCGGTGATCAGATCATTTGGCTCCTTAAGAAGGAGCAAGAGCCCGCGACGCTTCTTCTTGTGGGCGTTGATCAGATAACGCAGGCGTCCCTCGTCGAGCGAGGTGATGGCAGTTTCCGCGCTGGAGAAGTATGCAGAACAAGCAACTAAAAAGACCAATAGCGCAATCTGTGCGCCGGCTGACACAGTCAAACTCACCTCATCGCTACTTATTATAGGAGGCTAATCGACGATTGCAAGGGAGGAAGCGACCCTATTGCTCAACGGGTAGGATTTCAGATAAAATGTTCAAGCAAACAGGGAGGCCAGGGCGAGTGGACATCGAGGAGTTGAAGCGGATCATCAGGTTGCTCAAGGAGGAGGGCTTGAGCGAGATTACTGTCTGCGAGGGGGAAAGCCGACTTACCGTCCGTCAAGAGGGTATCACCCCAAAAGAGGCGGCCTCTCATGCGGGTAGAGAACCTGGAGAAAAGGAGAGAGTCTTCACCGTTACCGCGCCGCTAGTGGGAACATTCTACCGCCGGTCCTCACCAGAGGAGGAGCCGTTCGTTGTGGAAGGGGCCAAGGTGGAGCCAGGGGAGACCCTGTGCATCATCGAGGCAATGAAGGTGTTAAACGAGATCAAGGCTGAGGAGCAAGGCCGCCTGCAGCAGATCCTGGTCGAGGACGGCGAGACAGTGGAGTATGGCCAGGTTCTGTTCCTTTTTGAGCGCCCGTGACTTTTCACAAGGTGCTGATCGCCAACCGCGGTGAGATCGCCCTGCGGGTGATCGAAGCCTGCCGTGAGCTCTCGCTTGACTCTGTGGCGGTCTTCTCCCAAGCGGATGCTGGGATGCACTACCTCACCCTGGCTGGCGAATCGCTATGCATCGGCCCTGCTGACCCAGCGAAGAGTTACCTTTCGATTCCCGCCTTGATTAGCGCCGCCGAGGCGACCGGTGCGCAAGCCATCCACCCCGGCTATGGGTTCCTCGCTGAGGATCCCCACTTCGTTGAGGTGTGCGAAGAACACGGCCTTGTATTCATCGGACCGGATCGCCGGGTGATGGAACTTCTCGGGAACAAGCTCACTGCCCGGGAGGCGGTCGCCGCCGCTGGAGTCCCAGTCCTTTCTGGAGAGGCAGTTCCCGAGGATGAGGAGAAGCTTGCCGAGGCGGCGAACCGAGTGGGCTACCCCCTCCTCGTTAAATCGGTCTTCGGCGGGGGTGGGCGAGGGATGCGCTTGGTGAAGGAGCCTGAAGGGTTGAAAGCGGCCGTTCTTGCGGCTTCGGCCGAGTCGCAGGCGGCATGCGGAGACGCCAGCCTCTACCTGGAACGAGCCCTGGAGAATCCCCGCCATATCGAGGTTCAGATCATGGTGGATAAGGGCGGACGAATAGTCCACCTTGGCGAGAGGGAATGTTCAATCCAGCGCCGTCATCAAAAGCTGATTGAGGAGACGCCGGCTCTCAACCTCGATGAGGGCCTGCGCCAGGAGCTCTATCAGGCCGCCCTCGTTGCAGTGCGGGCCATTGGGTATAAGAACGTGGGGACGGTCGAATTCATCCTCGACGGCCGTGGAGACTTTCACTTCATCGAAATGAATGCTCGTATTCAGGTTGAACACTCAGTGAGCGAGGTGATCTGTGGGTTGAACTTGATCAAGGAACAGATTCGTATCGCTTCAGGTGACCCGCTCGATCTGCGCCAGGAAGATGTTGAGCTTAAGGGACACGCTATCGAGTGTCGTATCAACGCCGAGGACCCCAGCCGCGGTTTTCTCCCTTCCTGCGGGAAGATCAAGATCGACGAGCTTCCGAGTGGCAACGGGATCCGCATTGACACGCACATCTTCAACGGGATGGAAGTCTCCCCTTATTACGACTCGCTTCTAGCCAAGGTGATTGCCTGGGGACGTGATCGGGAGGAGGCACGGATCCGGATGTACACGGCACTTGAACGGTTCCGGGTCCGCGGGGTCACTACCACGCGCGCTCTGGTGCAGGAGATCATCTCTCACCCCGCCTTCCGTGAGGATCGCATTGGGACCGACTTCCTCGACGAGATTCTCGCCGATTGAAGAGAGGAGGAAGGGGGCGTATCCTTATATTAGCTATCAGCTCTCAGCAATCAGCTAGGAGCAGGATCGCGATATTCCAGTAAGCTGATGGCTGAGGGCTGAAGGCTCACCAAGAATAGGAGTGACAATGTTCGATTCCTTGACGAGTAAACTTAACGCGGTCTTCTCGCGTCTGCGGGGAAAGGGGCGGTTGACCGAAGGAGATATCACCGCCGGACTGCGTGAGATCCGCCTCGCGTTGCTCGAGGCTGATGTCAACTATAAAGTTGTTAAGGAGCTGGTAGGCCGGATCCGCGAGCGAGCGGTGGGGAAGGAGGTTCTGGAGAGCCTTACCCCCGGTCAGCAGGTGGTGAAGATCGTTCGTGATGAACTCACCGTACTGATGGGTCAGGAGCGGGCTTCGCTCTCTCTTCACCGCCGACCCGCGGTGATCATGCTCGTGGGGTTGCAGGGGTCAGGGAAGACAACGACTGCAGCGAAGCTTGCCCTTAAGCTGAAAAAAGAAGGACGAAAGCCGGTCCTGGTGGCGAGTGATGTCCACCGTCCAGCAGCGTTCGAACAATTGAAGGCGCTAGGAGAAGATCTTAAGATTCCGGTCACCCCAAATCAGAACCGCCCTCCCGCTCAGATTGTCGCCTCCGCGGTCGAGTGGAGCAAAGAGAATCTGCGCGATACTGTAATCATCGACACTGCTGGCCGACTGCAGATCGACAAGGCGATGATGCATGAGCTTCAAGAGATCAAGGACGCGGTTAACCCCGACGAGACCCTCCTCGTCGCCGACGCCATGACTGGCCAGGAGGCAGTGAACATCGCCTCCGCCTTTGATGAGAGGATCACCCTTACCGGAGTGATTTTGACTAAGCTTGATGGTGACGCCCGCGGTGGGGCCGCCCTCTCCATTTGGCACGTCACCGGCCGGCCGATCAAGTTCGTTGGAGTGGGGGAGAAGATCACCGAACTTGAACCCTTTCATCCCGGGCGGATGGCGGAGCGGATCCTAGGGATGGGGGATGTCCTCTCGCTGATCGAGCAGGCTGAGGAGCGGCTTGATCAAAAGAAGGCGGAGGACCTCGCTTCCCGTATCCGAAAGAACCGATTTACTCTGCAAGACTTTCTGGAGCAGCTTGAGGAGATGCGAAAATTAGGGCCGCTTTCGCAAATTCTGGAGCGTCTCCCCGGCGGTGGGAAGCTCAGGGAGAACGCTGCGGTTGATGAGGGAGAGATCGACCGTGCCCTAGCGATCCTCCGCTCGATGAGTGTGGAAGAACGGTTCAACCCTTCTATAATTGGGGGTGGTCGGAAGAAGCGAATCGCCCGTGGTAGTGGGGTCAAAGTGCGGGATGTTAACCGCGTCTTGTCTCGTTTTGAGGAGGCGAAGAGGGCGCTTAAGCTGGTGGACGGAAGGCGTGGAAAGGGACGCTTTCCAATGGATCTTCTCGGAATGTGAGAAAAAGCTATATAGCTGTCAGCTTTCAGCAGTCAGCTTGTAGCTAAGAGCGAAAATAGCGTGGTCCTCAGGTTTTAGCTGATTGCTAAAGTCGCGCTCAGCCGTCAGCTTTCAGCTAAGAGCAAAATGGGGTAAGCTTCACGTACCACAGAGGACGTTGAGAACGCTGAGGTTGAGAGATTGAGTGAGTAAGTGAGAGATTGAGTGATTTAGCGATTGAGTGATTTAACTCCCCAATCTCTCAATCTCCCGATCATCCAATCGCTCAATTTCTCTGCGATCTCCACGGTGAAAAGGTATGTTGAGAATTGCTCTAGAGTTCAACGGTAGAAGAGCTTTTAGCTGATCGCTGAGAGCTGAATGCTTATATAAAACGAGGTGAGATAATGGCAGCAAAGATACGGTTAAAGAGAGTGGGAAGGAAAGGGCAACCTTCGTATCGGGTAGTGGTTCTCGATGGGCGCAAGCCGCGCGACGCTAAAGTAGTGGCCGAGCTTGGGTATTACGATCCGAAGACCAACCCGGCAACCTTTGCGATCGATAACGAGGCTGCCCTTAAGTGGTTACTGGACGGGGCGAAGGCGACGCCGGCCGCTCGCGACATCCTCTCTAAGGCTGGGGTGATGGCCGCTTTTAACGAGGCGCGGTTAAAGAAAACTTAAGGAGATTAAGTGCTCTACCGTCTCTGCTTCTTTCTCATCCGTTCGCTGGTTGATGCTCCCGACACGGTGCGAATCGACCGGATCGAGACCGAGCGGGTGGACATCTTTTTCCTCCACGTGGGCAAAGAGGACCGGGGGAGGATCTTGGGAAAGGAGGGGAGAACGGTGGGAGCGCTGCGGACGTTCTTGGAGGGAGTTGCCGCCCGCCTCGATCGAGAGGTTGTTGTCGAGCTCATCGATTAGGACACGATGCGATTTGATATCCTGACAATCTTCCCGGAGTCTCTCTCCGGATTCTTCTTAATAGGTATCCTTGGGCAGGCCCAAGCGAAGGGCTTGATCGAGGTGCACCTTCACGATCTGCGCGAATTCACCGACGATCCACATCGAATCGTTGATGACCGCCCCTACGGCGGTGGTCCGGGGATGGTAATGAAGGTGGAGCCGTTCGTGCGCGGAATTGAGGGGATACGCCTTAAGATGAAGATCGAATCCGGCGAGAACGTGCGGGTGATCCTCCTCTCCTCGCAAGGGCGGCTCTTTCGACAGGACGATGCAATCCGCTTCTCAAAGCTTGACGGGTTGATCCTTTTGTGCGGTCGTTACCAAGGGGTGGACGAGCGGGTCCTCGCGTTCGCCGATGAGGAAATCTCGATCGGCGACTATGTGCTCTCCGGCGGGGAGGTGGCCGCCGCGGTGATCGTCGAGGCGACCTCGCGCATGATCCCTGGGATCGTGGGGCGGTTCGAGTCGGTTAAAGAGGATTCTTTCTATGCCAAGGAGTGCCTCGGCCCACCGCAGTACACACGCCCCCCGCTCTTTCGCGGTCACTTCGTCCCTGAGGTTCTCCTATCCGGAGACCACTTAAAGATCGAGGCCTTCCGTGAGAGAAAGGCCTGGGAGAAAACAACGCGTAACCGTCCCGATCTTCTCGGGGTCGATCTTGACAGGGAAAACGCTGATGGGTAACCTGTACATCGGCCTTTTGCACTTTCCGATGATAAACCGCTGTGGTGAGATCGTGGCCACGGCGACGACGTCGGTGGATGTGCATGATATTGCCCGCAGCGCCCGTACATACGGGGTAGCACGTTACTTTGTGGTGACGCCACTTTTAACGCAACAGAAGATAGTCTGGCGGATTCGCGGGTTCTGGACCGAAGGGGAGCAGGTGGTAGAGGAGAGTCGTCGAGGTGAGGCGCTCGAGCTTGTCTTTGTCGCCGGTGATCTGGAGGAGACAACAGATTGGATCCGCGAGGCAGAGGGGGGCTCACCACTACTGGTCGCTACCTCGGCGCGGCGGCAGGGAAAGCAGTGTATTACTTGTGCTAAGTTGAAAGAGAGATTGCGCAATGAGGGAGGGCCGGTATACATCCTGTTTGGAACGGGGTGGGGGATGGCCGACGAGTTGATCGATGTCTGCGACGTTATCCTGCCACCGATCATGGTGGAAAGTGACTTCAATCACCTATCGGTGCGGGCGGCAGTGGCGATCGTCCTCGACCGCGTGGTAGGAGAGCGTTAGGAGGAGATAATGGACGACATCTTAAAAGCTGTGGAAAAAGAATACCTAAAGGAGAAAAGGGAGGAGTTCTCTCCTGGGGACATCGTCAAGGTGCACGAGCGGGTCTCCGAGGGGTCAAAGGAGCGGATCCAGATCTTCGAGGGGATCGTCCTTAAGCGGAGCGGGGCCGGTACGCGGGAGATGGTGACCGTGCGCAAGGTCTCCTCCGGGATCGGGGTGGAGAAGACCTATCCCGTCCACTCCCCCAAGATCGAGGCCATTGAACTAGTGAGATCCCACCGTACCCGCCAGGCGAAACCCTATTTCCTCCGCCGCCTGCGGCGCATCCACTAGATGAAAAGAAAAAAGAAGGAGAAGAAGCAAGCGTTCATCCTGCGCCTGGTTCGCCGTTTCGGCTATAACCCCGGGCGAGTATCAAGCGAGATCCTGGAGTGGGTTGAGGTCCTTGTTGTCGCGGGTGTCCTTGCTTTTCTTGTGATCAGCTTTGTCACCGTGCGCATGCACGTACCCACTGATTCGATGTACCCAACGATCAATGGCGACCGTAGTGTACTTGTGGCCGACAGTTTCTTTGTCGATAAGATCTCCTACTATTTCCGCGATCCCAAGCCAGGGGACATCGTTGTCTTTTGGCACACCGAAGCGGTTCTGGTGAAGGAAGTAAAAGACGGCTCACGGGCCGCACGCGCCGGTCTTAATGTTAAAGATCGGATCATCTATATAAACCAGCAAGCGGTCGCCGCCGGGGCAGATGAGATTATCGCTTCCCTCCCTGAGGGAACGCACATCTATCTTGCATTGTATGAAGGCCGCCAACTGGACTTGGGGTTAAGAGAAGTGGGAATCGATTCGCTTGCCGATTTAGGGATTTTGGGGCGTGAAAAGAAAGTACGGTATGTAAAGCGGCTGATCGCCGTAGGAGGGCAAACCGTATATATCAAGGGCGGGGACATCTATCTAAACGAAGAGAAACTTAAAGGCCCGCGCTTTGACCGCCACTACACCTCGAGCGACCCCCGTATGCACTACGGGGTAACTCCGACTCTCGTCCCGGAAGGTAAGTGGTTTGTCCTCGGGGATAACTCGGAGGACTCCTGGGATTCGCGTTTCTGGGGATTTGTCGATGAGGACGACCTCATCGGCGAGCCGTACCTGCGTGTGTGGCCGCTTCCCCGCTTTGGGCCGATGAACGGCTACTTCAGCCTTCATGGCAAAAACTAGGAGCAAGAACCCCTCCTCACCTGTTTTACGCGTGCGTGAGCTCTACGCCTTCGACGAACAGATCCGCTCCTCTGTAGTTGAGGGCCTTGTGCCCGACGTTGAGGGCTTTACGCCCGACGTTGAGGGCCTTGTCCCCAACGTCCGACGTCCGTTTTCAAAAGCTTCTACCGTCTCGGGGGGTGTAGTGTCCGGAGAGGGATTTACTACACCCCCCAGGTACGCAAAGAACGCGGAGAACTCCTATAGAGGTAAAAACCTCTGTGGCCTCCGCGATCTCTGCGGTGAAACGAAAAGAATAAAAACCATGGAGATTGCCGGCTTCGATGAGGTGGGTCGTGGGGCCCTTGCCGGTCCGGTTGTCGTCTGCTGTGTCCACATTCCTGTAGCGTCGGGCTTCATGCCCGACGTTGAGGAGGAAAGGAATCCCTGTAGCGTCGGGCTTCATGCCCGACGTGGAACATCGATTCTTGATTTCCTCGCTGGGATCGACGATTCCAAGCGGGTCTCCTCAAAGAGGCGGGAGGCGCTCTTTCCCCGGATCACTTCCGTCTCTAACTGGGGGATCGGCTACGCTACACCGTCCGAGATCGATCGTGTCGGGATCGTTCTTGCCCTAACCCTTGCCGCCCAGCGCGCCTATCGCGCCATGAGACACCCGGTCGACCTCCTCCTGCTCGACCGCGGGCTCACACTATTGAGAGATTTAGCGAGTGAGAGATTGAATCATTTACAACCTAGAACTCCCAACCATCCAATCTCTCAATCATCCGATCACTCAATCACTCAATCACTCAATCTTTCAATCTCTCAATCTTCCAATCCCCCGATCACTCAATCTCTCAATCACTCAATTTCTCGCCCTCCCGCGCTGTCGTTCACCAAAGGGGATTCCCGCTCCCTTCACATCGCGGCTGCTTCCATCCTCGCCAAGGTCTATCGTGACCGGATGATGGTCAAGCTTAACGCTCAATACCCTGGATATGGACTCGATTCTAACAAGGGATACGGGACGCCTGCTCATCTTGCGGCGCTCAAGCGCCTCGGTCCATCATCGATCCACCGCCGAAGCTTCAAGGTGAAGCAGTGATCAGCTCTCAGCTTACGGCAAGAAGCAACCTACATTTCATACGTTGGCTTGTCGGTCTTTGCAGTTTGGCTTTTAGCTGACTGCTGATAGCTGATTGGCGGCTAAAAGCCAGTTATTGACTCAGAGCGAAACAAGCTCTATACTGCTTTATCGATTCTGTGAAGAAGAGGGGGTTTTCAAGGTGAAAAAGAATCTATTTGTCATCCTGTTGATCGCGACCCTATCCCTTTTTCTGGGTGGCATCGCCTTTGGGGATGGGGGAGCAGGGAATGGAACTGCGCAGCCACCGCAGGCCGGTGGACTGTTTAGTGATGTCCCACGGGACCACTGGGCCTACGATGATCTTTCATACCTTGTCGAGCGTGGGATCATCACCGGGCTTCCCGGGGGAAGCTACCAAGGAGACCAACCGCTCGACCGCTACTCCGCTGCCGCGCTGATCGCGCGAGCGATCCGCTACCTTCAAAACAACCCCGAGTCAGTCACCCCGCAGGATCTAGATATCCTAAAGGACCTGATATTCAAGGTCTCAGACAACCTTTCAAGCCTCCAGGCGCAGATGGACTCACTTGTGGGAGGGGGTAGCTCCCCATTGGAGGCGCGGGTAGCGCGTAACGAGCAACAGATCGCTCAACTCGAAGAGCAAGGCCCATCTGGAAAGCTCCTAAATCGCATAAACGCCAACTTCATCATCTCTTTGACGGCACTTCTTATAGGGATTATCGCTGTAGCACTGGCAACACTCGGCCTTTGAAGGTGATATCGATCACTTGACATCGACCTTTTTGTGTGTTATAGTAGGGACAAGATCTAGTGGAGAGGCGGAACCTACAAGAACTAAGGAGGTGATTACACTCTTAAAAAACTTGGTGAGAGAGCGTGCTTCTTGTCAAAAGCAAAAGAGAGTGTACGTACGTACATGTAAGGAGGTAATGATAGAATGAAGAAAGCTCTCGTAATAGCATGTATGTTGGTGTTGGCGGGTGGTGCATTAGTATCCGCCCAGACGTTTACAGGCAGTTGGGACTTTACATACACTTTTGACCTCTATAAGTTGGGAAGCCCATGTCCCTACCAATGGTGGGAGATATGGGGCTTAAGTTCCGACTTGGTAGTGGACTATACCGTGGGTGGGTTCGTCTTTGAAAGCAAGTCTAGCTTCGACGCCCAGCACGGTTTCAACGCCCAGGAGTTCAGCGCCGCAGGCAGCCTCGGGGCGATTAACCTCGCTGCCAAGATGGAGTTCCTGCCTTCTGCCGTCCTAACAAAGACGCAGGGATGGTGGGGGGGGATTGACCCAGCCCAGATCTGGCCCTGGTACCTCTACAACAATTTCGCCGCTACCTGTTGCAAGACCACCGTACTCACGCTTTTCCCAGGGTGCAGCCTCGACCGCTGGGCCGAGGTAACTGGGCCAGCGTTTAAGGACTTTGAGCTGGCTGTGGATATTAGCCTCGCCGGAGTTCAGCTTGGAGGCCTGTTCCTGATGAACGCCTGGGCCGGGACGACCACCATAACAGACATCTTCTTGTGGGACGTCTGTACTGAGTACCTATTCCCGGTTGAGATGCCGGAGAACATCTACTGGACGCACGTGCCGCAGAGTGGCTCTACGCATGCTGTTGGTGTAGACGTGCTTCAGACTGGCACCTGCACCGTTCCTGGGTCGACTCCGATCGGGGCCGGATTCCGGCTGAATCTCGCCGGCAGCGTGGGCGGTATGAACTTCACCAGCTTCACCTACTTCAACATGACCGAGTCGGATAAGAAGGCGGATACCGATTCCGGCTGTCCCGTGCTTGGCAAGAAGGGCAACTACGCCGTTGCCGCAGGGTGTGGCATTGGCTTCATCGAGGAATACTTCATGGTAGAGGGAATCCCCTTCTGCTGCAACACCACCCTTGATGTGGCCCTGAAGCTTGTCTGCCCTGAGGAGTCGGAGACCCTCACCTGCGTGTGCGAGGACGAGCTGTTGAAGGAGTATGTGATGCCTGATGGGACGCTAATCCCCATCTACTTGCCTTCCTGGGATGAGGATTGCACATTCACGACGGCGGTTGTCGGCTTTGAGTACCTGCAGTTCCTCGTGAAGGACATCCCGTTCATCCCCGGCTTCTACGACCTCACGGCCTCGATCAAGTTAACCACCGATGAGAAGGAGTTCGCGCTGTGCGGCCAGCCCAGCTTCGGGCTCGATACCTGTTTCAGCATGACCCTTCTCGCCAACTGGAAAGAGGACGAGTCACACAACTCTATCGCGAACAAGCTGACCGGGATCGACATCAAGGACTTCTCGCTCACCTGTGAGTTCAACGGCGCAACGGCTACCTTCAAGACCGTGCTTTACGACCTGCCGACAAACGCTTTAAAGACGATCTCATCGGATGAGATGCTGCGGTTCCTCGTTCCGACTGGCTGTGCCGCTTGGTGTCCGCCGTTCGAAGACGATGGCGACGGCGACCTCACGGGTCCTGACGATGGGATCCACCTCGAGTACTGGGAGACGCCCAAGTACAAGTACTACGCCTGGGAGTCGTTCGGTATCGTGCTCGCTGGGGATGCCTGCTGCGGCGGCGCCTACGAGATCACAATCGACAACTACATCGGGAAGGAGTACGAGGCCGATCCAGAGTTCTGTGGCTGCATCTGCATTAAAGATTATGAGAAAGAGTGCTGCTTCCTGGATCCGGCGGAACCCGTATACTACTGTGAGTTCACACAGGACGCCAACTACACCGAGGTCGGCCAGCTCAACCAGCTGTTTAGCTGGATGGCGACCGACGTCAATGTCAGCGTCTCGCTCTTCTCGAACTTCACCCTCACCGTTGGTTCCGAGGTTTCCTTCCGCGGATGGGAGATCTTCAGCCTGGGTTTTGGCTTCATTTGGTAGCCCAGGTTTAACTCAAGTGAATACAGGGCCCTGGTTCGCCAGGGCCCTTTTTTGGTTCTTAGGTTCTGTGGATAAAGGAAGGAGAAAAGAGGGTTTTGTTTTATACAGCCTGGAAGATAAAAGGCTTCCTCATCTCGGGATTTTATGATGACAGGCCCCTGGGATCGAAAACTACAGTCTAGTAACTACCGTAAGAAGAGCCTGTTTTCAACGGCTAGCTCAAAACGGGATAGTCAGACTATCCGTGCCAGTAAGCCATAGGAGGAGAGCAAGCGATCGTTTGACGTACCGTTGGAACTTGCTCAAGTAGTTGGGCCTCCTTCTCGGAAACGAACACAATGAAGCGGTTCAGTTCATCTTCAAGTCCCACACCCACACCCCCCGTCGGATGGGGCTACACTCCCATCAGGCTCCATAACCGAGATGGTGACGCTGGTGGCAGCGCTCTTGCCGCGGTTGTCAACAACGGTCAAGGAGACGGTATGGGTGCCGGGTCTTCTGAACTTGTGGCGGATGCTGGATGCTGTGGCTGTCTTGATATTTCCATCGCCAAAGTCCCATCGATAAAGCACGATTTCCCCATCTGGGTCGTGAGAACCAACCGTGAAGATTCTGACGCCCTTATTGATCACAACAGGAGGGGAGGGTGGGCGAATCTTCGCAACGGGTGGGAGATTTGCCGGCAGGCTCACTGCCTCGTTGAAGTCAAGATACGTCGCCTCGAACCACAGGTCTCCGGTACTGTCTGAATAGCTCGGGACATAGCCGAGGCTCCGCTGGCTGTTCCCAGGTTCCGGGGAGGCTTCCACCGGGACCCAGGCCGTTTGTCCTCCAGTTGAGAGCCCACGTATGGACGCCGTCGGGCCAGCCAGGTTGGCTGGCGAGCGTAATTGGGTATCCCCGCTCGGCGAGGACTCCCCCGGTGTACTCGGCAAAGTTGCGGCCCTGCCACCCGTTGGGGGCAAAGCTGCGCCGTGAGCCGAAGGAATGATCGTTGAGCGTTTCTTCGAGGGCGGAGATCTCTCGGACAAGAGCGGCAACCTCTGTGGCCGAATAGCCTGTTGTGTTAGGCTGAACGACCTGGGGCAAGTCACCGCCAAGAATAGGGACCGCGATGAGCAGCAAGGAAAGAAGGATGAAGTAAGGCCGTCTCATCATGAGACTCACCTCCGGTTGGATTTTCTTAGTATACCGGATCGGTGGGGAAAAGCCGAAGGGGAAAAGGAGAGATAGGGAGAGGGGGCGACACGGAGAGGGGGAGAAGGAAAAGCAAGTCGAGGCAGGGGCAGCAGAGGGTCAGGCCTACACTTGACACAAAACGATTTTGGGATACCGCGATCCGCGCCCTTGACGTGTCATCTCTCGCTGCAACCTCAGCGCCTCTACCGGTAAATTAGCATTCAGCCAGAAGCAAAAGCGTGAAAGCCGGTGAGTAATGGGTTGTTGTAAACTGATCACTGATTGTCACTTCCTGACCGCTGAATCATGATTGCTGAAGGCTGCCTTCTTGGGACAGCTCCTCGCCGCTCTCCAAATTTCAATATCCTTAAACCAATTTCTTGACTTGAACCATCTTCCATAAATCTGAAACCCTCAACGTAGGGTCTTAAAAGATCCTCAAACTGCTCAATTCTCATGTTGATGTTTTCAGATATTCTTTCACCATTTTGATTACCAAGTCCATCTCGCCCTTCACGTTCCCGCGCATCGGAGACTCCTCAAAGATCCATCCTTCTTTGTTTCGTTTCTGGAAATGGTGCGGGAAGCTTTCGAGCTGTTTGATTTCCGCACGTTCTTGTGTGGATAGTCATCCCACCCAAAGAAAGACTCGCTTGTCCCCTGGATAGGGAAGGGTTTGATCGATCAAGGCATAGGAGTAACTGTTGGTGGTTGGGTCATAATAGATGTCCACATACAGCTCCTTGCTGATGACCCCGCGCACCTTAGCTCCTATGATCTTCACACCAGCAAAGATACCCGACGCTTCTAGGCTGGTTCGAACCCTCTGGTGCCAAGACGGAGAGACTGGCATCAGAGGGATTCTAGAATCTGCAACAGTTTATCCAACTCGTCCAGAGTTGCCCGCCACTCCAGGAGGTCATTGTAGAGTGTATGATCGTCCGCGGAGACACTTTCCTCCTCGATCCGTTTCTCCAGCTTCTCAACGTTGCCATAGGTCTCCTTCAAGCGGTGGGCGGATCTCTTCAACTCCAGAATCCGATCGGCCACGCTACTGGTGATGCCCTTAGTGATAACCTCATCCTCAGCAGTCGGCAGGACTGCCAATACCTTTTCCAGCAGCTCTTGCGTCCGTACTGTTAGCACCATTAAAAACACCCCTTCCTATAGCTGATAGTCTACTTAGTCCGAAGTCTGATGTCCATAGGACCCGGGGGCACTTGACACAAAATGATTTCGGGATACCGCGATTCGCGCCCTTAACGTGTCATCCCCACTCTGTGACTTCAAGGCCTCTGCGGTAAAAAGCTATCAGCTGCCAGTTGCCAACCAAAGACCAGGCCTCTAAGATGCGCAAACTGATTGCTGGAAGGTAGTAGTGCATCGATTCTCGACTAGCGTTGCGTAGACCCGCGGTTTACCGAATGATCAGATCGAGCCACAGCGACCGGTTGTGCGCATACCATACCAGGGCTCCAACTGAACCCGCTCCTTATTTCACCTCGATTCGCATCGTCTTAAGGTCGAAGATAGCAACTTTATCTAGCAACAATTGCATACCTAACAGGGCTCGATCGGCATCAGTCAGGGTCAGCTCAACGGAATAACAAACGTCACCCACGAGAATTTGTCCCACGTATAGTTCTTCTTCAACCAAGGTTCCATCGGCTAACTCGAAAGTTTCTATGCCGAGAGCATTGAGCTCGCACAGGGGTTGGAACTTCCTTGGCAAGCAGCACATCCCATTAAAACCGGTGTCCAGAATGGCTTCTAGTGAAATCCGCTCTTCCTTACCGACTAAGATAACGTTCTCCACTATTGGCTCCAGATTATCGTTGATGAACCCTTGTAAGAACACCTTTCCGAGATAACTCACGGCTTGCCAGGGCTCTTTAGACAGTGAACTGCCGGATATCCGATCCGGATAAAGTAGAAGAACTTATCAGGATATTTCTCTCGAGCCTTTAATCCAGCTTCCAAAGCTGTACGGCCGATGAAAACCTCCCCGCTTTCCACTTCAATGGCAATTACTTTACCCCACTCGGCCGCTTCAAGTCTCTTGCGGTATCTGTGGTTGTAAAGGGCTTTAGCCCGCTTGGCAAAGGTTTGCTTATCCAGATCATTCGGGATCTTGGTACTCACCGCCATAGCGTACTCCCTCCCCTCCTGCCCTTCTAATCAGCCCAATCAATTTTATGATAACTCAAAGACAAGAGATAGACAACCGCTTGGCACCAGCACAAAGATAACCCCTCTATTACTGTACTGGACCGGTGGGGAAAAGAGAAGAGGAAGAGGGAAGGATGAGTTCGGAATGCGGAGGGCGGAGAGTGCGGAGAGGGAGAGGGGGCGATGGGGAGAGAGGGAGAGGGGGGCGGGATACCGCAATTCGCGCCTCTACCATGTCACTTCACTCTGTGACTTCAGCGCTTCTGCGGTAAAAAGCTATCAGCGGGCAGCTCTCAGCAATCAGCCAAAGACCAGGTCTCTAAGGCGCGTCGTAGTATGGGGTCTACCATTGAATTTTACAACAGGTGACGGGCATACTTTGGGGTCATGGGGTCACGGACCCTACGGCATTCTATGGAGGTGAAAGATAGGCTCGCAGCGGGATGGCTTCTTTGGAAGCTTTTTTGTGATTTGGGCTTTGTTTTTCCTTTTTCTAACCCCGCCGGCCCTCTCGCAAACGATCGATTTTAAACAGGAGGATGCGCTCTCCTTCACCCAGGACATCGTAGGCCTTGCCGAGCAAAAGCTTAACTTAGAATCGCAGTTTACTCTTTCCTCTGCGCTTGCGGATATATCGATGGACGTGGACTACACCGTGGAAGGGGTTTTAAGTGGAGTGAGTCTTAGAACGCTAAATGACCTTCGCAGCGAGACAGACACCCTGCCCCCAGGCACGCTTAAAGACACATTGGAACAGGCGCTCGGGCAGGCTGAGGCTGCTCTTGCTGAGATCAGGAACGCTGGCAATGGGATCTCAATCGATACTCTATATCATAAGCTGAAGGACATCGAGAAGGCACTTGACAAGCAGTTTATCGATCGTGTGAACGATTGCCTAGAAATCTCTCGTACGGATAAGGGAAGGCTCCTTGTCGTTGCAAAGCCGATCGAGCAACGCTACGACTACTTGAAGTGCATCGTAAACAAGGTCAGAAAATACACAAGGGATGAGGTGAAGCCGCAGATCGCGAGCCTCTTGCGGGAGACCGTCCTTCACCTCACCGATGGCAACAAGGCAGACTATATTCGCGATTTAGAGAAGCTTCTAGTCCGTATTGATCAATACCGTGGCGAGGCGATCAAGGAGGAAGAGGCAGACAGGATCAGGTACAAGGGCGACTACCTGCTGCGAAAGGTGCAAGAGCAGGGGACAGAGCGCCTCTGGGAGCTAGAGCTATCGACTACGGTTGGGGGTATTGACCTCGATGGTACGCTCACTTGGGAGTCGGATGACTACCGTGCCCCGAGCAAGGACGTTCATACGACGGACTTGGAGATTGGGGCGGGGTTTGAAGATGAGGACTGGGGGACCTCTATCAACTACGAGCAGGAACATCGTGATTACACGGACCGGTTGAAGGACGATAAAGACAGGATCAGCCACAGTCTCGACCTTGCGCTCTCTTGGGATCGCGATCCTTGGGCGGCATCGGGGTCGGTCTCCTTTGACTCCGAGTCCTACCCAAACTATATCGACGATGAGATTGAGCCCGCCCGGGTTTCACAAGCGATTGCAGCGATTCAGAGTCTCATCGACGAGGTGCGCGCATTGGGGCTGCCCGCAGCGGTGGAAGATGACCTGCTAAAGGAGTTGGGAGAAGAGGGCGCGTTGGGGGAACTTGTAGCCGGGGATCGCAGAGAGGCCGTCGACCAGTTGGAGGATTTCATCGATGAGGTCTACGATGCGAAATGGGATGGTGATATCACCTCCGACGCTGCCCAGCTCTTGGCGGACAAGGCGCTGTTGATCCTTCCGCGTAAGCGAATTCGGCAGCTTGACATCCCGTTGTCGTGCGGCTTCCCATTCCATGACGGAGACCTGACGCTCGACCTTGAGTGGGAGAACAAGACCTACCCGGCGGATAGCCTGCTCAATCGTGACACGTCTACCCAAAAGGTGAGCTACACCAGGGATGAGTCCGCATCCACGATCAGCGGCTATCTCGAGCGAGAAGAACTGGTCTACCCCAATGCTACGGTCAAGAACCGTTCCTTGCGAAAATGGGAGGGATCAGTCGAGAATGAGATGGCCTGCGGCGACCTTGCGCTGACGCTCTTTCATCAACAGACGACCTACCCTCACGCCAGCAAGAAGGACCAATGGGTACAGGAGATCGGTCTACAGCTCGATTTCGATCTTTCTGAGGCGAGCATTTCGGCTGGACTCACAAACAAGGTGACCGCTCACCCCAATAATGCCGCTAAACCCACTTCGAGGGAGACGACAATCAGCCTGGACACCTCTTGGGAGGTCGCAGAAGGAACCTTTCAGCTCCAGCTGAGCGATGAGACGAAGCGGACGTTGACAGCCCTGTCAAATGAGACATTGGTCAAGGAAACGCGCCACGCTGAGCTCTCGTGGGACGGAGAGATC
The DNA here is from genome assembly GCA_030606565.1 of Candidatus Bipolaricaulota bacterium. Classification (GTDB taxonomy): domain Bacteria; phylum Bipolaricaulota; class Bipolaricaulia; order UBA7950; family UBA9294; genus UBA9294. The sequence continues at coordinate 88,800 of JAUWGE010000002.1, read as the reverse complement.
GCCGATGGTCTGGACATCTCCTTCTCCTTGGCGTGGAAGAACGTAGTAGACTGGAATGATCCAACAAAGGATAGCGATGAACTGATCCTTCAGATTAAGCTTGATCTAACGATCTAGAACGACAAAAAGGGGGACACTCCCCTTTTTTGTCTTGCCTTTGTCTGTTGTTCGTGTTATGTTAATCGTTAAGGAGGATTCATAGATGAAAAATGTTCTTGCTGTGGTCATTGTTGCAGTTGTTTTCGGTGTTCTCGTCATCGGGGCCGAGATTTACATCCCCGCCGACGCGCCCTTCGCGGGCACGGTGCTCATCGCTGAGTCGTTCTACAAGATTGTTGATGATGTACAGGTGCCGCTTGACATCGCCGTGTGGCAGGGGGCAAACGGCGTGCGGAACACGGACTGGTTCGATACGCATATCGAGGCCCATCCCGGCGACGTAATCGTGCTTGACCCCGGTCAGTACAAGGTGGATGTATGGATCCTCACCCCGCGCATAACGGTAACGACCGATGCAGATGCTGAGGAAATGGCCGACATCTGGGGCACGGTGGAGGTCGATGCCGACGGAGTCATCCTCGATCGTATTGCGGTCACCGGCGCGCGCAAGAACATGTCCAGCGGACACGGAATCGAGGTCAACCGCGAGGTGATCGATCGGATCACAATCCGCAACTGCCACATCGAAGAAAACGAGTGGACCGGGATTCACATCATCGGCCCGCGGGGGAAGATTAGCGAGTTGCGGGTGGAGGACTGCCAACTCATCGCAAACGGGATGGACGGGATGGACGCCCAGTCCGTGGAGCATCTCATCATCACCGGCTGTACGATAACCGACAATGGCTGGAACCTCGAGCAGGGCGTAGGGGTACGCATCGGAAGCTATGTTATAAGTGTTGAAATGCACGACAACATCATCGCACAAAACCGCTTCGCCGATGTGTACCACAAGGAATAGACCACTCAACTCTTGCACTGCTCAGGTGGGTGAAGAGAGCTTCGCTTTTAGGATCTCGGTCAGGTACTCCCCCGTGTAGGAGCCAGGGGTCTTCGCGATCTGTTCCGGGGTCCCCGTAGCGATCACCCTCCCGCCGGCATCGCCCCCCTCAGGGCCAAGGTCGATAATCCAGTCGGCTGTCTTGACCACGTCGAGGTTGTGCTCGATCACCACCACGGTGTTCCCCCCATCAACGAGCCGGTGAAGGACCTGGAGGAGCTTTCGCACATCGGCAGCGTGAAGCCCTGTCGTCGGCTCGTCGAGGATATAAAGGGTCCTCCCGGTGGAACGACGGGAGAGCTCCTTTGAAAGCTTTATCCGCTGTGCCTCCCCCCCGGAGAGCTCCGGCGCTGGCTGACCGAGTTCGATGTAGGAGAGGCCGACATCGTAGAGGGTTTGAAGCCTTCTGCGCACGCGCGGGATGTTTGTAAAGAAGGTGAGCGCTTCCTCCACCGACATCTTAAGCACATCGGCGATCGACTTTCCTTTGTAGCGGATCTGCAGGGTCTCGCGGTTGTAACGGGTGCCTTTGCACACCTCGCACGGGACATAAATATCGGGAAGAAAGTGCATCTCGATCTTCTCTTTCCCCTGTCCCTGACAGGCCTCGCAGCGCCCTCCTTTGACGTTGAAACTGAACCGTCCTGCCGTGTAGCCACGCAGTCTGGCGTCCGGAGTGCGGGCGAACAGAGCTCGGATGTCGTCGAACAGCTTGGTGTAGGTTGCCGGATTGGAGCGGGGGGTGCGGCCGATCGGGGACTGGTCGATCTCGATCACCTTGTCGATCCCCTCGATCCCGAGGATGTCTTGGTGCTCACCGGGCCGGCGGGCCGCTTGGTGAAGACGATGGGCGAGGCCGCGGTAGAGGACGTCCTCGATGAGGGAGCTCTTTCCCGATCCAGAGACCCCTGTCACGCAGACGAAGCGGGAAAGTGGGATCTCTACGTCGATTTCTTTAAGATTGTGCACTGCGGCACCGACCACCCGCAGGGACTTCCCGTTTCCATCACGTCGCAGCTTTGGGATGGGAATGGAAAGGGTCCCCGCGAGGTACTGGCCGGTGATCGAGCCCGGACAGGCGGCGACCTCCTCAGCAGTTCCTGCCACTACGACCTCGCCGCCGTGCGCCCCGGCGCCGGGACCAAGGTCGATAATGTAGTCACTCTCGCGCATCGTCTCCTCATCGTGTTCCACCACGATCACCGTGTTTCCCAGATCGCGCAACTCCTTGAGCGTTTTAAGCAGTCGGCGGTTGTCCCGCTGGTGCAGACCGATCGATGGCTCATCGAGGACGTAAAGGACCCCGGTCAACTGGCTCCCGATTTGGGTGGCGAGCCGGATTCGCTGCGCCTCCCCCCCGGCGAGGGTCCCTGCCTCGCGGTCAAGGGTGAGGTAGTCAATGCCGACTGCCACCATGAACGCAAGCCGCGCTCTTATCTCCTTTAAGATCTGGGAAGCGATCATCTCCTCGCGAGAAGAAAGCGAGAGGTTCTCAAAGAAGGTGAGGGTGCTGCGAATGGAGAGGGCTGTCACCTGGTGGATGTTAAGCCCGTCTACGGTCACCGCCAGGATCTCCGGTTTCAACCGCGCACCGTGGCAGGCCGGGCAGGGAAGGGTGGCGATGAACTGCTCCATCTCCTGACGCCACTCCTGTGAGCTGGTCTCACGATACCAGCGCTCGAGGGTGGGGATCACGCCATTAAAAGCACGAATGTAGGTGCGTGTACGACCTTTTGTGGAGGTGTAGTCAAACTTGATTTTTGTTCCTCGCGTCCCGTGAAGGATCAGATCTAGTTTCTCCGCTGGAAGATCTCCCAGAGGGAGGTTGGGATCGATATCAAACATCTCGCACAGGGCGCTCATCTCCGCTTCGAACCAGCGGCTCTTGGAATTCGCCCATGGGAGCAGCCCCCCGCCTTCAAGGCTACGGGTTTGATCGACGATAAGCTCAGGATCGATCTCCTTGCGATAGCCCAGGCCGCTACACTCTGGGCAGGCACCGTAGGGATTGTTAAACGAGAACATCCGCGGGGAGAGCTCATTGTAGCTCACCCCACAATGGATACAGGCGTAGTGATCGCTGTAGAGGTGTTCTTCTCCCTTGCCAGTGATGACGTTTATGACTCCTCCCCCGCGCTTTAGGGCAGTCTCCACCGAGTCGGCGATCCGGGAGCGCTTGCGCGGCTCCACGACCACCCGGTCGACCACGATGTCGATCGTGTGCTTCTTCTGCTTGACGAGCTCGATCTCCTCGTATAGGGTGCGGGTGACCCCGTCGACGCGCACGCGGGTGAACCCCTCCTGACGGATCTCCGTAAACGTCTTTCTGTACTCCCCCTTGCGACCCTGCACCACCGGAGCGAGGATCTGTACCTTGGTCCCTTGTGGGAAGGCCATGATCGCGTCGATGATCTGTTGCGCCGACTGTTGCGTGATCGGCTGGCCACACCGGGGGCAGTGAGGATGCCCGATGCGGGCATAAAGGAGTCGCAGGTAGTCGTATATCTCAGTCACCGTCCCCACGGTCGAACGCGGGTTGTGGCTACGCGTCTTCTGATCGATGGAGATCGCCGGTGAAAGCCCTTCGATAAAGTCAACATCCGGTTTTTCCATCTGGCCGAGGAACTGTCGGGCATAGGCGGAGAGCGACTCCACGTAGCGGCGTTGCCCCTCGGCATAGATCGTGTCAAAGGCGAGTGAGCTCTTTCCCGATCCGGAGATCCCGGTGATGACGACCAGTTGATCACGTGGGATTTCCAGGTCGATGTTTTTTAGGTTGTGCTCTCTGGCGCCTTTTACACGAAGGACGTTCATAGTTTCTTTTTAAGCGTTCTTATCTCATCGCGCAGCGCCGCGGCAAGCTCAAACTCCAGCCGCTCGGCCGCCTGCAACATCTCCTTCTCGAGTTGTTTAATCGTAGTGATGATCTTTTCTGGCGAAAGGCCTTCGATCTCTTTTAGCGGCGGGTGGGTTACCTGTTGCGGGGCACGCATCGACTGCACGATGTCGGTGACTGCGCGCTCGATCGTCTTTGGAGTTATCCCGTGTTTCCTATTGTGCGCGGTCTGCACGGCGCGGCGCCGGTTCGTCTCATCGACAGCGTGGTGGATGGAGTCAGTGATAGTGTCGGCATACAGGAGGACCTTTCCGCGCACATTCCGCGCCGCTCTGCCGATCGTTTGGATGAGGGAGGTTCCCGAGCGGAGGAACCCCTCCTTGTCTGCGTCGAGGATCGCTACCAGCGACACCTCGGGAAGGTCCAGCCCCTCTCGCAGTAGGTTGATCCCCACCAGCACATCGAACTTTCCCAGCCGCAGGTCGCGCAGGATCTCGACCCGATCAAGGGTGTCGATCTCGGAGTGAAGGTACCGCGCTTTGATCCCCAAATCGACCAGGTACTCGGTGAGATCCTCGGCCATGCGCTTGGTAAGGGTGGTGACCAACACCCGCTCGCTTCGCTCGATCACGGCGCGGATCTCTTCAAGCAGGTGATCGACCTGGCCGGTGACCGGTTGGACCACTACTTCTGGATCGACGAGACCGGTCGGTCGGATGATCTGCTCCACCACTTGTTGGCTGTGCCGCTCTTCATACGGGCCCGGCGTCGCTGAGGTGAAGATCGCCTGGTTCAGGCGCTCTTCGAACTCCGGGAACATGAGCGGCCGGTTGTCAAGCGCAGAGGGCAGACGGAACCCATACTCGACCAACGTTTCCTTGCGCGAGCGGTCCCCGTGGTACATTCCACGGACCTGAGGTACGGTCTGGTGCGACTCATCGATCACCATCAGGAAGTCCTCGGGAAAGTAGTCGAGGAGGACCGACGGAGGCTGCCCGGCTGCCCGGCCGTCGAGGTGACGTGAGTAGTTCTCGATTCCCGAGCAGTAACCCATCTCCTGCATCATCTCCAGGTCGTAGCGCGTTCGCTGTTCGAGCCTTTGTGCCTCGAGGAGCTTCTCCTCCCCCCGCAACTGCGCCAAGCGCTCCTCTAATTCCTCCTCGATCGACTCGATAGCACGCCGCGTCCGCTCGCGCGGGGTGATGAAGTGTGAGGCGGGGTAGATCGTCGCTTCCTCCTCTTCCCGGAGTGTATGGCCGGTGATCGGATCGAGGATCGCGATCCGCTCGATCTCATCACCGAAGAACTCGAGGCGCACCACGTTCTCCTGATAGGCGGGGATGATCTCCAGTGTGTCCCCTTTAGCACGGAAGGTCCCCCGCTCAAATCCGATTTCGTTGCGGGTATATTGCAAGGTGACAAGGTCGCGCATCACCTCGTCGCGATCCTTTTCATCGTCCAAGGTGAGGCTGATCGACATGTCGTGGTAGTTCTCCGGCGAGCCAAGGCCGTAAATACAGGAGACCGAAGCGACGATGATCACATCACGACGTTCGAACAGGGCGCAGGTGGCGGCGTGTCGGAGGCGGTCAATCTCGTCGTTGATCGAGGAGTCCTTCTCGATGTAGGTGTCGGTCTGCGGAAGGTAGGCCTCTGGTTGGTAGTAGTCGTAGTAGGAGACAAAGTAGTGAACCGCGTTGTCCGGGAAGAGCTCGTGGAACTCGTTGCAAAGCTGCGCGACAAGGGTCTTGTTGTGGGCGATCACCAGCGTTGGCCGCTGCACGGCCTGGATAATGTGGGCGATAGTGAACGTCTTTCCGGTACCTGTCGCCCCGAGGAGCGTCTGAAACTTCATTTCAGAGAGGAGGCCTTCGGTGAGCTGTGCGATCGCCCGCGGCTGGTCCCCCCGTGGAATTAAGCGTTTAGAAATTTGAAATCCTGCTTTTTCTCCGACTCTTGGCATACTCATCCTATCGTACATGGTAGCAATTCCGCGGAGGAGGATCAATGAAGCAAACCGGCCTTCTTGAAAAGACAGTCAGGATGAGGAAAGATCTTCATACTCGAAACTCAAGAGGGGGGCTTAACTTGAAACAGGCGCTTATCTTTCTATTGGCAGGTTTTTTCCTCGTCTCAGTCTCATCGATTGCTATCGCGCAGAGTACATCCGCTCAGGATGAAACACAGACAGGATCAGAGACAATCGCTGCTCTAGTAAACGGTGAGATTGTCACCAAAGACGAATTGGCGGCAGCCGCGGGCCTAAACAGCATATTTCAGGTGCTTTTTACGCAATTTTTACATTTTGGGCAGGTCCTTCTCTCCACCCCTGAAGGAGAAGCCTTCTTACGTGTCTATCAACTCGATGTGCTTCATCAGATGATAGATAGTCGTCTGTTGGTTCAGAAGGCGATTGAAGAAACGATTGAGGTGGACGAGGCAACAGTCGAGGAGCGGGTTGAGGGACAGCTCGATCAGATCATGGAGCAGAACCAACTGACGCTCGAGGACATCGACGGAATCTTGAAACAGAAGGGGTCGAGTTTGGATGAGTACAAGGAACGATTGAGGACCTCCTTCCGCGAGCAACTTTTGGTTCAAGGGCTCCATGATAAGATCGTCCAGGACGCCACAGTGAGCGATGAGGAGATAGCTGCTTATTACGAAGAGCACGGGGATGAATTTGCTTCCGAAGATGAATCCATCCCTCCGCTTGTCGAGGTAGAAGATCAGATTCGTGAGAAGCTTCTGCCAAAGATCGAAGCTGATACCTGGGAGGCATGGTTCAGTGAGGCGAAAGAAGAGGCGGAAATCGGGATACTTTTTTAAAAAGCTCGATCCAAAGCCTTATCTATCTTTAAGGAAAATGAAGGTGTGGGATGGCCACGATCGGCTTTCCCTGACTCTCTAAAAGGAGCAAAGGCCACCGTTCCCTGGTTTTTCTCTTCTCATAAAAATCCTCTGCTTTATACCCTTAAGCGAGCTTAAGGTGAGGAAAGCGGAGATTCGTCTAAGGCGAATTTGCCTGTTGTTCGTACTGGCTGCATGAGTTCTCGTAAGAATAAATCCCTCAACGTCGGCGATAAACTCCGACGTACATCCGTTTTTGTAGCGTCGTACCTTGTGTGCGACGTTCCTTACTGACAAGAGACAACGGTCATAATGGCAAATAACGCTGCTAGTGGCGAGCCTCAAGCCTGCAGGGTAAAGCTTGCGAGTTAATCTTTGCTTTTTAGTTGATGGTCTGGCCGCGCGATTCAGGGACCAAAGCCGCTAAACACGTGCGCTTGCATTAAAGAGTATTCTCGTTTAAACCCCGAGCCGGCGCCTCATCCCACCGAAAACAGATTCAACAGAAGTAAAGGGGATATTTAAGAGAATTTCCCTTGCTAGAAGGAGGAAAGTTCTTGACCGTCAGGGTCATCTGTCCCCTCTCTGGGGCGATCTTTTAAAGAGAATAAGAGCCATGGAGATGCACGAGTTCATGGATAAGCTCCTTTCTCGGGTCTCACTCGATGAGATCGATTTCGCCTGTGACCTTGAGCGGGTTCTTGCTGAAGAGGTGAAGTACCTGCGGCAGGTCATCAATGCCTGTGCTACCCAAGACGCCCTTGAGAGGGACGGCGTCATCACTGAGCTGCGGGCGCGCCTTGCCGAAAAGGACGCACAGGTAGCCCTGCTCCTCGACGAGAATCGTTTCCTTAAAGGGCATTTTCCTTCTCCTTCAAGTTGAATTCCTCCTGCGCATCCCGTAGGTTTAGCTTGGAATGGCAATAACGGGATTAAGCGAACGACTTTCAAGAGCACGAGAAGAGTACGCCGCTCTCGAGGAGCAACTGAGCGACCATAAGGTAATCGCCGCTCCCTCCTACCGCGACTTGGCCCAACGCTATGCCCGCCTGCGCGAGGTCATTCACCTGGGAGAGGAGTGGGAAAGGCTCACATCTTCCATCGCCGAAGAAGAGGAGCTGTGGGAGAGTGAGGAGGAGCTGCGAGGTCAGATCGAAGAGGCGTTGGAGAAGGACCGTCACCGGTTGGAACAGGTGGAGGAAGAGTTTCTCCGTCTCCTTATCCCGCTAGATCCCAATGACCGCAAGAGTGCAATCGTGGAGATCCGCGCCGGAACCGGAGGCGATGAATCGAGCCTGTTTGCTGCCGACATATTTCGCATGTACGGCCGCTACGCTGAAGCAAAGCACTTTAAGGTCTCTTTACTCGATAGTCACCCTACCCCCCTTGGTGGGTTCAAGCAGATTGTGTTCGCCGTTGAGGGGGAGGGCGCCTACGGCCGGTTCCGCTACGAGTCCGGCGTGCATCGAGTGCAGCGCGTCCCCGCGACAGAGTCCTCGGGCCGCATCCACACTTCGACCGCAACGGTCGTCGTCCTCCCCGAGGCTGAAGAAGTAGAGGTCACTATCGACCCCAAGGATTTAAAGATCGATACCTTCCGTTCCACCGGTCCAGGGGGTCAGAGTGTGAACACGACCGATTCCGCGGTGCGGATCACCCACCTCCCCACAGGGCTCGTGGTGAGATGCCAGGATGAAAAGTCGCAGCACAAGAACAAGGCCCAGGCGCTGCGTGTCCTGCGCGCTCGGTTGAAGGATCGCTACGAGAAGGAACAGGAGGCGCAACTTACAGCGACGCGACGCAAACAGATTGGCTCTGGCGATCGCAGTGAGAAGGTTCGTACCTACAACTTCCCGCAGAACCGGGTGACCGATCACCGGATTAAGATAAGCCTCTATGACCTTGCAGGGATCCTTGAGGGGGACCTCGATCTGTTGGTCGATAAGCTCCACGCGGCAGCTGCGGAAGAGATCGTGGTTTAAAACATCCCTTTAAGTCTTGATTTTGGGCGAATTGTTCCTTGACAAGCGCTCGCCCCGTTGCTACCATAATCGTGGTTCTAGGGTCTGTAGCTCAGTTGGTTAGAGCGCTCGCCTGATAAGCGGGAGGTCCCTGGTTCGAGTCCAGGCAGGCCCATTTTTTCACCCCATGCTCCGCTTAGTGTATAATGCTGTATTACCTGTTATGAGAGGGCACACACAGGTTGAAGGAGGGACTATGGCCGATGATGTTCAGGGCAGCGATGAGAAGTTGGTGAAAGTTATTGATAAAGGAGTAGGGGGACAGATTCACGTTCGTCTTTCCCGATTCCGTGAGCGTGACTACCTTGACATCCGCAACTTCTACGAGGCCGAGGAGGGTGAGTGGAGGCCGACCCGGAAGGGGATTGCTATCCCAGTCGAATTGTACGCGGAGCTGATGGCAGCTCTCAAGGAGGCCGAACCACTGATCGTGAAGCGTTCTAAGGAAGCAGCGTCAGAGCAAGAAGCGGCTTCGTAGTCCAGTTACCCTATGTGCCAATCTTCCTTGATGGTGGAAGCCGCATTTCAGCATAATTTGGTGTTAGCAATCGGTCCCGTCGTCTAGTGGCCTAGGATATCGGGCTCTCATCCCGGCGACAGGGGTTCGAATCCCCTCGGGACCACTATGCCTTTCTTCCAAAGAGAGAGTTATTTGGTCTAAAAGATGCTGCGCCGGTCGATCGTTTCATCTTGACGGCACATACGCTCACTGATAGGCTGTAGTGTTATGAGCAGGTTTCCCTATCTCCTTATCGCCGGCCTTGTTGTTGGCCTTGACCGCCTTCTCAAAGGGTGGGTAGTGAGTTCTCTAGCTCTTTCACAGCCACGCCCTCTGTTGGGTCAGGCGATCCGGCTGACGCGGGTGCATAACGCCGGCGGTGCATTTGGGATCTTCCATGAAAACGGTGACCTGTTTCTCGCTGTCTCATCGATCGTGGCGGTGGGACTGCTTATTCTACTGCTCGCTGTCAACCTACGAGGCCCTCTTCTAAAGATAGGTCTGGCTTTAGTTCTCGGAGGGGCAATCGGAAACCTAATCGATCGGCTATACTTTGGATACGTGCTTGACTTTTTTGAGGTCCGCGGCTTTCCCGTCTTCAACCTGGCAGATGCCTGTGTCACTGTGGGGGTGGGGCTGATCCTCATTCGTACGTTCCTCGGAGGTGAGAAGGATCGAGCTTCGGGGTAAGTTGGTCGTCTTCGAGGGGCTTGACTTCACTGGCAAGTCAACTCAAGTTCGCATCCTGGGCCGAAGGCTCCGCGATCTTGGATATAACGTTACGATTACCCGTGAACCTGGCGGGACGGCCATTGGAGAGCTAATACGCAAGGTGATCCTCTCGGATAGGAATACCCGCCTGCTTCCTCTTTCTGAACTCCTGCTTTTCATGATTTGCAGAGCCCAGCTTTGGAGGGAAATAGTGCGGCCAGCTCTTGAACGCGGCGACGTAGTTCTCTCCAGCCGCTTTCGAGACTCCAGCGTAATGTATCAAGGGTATGGTAGGGAAATCAGCCTCGACCTGATCGAACAGCTAAACGATCAAGTTACGGAAGGTAAGCGTGCTGATGTGACGTTTCTCATAGATCTGTCCGTTGAGGAGCTTATGGAACGCAAACCGGAAGTTGTTGATCGAATCGAGCAAGAGGACCGAGTTTTCTACCAAGAAGTTCGACAAGGCTATCTGAAAGCGTATGGAGTGCGTGCGAATCTCCCACTGTTTGCTGAACTAGTGAAGTTCAGTTTCTCTGAGTCCGTTGCCCCCTCTTATCCCGAGACACCCGATGACGAGAAGGTAAGTCTCAATGGCCATTTTCTTACACGCGTTCGGGAGGGGTACCTTAGGGCTGCTGCCAGAAACTCCCACTTCTATGTCATCGACGGAAGGCTCCCCATTGAACGAATAGCAGAGAAGGTGGCAGAGCATCTCGGACTCTAGTTTTGCCGAGGGCCTAACCAATCGGGTATCATGAAGCGGGTAAGAATCGAGAGCAAGGGGTGACCAAATGGACTTTGTATGTGTGAAGAATGACTTGGTGTTCGGGGTAAAGCTCTCAAGCTATGCCTTGGGGACTCGTAGTAGCATGCCGATTCTCTCGGGCTTGAAGATGGAAATCGAGGGGGATCGGTTGCGCCTTTACGCGACCGACCTCGAGCGGGCGGTACGCTGCGAGATTCCGATCGACAACCAAGCTGGCGATGAGGCAGTGGTGCTGAATGGAGCTGTCCTCTCACAGATCGCGGCTCACCTCCCAGAGGACGAGCGAATCACGTTGAAGACCGATGCCGAGAATGGAACAGTTGTCAAGCTACGATGCGGGGAAGCGTCGTTCGACCTTCCGACACTCCCTGTGGAGGACTACCCCGAGGTTCCCTCACTCCCGCAGACCAAAATCGCCTCACTCAAGGTCAAGAGCTTCCACCAGGGGCTCGACCAGACGGCCTTCGCCACGCTTAAAGCGGCGGAGACGACCCGTCTTAGTCTCACCGGTGTAGATATTGTCCTTAAAAGTGCCTCGCTGAAGATGGTCGCCACCAACGGCTACCGCCTCGCGATGAAGATGGTAGGGGTGGATGAGGTTTTCGAGGAGGGAGAATACCTCATCGACGCCAGCGTCCTTACTGACCTGGATCGGGTCCTATCCCAGGTAGAAGGGGAGACGGTCGATCTGTACAAGGGGGAGGGACAGCTCTTCTTCCAGTCAGATGGAGTGACGTTCATGGCAAGGACGATCGCTGAGGAGTTCCCTGACTTCGAGCGAGTGATTCCCAAGGAGAACCCGATCTCCCTCGTCTTCGACCGCCGCGCCTTCCTGGAGACGATGCAGCGGATCGAGATCACTGCGGCAGAGGAATCGGGAGCGGTGACCCTCCGTGTCGCAAATGAGGAGAGCGCTGCCCGGATCAACTCTGCCGACAAGGTGAAAGGAGAGGCTGAGGAGCGCGTGCGCTTAAAGAAGGTCCCTCAAGGGGAAATCGAGGTCTCGTTTAAGGCCGAATACCTGATCGATGCACTCAAGCGGATGCACTCCGAGGAGACCGTGCTTTGGCTCTCCTCCTCGGAGAAGGCGGGCCTGATCGAGCCCTCAGGGGAGAAGATTGCTCCAGAAGACGAGGGATTCCTCTACGTCTGCATGCCGGTTCGCCTCGGTAGCTAGCTGGCAAGCGCGGCACGGGCGGCTGTGACGCCGCTTGTAAGTGCCTCGTCGAGCTTGGAAACCTGGGATCCGCCCCCTTGCGCGAAAGAACGGTTTCCCCCTCCACCGCCGCCGAGGGACACGGTCATTGTGTGGAGAAGTGCGCTCGCATCCACAGCACCAAGGCCCTTGCTCACCTTGCAGACCGCAATCCCACGATCATCGGCATTTCCAACTAGAAGGACGACCGCCGGACGCGATTTCTCTTCGAGCAGATCGGCGAGGCGCTTGATCTCCTCGGGACTCATGTCTAACCGACCGGAGAGGAGGGTCACTTTACCGTGTTTCTCCCCATGAGCGAGGATCTCATCGCGCTTTCTTTTAAGGGTCTCCTCGGTCATTTGCTTCGAGCTTTCGCGTAAGGTAGCGATCTCATCTTGCAGGTGCGCTAGCCCCGCAAGCGGCTCCTCACCTAACTCAGTTTTTAGCTGCCCGAGGAGATCCTCCTGAGAGCGGAATTGAGCAAGCGCTCCATCACCGGTGACGGCGCGGATCCTTCGCGTTCCTGCAGCGATGCTCTCCTCGGAGATGACCTTGATCAGGCCGATCTCCCCGCTTCGCATCACGTGAGTCCCACCGCATAACTCGCGGCTGAAGTCACCGACCGAGACAACGCGGACGAGATCCTTCCCCTTGTACTCCTCGTCGAAGTGGGCGGCCGCCCCCGATGCTTTCGCCGCTTCAAGTGACATCTTTTCGGTTTTGACCGGTAGGTCCTTCATAACGACGGTATTGGCGAGGTCTTCGACGCGCGCGAGTTCCTCAGGCGTGACCTTCTCGAAATGGGAGAAGTCAAAGCGCAGCTCGTCATCGGAGACGTAAGAACCAGCCTGGACCACATGTTCGCCGAGCACCTCGCGGAGGGCGGCGTGAAGAAGGTGTGTCGCGGTATGGTTGCGCTGGATTTGCTTGCGGCGGTTGGCATCAACTGTTAATTGACAGCGGTCACCCTTCCTGAACTGGCCACTCGTAATTTGAACATAGTGAAGCGTGGCCCCGGCTTCATGACGGACAGTATCATAGATGACAGCTTGCCCATGGCGTGCAAGGTTCTCAGCCGTCCCTGTGTCACCCACTTGACCGCCTGCCCGTGCATAGAATGGAGTTCGCGAGAAGACAACATGAATACGGTCTGTCTCCTTCTCAACGCCGATTACTTCGGCCTCTGCCTCAAGCTTCTCGTATCCCACGAACTCAGTCGATTCCCTGTGCCAAGACCTTATGACGGTTGCAGTGGCAATGACCGACGGTAAAGCGCTGATGTGTACAGAGGCTTCCTTCGACGTCTCCTGTTGCTGACTCATTGCATCATGAAATTCTCCAAGGTCAGTGGACAAACCCTGCTCTGCAGCAATCTCCTCGGTCATTTCAAGAGGAAAGCCGTACGTATCGTAGAGCTCGAACGCGACTTTTCCAGAAAGTGTTGTCTGGCCTTCCGAGAGTAGGTCTTTCAAGATGCCCTGCAATCGGTTCTCTCCACTGCGAAGCGTCTTGCGGAAGGTCTCTTCCTCGCGAGCGATGATCCGCTCAGCGAGCGAGTGAACAGAGACGATCTCCGGATAGACGTCACCGAGGGTGTCGATGACCGGATCGACAAGGTCCTTCAGGGTTCCAGCGGGAAGTTCGAGTTGCTCCCCGGCTCTGATCGCCCGTCGCAGGATGCGGCGAAGGACGTATCCTTGCTTTTCGTTTTCTGGCAACACGCCGTCAGCGATGAGGAAGACCACACCACGAATGTGATCGGCAATGAGGTTACGATAGGCTATAGTTCCTTCCGTTGCCGACCCTGGCACTGCTTCTTTAATCGCTCCGACAATTGGTTTAAACAAGTCGATCTCAAAGTCGCTTGTCACCCCCTGCAGTACGGCAGCGGTTCGTTCAAGGCCCATTCCAGTGTCGATGTTCTTCCGTTTAAGTGGGACGAAGCTTCCATCATCCTTTGCCTCATACTGCATGAACACAAGGTTCCAGATCTCAGAGAATCGAGCGCACTCACAAGAGACACCAGAGCAGCCTGGTCCGCACGCCTTGTCAGCTCCGGCGTCGTAGAAGATCTCGGAATCCGGTCCGCACGGTCCGGACTTCCCCACCGGCCCCCACCAGTTGTGTTCCTTTCCCAATCGGACAATTCGCTCAGGCGGTAGGCCGATGACATCCCTCCAAATAGCGTATGCCTCCTCATCCTCCTCGTATACCGATACCCACAGCCGCTCATGAGGGATCGACAGTTCCCTGGCAACAAACTCCCAGGCAAGTTTTATCGCCCCCTCCTTGAAGTAGTCTCCGAAAGAGAAGTTTCCGAGCATCTCGAAAAACGTATGGTGAAACGCGGTCTTTCCCACATTTTCTATGTCTGTTGTGCGAAAACACTTTTGACACGTGACCACACGAGGGGAAGGCGGATCGATCTGTCCCCAAAAGCTATCTTTGAACTGGACCATCCCCGCTGAAGTGAACAAGAGCGTTGGATCTTTGGGCACCAACGAAGCACTCGGGAGGACCTTATGCCCTCGCTCGGCAAAGTAATCAAGATATAGCTTGCGAAGCTGGTCGGTCTTTATGAGAACCCCCTTTTGCAACGCGCAAGAATTCTAATAAGCCCCTCCCAGGAAATCAAAGCTTCCATCTTGGCGTTGTAATTCTTAACTCGCTATTGTAGACTGTGACTTCGATTTTCTTTGGTCGTGGAGTGATTTGTAGACCGAAATGAGGATGTCATGGGTGGTATAAGCCGATACATCGCGCAGCGGCTCCTGTTGACCATTCCGATGCTCCTCATTCTCCTGACCCTGGTCTTCCTCATCCTGCGGGTGATGCCAGGCGATCCGGTCTTGGCGATGCTCGGCGGCAGAAACATATCTCCTGAGCTGATCGAGGTGTATCGCCACAAGATGGGGGTCGATCGTCCGATCCCGGTGCAGTACGCCGAATACCTTAACGGGATCATCCACGGTGACTTCGGAAAGTCATTCCGTACGAACAAACCCGTTGTGTGGGAACTGTTCCAGCGCTTTCCCGCTACATTAGAGCTTGCCGCATTCGGATTGCTGTTTGCCGCTCTTTTCGGGTTTACCACTGGAGTCCTCGCTGCTACTCGTGCCGATCGGCCGATTGATCACGCCGTACGCATCTTCCACGTCGGTTCGTTTGCCATGCCTCTATTTTGGCTTGGGCTGATGTTGCAGGTGCTCTTCGCCGTGAAGCTTGGTTGGTTCCCGGTGGCGAGCCGACTCGGGGGACGGATCGCGTTTACTTTTGAACCAATCACTGGCTTTTATCTTCTCGATTCTTTGATTCGAGGAAACGGGGAAGTGATCGCCGATATCGCCAAGCACTTGGTGTTGCCATCGATCACCCTGGGGTTTGCTCTAACCGGTTTGCTCGGGCGGATGACCCGGGCGAGCATGCTCGAGGTGCTCGACCAAGACTACGTTACCACAGCGAGGGCAAAGGGACTAAAAGAAAGGGTGGTGATCCTCGCCCATGCGCTACGAAACGCCCTCATTCCTATCGTTACCGTGTTCGGGCTTCAGTTTGCTATCCTCATGGGTGGGGCGGTCCTCACCGAGACCGTCTTTTCCTGGCCCGGAGTGGCGAGCTTCCTTGTTCGTAGTATCGAGGCGCGCGATTGGCCCGCAATTCAAGGGAGTATCGTATTCATTGCGATCTTTATCTCCATCATTAACTTAATCGTTGATGTCCTCTACTCGGTCATTGACCCACGGGTGAGGTATTAATTCATGCCAGAAAACACGGGACAAACAAAGATCGAGAATCCTACTTTTGTAATCGGGGTTATTCGCTGGATCGTGAGGCGACTCTCCAGTGGACGACATGCCCTGCGCAGACAGACCATCCTCAAGGTCGGGCTGATCATCGTGTTTCTTTTCATTCTCACCACAGGCTTGACGCAGATCGAGGGACTCACTCCGTATCACACGACAAAGTACCGAGACGCTCCCCGACTTCAAGGGCCTTCGGCCAGCCATTTAATGGGAACCGATCAGCTGCACCGCGACGTGTTCAGCCGGGTGCTGGCTGGGGGGAAGGCGTCCTTGATCGTTGCCTTCGGGGCGATTGCCCTAAGCATGACAGTGGGATCCGTCCTTGGATGGATCTCCGGGTTTACCGGTGGATTCCTCGACCGCGTCCTTTCCCTGATCATGGACGCGATTTACTCCTTTCCCTCGATGATCCTTGCCATCGTGCTCGTCGCCATGTTCGGGGCGGGAATCGGGCCGATGATCTGGGCCGTTGGGTTTGTCTACATTCCTACCTACTTCCGCGTGACGCGCGCCGAGGTCTTACAGGTTCGGGAGACGACATACATCGAGGCAATACGCGCCGTGGGGGCGAGCAACACCCGCATTATCCTTAGACATGCGGCTCCCAACACGGTAAACGCGATCATGGCTGTCTCCTCGTTTAACCTCGCCGATGCCATCCTCACCGTTGCCGCGCTCTCCTTCCTCGGGTTTGGGCTGCCTCCGCCGGCTCCGGATTGGGGTTTCGACATACAAAACGGGCAGAAGTACCTGCAGTCGGGTTCATGGTGGCTGATCACCTTTCCCGGGTTGATGATCATCGCCCTCTCCCTCGGGTTTGGTCTGATTGGTGAAGGGATCAGCGACCTGGTGAACCCGAAGCGAAGGCGGAAGAGAGTTTGACTTTCTAAAATAGCTGTGCTAGACTAGTAACGAAAAAGTAGAAACTCTCATCACGTTATCAGGAGGTGATGTCCACCAAGCAAAGCATCTATCTGGTAGAGACAACGGGCAAGCGTTAACAAGGAGGTACAAGAGATGAGAAAACTTTTGGGAGTTCTATTCGTGGTTGGTCTTTTTGCCCTGGTTGCAGTAGGGCAAGAACCCCTGATCATGGGGACGACTGATCGGGTCACTCAGCTTGCGTTCGCGAACAGCTATGACCACTACTCTTGGCACGTGCTGCGAGCGACCACCGATGCGCTGATGAAGCTCGATCCGGATACACTGGAACTCAAGGGAGGCATCGCCGAGTCCTGGGACATCTCCGCGGACGGAATGGAGTACACGTTCCACATCCGGCCAGGGATCACGTTCTGGGACGGCGAGAAGTGCGACGCGCATGCAGTGAAGTGGTGTCTTGACCGCAACCTCCGACTGGATGGTCCAGAAGGTGGTGTTGGGTTGATCAAGGTCATCGACCACATCGTCGTGATCGACGATCTCACCGTGAAGATCTACCTAACGATGCCGGACGCGATCTTCCTTCTGCGCATGGAAGAGAGCCTCGCCCCGGCGCTGATCTACTCGCCGAAGACGACCCCGGAGAATGACTTTGCTAACGGTGTCTACGCCGGGACTGGTCCGTACAAGCTGATCGAGCACGTGCCCGATCAGTACGTGAAGTACGAGGCTTACGACGGCTACTACGGCGAGGCGCCGAAGAGCAAATACGTGATCGAGAAGTTGTACTCGGATGCGGCGGCCCTGCGCGCAGCGATTGAGGCTGGTGACGTCGACTTTGTCTTCAGGACCCTCTCTCCGCAGGACATCAGGGACTTGGATGCCAACCCGAACGTCGTGCTGAAATTCTTCCCGCCCAGCCCGGGGGTCCGCTACCTGTTGTTCAACGTGACTCAGCCGCCGGTTGACGATCCGCTGGTGCGACAGGCGATCAGCTACGCGGTTGATCGGGCTGCGATCTGCTCGCAGGTGTTCGAGGGAATAGTCGATCCGATCTACACCATGGTTCCGATGGTCGATCCGCCGTTCTTCGGCGCGATTCCTGTCTTCCCGGAGCGCGACCTGGAGAAGGCGGTGGAGTTGTTGGCTAAGGCCGGGTATACCAAGGATAACCCACTCGACCTTAACCTGTGGTACACCCCGAAGCACTACGGGACGACCGAGGCCGACGTGGCAACCGTTGTCGCGGGGAGCCTGGAGGAAACAGGTGTAATCAAGATCACGATCCAGGTCCTGGAGTGGGGAGCCTATGTGGAGCGCATGTCGAGCGGTGGGTTTGACATGTTCTTCCTCGGTTGGCACCCGGATTACCTCGAGTCGTCGAACTTCCTCGCCCCGTGGACGACCGAGTCGCCTGAAGGGATGGGAACATACTTCAACAACCATCCCAACTACGAGGCATACAAGCACATCATGGAGGTCGCCACGACCACCGCCGATCCGACGAAACGGACGAAACTGTACAAGGCGATTCAGATCCTGAGCGTGCAGGATGTCATGTGGATCCCACTGTGGGCGATGACCGACGAGATGGTTATGGCCTGGTTGCCAAACGTCCATGGATGCACGCTTAACATCACCATGGATGTTCACATCGACCGGATCTGGAAAGACTAGTTCGTATATAGACCTTATACATGGGGGCCGAGAAATTGGCCCCCTTTTCCTTTGGTGAGCTGACCTAGGAACGGCTGTCCTTGTCCAGTTGAAAGCAGATGATTATACTCCCCACGGCATGATATGAAGGGAGTGGTAGATGGTGTTAATTGGAGATATTCAAGCACGAGAGATCATCGACTCGCGCGGAAACCCCACAATTGAAGTCGACGTCATCCTTGAGGACGGATTCTTCGGAAGGGCAGCGATTCCATCGGGAGCATCAAAGGGAAAGTTCGAGGCCCTGGAGCTGCGCGACGGTGATCCTAAGAGGTTTCACGGCCGTGGGGTCATGCAGGCCGTAAAGAACGTCATTCAGGAGATCGCGCCGGTCCTAATCGGCCAGGACGCACTCGCTCAAGCTAGAATTGACCGGCTCCTAGTCGATCTCGATGGGACGAAGAACAAGACCCGCTTGGGGGCAAATGCCCTTCTCGGGGTCTCGCTCGCCACGGCTAAAGCCGCGGCGGAGAGCCTGGGACTCCCCTTCTTTCGCTACCTTGCCGGAGCCAGAGAGCCGCTCCTTCCACTTCCCCAGATGAATGTGCTAAACGGCGGACAGCACGCGGATAACAACGTTGATATCCAGGAATTCATGCTTGTTCCCATCGGTGCTACGACATTCCGTGAGGCAGTGAGGTACTGCTCCGAGGTCTTCCACACCCTAAAAGGGATCCTGAAAGGTAAGGGGCTTGCCACCTCGGTCGGCGACGAGGGCGGATTCGCCCCTAATCTTGGCGAGAATCAGGAGGCGTTGACGCTGCTCGTCGAGGCGATCGAGAAGAGCGGGTATCAACCAGGTGAAGACGTCGCTCTCGCAATCGACGCCGCAGCCACTAGCTTCTACGATGGCTCCTACCGATTCACCGTTAATGGCAGCTCAAAGCAGCTATCGGCTGAGGAACTTGTAGCTATCTATCAGGAGTGGGTGTCGTCCTATCCGCTTGTTTCGATCGAGGACGGGCTTGCTGAGGAGGACGAGGCCGGATGGAAGATCCTTACGGAGTGCCTTGGTGGGAAGCTCCAGATCGTGGGGGACGACAACTTTGTCACTAACCCTGAGCGGCTGCGCCACGGCATCGACGAGGGGATTGCCAACTCGATCCTGATCAAGCTCAACCAGATCGGAACCCTTTCAGAAACACTGAAGACAATGGATCTAGCCCATTTCGCCGGCTACACCTGTGTGGTTTCTCACCGCTCCGGGGAGACTGAAGATACAGCAATTGCCGATCTGGCCACTGGAACGGCATGTGGGCAACTAAAGAGTGGATCGATCTCGCGCAGCGAGCGCGTGGCCAAGTACAATCGGCTCCTGCGGATCGAAGAGGAATTTGAGCTACGACTGGCCTTGTGGCCGGAGCGGTTCCGGCCGTAGGATCGCTGCACGGAAAGATGGGGGGGATGCGAACGAGCACGTACGGGTATCCTGTGCTTAAGCGTCGTGCTAGACGAAGTTGCCGGCATATCCTTGTGTGGGCACTTCTTGCCATATTGTTCTTACTTACCTTCCTCTATCTTGGTCGTACCTTTGAGATAAGGCGACTTCGAGGCGATCTGTCTATCCTAGCGCAACAAGCGAAGGGAGCCCTTGCCACCCAGGAGGAACTGCGGGCACGCCTTGCCCTGCAAAATGACCCCGTGATGATTGAGAACGCGGCACGTAGATTACTCGGTTTGGTGAAACCGGGCGAAGAAAAGGTCATCTTTATCGAAGGGAATTGAAGACGTTGACGGAAAAGTTTGTCCACCTCCATACCCATTCCGAGTACAGTATTCTGGATTCCTCCTGCAAGATCCCTGCGCTTCTCGACAAAGCTGTAGCCTGCGATATGCACGCCCTCGCTCTTACCGACCACGGAGTGATGAGCGGAGCGATCAAGTTCTACCGAGAGGCAAAGAAACGGGGAATTAAGCCGATTATCGGCTGCGAGGTCTACCTTTCTCCCGGGGACCGGCGTGAACGCAGGGTGCGAAACGGCAAGAAGTACTACCATCTTGTCCTGCTCGCTACAAATCAGGAGGGGTATCAGAACCTCATCGCTCTCGTCAGCCTCGGCCATACTGAGGGGTTTTATTACAAGCCACGAGTTGATAAGGAACTGTTAAGGCACTATCACACTGGGCTGATCGCCCTCTCCGCTTGTGAGAGCGGCGAGATTCCAATGCTCCTGCTTGCCGGCCGCGAGGAAGAGGCTGCAACTGCAGCGGCTAAGTACGCTGAGATCTTTGGGGAAGGAAATTTCTACATTGAGCTTCAGGACCACGGAACCGACCGGGGAAAGCTCCTTAAGGAGCGCTTAAGGAGGCTTGCTCGGTCGTTAGACCTTCCCCTTGTTGCCACAACTGACATCCACTACCTTTCTCCGGAGGACCGCCTTTCACACGAGGTGTTGCTGAATATCCGGGCGAACAAGAAGATCACTGACCCTGACCGGATGTCCTTTGACGGGGACGGATATCACTTTCGTAGCTCTGAGGAGATGGTGGAGCTCTTCTCCGATCTTCCGGAGGCGATCGAGAACACGTGCAAGATTGCTGAACGCTGTAACCTCGAGCTTCAGTTTGGTTCCACCATGATCCCACCGTTTGACCTTCCCGAAGGATTCGAGGATGCAGACGAGTACCTGAGGACCCTTGCCTATGAGGGCGCGAAGGCTCGCTTTGATACTGTGAGCGGCGCGGTAGAAGAGCGTCTGGACTACGAGCTTGGGGTAATTGAGAGGATGCATTATGCCACCTACTTTCTCATCGTGTGGGATTTTGTCCGCTTCGCGCATGACAGTGGCATACCGGTGGGACCTGGACGTGGCTCAGCCGCGGGGAGCCTTGTCTCCTACTGCCTCGGGATCACCCGAGTCGATCCTTTGAAGTATAATTTGATTTTCGAACGGTTTCTCAATCCCGCCCGCATCAGCATGCCGGACTTCGATATCGACTTCTGTGTCAAAGGCCGTGATCGGGTAATCGGTTACGTTAAGGAAAAGTACGGTCAGCAGAAGATGGCCCAGATCGCCACCTATGACCGGATGGCTGCCCGTAGCGTGGTCCGTGACGTGGGGCGTGTCCTCGGCACTCCCTATCGAATGACTGACCGGTTGGCCAAGCTGATTCCCTACGGCTACAAGCTGCAGACGGCGGTAAAGAACGTGGCTGAACTGAAGTCCCTCTATGATAACGATGAAGAAGTGAGAAAGATCGTCGACATTGGCCTACGCCTCGAGGGGTTAACGCGCAATGCCTCGACACACGCCGCCGGTGTGGTGATCGCCGCAGACGAGCTGATTCGCCATGTCCCTCTGCTGCGCTTGTCCGACGGGGAGATTGTCACCCAGTTTGACATGGGGGATGTAGAGGCAGTGGGGCTATTGAAATTCGACTTTTTAGGTTTGCGTAATCTCACCCTGATCGATGTAACCTGCTCTTCCTTGCAAGAACGAGCCGGGATCAAGATCGACGTCGATCAAATCCCGTTTGACGATACGAAGACTGTCAAACTGGTTCAGGAGGGGCGTACGGCTGGGATCTTCCAGCTTGAGGGTACAGGAATGACGGCGCTTATACGGCGGGTGCAGCCGGACCGTTTCGAGGATTTGATCACTCTTTTGGCCCTCTACCGCCCGGGGCCACTGGAGAGTGGAATGACCGATGATTACGTGCAACGGCGCAGCGGTCGCCAGTCAGTGAGCTATCCTCATCCGAGCCTAAAGGAGATCCTTGAGGAGACTTACGGACTTCCGATCTACCAGGATCAGCTGATGTTGATGGCGCAGAAACTCGCCTCCTTCTCCCTTGCTGAGGCGGACATCCTGAGAAAGGCAATGGGGAAGAAGAAGAAGGACATCATGGCGAGCCTGCGCGAGAAGTTCATCGCCGGCTGTCGGACAAACGGGGTCTCCCAGGAGCTAGCCACTCAGGTATTTAACGATATGGAGAAGTTCGCCCGGTACGGGTTCAACAAATCTCACGCCACCGCGTACGCCATTGTCTCCTACTGGACCGCTTACCTGAAAGCCAACTACCCGACTCACTTTATGGCGAGCCTCCTTGCCAGCGTGCAGGGGGACACGGATAAGGTAGCACAGTACATCGGCGAGTGTCAGAGGATGGGAATCGAGGTTCTCCCACCGGATATTAACGAGAGCGAATGCGACTTCACTCCGGTGAGCGATGGCCGAATTCGCTTCGGTCTCGGGGCGATCAAGCACGTCGGGAACGGGGCGATCGCCTCGATCCTTGCCGTGCGGAGAGACGGGTTTTCCTCCTTCTTCGACCTGTGCCAACGGATCGAAGGGGACGGAGTGGATCGGGAAACGTTGGAGGCGTTGATCAAGGCGGGTGCCTTTGACAGCCTCGGTGTCACACGACGTGGTCTTCTCATGCAACTCTCGGAGGGGCTGGAGTTAATGCAGATTGCCCGCCGCGAGCGGCAGAGTGGGCAATGCTCCTTTTTCAACGGCGTGGGACAAACATTCGTAGAGCCGACCATCATGGATGAGGAGTTTCCTCAGGCCGAGCTCCTCTCCTTCGAAAAAGAGCTTCTCGGTCTCTACGTTAGTGCTCATCCCCTTGACCGCCACCGCGAGGCGCTCGCCCTCTATTGCACTCCACTCTCTGAGATCACCACGATCAAAGAGGGAGAGGGTGAAACCGTGGGTGGGCGGGTGAAGAAGATTCGCCGAATCGCGACAAGAAATGGAAGCCAGATGGCCTTTCTCACCCTAGAGGATGGCACCGCTGAGGCTGAGGTGACGGTCTTCCCAAGGGTTCTAGAGACTGCCTACGACCTGTTGAACGTGGACCGACTCGTGGGCCTCAAACTCACCGCGGGGAATCGCAACGGCGAACTCAACTTGATTGCTGAGGAGGCTTTCCCACTCGACGAACTTGAAACACGCAAGCGGCTCTCCGTCACCCTCACCCTGAAGGAGCCAGAGGTTGATTCAGAGAGGCTTGAAGCGGTCTCCACTTTGATGAAGGAGCACCCGGGAGAGGCGCCGGTCCTGTTCCTTGTGGAGAACGAGGGAGAAAGTGTCGAGGTGATGGCAGGGCGGAGCTTCTGTGTGCATCCCTCCTCTGAGCTGAGGGAGGGGTTGGAAGCACTGCTTGGTGAGGGGCGGGTCCGCTTCCTAAACGGGGTAAGGCAATGAGCCTCCACCTGCGAGGGGGGCTTCGCTGGCTCTATCCTGGAATGCGGGTGAAGCGTTGGGCCCTGTTATCTCTTTTCTCGATGGGCCTTATCGTCTTTGGCGTACTTGAGATTGTAGGCAAAGAAAGGATTAGGGAGATCTACCGGCTCCTTCCGAAAGGGGAACTGGCTCGCTACGCTTTGGTCGCCGTCATTCTCCTTGTTGGGATCGGTGGGTTCGCCATAGGAGTAGCATGCCTCGTTCGTTCGATCGCCCGTGGAGTCGCCCCCGGACGAGAGGAGAAACCCTCGGATCTTATCTACCGTACTCGTGTTCTTCAAAAAGGCCCGCGGGTTGTCGGCCTGGGAGGAGGAACCGGCCTCTCTACCCTCCTACGTGGATTGAAGGGGGGGACATCAAACCTCACCGCGGTGGTGACGGTAATGGACGACGGCGGGAGCTCGGGCCGCCTGCGGGACGAACTGGATGTGCTCCCCCCTGGCGATGTTCGCAACTGCATTCTCGCCCTCGCCGCGGACGAGGAAAGGATGGCAAGCCTCTTCCAGCACCGCTTCCGTGGAACGACTGACCTTAAGGGACACTCCCTGGGGAACCTCCTCCTGGTAGGGATAGAGCAAGCAACCGGCGGGTTCGACCACGCGATTGAGGAGATGAGCCATATCCTAAACGTGCGCGGCCAGGTCCTTCCAGCGACGCTCTGCAAGACCCACCTCATCGCCCAGATGGAAGATGAGGAATGGGTAGAAGGGGAGACTCGGATCAGCGCCGACCCACGGCGGATCGAACGGATTAGACTCTCCGCTGCAAACGTCAAACCCTACGGCCGGGTTCTTCAAGCGATCGCCCGCGCTGAGTTGATCCTCCTCGGGCCGGGTAGCCTGTTTACCAGCCTTATCCCCAACCTGCTTGTCGAGGGGATCGCCGCGGCGATCGAGGAGGCAGCTGCGGAGAAGATCCTCGTAGCGAACCTGATGACACAACCAGGAGAGACCGAGGGCTATACCCTCCGCGATCACTTGCGCACCCTCGATGAGTACATCAACCTTAACTGCTTTGACAGTGTCATCGTCAATACTTCCCTCCCTGATAAGGATCTCCTTGTCGGCTACCTCGAGGAGGCAGCCGAGCCGGTGGAAGATGACCTGGGAGAAGAGAACCAATACGGGATGGAGGTGATCCGCGCTGACCTCGTGGGGACGATCGAGCTAGAAGGAAAACCGACCGTGAAGCACGATCCCAGCAAGCTAGCACGGGTGATCATCCATCATTCGCGCGCTTTTTCCCGCAGCTTGTTTACCCCTTGATCACGAGAAGGGGACGGAGGCACGCCACCGGTTGGTTGATCCCCGCATCTGTTGCAGCGTGGACCACGCGCTCAACGTCTTTGTAGGCGCCCGGCGCCTCCTCAGCAACCCCACGGAGACTATGCGCACGCAGAATGATTCCATCTGCAGCCATCGCCGACTTCACATCCTCCCCCCAGTATTTCTTGGCCGCTTTCCTGCGTGACAGAGCCCGCCCTGCTCCATGGATTCCACTGCCAAATGCCTTCTCCATCCCAAGGTCTGTTCCCCGCATGACGTAGGAGGCGGTCCCCATCGTGCCGCCGACGAGAGTTGGGTGACCAACAGCTCGATAGGCAGGTGGAGACTCTTTTCGTCCCGGGCCGAACGCCCGCGTCGACCCTTTGCGGTGGACAAGGAGCTCACGCGTCGTTCCATCAACGAGGTGGTGCTCAACCTTAACGTTGTTGTGCCCAATGTCATAGACGGTGCGCACTTTCTCTGCGGCCAGGCTGAGGATGCGAGCAAACGATGAACGGACGAGATGGGCGATCACCTGGCGGTTGGCGAAGGCACAGTTTGACCCACAGGCCACAGCGCTCAGGTAACGTTTTCCTTCATCACTTAAGATCGGGGCGCAGACAAGCTCCTTTGACCGAATCGGGATCTGATACCGGTGGCTCGCTTGCTCCATCTCCTTTAAGTAGTCCTGGCAGATCTGATGGCCGAGGGCGCGCGAGCCAGTGTGGATGGAGATGACGACCTGTCCCTCCTCGAGGCCGTAGGCCGCTGCAGCCTCTGGATCGATGATTCGTGCCACCGTCTGCACCTCCAGGTAGTGATTTCCCGAGCCAAGGGTCCCCACTTGGCGAAACTGGCGTTGCTTGGCAAGCCGACTGACCACGGTCGGATCAGCCCCAGGGATTTGCCCTTCCTCCTCAATGTGGACCAGGTCTTCCTCCACCCCATAGCCCCGCTTAACGACATAGCGCGCTCCTTCCCGAAGGAGTTGGTCGATCTCATCGAGTGTGAGGCGGAGCTTCCCCTCCGAGCCAAGTCCGGCGGGGACAGTGCGATAGAGGTCATCAGCGAGCTCGGAAAGGACGTCGCTTAAGTCTTCCTTATGGAGCGGGGTGGCGAGAAGTCTGACCCCGCAGTTGATATCGAAGCCGACTCCACCGACCACGACGACCCCCTCCTTGAGGTCGAACGCCCCCACTCCACCGATGGGGAATCCATAACCTGGGTGGACGTCAGGGAGGGCGAGGGCTGCGGTCACGATTCCAGGGAGGCAGGCGACATCGCGCACCTGCCGCAGCGCGTTCCACTCCTTTTTTTCCGCTACGTCAGTTTGTAGCTGTTCGATCGTTTGAATATCGGCGAATATCCGTCCGGGGACCCGCATCTCTCCGCTTTTTTCAAGGAGCCATTCCGACTGTGAGATTCTCTTCAAGGTGAATTCCTCGCTCATCGTTCCTCCTTCAGATATCGACTACACACTGGGCAATCCAAATTTTCCCTTTATGAGCGACGTGAAGCCCGGAATAAGTTACCCCTTTGACCTCAAGCTTCACGCGGTGCCTGGGCGGATCAAGCGGTTCCCCCCACCCTTCTCCTTCAAGGTGGAACCCATCCTTGCCTTGCCGGATATCAACATGAAATCTCGATAGGAAAAGGTCAGTGAGGTCCTTTTGGACCAACAACTCGGACAGCCACTCCACTAGGAGGAGTTCGAGTCGTTCCGCGAATAAGGAGACCCGCTGTGATCGCTTCGGTGCGATCTGCTCCAGGTCGATCATCAAGTTGAACAGCGCTCGCGCCGCCTCACAGAACGCCTCCTCGACCGTCTCCCCGGTCCCACGCAGGCACACATCGGCAGTATGGTCAAGGTATTCAAATGGCATGATCATTTGCACCCCCACTCGCGTCGGTACCGCAGGCAGCGGCATCACCAAATCGTTGCGTAAACAGTGGGGTATAGGCTGCCCCATCTGCGGTGAGGCGGCTCTCCATCAGTATGAGTCGGTCAGCATGCAGGGTCCATCCCGGAAGCTTCCCCAGCGAGCGGATTGCCTCCCCGATCGACCGGTCAGCCCTTCCCTTGATCCTCGCCAGGGTAATGTGTGAGATGGTGGCCTTTCGTTCTTTGGAAAAGCCGATCCTCACCAGTTCGTGGTTAAGGGAGGAGGCGAGATCGCGGAAGGTCGAAGGAGCCTCGCCACCGGCCCATAGAACCCGCGGGCGCTCCGGTGAAGGAAACATCCCCAGCCGGTCTATCGAAAGGTTAAAAGGTTGGATCCGTTTAGTGACTACGCGGCAGAGCTGCTGAAGCTCGATCGTCAGCATGGGATCAATCTCCCCCAGGAAGCGCAGCGTCACGTGGAAGTTCTCTGTTTTTACCCACGAGGCCTGAACCCGCACTAATGAGCGAAGTTCCCCGGAGAGGTTAGAGAGTGCTTCGCGCAGGGGAGTGTCAATCGGGATGCACAGAAACGTGCGCATATTCACCTCCGCACTGAATGATAGCATAACGAGCACCGATCGAACGACTGCTTTTGCTAGATCACGAGGTAAAGAGAAGGAGGACGAGAGTCATCCATTCCTGGGATGAGTAGTCCCACATAATTTTTGCGCCTGTGCGTGGTCCCGTTGTGAGAAGACACCAGGCGCTTCACGGGCAGCCAGCTCAGGCCAAGTTATTCTCTAACACCCGCAGAGGCTCGCTTACCGCTGCTCCCTTCCGGGCCTGACGGGATTCACAAACATGCGCCGCAGAGGGCTCGACCCTCAACACCGCTTGCCCGAGAACGGACCCTACTGCCTTCCCCCTCTGGGAACCCTTCGGCTCCACTATAGCGGGTTGTGGATGGAGGGGACCGCTAGCCCCCCACCTAGCACAGGCGTTTTCGGAGGGGGCGGGATTCGAACCCGCGGTACCCGAAGGTACACCAGTTCTCCAAACTAGCGGCTTAGACCGCTCACCCACCCCTCCTGCTTTATTGATCATTCTAGGGGCAAAGAGCCACGATTTCAACCGCACTTGCGTTCTGAAGGCT
This sequence comes from Candidatus Bipolaricaulota bacterium, assembly GCA_030606565.1. Lineage (GTDB taxonomy): Bacteria > Bipolaricaulota > Bipolaricaulia > UBA7950 > UBA9294 > UBA9294. The sequence continues at coordinate 61,026 of JAUWGE010000002.1, read as the reverse complement.
ACTTCTTGGATCCAATTGGACAGGAGATCTTAACCAGGATGCGCTACCGCCTGCGCCACATTCCGCCGAACTACGATGGGTTTTTAAGTGGAGCGTCGAAACGCCGCTTTTCGATCCCTCGGGGTTGTGACATGAATCTAAGGAAGGTTCAAATTCAAGCTATTTGAGTCCAGAACCAGGGATTCCTTTAATGAGTGGCTCTAAACTGAGCTTGAAAAACTTCCAAGCGCTCATGGCGCGGGTAAAAGATGTGAAACTTTTGCCATACTCCAACCACACCGCGATGTTCATCGCTTTTGCTTGGAGGTGCGTCACAAGGGCCAGCGTCGTAGATCAGCTTTCTTAAGCTTGAAGGCTGTGTCTTAAGTTGATCTACTTCTTCTCTTCCCGCTTGAGATAGTCAAGGATCGCGTCAACAACCAGGTAGTTGATCGACCGATCGCGTTTCCTACTCAGGCGAATCAGCCGCTCGACGGGTTTCTGATCCTTCTTTGTCTGCGGGATGTAGATGGAGATTTTGTCAAAGATTTCCTTTCTAGCCATGTGGTTACCTCCTTAAGGTCTTTATTGCATTGTACATTCTATAGCATAGGAGAAAGAAATGCACAAAATTAACCCCTTGCTCATTACGAAAAGGGCGAGGTGCCTTACGAAACCGCGTCTATGATTTCTAAAAAAGAGTTCAGGCTCTCATAATTCCCTCTCACCGATAGCAGGATGTGGACGTTGGAGTAAACCCTTAAACGACGGTCGCTACCTGATAATAAACCTAAAAGTGTAATACTTTATCTGGCGTTCAGTGCAACATGGGTCACTGGCTTCTAACGCCAACACGAACAAGAACGGTCCCTGATCAAGCACATCGGAAGAGACGGACCAACTATCGTCGATCCAATCAACCTCTGATAGCGGGAAGACCGCGTCGAACAAATCACCACCCGGAGCAATCGAGATGGGTGGGGAGGCCAGCGGCCCGAATAGACCTAACTGCTCTTCATGGACGATGTTGACCGTATTTGCACAGGGGAGCTGTATTGAGCAAAGGTTCCATAAGACGGTAACGACATCGTCTGAGGCGTTGTGTAGCCAGAAAGGCAGCTTGCTCTCTACGCCGTCAGCCGTATAAGCGGCGTCAAAAGATATGCGGATAGTGTCGTCTTGGTAGACTGCCTTCTCCGAATAGATTGGGTCCAACATCTCAAGCGACTTTGGAGGAAGCACGTTTATTTCCGTAGTTTCTGCGACCTCTGTGACTTCTGGCGCTACGGTTGTGTATCTAAGTGCAAGGCCACCCAGAAGCAGGGCTGCCATAACAGCAGAGATAATCCCTATTTTCACAATGTCATCCACGTTTCCTCACCCCTTTTTAAAAATCCTTACCTAGCCGATCAAGTTTACCTTATCATGCCATTACAGAAATCAACTGAGAACCTCACTTGGCCATAAGGAAAGGGAAGCCGGTCACCACTTTTGTGGGGCCGTAGGACCGGAAGGCTTGATCAGGCGAGCCAACGCCACCGAGGTTGTAGGAAGAGGAACGGTAAAAGGAGATGGCCCTGACTTGCTTCCTTGAGATAGGTAAGATAATTCGCGCTTTACTCCAGGACGTGCGTGATAGTTAGTCTGTCTTTGCCAAGCGTAGGATCCTCAAAGGGCTGATTCTGACGGTAAAGAGTAAAAAGCCGGCGAGAGGGGTTGAACCTCCGACCTACGGTTTACGAAACCGTTGCTCTACCACTGAGCTACGCCGGCGGTATAATGGCGATTATAGTGGTCTTATTTCAATCAATCAACTGGAGAGGATATGGACGGATTGGCGATTGCAGCCTCGCTCACCGAGATAGAGAAGCCGGTCGTTGGAGGGGTCATTCGGACTATCTACCAGCCGGAACATGGGACGTTTGTCCTACATCTGTTTGTGGGCAGGGCCATCCGCCTCCTTGTCTCCCCGAGAGAAGCGGCCTTTCACCTGACGCAGCTTGAGCTTCCCTATCCTGTGATTCCTTCGCCGTTTGTGATGCTCCTGCGGAAACACTTGCGTGGCGGGAAGATCGTTAGTATCGAGCAATCGGGGTGGGACCGGGTCGTCACCCTGACGGTAGAACGTCGTCGGGCGGGGGAGGAAGAAACATTCCTCCTGGTTGTGGAGCTTCTTGGAGTGCGCGGGAACCTGACCCTCCTGCGGGGCGACCGAGTTCTCGCGGCGCTTCGAACTGGGCCTCGTGTGGCCCCTGGAGAGGTCTATCAGCCGCTTTCATCCCAGGACAAGATCGATCCGCCAAAGATGAATTGTGCGCTTCTCGAAGAGGCCTTTGATCAAGAGGAGCCGGTTCGTGCCTTGGTACATCGCATCGACGGAATCGGGCGCAAGACGGCGGAGGAGATTGTCGCGCGAGCACAGGCTCGCTCCGATGGATCGCTGACAGAGGGGATCCTGGAGAGTTTGTTGTTCCTCCTAAAACGGGTGGAGGACCCGCAAGCAGAGGTCGATCTCGCGACGAATCGGGCCGCGTTCTTCCCGCTCATTCCTCCTGGCAAAAGATACCCCAGTTTCTCCGACGCGCTCGACACAGAGTGGGGAGAAAAGCGCGAGGTGACACAGAGTAATGGGGCACAGAAGCCGTTTCGAGAGGGGCTCTTGCGCGCGATCGCTAAGCGAAAACGGACCGTGAAGAAGCTCAAGGAGTGGCTCGCTGGTGCGGAATTTGAGGAGCGACTTCGATATCACGCCGACCTGATTATGATCCACCAGAGTTCGCTCACCCGCCGGATGCGCGAGGCGGCCCTCCTTGACCCAGTAAGTGAAGAGAAGATCGTAATTCCACTCAACCCACGGTTGAACCCAATCGAGAACGCACAGGCCCTGTATGAGCGAGCCAAACGGCTTCGTCGGGGACACCCGATTGTCACCCGACGCCTGCACCGGTTGGAAAGGGAGCTTGCGCGGTTACGAGAAGGGGTTAAGGCCCTCGAGAGCGGTGAGGGATTGAGTGATAACCTACTCTCTCTTGTCTCAACCCAAAGGACGCGAAAAAAAACTTCACCCCCGACTGCGCCCCGCATCTTCTCCATCCTCGACTACAGTGTGCAGGTGGGAAAGGACGCCGTGCAGAACGAGGCGCTCTTGCGGAGTGCGCACCCGGAAGACCTGTGGTTGCACGTCAAAGGAGTCCCCGGCTCACACGTCATCATCCGCCATCGCGAGAAGCAACAGATTCCACAGGCCGTGATCAAGGAGGCAGCCCTGCTCGCTGCCAGGTTCTCGAAGTTGAAAGGGGAAACACGTGTCGAGGTGAGCTATACCCCAGTTAAGTACGTGCGCAAGCCAAAAGGAGCCCCCCTTGGCCTGGTAATACTCACCCAGGAGGATACACTCACCGTGAATCCAAGCGAGGGGAAGAAGGAGCCATGAACATCGCACATATCCTGGAGATAATCCTTTCGCTTGTTGCCGTATTTACCGCCATTGTCCTCCACGAGGTCTCGCACGGCTACGTCGCTTACCGCCTTGGCGACCCCACCGCTAAGGCGCGGGGAAGGTTGAGTCTGAACCCGCTGGCGCACATCGATCCGATCGGGACAGTCCTCGTACCGCTTGTTCTGGTGGTTCTGGGCTCTCCCTTCCTCTTTGGTTGGGCAAAACCTGTCCCTATAAACCCCAACTACTTCCGCAACCCATTTAGGGGAATGCTCTACGTGGCCATCGCAGGACCAGCGATAAACCTCACTCTAGCCCTGGCTACCACTGGGATCGGGCGACTTGCCCTCCTCGCTGTTCCAAACTCACTCTTTGGTTTGGTTGAAAGGAATGGAGCCTTTTATCGCGTTTCTGCCATCAGCCAAAGCTTCACCGCCAATCTCGTGCATAACGTCTTCTACCTTCTCGGTGTCTTCGTCATCATCAACATCCTCCTTGCAGTCTTCAACATGATTCCCATCCCACCGCTCGACGGGTCGCGTGTCCTCACCTACTTCCTTCCCTCGGAAGGACGACGGGTGATGATCCTCCTCGAACGGTACGGGTTCCTGATCCTTATTGCATTTATCTTTCTTGGAGGGCTTAACGCCCTCTTTGGCCTGATGGGTGGAATCTGGAACGGGCTCCTGGGCGACTACTGGCGACTAATCGCAAGAATTTAAGAACTCCCGGACCTATTCTCAATACTGTCTTGCTTGAGGGTCAGTCCACTCGTATAATCTCTGGCAGCAAAGAAAGAAGGATATGGAGGGTTTTTTCGTGACAAGCAACGGTATTAACTACGAGATCAAGGAACGCTCGGCCACCGAGGTCACCCTGCAGGTGACCGTGGAGCCACCGATCGTGCGGAATGGAATTGATACGATCTATAGCCGATATGGCCGGGAGGTCGAGATCCCCGGTTTCCGCAAAGGCCACGTGCCACGAAGCCTCCTCGACTCGCGCTTCGGTCGCGAGAAGTTCATCGAAGAGGCACAGAAGGAACTCACGGAAGAACACCTCCCCAAGGCTCTGTCCGAACTGAGCCTCCACCCGGTCACGCCCCCGCAGGTAAAGACTGTCTCCTTCGAGGAAAGCGAGCCGTTCGTCTTCGAGGCGAGTTTTTCCGTCCTCCCTCAGTTTGACCTTCCAGCCTACCGGGGAATTGAGCTAGCAGCAGAGCCAGTGAAAGAGATTACTGACGACAGCGTGCAGGCGGCCTTGGAGGAGATTCGTCGTCAGTACGGAACGCTCTCTTCTAAGGAAGGAGGGCTCATCACCGACGGGGACATCGTCCACGTGCAGGAGGGGGAGGAGGAGTGGGACACCCGCGCCGAAGTGGGAAACCCAGTGACTGAGAAGTTGATCGGCCACAAGATTGGGGAGACAGTTAAAATCGAGCTTGATCTTCCTGGAAGTAAACCCGTCCACACGTCCCTTTCTATCCTAGGCTTAAAGGAGATCGTCCTTCCGGAAGTGGATGATGAACTGGCTAAGGACGCGGGCTTTGAGAGCCTGCTTGCCCTGAAGGCAGATGTAATGGAGAAGCTAAAGCAGGCCCATGTCGCGAAGAGAGAACGTGCAATAAAAGTAAACCTTCTCGATCATCTTATCGATCAGGTGGAGATTCCTCTTCCCCAGGCACTGGTGGAAGAGGTCGCCGCAGAAGAGTTTGAACGGCTGAAGAAGAACCTTTCCCACCCACGCTCCCCACTATCCTTCGAGGACTATCTCGACAAACACGAGAGGAGCGAGGAAGATGTGCGGGCCGACTACCGTGAGATCGTAACCCGCAGGATTCGCCATGAGCTTCTCCTTAAGAAGATCGCCGAGAAGGAGGAGATCGCCGTCGAGGATGAAGAACTAGAGCGAATCGCTACTGCGGAGGCAGCAAGTAAAGGGGAAGCTCCACTTCGGTTCATCGCTCGCCTCAAGGCCGAGGAGCGTTGGGATGACTATCGCACTGAGAGGGTGAACGAGCGCGTCCTTGACCTCCTGTACCAGGAAGCACAGCTTACCAAGGAGGAGAAATGAGAGCCCAGATCCCGTTTGTGATCGATCACACCGGCCACACTGAACGGACTTATGATATCTACTCCCGTTTGCTGGAGGATCGGATTGTCTTTCTGCGCCATCAGATCGATGACGAGGTGGCAAACCTAGTTATCGCGCAGATCCTATTCCTGGCGGCGAAGGACCCGGCGAAGGATATCAAATTGTACCTCAACTCTCCGGGCGGATCGGTTACTGCCGGCTTCGCCATCTATGACACCGTGCGTTACGTGAAGTCTGACGTCACCACGATCTGCATTGGCCAGGCAGCGAGCATGGCGGCGCTCCTCCTCGCCGCTGGAACTAAAGGGAAACGCTCAGCCCTACCTAACTCACGTATTCTCATTCATCAGGCCTTCGGCGGGGCTCAGGGACCGGCAACCGATGTCAAGATTCAAACCGATGAACTGCTCCGTCTGCATAATCAGATAATCGGCGCTTTCGCGGAGCACACTGGACAGACAGTGAAGAAAATCCGTAAGGACACCGACCGCGACTTCTATATGTCCCCTGACGAGGCGCTTGCCTATGGCCTGATCGATCGGATCATCACCCCGAAAGACTAAAGAGAGAGCTTTACCGCGAAACTGGCAAAACCATCCTCATCGAGTTTGAGCACAGTATTAAGTGTGAGATCGTTAAGCTTGGCCTCGGCGGCCAGGGTGAGATCGTAGTCGCCCAGACAGAAGGCGGTCCCCGTAGGACAGAACGTCCCTTTCCAGGTGAGGTCAAAATCTCCCATCTCCAGCTTTATCGTTGAAACGAGCTTAGTCACTTCGATCCCTCTCTCAAGGAACGTGTGATAGCAGGCGACCTTGAGCGAGAGGTCATCAATGATATCGCCGTCTACGGTCAGCGTGCCCTTCTCTGGGTAAAGGAGCGAAAGAGTGGGTTTGAAGATCAGCACCTCCTTTACCGACCAGTCTTCACCATTGTGGTCCAAAGTGGCCTTTCCCTCATAAAGAGTTCTCTTCTTCCAGATACCCTGCAAGCTGATGCTGTCATTTTCGCGATCGAACGTGAGCTTCGCGCGCAGGTATTCTTTCTCTGTGAACAAGATCGAGCGAGGCGGGAAGTCTGGCAAGTGTCAGCTCGTCAAGGTCGAATCTCATCTCGTGGAGATAGAGGCCTTCTTTGTGCTTGAAGCAAGCCTGGATATCAACGAGGGCTTCCGAGCACGGAAGGTCATACACTTTCAGCTTGATGGATTTTAGCTTCTTCTCATCGAATAAGACCTCAGCGCGACCATCGATGTCCTTAGATAACTCTGTTTCCAAGACGGTCTTAAAGGAGGAGAATCCGTTCTCGTCGCCTTTCCAGGTAAAGTCAAGTTCGGATTTATTGGCGCTTAGGGAGAGGGCAATCGATGTGTCAAACTCGATTTTATCCTGCTTTAGTGTTGTCTTGGCCCAGAAATCTCCGCTCAAAGAGAGCTCCGCCATGCCGACAAGAGCAATTGCCGCGCAAAGCAGGATAAACACCCCGATGAACCTAGCTATCATGTTTATACCTCTTGTTATCCTACGCTTTTGGGTATCTCTTAACAAAAAGGCCCAGATAAAAGAGGTGAGCAGTGAGTGACGAGTCTGTTCATGGAAAGATCGAGGGAGGACGCTCCTGATTCATCCACCCTGTTGTTGGGTTAAATAAGCAGGTTAATCCGGGGGAGATTTCGAACCTGATTGAGGAACCACATAAAGCAAATCCGCAATGCGTCGAAGGTAGTCCTCATCAAAGACGCTAAGCTGCTTGTGGTCTGAAAGCGTGAGGATGCAGGCACGTTCTACTTTCTTCTCGGCGACGGGTAGCGTTCCGGAGAAACGTCCCCGGATACGTGACAGACTGAGTCTCTGGTTAGTGATCGAAGGCCTGGTAGGTTACTGGTTATATCCTGCTGCACTCAAAGAGCCTATTCAGCGACTGATGCGCAGGATCTCTTACGCCCCCGTTAGCTTGGCGAGGGCAACTTAAGGAAACAGGGGATCAAAACATCCTGGCAATAACTCGCTCGAAGTCGCTCCTAGAGCAGGGGAATAAAAGACTCCCTCAAGAACTTGAGCTGGAAGCCTAGCCTCTACCAATAAGAGCAGAACCCATCGAGTAAAGCACATAACAAAGATGGGGCTCCTTCCTCATCTCCCGTTCTAACTTCCGGCACAAACGGCTATGTAGAGGAGTTGATGTCCTTCGGATTCTGTCACCCATGACAAAGGCTGGCCTCGCCTTTTGGCACCTCTGTTTATCTGCAGCTCCCCCCGCAACCGAACAGCTTTGCTGCGAGGATCACGGCCATCAAAAACAGAACAATCCACGAAAAATCAGCTGCTATAGTGCACCTCCTTTCCACAGCTTGCACGCCATCAAATCAACAACTTAAGGGCACGGTTCGTCAAGCATCATACAGAAAAAAACCGTGCATAGTCTAATGAAAGGGACAGAAGAGAGCAAGCAGAGGGTTATTGCCCCACTTCCAAGCCGGCCCCGGTTGGTGCGTAGCGAAGGACTGCTTTGGGGAAGGCAAGGATCGAGGTGTAGACCCAGACTTGCCCAGATTTGTACTCAATCCCAATCCGCAGGCAGTCGCACAGGTCACGAAACAGACCGAGGCTGGGAGCCAGGATCGTTTGGCTTCCTTGCTCATAGCGGCCGCTTAAGTTAATTCCCCATCCCACTTCCGATCGTAACTCGACGTGTAGTACTTCCTCGATCAACTTCGCCTCTCCGAGGTCGACCTTTCCCGTCAGGGTGAGCTTCCCTGTCTTACCCTTTCCACGAATCTCGAATACAATCGGCTTGAATCTCCCAACTCGGGGCTCGTAGGGAACCTCCCAGGAGATCTCGTTTGTCTCACTGTTCCATCGCCCACTCAAGCTGATCTCCTCTACTACTGCGGTCATGAGGTCGTAGCGGGTAAGGAGGGTTAAAGATGACCATCCACTCCAACGGGCGGTTATCAGGAGTGGGTCGAAGGTCACGGTTGCCAAATCGAATCCCCCATTGACATGTAGCGAGAGTGTGTTCTCACGTGCGAAGCGCCAACTGATCTGGTTTACGGACTTGAGGCGATCGAAATAGAGGGGGCTCCTCCCGTTAATCTGGAGGTAGGTGTAGGATAGATCCATTCCAGGGTAGCAAAGCGAGGCGGAGCAGGAGAGGGCTTCTCGGCTTTGGCTTTCCACGCCGGCCTCGTAGTGGGTCAAGCGAAGACTGGTCGTAGGTGTGAGGGTGAATCCCCAAAAGGAGAACGGTCTTAGCGTAGTTTCTAAAGAACCGTCGAAACGGAACGACTCACTCACTGACACCTCGCCCCCTTTCTCCCCTTTCCACTCGCGAAACCACCCCGCTTCGAGGCGCGGGAGAATGTAAAAGGGATCAATGTCAATCCGCGTCCGGGAGATGACCAACTCAGGTAGGCGCTCGGTAGTATAGATCACCTCCTCTTCCTCTTCACGACTTCGCTCTGCGGAGAGATTGAACCTCCAACCATCCACGTCCCCGTTCAGGGAGAAGGCAAAGGAGAGGTTCTTCTCCTCTCCGAGCTGGTTGTATGCAAGGCGCCCCCCCATTCCCCACCTCTCGGTGAGGGTAACGGTGTGGTCGAGGGAGACCTCAAAGACGCGATCCCCGACTTGCGCCGGGAAGTAATACACCTTTGCTTTACCTTGATGTGCGGCAAAAGCGTAGTGTAAGACCGTACCCAATCCCACTTCGTGGAAGCGACTGAAACAATCGAATAGGACCGCCCCATAGTTTTCCTCGTCGAGGTAGAATGGGAAGTTCCACTTGAGAAACCAGCCACGAAGCCCGCTTTTCCCGATCGCGGGGAAAAGCGGGCTATCAAGCGTCTCCTCAAGCGGCTGAACGTAGACAGGAAGCCAAAAGACGGGATATCCGAAGGACGAAACGGTGAGATTAAAAGCAACGAGCAGCCGATCAGGGTAGAGGAGAAGCCTCCCCATCTCGATCGAGTAGGGCTGGTCCCGGAGGGCCCTTCCGTAACAGTCGCAAGTCGTCAGCTGTCCCTCGCGCACTTCGATCAAAGTGACCTCCCCATTGGAATCGAACTCGATACGTCCCTCCTTCCCTTGGTAGAGGAGGAGTTGCTCCTCTCCCTGGGAGTTCAAAAACAAGCTCTTGCCGCGAAAGCAGACCGCCGTTGCCTCGCGAGTGATGAGCGATCTATCCTCAAGTACAAGAAGGGTCGAGAGATCATCCCCAGAAAGGGTTAAATCCTCCCCGATGGCGAGGTGGACCTCCCCCGAGGCACGCAGCTTCCAGGAACCTTCCTCCTCCTCATCCAGGGTCACCTGGTCGGCCGAGAGTAGAGTCTCCCCATAGGAGAGGCGTACCGCTCCCTGAGCGTGCACATGCGTGCGGTCGGCTGAGATGAAAAGCTCTTCACACTCGATCTCGACTGGGATCTCATCTCCCCACGCGAGGAGGCTTACCAAAAGAAGAATTCCTAAAAACGGGAAGGTGTGGCGAATCCGAGTCCACAGGTCTCGGTAGCGCAACCGGTCGAGCCGGAGGAAAAGGAAGATTCCTATAAGGCCGAACAGGATATTAGGTATCCAGGCGGCAAGTGAAGGAGGGATCATCCCTCGCCTTCCCAAGGTCTGTGTCCACAGAAGAACACCCTGGAAGAGGCCGACAAGCAGGAGGCTAATTACCACTCCTGCTGCCCGGCTCCGCCACCCGAAGATCAGGCTAGTCGAGCCACCGAACAAGACGAAGACCAGCGTTGCCAACGGAATTGCTGCTTTGAGGTGGCACTCGACGATGAAATCGGCGGCAGGAAGACCGCTTGTTCGCAACAGGGTGATCCGGCTGCGAAGCTCCCCAATCCCCATCTCTGCTGGTGTGCGCGATCGAAGAAGGAAGTCCACCTCACTCCGTTCGACCGCCACGTGGAACTGCTCAAATGTGCCGGTGTAGATCAGCTCTCCTTTTTGATTGTAGCTGTACACCCTACCTTCGTTAAGATCCCACGCTCTTTGCTCCCAACGCCCCGTCTCGGCAGTGAGGATCGTTACCGCTGCCTCCGCCTGGGGAAATATCTTTCCCTCGATGTCGTAAACGAGGATTCCGCGAAGGGTACCATCCTGCGCATCGTAGCGACGCACATAGAAGAACTGCCCTTCCGGTCCTTTGAAGAAGGTGTTTGCCTGGATATGCGGTACCCCATGGCGGAAGATTATTCCCCGCAGCTCCTGCTGATAGGCATGCTCCGAGAAGGGGACGGCCCAGTTGTAGAGAGCAAAGTCAAGACCTCCAAGGAGGAATGCAGCTGCCAGTAAGGGTAGAAGAATGCGACGAAGCGAAATCCCCGCTGCTTCTAAGGCCATTACCTCCCGGTCATGTACCAACCTCCCCAAGCCGAGGAAGGTGGCAAAGAGCCCGCTTACGGGGAGAGCAAGGACAAGCAGACTGGGCATCTTTAGCAACAGGAGTCTCATGAGCGTGGTAATCCCTACTCCTCGATCGACCATTAGATCAGAAAGGGAGAGGATCAAGTTCAAGAGGATGAAGAGAAGTAGGCCAAATAGGGAGATGAGGAATGGCCCGCTCATTTCCCGAAGCACATATCGATCGCACCGGCGGATAATCATCTTGCTAAGATGATACTGGAATAGACACACTGGCGGCCACCGCGATAACTGCGTTCCTCGAATTCAGCCCTGATCAGCGTTTGACCGACTATCCCCTATCAGTTATATTGAAGTGGACCGATCATGAAAAAGCGCCTGTACATCGAGACCTGGGGTTGCCAGATGAACCTCCATCAGTCGGAGGGAATCGCCGGTATCCTTGAGGATGCTGGGTTTGAAGTCGCCGACTCACTCTCCGACGCTGATATAGTCCTGTTCAACACCTGTACTGTCCGACAGAAGGCCGAGGAGAAGGTCTACGGTCGCCTCGGGGCGATAGAAGCGTTGAAAGTTAAGAAGAACGTGCTGTTCGGGGTCGGTGGGTGCATGGCGCAAGTGCGTGGGGAGGCCCTGTTGAAACGGTTTCCTGTGATCGACTTCCTCTTTTCTACTACCGACCTGGCCGCCCTTCCTTCACTCATTCACAAGGCAGATAAGGGCAAGGGCGGCGTTGTCCACCTTCCCGATCCCTATGGGACGCAGGAGATTCCCTATAGGCGACGAAGTTCAGTCACGTCGATGGTCACCATCACTGAAGGTTGCTCTAACTTCTGTTCCTACTGCATCGTTCCCTACGCCAGGGGGCCCCTGCGCAGCCGACCGCCAGATAAGCTTTTAGCTGAAGTGGAGAGGTTGATGGAGGCCGGATATAGGGAGGTCCTTCTCCTGGGGCAGAACGTCGACTCCTACGGGAGGGACCTCCCGGGCTACGGCGACTTTGCTGAGCTTCTTACCCGGGTGGCGCAGATTGGGATCCCACGCATCCGCTTCACGAGTTCTCATCCTCGGGACATGACCCTACAGGTGATCGAGACGATCGCTCGCCATGAGAATATCTGCAACCACATCCACCTCGCCTGCCAGTCCGGGAGCGACCGGATCCTCCGCGAAATGAACCGGGGCTACACACGGGGAGAGTTCCTATCCATCATTAAAGGCGCGCGGAAAGCTGTGAAGGGGATCAATATCACCACCGACCTGATCGTTGGCTACCCCGGGGAGAGCGAAGTGGATTTCCGCGATACCGTTGAGCTGATCGAGGAGGCTCGTTTCGGCTCAATCTTTGTGGCGAAGTACTCCCCGCGGCCAGGTACCCGCAGCGCTTCATTTCCTGATGACATCCCTAAGGAAGTCAAGGACGAACGTCTGCAAGAGGTCCTCAGCCACCAGCGGCGTATTGCTCTTGCAGAGAACCGCCGCCGGATCGGGGAGACAGTGGAGGTCCTCGTGGAGGGAAGAACCCGGGTAGGAGCGTTCTTCGGAAGGGGAGACGATCACCGCACGGTGGTCCTAAGCGGAGAGACAGAGTTGGGAGCGTTTGTCTCCGTCTGTATTGAGGCGGCCTCCACTTCCGCACTCGCGGGGAGAGCTCTTATTCCCGCCGTGGTGAAAGGAGTCCTATGATCATCACAGTTACACCGAACCCGGCTATCGACAAGATGTATTGGGTCGATCGGTTGAAGATGGGGAGGGTCGTCCGTGAGGAGTTCCTGACCCGTGCCATTAGGAGTGACACCTCCGCGGGCGGAAAGGGGATCAACATTTCAATCTTCCTCGCCCGCATGGGAGTAGAGAACGTCGCGATGGGGTTCGTTGGGGGGCACACAGGCCACGTGGTAGTTCGTGACCTACGCGAGGAGGGGGTAACGACCAACTTCGTCTGGGTGAACGGGGAGACGCGGACCAATGTGACCGTGCTGGAGCGCGAGCGTGCGCACATTCCCATCCTAATCGATGAGGAAGGCAGCCCGGTCTCGCAGGAGGAGATCTCCTACTTCCTGCGGCGCTACAAGCGGATGCTCAAACGCGCCACCTGGGTCGTCCTTGCCGGAAGTCTCCCCCCAAAGGTCGATGCCGATCTCTACCGCGTACTCGCCGAGATGGCGACAGAGGCCGGGGCTAAGGTGGTGGTGAGCGCCCGCGGAAACGCGCTCACCCACGCCCTCCGCGCTGTCCCCTACCTCGTCAAGCCGGACACGCGGGAGCACCTCTCCATGGAGGGGGCCCCTCTCACCACCCGGAGCAAGATTATCGCCGCCGGGAGGAGGATCATCGAGACTGGCGTTAGGATCCTCGTTGTCTCCCACGAGGTGACCGGGGACATCGTCATCACTCAGGATACAATCTGGGAGATCAAAGCGCGGGTGAAAACGACGCAGTTCAAGAACCTGGTCGGTGCGGACGACGTCCTCCTCGGGGGGATCCTCTACATGATGGACAAGGGGGAGGACCTCAAGGAGGCGCTGCGCTTTGGCATGGCTGCCGGTATCCTGAGCGCAGAGAGCGATAAGAAGATTTGTCAGAACATGGAGAAGATCGAGGAGGAGATGGCACACATCTCCCTAGAGCGGATATAAAGAGGAGATCCCATGAAGGTTCACCAGATCATGACCAAAGACCTGACATCAATGGAGAAGGACGCTCTGGTGAGGGGGCTGATCTTCACCCTGGACAACGCGGGGATGTCCAACATGCCGATTGTCGATGAGGAGGGGAAGCTCATTGGGTTCATCTCCGAGAAGGACCTCATCAAGGCTGCTCTTCCCGGTTACTTTGAAATGCTCCACAGCACCTCGTTTATTCCCGACATGAATCAGCTCGTTAAGAAGCTCGCTCAGATCGCTGATGATCCAATTGAGAAATACATGCAGCACAACGTCGTCTGTGTGGAAGAGGACGATGACGATCTTCAGGCGGCAGACCTGATCATCCGCAAGGATTTGAAAAGCCTTCCCGTGATCGACAAGGATGGAAGACTGGTCGGTGTAGTCAAGCGGATCGATCTGCTTCGTCATCTTCTGTAGGTCGTATGGACCTTCCATGGGGAGAGCTAGGGCTCTCTAAATTCCTCGCGCTTGATTCTCACGGGACCCTGTTGTTCGTTGACGGAGAACCATGCCCGGAGACGAGGGCTGAGCTGGGCGAAGAGCTCCCCTGCGTTTCCTATACTGTGGAGGAAGATAACGCGCGTGTAATTGACCTGCGGCTTATTTCCCGCGTCCTCCTTCCTACTTTTCCTGATCACACCTTGAAGAGCCTCTGCGCTCACTACAAGATCCCACTGGAGGCGGAGAGGGAGGCAACCGGCATTCTTTTCGCCTTTCTCATCGCGGAGGCGTTGACCTTCAAGCGTGACCTCGTCTCACTTTTAAGCCAGCTCCTCCCTGCCCCCAGTGGGGAATTATTGGCGCGCATGGTTCCTTTAGTGAAGAGGAACAACCCCTCTGCACATCACGAGGAGGTCCCAAAAGAGTTGCAGGTGGGACCGAGCACTTCCGTGGAGGAGGTGCTAAGTGGCGAGATGATTGGCAAGGGGCTCATCGCGTTTGAGGATCGCATTGGACAAAAGGAGATGGCCAAGCTTGTCTCTCGAACCTTCGAGGAGGGTGGAACCCTCGTCGTCGAGGCCGGGTCAGGGATCGGGAAGACGTTCGCTTACCTCGTTCCGGCCCTCTTTTACTTGCGATCCCACGATACCGCCCACCTTGTTGTCTCCACTCGTACCAAGCAACTACAGGAGCAGCTCTATACCAAGGACCTTCCATTCCTCATCTCTCGCCTTTCCCCAAAGCTTAAGATTGCTTTGCTTAAGGGACGCGAGAACTACATATGCCTGCGGCGATGGCGGCTCGTCCTAGGGGAGATCACGCAAGGGCTCGAGCGGGACTTGCTCCCCGTGCTCGCACCGCTAGTTACCTGGCTATTCAAAACAAAGACAGGTGACATCGAAGAAAACAGCGTTTTCCTTGCCGATCCGCAGGGGCGCGCGCTGTGGCCCCGGTTGCGTGACGACCCTCGACATTGCCTGGGGACGATCTGCCCATTCTTCGACGACTGTTTCTCTATCGCTGCTCGCCGTCGCGCCAAGGGGGCAAATCTAGTGGTAGTGAATCACTCTCTGCTCCTTGCCGACCTCAAAGCTGACCAAGGAATCCTCGGAGACTATCAGTACTTGGTTATCGATGAGGCACATGCCCTGGAAGGGGCAACACGGCAAGCGTTCACCTCAACGCTGACGCAGCGCACACTTGATAGTCTGCTTGCGGAGATTGAGCACCCAGCTAGACGGCAGATGGGTGGGTGGATTGCCCGTCTTCCCCGTTCCCGCACCGATGGGCAGATCGCGCGTGTGCGGGAGTTGGCCGGAGCCCTGCGTGTGGTTAACGCACGCCTCTTCTCCGGCCTTGCCGATTGCCTGGCTCAGGAGCGACGGGGCCCCACCCCCTTTCTAGAGGCTCTCCACCCAGAGGTCGAGCGGATCCTACGGACGCTCAAGGAGCTACAATCGACAATTGAAACAATCGGAGAGGCGGTTGATGAGCCGGAGGCGCGACGCGAGGCCGACGGTTTGATCGCGGAGATCGAGGCGGTCACCGCTCTATTCGCCGCGTTGTTTGGCCCTGGGGAGGAGAACACCGTTTACTGGTACGAGCGGATAAATGAAGGAGTGGCCCTCCACTCCTCACCGCTTGAGGTGGCAACCTCTCTTAAGGAGGCTCTCTACCCAAAGCTTAAAGGGCTGGTTCTGACGTCGGCGACCCTCTCCCTCGGGGGAGGGTTCAGCTACCTGCGTGAGTCCCTGGGACTTGCTGCCGCCCCGGCGGAGGTGACCTACACCTTGGTCGAGGGCCCCTTCTCTCTTAATGAGCGGATGCGCCTTTACCTCGCCGAGTTTCTCCCTCCGGTCGACGGTCCAAACGAGGTGTATGCCAAGGCGATCGCCTCCCTTGTAAGGCGGGTAGCGAGGGAGACCAGGAGGAAAGTCTTGGTCCTTTTCACCTCTTACCTCCTCCTACGCGCCGTCCATGCGTGGATCGGAAGGGACCTGCCCGTTGTTGCTCAGGGGATAGATGGCCCCCGCAGCAAAGTAATTGAGCGGTTCAGGGGCAGCGATGGGGGTGCGGTTCTCCTTGGCACGGACAGCTTCTGGGAGGGGGTGGATC
This sequence comes from Candidatus Bipolaricaulota bacterium, assembly GCA_030606565.1. Taxonomy (GTDB): domain Bacteria; phylum Bipolaricaulota; class Bipolaricaulia; order UBA7950; family UBA9294; genus UBA9294. The sequence continues at coordinate 44,926 of JAUWGE010000002.1, read as the reverse complement.
TTCCGGGGAAGGACCTGGAAGTGCTTGTCATTACGCGGCTTCCGTTTCCCGTCCCTACCGACCCCGTGCTCTCTGCCTTGGGGGAGCGTCTGGCACACGAGGGGAGGGACCCATTCTTGGAGCTTTCCGTTCCACTGGCTATTCTCAAGCTGCGCCAGGGGGCTGGCCGGCTGATTCGAACGAGGAGCGATCGCGGTGTGGTGATCATCACCGATCATCGTATCTTACACAAGAGCTATGGTCACCTGTTCACCACGTCGCTTCCAGTTACGGGAAGGAAGATGAGCAGTCTCAGGGAGCTCCTTCTGGATCTTCACTCGTGGTTTGACTACTCTTGAACTCAGTCACCATTACCATAGGAGATAACTATAAGTACTGGTCTTGTCTTGTCATCTCATCCCCTTCGGGATTGCCGTCCTCGAACAGAAAGATTGACTTTCGCGTGCTGAAAGGGTAGAATATAGGTAATAAAGTGATTCATATCTCTGATTGGGCTGTCCTAATTCTGGTCTGATGAATGTTTCCGTGGTGGTGCCAGCATACAACGAGGCCTGTCGAATTGGCGCTGTTCTCCGTCCCCTCGTATCCTGTTCTCATGTAGATGAGGTGATCGTGGTCGACGACGGATCCGACGATGGCACCGCTGAAGTGGCCAGTCGTTTTGGGGTGCAGGTAATCTCCCTTCCAGAGAACCGCGGTAAGGCAGCTGCACTCGACGAAGGAGTCGCTCAGGCACGAAATGACATCCTTCTCTTTCTTGATGCCGATCTGGTTGGACTTAAGGAGGAGCATATAGAGCGGTTTATCAGCGCCTACCGACCAAGGGAAGTAGATATGGTGGTAGGGGTTTTCGCCAACGGTCGTATGAATACCGATATTGCGCAGAAGATCAATCCGTTCGCCTCTGGACAGCGCATGCTCTCTAAGACCCTTTGGGAACGGGCGAAGGAAAACGTAGCAGAGATGGATTACGGTATCGAGATAGCCCTCTCTAAGCTGGCGGCGAAAGAGGGGTGGCGCAAGGAGAGGGTGAAGCTTGACGGAGTGACCCATATCCTGAAGGAGGAGAAGCGGGGGTTCACCAGGGGGGTGTGTGACCGGCTCAAGATGTACGGGGATATGATCAGGTGGCTCGTGAAGAAGGTGTAGGATGAAGGTCGCGATCGGCTGCGATCACACTGGCGTGGCATTGAAGCGTGCTCTCATTGAGTGCGTCCTTGCCGACCACACGATCATCGACCTTGGAACCGATTTGCCGGAGCCAGTCGACTATCCGGATATTGCCAAGCGGGTCTCCAGTGTGATCGCGTCAGGGAAGGCCGAACGAGGAATCCTTATCTGTGGGACCGGAATCGGTATGGCGATGGCCGCAGGGAAGATAGCGGGGATCCGGGCGGCGACATGCACGGAACCCTATTCGGCCGAGATGAGTAGGCGCCACAACGATGCGAACATCCTTTGCCTGGGGGCGAGGGTGATCGGGGTGGAGATGGCGGAAAAGATTACAGAAACGTGGCTTACCACCCCCTTCGAGGGGGGAAAACACGCGCGTCGGGTTGGCAAGATCGGATAGGCACTAAGCGTTAGAGGCAAGGACTTAACTACCGAATGACTATCCATTGGATTACCTTTCTTCTCGCTTCTTTGGCGATCATCATCGCCGGAGTCAAGCTTGCCTCCTTCGGGGAGGCGCTCGGAAAGCGAACTGGAATCGGTCAGGGGTGGATTGGGCTGTTGTTTCTTGCCACCATCACCTCGATCCCCGAGCTGACCACCACCGTCACCGGGGCGGCGATTGACGCTCCCAACATCGCTGTGGGCAATGCCCTGGGGAGCAACATGTTCAACGTCGCCATCGTTACTGTCATGGATATTCTCTTACTCGGGCGTGGCCCGTTCTTGGTTAAAGTACGCTCTTACCACATGATAAGCGGTGGGTTCGCTATCTTGCTCACCACGCTCGTCATCCTCGGAATTGCGTTCGATCCCGGAGTGGAGATCCTGGGACTAAGTCCGATCAGCCTGATTATCCTCCTTACCTACCTCTTCGGGATATTCATCCTTTACCGTGTTGAGAAGAGGGAAGGGCTAACCGAGCCGGCTGAGGTGGGGACGATGTCGCTTGTCCGAGCGGTCGGTGGGTTCCTCATCTGTGCTGCGGTGATCATCACCGCAGGAGTCTTCCTGATTCACGCAAGCAAGGCAATTTCGGTCGAGACCGGGCTTTCGGCTTCATTTATGGGGGCGATCCTGGTGGCGGTTGTCACCTCGCTTCCCGAGCTTTCTACCTCGATCGGAGCGCTTAAAATTGGGGCGTACGACATGATCCTGGGAAACCTGTTCGGCTCGAACATGTTTAATATCCTGACCGTCTTTGTCGCCGACATCGCCTTCCGCCGTGGAGCGATCCTTGCCCGTTTGGGTACAGGGAAAGACGACCAGTTAATCGTTGCCTCTTTGGGGATCGGTCTCACTGCTATCGCGATCATCGCCATCGGCTACCGTTCCCGTCGTCGTGTCCTTGGGATGGGGGTCGACGCCGCTTTACTCCTCACTGCGTACCTGCTCGGAACTTACCTGATTATCTATCGTGGAATCAATATTTGAGGTGATACAATTATGGAACTGGCACAACTAAGGGGAAAAAGCATTAGCTCCCTCCGGGAACTCGCTCAAGAACTGAAGATAAGAAACGGAATGCAGTTTGGAAAAGAGGAGCTCCTGCGAGCGATCATGGTGCAGCTCTCCAAAGCGAACGAACTGCGTTTCAACGACGGAATCTTGGAGATCCTTCCCGACGGGTATGGGTTCCTGCGCGATGGTAACTGTCTGCCAGGGAGAAATGACATCTACGTCTCCCCCTCGCAGATTAAGCGCTTTGCTCTAAGAGGCGGGGATTTGGTGGGTGGGTTGATCCGGGCCCCAAAGAACGATGAACGTTACTTTGCCCTCCTCAAGATAGAACAGATCAATTACGGTGATCCTGAGGAAATGCGCCATCGCCCGGAGTTCCGGGAACTCACCCCGCTTCACCCGGATGAGCACCTGAGGTTGGAGCACTCCCCGGAGGACATCGCCACACGGATTATCGACCTGTTTTGCCCGATCGGTAAGGGACAGCGAGGCCTGATTGTCTCTCCACCGAAGGCAGGGAAGACGACGCTTCTCAAGGATATCGCCAAAGGGATCAATCTCAATTACCCTGACGTCAAGCTCTTCGTCCTGTTGGTCGACGAGCGGCCGGAGGAGGTGACCGACTTTAGGCGGTCGATCGCAAATGGTGAGGTAATCGCTGCAACCTTCGATCAGGAACCGCGGCATCACACGCGGATCGCTGAGCTTGTCACCAATCGGGCAAAGAGGCTGATAGAGGTCGGGCATGATGTGGTGATTCTCATGGATTCGGTCACCCGTCTGGCGCGTGCCTACAACCTCTCGATCGCGCCATCAGGGAAGCTTCTCTCAGGCGGGGTGGACCCAACTGCCTTGTACAAACCAAAGGAATTCTTCGGGGCAGCTCGCAACATCGAGGAGGGAGGGAGTCTAACGATTATCGCTACCGCCCTCGTCGATACCGGAAGCAAGCTCGATCAGGTTGTATTTGAGGAATTCAAAGGGACTGGTAATATGGAGTTGATCCTTGATCGAAGCCTCTCTAACAAGCGAATCTTTCCAGCGATCGACATCGAACAGAGCGGGACTCGTAAGGAGGAACTCCTTCTAGAAGAAAAGGTGTTGAACCGCATGTGGATCCTGCGTAAGATGTTGGCCGAACGAAACGATCCACAGGCCGCTCTCGAGTTGATCAAGAGCAAGATGGAGGCGACTAAGGACAACGAGCAGTTCCTCGAGTTGATGAGCAGTGATTGATAAGAAACCGATACGTAAAGACCGCGTCCTTCTGGTGATTGTCATCCTGCTGGGAGTGATCCTTATACCGATCTTGCTGCGTTCGGGAGGCCCAGAGCCTCCAGAATCCCCACTTTCGATAGTAGAAGCACCGCCGCAGGAAGCACCATCGTTAGAAGAACCGCCGATGGAAGAGCCTTCTTTTGTAGAGGAGCCCCTCTTTGTAGAACTCCGGCAGGAGGAAGAGTTCGTCCTCCTTGAGCACGCCGTAGAAGAAGGGGAAACACTGAGTTCGATCGCTTCCCTCCTGGGGGTCAGCGTCAAGCGGATCATGGCGAGCAACCGTATTCGCTCCCCGGAGGCGATCAGACCAGGTGAGACCCTGCGTGTCCCTAAAGAAGGGATCCTCCACCTCATCAAGGAGGGACAGACCTTGACCGATATATCTCTCACCTATGCTGTCCCGATCGAGGAGATTACAGCTGCCAATGGAATCAGCGATCCGGGGATGATCTACGCGGGGGAGGAGATCTTGATTCCCCAGGTGGTTGCCTCCCCATGGGAGAACGTCATCTACCTCTCCAAAGGGGAGGAAATGCGCTTCATCTGGCCGCTTACGGGCGAGGTTGTCTCAAAATTTGGCTGGCGGGTTCACCCTGTTCTCGGGTACCATCATCATCACAATGGGATCGACATAGACGTGCCGGTTGGGACGACCGTCTATGCCGCCGCGATGGGAAAGGTGACCTATGTTGGGGAGGAGGAAGGGTACGGGACCCTGGTCATCCTCGAGCACGCGGAGGGCTACTATACCGCCTATGGACACCTTTCGAGCATTCTCGTGTACGCGAGGCAGTTTGTGGAGGCGGGACAACCGATCGCCGAATCAGGGAACAGTGGAATCTCCAGTGGTCCCCACCTGCACTTTGAGGTGTGCAATCGCGAGTTTCCGGTTGATCCGCTCCGTTATCTTCCTTAACCTAGCCGATGGAGTACCTGTCAATTAAGGGAGGAAGGCGGCTTACCGGATCGATCAACGTAGAGGGGGCAAAGAACGCTACTCTGCCTGCTTGCGTCGCTACTCTCCTGACCGACGAGCCAGTCACCCTTTATCGCATACCGCAGTTACGCGATGTGAGCACGATTCTCGCCACCATCACCTCGTTGGGGAAGAGGGTAACACGTGAAGGGGACCGGGTGGAGATTACCCACGGGGGCGCGTTGAAAGCGGAGGCGGAGGCGTGTTATGTTAAACAGATGCGTGCTTCGTTTCTCATCCTCGGTCCGCTTCTTGCCCGCCTCGGGCACGCTGTGGTTCCGCTTCCCGGTGGATGCACGATCGGACCCCGCCCGATCGATCTTCACCTACAGGGGCTTAAACGACTTGGGGCAATAATCGAGGAGCGTGTTGACTATATCGCCGTCAGTGCGGAGCAACTCCGTGGTGCTCGGATCGACCTTCCGTACCCGTCAGTGGGAGCAACCGAACAGCTGGTCATGGCTGCCACGCTGGCCAAGGGAGAGACGTGGATTGAGAACCCGGCTAAGGAACCTGAAGTCGCTGATCTGATCGACCTTCTACGTAAAATGGGCGCCCAAATCGAGGTCACGCCAACTGCGATCAGAGTCGTAGGGACAGAGAGTATTCACGGGGCCGAGCATACGGTTATCCCTGATCGGTTGGAGGCGGGAACCTATCTCCTTGCGGCGGCAATCACAGGCGGCGAAGTGGAAGTGAGAGGTGTGGTCCCGAAGCACCTGCGCCCGTTGCTCGCCGTCCTTAAGGAGGCCGGGATGATGTGTGTCGAGGGGAACGATACAATCGTGCTTGCCAATACCGAGCGTCCGCACCCAGTGCGAGTGAGTACCGCGCCCCACCCGGGATTTCCAACTGACCTCCAGCCTCCGCTTGTCGCCATGCTCAGTTTGGCGAGGGGAAAAAGTGTGATTAAGGAAACGGTCTTTGAGCGCCGCTTTGGATATATCCCGTCACTCAAGCGTATGGGAGCTCACATTGTACTCACAGATCGGACGGCCACCATCACCGGTGTGAGCACCCTGTGGGGAGCGGAAGTGGACGCGCCAGACATTCGCGCTGGAGCCGCCCTCGTCCTCGCCGGGCTCGCTGCCCAGGGTTGCACCACGATTTCTCAGCTTGAGCAGATTGACCGTGGCTATGCAAAGATCGAGGTAAAACTAAGCCTCTTGGGGGCACAGATTGAACGAGAGCGGTGATCGAAAAGGCCGGCCATTGATCGAGGACCGTCTCGGTGAGCGGGCGCGCATCTATGGCTCCGAGCGAGCTTTACTTGTCGGCCTACAACCTCCCGGTGAGGGAGCGATGGATTCCCTGCGCGAGGTGGAGTTACTCGCTGATACAGCAGGGGTCCCGGTCCTAGCGCATGTAATCCAGAAGCGACCGCGTCCTGACTCGTCCACCTTTATTGGGAAGGGGAAGGCTACAGAAGTGAAGGCGGTAGCGAGCGAGCTTGATGCTGAGGTAATCATCTTCGATGGCGAGCTCTCGCCAGCACAGGCGCGCAACCTGGAGGAGGCGATTGGTAGAAAGGTGATCGACCGCACACAGCTGATCATGGACATCTTCGCTCAGCGGGCGGCAACGAAAGAAGCAAAACTGCAGGTGGAACTTGCCCAGCTTCGCTACCTCCTCCCGCGTTTACGCGGCTGGGGGAGCGCCCTTACCCGACTCGGCGGAGGGATCGGGACGCGTGGCCCTGGGGAGACGCAGCTCGAACTCGACCGTAAGAAGATCAATCGGCGGATTCACACTATCGAGCGCCGCCTCGTGAAGGCGAAGGCCGAGCGCGCACTGCGGCGGAAGAGGCGGAAGATGAGCTCTCTTCCGCAGGTTGTCCTCGTCGGTTACACCAACAGCGGCAAGTCGACGCTGTTGAACCGCCTGTGTGGGTCAAATGCCCTTGTCGAGGACAAGCTGTTCGCTACCCTTTCTACCACGGTCCGCCGAGGAGAACTCGGCTCAGGGAGATGGGCACTGTTCATCGATACGGTTGGGTTCATTCGCGCCCTCCCGCATGATTTGATCCCCGCTTTCGCCGCTACGCTGGAGGTAGTACGCGACGCTGACCTGATCCTCCACATCGTCGACCTTGATAGCTCCTCACTCGAGGAGGACTATGAAGCTGTTCTTGAGACCCTCAATCAGGAGGTTTTCACCACCGATGCCTTTCGCCCACCGATCCTCAACGTTCTGAACAAGTTTGACCTGATCGATCATGATGGAGAAAGGGCGGAGTTCTCGTCTGCGGGGGTTCGGATCTCGGCGAAAGAAGGCACTCACATCGACGGTCTGCTTCACCGCATCCGCACCGTGTTGAACCAAGATGAGGTCGAAGCGTCCTTGTTGGTCCCCTACGCGGCGAGCGACCTTGTGCACCGCTTCACCCAGCAAGGAAGGGGGACCATCAAGGAATACACTGAGGAAGGAATCGAGATTGAGGCCTTGCTCTCTACCCACGAGCTTGGTCGGTTGAGGAAGGCAGGGGCACGAATTATCGCTTGCTCTTCTTTCCAGAGGGAATGATCTTCACCGAGGCGACATTCGCCTCGATACGCTCCTGGGCATTAGTGAGGATGGTTACGGTGTGGCGGAAGATGTTGTGCGCGATGACCTTTCCACATTTGTCGTTGCAGGAGACCGACGTTCCCAGCTTCGGCATCCCTTTGAGTTCACGCTTGTAGGCTTCGTGTTCATAGGAAAGACAGCACATCAGCCGGCCGCAGATTCCGGTGATCCGCTCCGGTGAGACGAACAGCTCTTGGTCGTACGCCAACTCCATGGGGACCGGTTTCGGCTCGCGTAGGAACGCGTAGCAACAGATGGTCCTCCCACAGCGCCCGACCCCACCCTTGATCCGCGCCTCGTCGCGCACCCCTATCTGCCGCAGTTCAATCCGCACTCCGAAGAGAGTAGTTAACTCCCGCAACAGGACACGAAAGTCGACTCGATGCGGGGCGGTGAAGTAAATACGCAAATGCGAGCGGTCGAGCGTGTACTCGGCGGCGACAAGGTGCATCGGAAGCTCGTGGCGGGCGATCGCCTCCCGGGTGGAGAAAAGAACACGCTCGGCGCCAGTCCGATTGCGCTCGTAGGCGTCGAGGTCGGCAGCTGTAGCCGGCCGCACGATTCGCTCGAGCTGCTCGCCGATCCCCTCACCGGCGGCCAGGAGGCTCTTCACTACCCCCAGCCTCAGTCCGCCGTGGTCAACTATACAGTGCATCCCCGGGGTGAGGGAGAGAGAGGAAGCGTGGAAGTACTCCGTATCGCGCTCCAAATTGAGGACTCGTACCAGGGCAATCTGTCCGTCAGCCATCTTACAACCTCCCCGCAGCAAGAAGTAGCCAGAGGAGAACCGCCTCCAGTGGGGAGTGCCCCTCCACCGCCTGTCGCGCCCGCTCAATGTACTCGGAGAACCGCAGTATCTCCTTTATCTCCACCCGCGCACTCAACGAAATGAGAGCCTCATCCTGATATGAAACAGGAACGGAGAGGTTTGTGTGAACCAGGTCGAAGGAAACATGCATGAGGTCCTCCAGCAAGGTAGTTATTGCCTTGCTCTCCACCTTCGCGAGGATCCGTGCTCCTACCACGGCAAGTTCCATCTCTCGGCTCATCAAACGGTCGAGTAGAGAGAGGATCCCTTCGTGGCGGAGAATCGGATCGCGGCTGATCACGGCAGTGGCCAGAACCTCGGCAATTGCCGTACGGGTGCTCGTTTTCGCCTGTGTGCGCAGTGTTGCTATATCCTCGCGTGTTGCGATGAAACGATCGAGCTCCTCTTCGTTGTGGGTTACAGCGATCAGGTAACGCCCCTCCTCCTCGCTATAGCCGACCGCTGTGAGCTTAGCGAGAAGGATCTCCTGTGAGGGAGGCTTAAGCCGCACGACGCGGCTGCGCGAGAGGATTGTCGGCAGAATATCACCGGTATATTTTGCTAACAAGAGGAATACCAGATCACGTGGAGGCTCCTCGAGGGCCTTGAGGAGCGCGTTTGCCGCCTCTGAGGTTAGTGTCTCGGCGTGAGTGATTAGACACGCCTTCCGTTTTCCTTGCACCGGGGTAAACTGCCCCTGTCGAATCACCGCGCGCACCCGATCGATCCCGATCTTCTCCTTGCCTGGTAGGGGAACAAGTTCCATCAAAGCCGGGTGAACTCCCCGCAGGACGAGTTGCTGCTCCTTCAGATTATCGGTGATAAGGGGTGCAGCCAGCCTCCGCCCCTCTCTGATCCGGTCTATCCCTGGCGGAACAAGGAACAAGGAAGAAACCGCGCCGTGCACTTCCTGGTCGGCCAGAATCGCTGCTTGCATAACGTAAAGAAGGGTAGCACAGTAAAACAGGGCGCGCAAAGCCCCCTCGTCTTTTTAGTATCTGTTACAGGAGGTTTCCTTCGAGGAAGTCGGCGACCTCCTCTGGCCGGCGAGGCGATAGGATTCTCACCCCGTCAGGGAGGGCGACGTGTTCGTCGGTGATAACCGCGACCACGTCGATCTCGCCGGCGAGCGGTTCGGCGCGTAGCTCGGTTAAGCGGCGGAAGACTTCGACTTTGGGGAAGGGTCCATGCTTGAACCCCTCGACAAGAACCACATCGAATCCTTGAAAGAGTCGGTCGATTGTCTCCTCAATCGTCTCTTTAGGGAAGGGTTCCCAGAAGAGGGCGCGACCGGATCGACTCACCACGAGGGTCTGCTCGGCGCCAGCCTCACGGTGTCGAAAGCTGTCGGTTCCCGAGCGGTCGATGTTCTCCTCATGGGGGGCGTGCTTTACTGTCCCCACGCGGTAGCCTCGGTCCAATAAGAAGGGGATCAGCCGTGTTAAAAGCGTCGTTTTCCCGCTTCCCTGATGCCCGATAAACGAAACGGTAGGGATCACCGAAGCTCACCTCACTATAACCCCAATGCAGTCTTCCAGGTCAAGCCTGCGCAGCGTCTCGTCAGTTGGGCCAAGCTGGTCGTAGCCGCGCTCTTGGTAGTAGACCTCAATGGCGGTGCGCATCGCTTCCGCACGGATCGGATGATCGGCGCTGGCACCACTGGGAAGCGGCTGAGAGAAGCGCATGGGAAGCCCGTCACCATCCATGGTGTGGCCAGCACGAGCTGCGTGCAGGCGCAAAAGCGCGTAGTTTCGTTCGCCGATTTCAAGCATCTTAATTGGGGAAAGACCGATCCCGGTCGCCGCCTCAAGGAGCGAGCGGATCTGGGGAAAGCTGTAGTGCTCCCCGGTCTCTCTCACCGTGAACACGCACAGGATGAGGGAATTTTCAAATGAGCGCAGGTCCTCATAGGTCTTGGCCACTCCTGGCTTATCGGTGAGGGTGAACCGATCGTAGGCGTGATCGACTCCGAGCTCGGAGGTAGGGGTGGTGAGCATCGTGTCGTGCATCCCTTCCAGGTGTGTCGCTCCACGCGGTGAGGTAGCGTAGCTGATCCCCAGCCCTTGTTTTCCGCGCGGCTCGTGCATCGGGATCTCCATCCCCTTGATCGTCATGTGAAAGTCGCTTCCTAACTCATCCGCAAATGCCTCCAGACCATCAGCGATGCGATCGCCAATCCCCTCGCGATGGGCGATCTGGTCGATGAGTGAAACGATCACCTCCCCATCGCCCCAGGGAATCTCCTCGTCAATCAGTCCCTTCTCCGATGCCTCCATGAGAAAGGCGATAGCCACCCCTGCAGAGATGGTATCGATTCCATAGTCATTGCACAGTTGGTTGGCGAGACAGATCGCATTTAGATCGTCGTTTAAACAGAGCGAGCCAAAGGCTGCGATCGTCTCGTACTCTGGCCCGCCAAATTCCGGGAGGACCTCTCTTCCAGCAAAGGAAGTCCTCACCACGCGCTTGCAGCGAATTGGGCAACCAGTGCAGCCCTCCCGTCCAACGAGGATTGTGTCGTGAAGCTTTTGCCCACCGATCGACTCGGCATGATCGAAGACCCCCTCCTGAAAGTTCCTTGTGGGAAGAATCCCCATCTCGGAGAGCCAGGTAACCCCAGCGGCCGTCCCGTACTTGCCAAAGTGTTTCATTTCATCATCGAGGACGAGCTTTGCGTATTGGGCGCGTTCTTTTTTGAAGCGTTCACGGTCGTAGAGTGGCTTTTCTTCGTTTCCTTGAACGAGGATCGCCTTCAAGCGTTTTGACCCCATCACCGCGCCGAGGCCGGGCCGCCCGGCCGCGCGAGAGCGGTCATGGATGATGCACGCCATTTGCACCAGCTTCTCGCCAGCGATCCCGATCGAGGCAACACAACCACCGGGATGGCGTTCTTTAAGTGCCGTTTCAGTCTTTCCCGTTCCTTTCCCCCAAAGGTCGGTCGCCGGATGGATCTGTGCCACTCCATCGATCAAGGTGAGATAGACCGGCTCGGCTGCCGTCCCCCGGAGGAGGATTCCATCGTAACCACTTCGTCCGAGTTCGTGGCCAAAGTAACCGCCCACATAGGAGCCACAAACGCTACCTGTCTTCGGCGATATCCCCATAACTAGGTGCCTCCCGGCCCCGAGGAGTTCCGTCCCCTGGAATGGACCGGTAGCAAAGATGAGGATGTTCTCAGGGGAAAGTGGATCCTCCTTCCCGGACAGCTCTTTGAGGAGAACACGCGCGGCGATCCCCCTCCCACCGAGATGGAGTTCTCTCCACCTTGTTGGAATCTCATACTCCCGAATCGCCCCCACGGATAGGTCGACGTCCAGGTATCTACCGAAGATGCCGTACATAGAACCTCCAGTTTACTGGTGTGGTTATTGTATGCGAGAAAATAGCCAGGAACCAGTTTGCGCACGCTTTTCCTTTCCCCGATAATCTTTTTTTGAAACCATAACCTTCGCAATTGAGGTGAACCGATGCGAACGCTTTCCCAGGTACTCTCAGAAACGACGAGGGCCTTTCCTCAGCGAGACGCGATCATCGATCAGGGATGCAAGATCAGCTATCAGGAGCTAAACGAGCGTGTCAACCAACTCGCCCGCGGACTGATCGAACTGGGAGTGCGAAAGGGGGAGAAGGTTGGTCTATGGATGCCCAATGTTCCGAAGTGGGTGATTGCCTACTTTGCGATCGCCCGCATCGGCGCAGTCGTCGTGCCCATGAACACCCGCTACAAAAGCCATGAGGTTCACTATATCCTGGAAAACTCTGAAGCGACGACACTGTTCATGGCCGACACCTTTGTGGGGATCGACTACCGCAAAATGATCGGTGAGGTTCGTGAGAACCTACCTGGTCTTAAACATATCATTGTCAGCGGGGAGAAAGGGAGCGATATGCACACCTTCGATGAGGTCGTCGCTCTCGGCACGTCACACCTCGACGATGGGAAGATCGACAAGCGCGAAGCAATCTGCGATCCGCGTGACAACGTGTTCATCCTCTACACCTCAGGAACTACGGGAAACCCCAAAGGTGCGATGCTCTCACATCACAACATCGCCGAAAACGCCAGGCAGGTGACGCAGGTGCTGCACACAAGCGAAGAGGACACATTTCTTCTTGCCGTTCCCTTCTTTCACTGCTTCGGCTGCGTGATGGGAATCATGGGGGCGATCACCTGGGGGGCGAGCCTTGTCCCGATGAGCGTATTTAAGGCCAAGGAGGCGCTCAAACTGATTGAGGAGGAGGAAGTTTCGATTCTCTACGGCGTCCCCACGATGTTCGTGTTGGAACTCGAGGAATACCGCAAGGAGAAGGACGATGGTTCACAATATGATGTCTCGTCACTTCGTACCGGGATCATGGCAGGGGCCCCCGGCCCGGCCGAGGTGATGCGCGGGACGATGGAGGAGCTCGGGTGCAACGTCTCCATCGCCTATGGCCTCACCGAGGCCTCGCCGGTAATCACGATGACCCGATTTGATGATTCGCTCGAGCGGCGGGTGGAGACAGTCGGAAAAACCCTGCCCGGGATCGAGGTTAAGATCACCGATGATGATCGCTGGTCTCTTCCACCTGGGGAGATGGGCGAGCTCACCTGCCGCGGCTATAACGTGATGCTCGGCTACTACAAGATGCCGGGTAAGACCGCCGAGGTCATTGACGAAGAGGGGTGGCTCTATTCGGGCGATTTAGCCACCGTGGACGAGGAAGGCTACGTTAAGATCGTCGGTCGAAAAAAAGACATGCTGATCACCGGCGGGTTCAACGTTTATCCGGCCGAGATCGAGGAATACCTGTTCACCCATCCCAAGGTGCAGAACGTCTCTGTAGTTGGGGTCCCAGACGAGGTCATGGGTGAGGTGGCGATCGCCCACATCATCCCCCGTGAGGGGATGACGATTGACCCGCAGGAGATAGTTGACTATTGCATGGAGAAGATCGCCAACTTCAAAGTCCCCCGGTATGTAGAGATCGTGGACGAGTTTCCCATGACTCAGTCCGGGAAGATCCAGAAGTTTCGCCTGCGCGAGGTCGCAAAGGAAGTGCTCGAGGCAGGTCGGCTTCAAAAGTTAAAGCCAGCAAAGAAGTGACCGCGGAAGCGGTGAGCGCATGGGAGTGCGATGACGGGGTTCAGAAAGCGCCTATCACAGAAGCGTATCCTTATCGCTGATGGCGCGACCGGCACGATGCTTCAAGCCGCTGGACTGCCGCCCGGCGTTTCACCTGAGCGTTGGAATCTGGAGAGACCCGAGGCGATCCGCGCGTTGCATCAGTCGTACGTGGAAGCTGGGGCCGACCTTATCCTTTCAAACACCTTCGGTGGCAGCCGTCTGCGGTTGGAGAAGGCGGGGTTGGGCGGTCGTGTGCGCGAGATCAACCTGGCGGCAGTCAGGCTCGCCCGCGATGTCGCAGGCGAGAAGATACTGGTTTTGGGAGACATTGGTCCTACCGGAAGGATGCTAAAGCCCCTGGGGGATCTCTCTGACGCGGAGGCAAGAGCCTCCTTCGCCGAACAGGCCGCCGCACTGGCAGAAGGAGGAGTTGACGCCATCATAATCGAGACGATGAGTGATCTTAGAGAGGCTGTTGCTGCGCTCGAAGGAACAAAACAAGCCACAAGCCTTCCCATTCTGGTATCGATGAGCTTTGACACGCATGGCCGCACAATGATGGGGGTAAAACCAGAGGAGGCAGCAGTAAAGCTTTGGGGGCTCGGTGTCGATGTGGTCGGTGCCAACTGCGGTCGCAGCTTAACTGAGACGTTAGAAGCCATAAGGAAGATGCGAGACGCTGTACCCAAGGCAACCATGATGGCAAAGCCCAATGCAGGACTACCCCATGAGAAAAACGGCGACTCTATCTACGATGTTACCCCGGACGTGATGGCGGAGTACGCCCTTAAGTTCGTCGCCCACGGCGTAAGAATCTTCGGCGGCTGCTGCGGCAGTACGCCTGAGCACATCAGAGCTATCGCCGTGGCGCTACGTGGTAAACACTGACTGCCAGACCCCCGGGGAAAGGGACCTCACCGTCCAGATCGAGGCGATTCTACCTCGAATTTGTGAACTGGCTGATAGAGACCGGATAGGAAGTTCTGTCATGCGGTCACCGCGACCTGAGGAAAACTTGGATCAGTAACCAACCGATCAGGGTAACTTATCAGGGTCTTTCGCAAGATGGCTGACGAAGGGTGGGGTTGCGACAGAGGGCCACCGGTACTGCAGAGAAGGCCTCGATGTCAGCGACCGGTTTCCGGTTGGTGCCTCACGTGATATGTCTCAGCGGTGCAGGTTCCGCGCGGCGATGAACGAGAGGCCGTGCTGCGTCAACGCCGCTGCTGTACGGTTCAGCGCATCATGCTTATCCAGGTAGTTTCGCTCGAGGGACGGCATCAGGCCCTTTTCTTCGATCTCCTCCTTGGAAAGGAAGTACTCAAGGATGTCTGAAGGGTGCTCCCGCGTAGCATCGATCTTTGGCCCGGCTCCCTCGTGCTTGGCTGAGATGTTCGCCACGTGGGCGGCTAGTGCAACCAGTTCGTCGGTACGATCGTAGGGTTGGATGACAATCGATTTGTAGGTCTCGGTGATGTGGTGCTCAAAGCGGACAACGTCCTCGAAGCCGAGTGCCTTACGGAGCGGTGCTGTCGTCTCGATCGTCTCATTATTGACGGAGTTCGACCAGTTGAACCCGATGAGTGAGGTCGTCCCATCCTCGCGCGCAAAGAGTTTTGCTCCGATCAGAGTCCACAGGGCCGCGTAGGGGTTGTCATTTCCCATGTACACCGAGATCTTGAACTCGACATCCACTCCGAGCTTATGTAAGAGGTAGCCAAGGAGCACGGTCCCCGGGTTGATGTTCAACACTTGTTTGATTCCGTAGGTGGTGTAGTAGTGAAGGAACTCGTCTACCCACTTTAAGGCGTGCTCGTTCGGTTGGCCTACCCCTCCGAAGTAGCCGGTGATCGTCTCCGGACCACCGAGGTGGATGTTTGACCCGTCGGTTCCCTTGGTGTCAAGCGTCTCCACGTAGCTTGCCCCCACGATCTGCATCGCTGCCGCTACGGCTAAGGTATCGCCGTTGTCCTTGACTTGTTCGGCCATGTTGCGCACGCGGATGAACCGGCCCGGCATCAGCTCGCCGTTTGCTATCGCCTGTTTTGCCTCGGCGATCAGCCAGGGGAAAAACTGCAAGGCACTGATCTCGAGTGTGACAGCCAGCGCGTCCTTGAAGGTCATGGAATCGGCCTTGGGGCCAAGGGCCTTGCGACGAAACTCATCGATGCTGATGAACGCGCCCCTATCGCGTTCACCTATTAGCCAGTTCAGATCCGCAAGATAAGAGGAGTTTTGCGCCTTAAGCTGAGCCAATAGGTTATCCAACTTCCGGGCCTCCTGTGCCTTGTGGTTGATCTCCTCTGGCCCACCGTAGGTCTCCACGATCTCAAGAAGCCTGTTGATGATCTCGTTTTGCGGATCGAGGATGAAATTATTGATCTGTCTCAAATTCTCTTCGCTTATCTTCAGCCTATCGCGCAAATCACTCATCGGTTCGCCCTCCTTTCAGGTAGTCGCGGGCCAATTTTCGTGGGGCCGACTGCTTACTCGTATTCCTTAATCAGATCCTTAAACTTCTCGTCTTCACCCTTAAGCATATGGTAGCAGTGCTCGTCGGCCGGGAAAGCGCCTGCCTTCACATCCTTGACGTACTCTCGCATCGCGTTTGTAACGACCTCGGCGACATTGGCGTATTTCTTGACGAATTTAGGGGTAAACGCCTGGAACTGGCCAATCATGTCGGAGACGATCAGAAGCTGTCCGTCGCAGTCTGGGCCCGCGCCGATACTCAACACCGGAATGGATAGTTTTCCCGTGATGAATCTCGCTACCTCCGGCGGGACGGCCTCCAACAACAACAGCTGTGCCTCAGCCTCCTCGATCGCCAACGCATCTTCAATCAGAAGCCTGGCCGACTCGACCGTGCGCCCCTGGGCCTTATGGCCGCCGAGCTGGCCTGAGCTTTGCGGGGTAAGGCCGATGTGCCCGCAGACGACTATTCCGGCATCGAGGATCGCTCTTATCCGGCTTATAACCCGCACGCCTCCCTCAAGCTTAATTGCATCAACTCCCGCCTCTTTTAGAAAACGCCCGGCGTTTAGCACGGCGTCTTCATCGCTTGCCTGGTAACTCATAAACGGCATGTCGCCAATGACAAAGGCGGTCGGTGCAGCGCGGTGCACGGCCTCGGAATGGACGATGCACTGGTCCATCGTCACCGGCACGGTGCCTTCGTAGCCATAGACGCACATACCCAATGAATCACCTACCAAGATCATGTCCATCGAAGCGGTCTCAGCGAATTGAGCAGTGGGGTAATCGTAAGCGGTGAGCCAGGAGATCTTCTCTCCCCTCTCCTTCATCGCATAAAGGTCCAGGATCGTTACCTTGCGGCGCTTCTCCATCATTTATTCCTCCTTAAAAGCTCGGTCACAAGGATTGTAGGTGGTAAGAGCACCTCAGGACAACTCGACCCCAATCTCCTTTAGCAAAAGAGCGAGTCGACATAAGGGAAGGCCCATTACGTTGAAGTAATCTCCGATGATTTCCGCGACGAACAGTGCTGCCCGTCCCTGGATCGCGTAGGCTCCAGCCTTGTCCACATACTCACCGGTCTTGAGGTACACCTCGATCTCCTCGCTGCTGAGGGTTCGGAAGCGAACGGTTGTTTTCTCAACGGTCTCTTTGTGCTCTCCACTTTCGGTCTTAAGAACGTACAGCCCTGTGAGAACTACATGTTCGTGGTTGCTCAGCCGTTTAAGCATCTTTCTGGCTTCGGCACGAGAGCGCGGCTTTCCCAGGATGTCGCCATCGAGGACGACCAACGTATCCGCTCCGATGATGATCCCTTCCTCTTGCCTCGCCACATTGTGTGCCTTATTGTGGGCGAGGGTGAGGACCTGCTCCTCAGGAGTCCCGCTCGCCTTTTCCTTGACATCGCTTGGGATCGAGATGAAGTCTGACGTGATCCGAGACAGTAACTCAATCCGACGTGGTGAGCCAGAGGCTAAGATGATCTTTTCACTCATGTTTCTCTGGGAGGAAGAAGAACTTATAGAGAGAGGGCCTCACTGCTGGGGGAGGTTGGTGAAGGTGGTGCCGGTGTTTATGGTTTGGTAGTAGACGGTGAACGTCGCGTGCGGGTTGACCTGACGATGAAGGAGGATCACTCCGGCCGCAACCTCCCCGGATTCCAGGCGGCCTAGCCGAAGAAAACCTTCTGTCAGCTCGGCAAACGACGAGTCAAACCAGAAATCATAAATCGTTTGAGATTGCTGCACATGCAATTGCCAGGGAGAGAAGTTTGCCCCCGTCGGGGTAAGGGCCCATACCATCACTGCGCCCGTGCCGATAAGCGGCTCCAGGCAGAAGAGAAGTTCGGCTCCAAAAGCGCCCTTCCGCACCCCTTCCTCCAACCGGACGAGGAGGAGGCGTAACTCCTCATCCTCGCTTGTGATGATGATTGTCCCTACCAAGCTTGGGTCAAGGTGAAGATGAGCGGCGACCAAGGCTGGGGAGAAATCACCGTGCGTCAAGGCATCTTCCAAGTCTGTAATGTCTTTAAGCGTCGGGATCTCAATCGCCTCTCCCGGTTGTTTGGCAGGAGGAACAGGCAAGGTCGGCGGCGGAACGCTAGTCCCCACCCCGGTGAGGTCAAAACGGGCTCGCTGCCCCTGGTATACCACTGAGAAGGGTTGGCTAGGATCGATATGCTCCCCCATGACTAGCAGCCCTTCACTCCCTGACCCATATGAAGAACCCTCTGGGTTGACCTGAAACCTTCCGGCCAGAAATCCCTCCCTGATCTCAACCCAGTCATTGGCGGTAGGGATGAAAGTGGGCTTTCCTACCTGTTCTACACTGATTTGATGCGGGAAGAAGTTGAAGGAATCAACAACCTGTTTGACGTTCGGATTGATGTACAGCGCGTTGCTCCCCACATATAGGAGGAGGATTTGACGCAGCTTCTCGTTTCTTGTGATCCCACTGTCAAAAGCGCGCTCGTTGACGTAGACCATAAACAGGCGAAGCTCCTTCCCGCCCACATCTATGGTCAACGTCGCGAAGAGATCAGGGTCAAGGCCGGTCTGAGAAGCAATCTGCTCATGGGACTGGGCTAAAACGCTAAGGCCCACAAGCAAAAAAAACAGGGAGGAAATAATCAATATCCTCCCTTTTACGCTCACTTGTATCACTAACGGTTCCCTTCGCTTTCGATGATGACTGCAGTAAATGCCTGCTAGCAACGAACTAGCAGCAGCCGCAGCACCACCAGCCAGCAAACGCAAAGATCCAAAACGCCCAGAAGAAAGACAGTAACAGCCAACACATAGTTACTTCACCTCCTTACAACCTCTACTATACCACAAACTAGCGACGAAGGCAAGTTGCCGATTTTGTGTACGACCTCAGAGGGAGGGGAGAGGCTCTTTATCTCACTTAGCGATAGGGCTTTTATAAGTGCTCATTCCAGTTGTTTGGAAGGATCACCCTCAAACGGACGGTAAGTTGGGATCAGCGTCTGCAAGGTGGAGATAATCATTTTCCTTCCCCCATCTATTGTGGCGTGGTGTAAACGCTCCAGGGCAAGCTCAACTTGTCTTTGCTCCGATGTCGTTTTTATCCTTGCTACGAATACCCGTTGATGTGACGTAGCATCGGTGCCTTCTTCTGCGGTGAGCAATTCTTCGTAGAGTTTCTCCCCTGGCCGGGTGCCTGTGAATACGATGGGAATGTCTCGATCTGGTTCAAGTCCCTGAAATCGGATTAACTCCTTGGCCAGTTCCAGGATTTTCACCGGTTGTCCCATATCCAGCACAAATACTTCTCCTCCCTGTCCCATAGCAGCAGCCTGAAGGACTAGAAGGACCGCTTCTGCCGTGATCATGAAGTAGCGCCGCATCTGTGGATGCGTCACGGTCACCGGACCTCCGCGGCGAATCTGCTCCATAAATAGAGGAAGCACACTCCCGCGACTACCTAAAACATTCCCGAACCGTACCGCGATGCAGCGCGTGGTGGTGCTTTTCCCTTTGTCAAGGGCGATCATCTCTCCCGCTCGCTTGGTCGCCCCGTAGATCGACGTGGGGTTCACGGCTTTGTCCGTGGAGATCAGAACGAAGCTCTCTGTTTCAGCCCGGCAGGCTTCTTCGATGGTGATCTGGGTCCCGAACACGTTGGTCTTCACGGCTTCTTCGGGGAACGCCTCCATAATGGGCACATGCTTGTAGGCCGCGGCATGGAAGACCACCTGGGGACGGTACCGTTGGAAGATAGCGGCGATCCTCTCCCGATCGCGTACATCCCCTACGAGAATTTGCGCCTTGTCCCCGGGAAAGCGTCTCCGAAGCTCTTGTTCCAGGTTAAACAGCCCGGTCTCATCGATATCAAGAGCAAAGAGCTGTGCTGATCCAAAGCGCAGAGCCTGTCGACAGAGCTCAGAGCCAATGGAACCGGCCGCTCCAGTGATCAACACCGTCTTACTACGAAGAAAATGTTCTATTGCTTGTGTGTCGATGGAAATTTGTTCCCGCCCTAAGAGATCCTCAGGCTGCACCTCTCGAATCTCGGAGACCTTAATCTCACCGGTGTACAGTTCGCTGAAGAACGGGATGATCTTGATCTCTTGAACCCCACCTTTGCGGGCAAGGTCTACTGTGGTGCGAATAGTGCGGGAAGGTGCCGACGGCATGGCGATGATCACCGCTTCCACCTGTTTTGTGCGGATGAGATCCGGTAGCTGCTCCTTGGGGCCGAGCACCGGCACCCCGTGGATCAGGAGCCCCTTCTTTACGGGATCATCGTCCACAAACCCCACGGGCCAGAATCCGGTCTTCTTCTCGCGCAGGATCCCTCGCACAAGCTGCTCTCCTGCTTCGCCCGCTCCAACGATGAGAGCCCGTCGTCCCCCGTTTCCCTGGCTACCGCGCGTACGTGTGAAGGCATGTCGAACGGCCCGCTTGGAAAGTCGAATGCCGCCGAGGCCGATCAATGTAAAGGCAAAATCTATCCCTAGAACGGAGCGTGGCATACCGGAAACTGCTGGCCAATGCCGCAGCAGGAAAAGCATAGCGGCAAAGGCTAAGGATCCCCCAGCACAGGCCAGGCCCGTGTTGTAGAGCTCTTCCATGCCCACATAAGCCCAACTGAAGCGGTACATGCGGAATAACACCAAAAAGGGGATCTTTAGAGCTAAGGCCAGCGGCAACGTCAAGAAGAACATGGTGAGGAAGCGCGAGGGAATATGCGCATCGAATCGTAGCAAGAACGCAAGGTACAACGAAAGTGCCAGCACAACTACATCAGCAAAAAGGAAGGCGAGCTTCCGCCAGATTCCTCGTCCCCCGCTCACTACGGTTATGATCCTCATTATAGCCTTCTCATCCACGGCGTATCAGATCTCCAAGGATGTCCACCACTGTTTCAACCTCTTCCTTGGTGAGTCGGTTGTAGAACGGTAATGCGATTGTCCGTGAGGAAACCGCTTCCGTGATTGGGCAATCGCCCTTTTTTGTCCCTAGTGTTTCTTTGTAGAATGGCTGCAGGTGAATCGGCGCAAAGTAGTTGCGGCACCCAATTCCTCGCTGTTTGAGGCCATTTAAAATGCGATCGCGGTCCTTTTGAGTGAACGCTTCGTTCAGACGAACAACGTATACAAACCAGCTCATCTTAACGTCTGCCGCCATATATGGAGGCTCAACTTCCTCGATCTGCTGAAAAGCCTTTGTGTACCACTTGGCCACCTGGGCGCGGGCGGCAATGATCTCCTCAATCCGGGAAAGCTGTGCTAGTCCCAATGCGGCTGACATCTCGTCCATGCGGTAGTTATAACCGAGGCGCACATGCTCCAGCCACTCACTGCCCTCCCCACGACCCTGGTTCGTCATGCTCCGGCAGAGGGCTGCAACCTGGGGATCGTCGGTTACAACCATACCACCCTCGCCAGTAGTGATCTGCTTATTGGGGTAAAAGCCGAAGACAGCGGCCTTTCCAAACGAGCCGCAGCGGCGACCAGCAAGTTCCGATCCCAAAGCCTCAGCGGAGTCCTCAATCAATAAAAGGCCATGTTCTTGTGCTATCTTCTTCAGAGCTGGCCAATCGGCCGGATGACCGAAGACGTCCACCCCCAGGATCGCCTTCGTCTTGGGAGTAATTGCTTCCTTGGTCCGTTCGGGATCGATGTTGAGGGTCTTTCGATCGATATCTACAAGCACTGGCTTGGCCCCTTCGAAAAGGATGCAATTAGAAGATGCGATGAAGCTGAACGGTGTGGTGATCACCTCGTCGCCCGGTCCGATCCCCAACGCACGGATAACCAGATGAAGCGCGCTGGTGCCGCTGTTGGTCGCTACAGCATGATTTACGCCCGTGTATTCCGCGAGCTTCTTTTCGAACTCCTCCAGCTTGGGCCCAAGGCTGAGCTGCGGCGTTTTCAGAATCCCAACGACTGCCTCGATCTCCCGTTCGGTGATATCCGGTCTTGCAAGTGGAATCTTCATTTGCTACTCGCATTCTCCTTCTAGCATACCCATCATTTCCATCTCAGCTTAAGTGATCCTTGAGCCACGAGGCGATATGCTCAACCCCAAGGCTTTTATCCTCGATTCGGAGCGTCAAGTCAACGATTTCTCCCCTCGCAACCTTCAGTCGAATATCGTTCTCTGCAAGGAAACGTTTCATCGTTTCCCAAGCGGTCCGTTTATTGCCGTCCACAAAGGGATGATTGAGAACCAGGGAGTGGCCTACGGCTGCCGCCTTGGTGAAGATATCAGGATAAAGATCCTTCCCATCGAAGGTGGCTCGAAGCCGATTAACCGCGGAGTCGAGCAATCCCCAGTCGCGGAGCCCTCCCGCTCCACCGAACTTATCCAAGATGCGCTCATGGATCAGCAACACTTGGTTAGTTGTAAGATATCTCACAATTGAGCAAGGCGCTCCATCGCTTCACGATCCTCCTCGAGATCCTCATCCACTCGCTTCAAGAACTCCAGCCGCTCCTGTTCACTTCGCCACCGCTCCAGCAAGAGATCGACCGCCTGACGCAGGAGCTCTGCCTGAGGTATCTTTGTCCCCTTAGAGAGCTTACGTAAGGCTTCGATCTGTCGTTCTTCCAGCTTAGCCGCATAGGTCTTGAGCACCAGCGATCACCGTCCTGAAAATAATCTTACCATCGGGAAATAGTATTAGCAAGCCTAAGCAAGTAAAGGTTTATCCCTCACGTGCTCCACGATTAGCTGGGCCAGAAGCTCCTTGGTGGTGGCGTTAAAATCGTCGATCTACGTTCAGGGCTTTGGGATCGATATCTACAAAACCGGTGGAGCCTTTCGAATAAGCTTGGGTTTAGCAAGCAAGATGTGTAAAGCCACTCTTTTTTGTAGACTTTCTGCCCACCCGATCTTTTGCAAAGGAGACGAGTTCCTCCGCGAGCTTGAGCGCACCTTCAGCGGCGTCGCGGTTGTAGACTCGGGGGATGCTTCCCGGCCAGGAGTTCGGATAGCGGGTGGCGATGTAGTACCCATCGAGCATGGACCACCGCTCAGCCCGTTTGGCGATTTCTGGAAAGTACTGGGAAGCCTCGCTACAGCGACGCTCCACCGAATGCCTGTTCCCAAAGAGATCTTTCACTCCCTCACCTAAGCCTTTCAAATCCATCAACGGGCCACATGAGCCTATTATTGATGAGGCAACTCTTCTCTTCTTCACCTTGCTCCCGATCCGCGTCTTCTCGATCAGCTTCATCACCTGTCTGCAGCAGGCAGGCCGGTTGAAAGAAGTTCGTGTAGAACCTCAAGTGATCGTAGAGCTCATTTAACACCCAGTTTCATCGCCCACAGAGCTGATGACGGGGTCTGGGATCTAATAATCCTGGAAGATAAGCTGACGCTGGAACGGATTGCCGACTATGTTCGCGCATTCAGCCAAACGATGGGAGAACAATTGGACGGGCCCTACGAATTGGCCTCAATGAATCAGTGACTTGATTATCTGCAATTAGCGGGCCACAAAGGGCGTGCGCTTACGCACGTCAGCCAGTCGCAGGGTCTCAAAGGTAGCTTGGATGTAATGCTCCCCGTCCCAATAGTCTGAGGCGGCCAAAGCTTCCAGATCGAATATCCGCTCCCAACTAGTGAGGAGACCTGAGTGCCACGATTCCGGCAAGGGCCAGGCCCACCGGTCGGGGACGGCCACCTCAAAACGCCGATACCACACCTCATCCTCTTTCTCACTGTAGGCCAGGTAGCCGCGGTTCAGGACGAAGTGCCAGGCGTCGAAATCGGAGAGCAGTACCTCGGCCGGCTCGATCTCCAGTTCAAGGCGCACCCCACGGGTGCCCCGCGGCAGGTGACCCGACTGCCGCAGATCGGGACGGGGAATATGCCAGCCCCACCACGGGTAATGACCTCGGTAGCCAAGGATGCGTCGCTCCATCTGAGCACACATCCAGTCGTAGGCGTGACGAAATTCCCGAGGGACACAAGGCGGATCGACATATAGAACTCGCTCTGCTTCTAATCGGACCAAGAGCTCCACCGGCTGGATTGTCCACACTCGCATACTCGAAAAGCTTTCAGACATCAGCTTGTGACCGTTGAACTCATTGCCCATTTACGATTCACGATCCCCCAAAAAACCAGCCCGCCTCCTTTTTTACTGAAAGATGCCTGGCTAATCAGCGAGCTTCTCTCTGACAAACTCGAGGAACTCTCGCAGGGCCTCCTCAGGTTGATCGCTGATGTGGCTTTCTTTACAGTCTTCACTCGTTTCCGAGCCGTTGTGAAAATGCTTGGGAAAGGTGCTAATATGCCGCCAGCGTTTGTGAGGAGCATTGTCGTGACGGTAGATAGTTCCATCAATCGCTTTCCGTTCCCAGTGAAAACTGTATCTGCCTTCCAACTTTAGCGAAAACCAAACCTCGATGAAACTATTCTCACGCAGAGTGATTCGTAATTCATTGGCATCTGTAACTTCAACATCGAACACAACCTCGTCGAATTCAACCTCTGCGATGCCTTTGAGCTTTTCAACATCGACGAGCCTCATCCCATTCCCTCAAGGAGATGAGAAAGTTGATCTCGTTTATACTCCAGGTGATCTAATCGCTGGAGGTCCCGCCAACTTTCCGCTTCTTCCAAGGTCCCATTCCGATACTGTCTTTCCATCTCTACCGCAGAAACAACATGATATCGCGTGGCAATCTGGAATATTTCCACCTTAATTTCCCGTAATTTCTTTTCCAAGAAGGTCCGGAGTCCCTGCTCCAGGATACTCTCTTTGGAAGCCCCCAGTTCTCTTGCTAGCTTCTCAGCTAGTTCTTCCACTTTTGCGGGCATCTCAACCTCCTTCCTCACGCCAGAGAAACATCATGCCCCGCTCCTACTTTCCTAAAGAGGAGTTTAGTTTACCACCTGGGTCTTGGTGACAGCAAGCAAGATGTGAAGATTTGTATAACAACGGCGACCCTCAACGTTCGATTCCGGACTTTGGACCCTGTACGTAGAACTTAGAACTGTTTCTCACCCATCACTCGTAACCGTTGTTTCCATAATCCCTAAATCCTTTAATCCCGCATTCTCCCGTTACTCATCACTTTTTCCGAGCCATTTACGATTCACAATTTACCCATTACTTCTTCCCGACTCACGACTAACTCTTATCGGCGACGAACAAAACACCAAAATCCAATGGTAGACCCCGCATGTGCGAAAGATTGATGTCCAGTACCCTTCCATCATAGCGCAATCTGTGCAAGGGATAAAGCAGATTTAAGCCTGGCGGGGATTGGCGCACAACTTACGCAGAGGCTTTCAGGTGACGCTGTTCACATGCGGATTGCCTTTAGACATGGGAATGAAGGACACTGGTTCCGCTATTGGTGGCTACAGCATAGTTCGTTCCAACGTCTCAGCAATCCGATATGCAAGCCTAAGAGCAGGTAGCAGACCGAAATCCGCTTAAATAACGGCCTCAGCAAGATCGGACCGTACAAGGGGAATGTTCATCGTTTGCTCGCTCTCAACTCCTCCCCTTCGATCGGGAAAGGCAGGAGCCTTGCTCCCGCCTTGAGGTATTCCGCGGCCGGGGAGCTAGTTTCTCCAATACGCACTTCTTCTACAAGGAGGTATGCGTCATCCGTGGTAATGTGCACGCATCCGCCCTCTCCTTTTCCAAAGACCAGTCCTCCTACTGGGCTGATTCGCCGAGGTATGTTCGGAAGCTGTGAGCGAAGAAAGATCACTTTATTGTTCTTTAGATACGAGAACGCTCCAGGATACGGGTCGGTTAATGCGCGAATTTTGTTGTAGATATCCTGGCTTGTCTCCCGCCCCCAATCTATCAGTCCATCGTCCGGAGTGCGCTTGGGGAAATACGAGCCTTCGAAGGGGCTTTGCAGTATGGCATCAACGTTTCCTTTTTCAATCTTCCGAATTGCCGATAGCACCGTCTCCGGAAAGGCAGGAAGCGCTCGCAGCAAGACATCGATGGCACGATCGGAGTTGAGGATCGAAATCTGTTTCTGGGCGATGATAGGTCCTGTGTCAATCCCTTCATCGACGAAGTGAACAGTTACGGCTGTATGATCTTCACCGTTAATGATCGCCCAATTCAATGGGGCTCTTCCACGGTAGTAAGGTAACGGAGCTAGGTGCGCATTGATTATACGCTGCGGATGCCTTTCAATAAGCCCCTTCTTGAGAATAGCATGGTATGAGACGCAGACAATGAGTTCTGGGGAAAGGGCATCGATCGTAGCGATGAAGTCCGCGTCGTTGATGTCTTCAGGCTGGTAGACTGGGAGCGCGGCTCGTTCTGCAGCTACCTCTAGAGATTCGTAGGCTCCGAACTTGGCAAATCGCTCATAGACATCTGCTTCTCTCTGGTCGAATGCGTCCGTTTCTGTAACGACACCCAGAACAGCATGCCCAGCTTCTAGCAACGCTTTCAACGTCAAGCACGCCCATTTATTGTGTCCGCAAAAAAGAATTCGCAACGCCCACTGCCTCCTTTCGTCTCATGGCTTGAGGATCTCGTCAATCTGCTCCAGGAAGAGCCCACGCCCACCCAGGATAACAAACGGTGTCTTCAGAAGGATATGCAAATCGAGTTTCAAAGACCAATGTTCAACGTACCAAATATCTAGTTCTATCTTCTCAGGCCAAGTTAAGACATTTCTGCCGTTGATGAGAGCCCAACCGGTGATCCCAGGTTTAACCATCAAACGCTTTCGTTGTATCGTATCGTACTTCGCAACCTGGTAGGGAAGAGTTGGCCTAGGACCCACCAGACTCATTTCACCAGTAAGGACGTTGATCAGTTGAGGAAGCTCGTCTAGACCAAATCGTCTAACGAATGCCCCCATCCTCGTTATCCTCGGATCTCCTTTTGGGGTAAACGCACCCAAAGCATGTTCCTCTGCCTGCACAACCATTGTTCGAAGCTTCCAAGATCTGAAAAGCAGTCCCTCCTTCCCCACCCGCTCCTGCCGGAAGAAGACCGGGCCCTTGGAGTCGAGCTTGATCGCCAGAGCGATGACAGCGAAGGGCCCGGCTAGAATAATCAGCCCAACCAAGCTCAAAACAATATCGATGGCGCGCTTCAGCATCTGTTGTATCACCTTATTCATCAGCGTGAGGATATTCCCTCTTCATCTTAAGATGAAGATCTCCTAGCCCGGCTTCTCTTTTGAAGAGGAATATCCCCTCCTCCAAGGTCACCTTCGCCCCCACCCTTTCTCGATCGCCCTTTCTTGCTCCCAATTGTACTCCTCCAGCATTGCCCGTTCTCGCTCTCCCTTGTTCACTTGATCCCAGAAACAGACCATTTACCACGAACTGCGAACCCAACGAACTCTACGAACCTCGTGATTTGTCCCTCATACGTGCTCCAGGCTGGGATCATCCCGGATGTAGGCCATCTGTTGCCCCAGATAGGGTAATGGCGGTAGATTGTGCCAACTGCGCAAGAGGTGGTAAGCTGGCGAGGTGAGCAGGCGACAGGCATCCACAGCCTCGTGCCACTCCGGACGGCGAATCTCGTCTACCGTTTCTGGATGCGGCAACAGGCCGAAGTCCCACGCTGCACACAGCCGTGCGAGAAAGTCCACCTGTTCAGCCAAACCATGCAACTTTTCGGGCGGTTCCATATCGGGGTACAGGGCGCCATCGATCCAGCCTTGATCAGGACTGTTCGGCGAGCACGGTGTCAATTCTCTGCTAGGTGCAGCAGTGTCCTTCTGCGAATACGACATTGCAAAATGAAGATTGCAAAATACAAACTGCATAGTCATTCACCACCGCCTTTCGCAGTAATTACTGATTTTGCAACGATTTTAGTCAATTCGTTGGCCTCATCCAATAATGGTTGTAGTGCTTTAACGGGAAGTAGACCGCTTTTCCCTGCTAGTTTCAGCCAGTATGATGACTCTCGTAATTCCTTCAAGACAAGTTGCATTTTATGTATAAAATCTGCTTTACTTTCTGCCCCACATGCTTCTTCATAATTCGCCCCAGAGGATGACGCAGCTCGCATCAGTTGATTTGCTACATGCCGTCCCACGGCGGTTCTTTTAAGTTTAACGGCCAGGTGACAGCACTTCCTGGTCATCTGAGCGTTCGTTGATTGACAAGTGACAACGTGTTCTGGTCACTCGTTGAGCCTCCGCCTTGGGAGTATGTAGGGGACCTCACAAAGAAGTGGTTGCCAGGCTGGCTCTCGGCGACGCAGGGCGTAGAAACGGATGCGATGCGCATTGAGATCTACCTCTGCTCGGACCAGTCGATGGAGCCACGTAGAGTCAATCTTGAAGGTGTGCCCCAGGACCGTCGCTCGGCCGGTGTCGCTGGTTCGGCGTAGGAAGACAATTTGACCCGTGGGATGGCATTGAAGGTCCAGCCGCCACTGCTTCGGGAACGGGCGACGCTTTGGGGCCGTCTCGACTCGAGTCGCGCTTCGGTCAAGGGCTGCTTTGATGTACCTTGCCGATTTCTCCCGGAGCGCATCGAGAGAATCGTGATGAAATCGATTCCAGACCTTGGTTTGCCACCGGCCGTTGAAGTTCTCGATCAGGGCTTGAAACCCCATTTCCCGGGGTGGGGCGAACACGGGAGTAACACCCAAGCTTAAGCACAGCCGCATGACCCGGCCAACGACGTCGGGGTGCTGATGGGGGCCCTGGAAGACAGTGTCGTTGTCAAACTGCGCATATGCCGGGAGCCCGACCTCGCTCCAGTGGCTGATCAATGCTTCAACGACCACTTTTGCAGTGATCGAGGGCATTGGGAAGGAAGCTACGAGACCGCCGTGGAGCGAGGTGGCGTTGAGCACTTCGACCTCGATGCCGCCTTTGATCACAAGACCTTCGACAACGTCGAAGCTGTCCAGTTCTACTTGTCTTTCGGCAACTTCTGGCAGATGCCAGCCACGAGGTGGTGGCAGGCGTCGCACACGCTTGTGCCCATCGAGAGCACCGCGGCGTTCAAGAATACGGCCAATGGTTCGGACTACCGGCGGTTTTTTGACGACTCGAACAACGAGTTCTCGGTAGATTGCCTCAGCGCCAAACTCGCCTAGATCGCTGAGTTCCTTGAGTTCGCGCCGGATGGTTAACACAAGGTCCTCCAATTCACGCGAAGTTCGATTTGCGGGCACCCCTGGACTACAGGGCTTGTCCGCAAAGTCGACACGGTCAAGCCGCTTGTCCCCGGCACGTCGAACCCAGAGCTGTACAGTACCAAGAGCAACTTGAAACTTTCGTGCAACCTCGCGCATTGGAACGCCGTGGCGCACCGCCATAACCATCTGTCGTCGGTGCTTTTCAACGCTTGTTTTTTGGCCATCGCGGTCTCCTTAACCAGCGGTTTACCACCATAATACGGAAGCCCGGGTGACCAGGAAGCGCTGTCATCTGGGCGACTAGGAAGTGTTGTCATGTGGCCGTTTAACCGTCAGATTAATGCCACTCGCTGCAAAGTTTAATAGTCGTTCTGATAAATCTCTTCTATTTTGCATTTTTCAATTTGCATTCTGCATTGATTCATTGTGCACCCGGTATCAAGCTCCGTCAATCCATCTCCGTTCAGGAGTGTTTAGTGAGTGCATCCAGGAACTCCTCCGTAAACCAGGCTCGCACTTGCTGCGCTTCTGTCCGCTGTTTGGGGTCGTCGATCTGTCTTAAAGGACGGTGCTGGGCAATGCGGGTTAGATGTGTCTCGATGGCCAATCGGGCACGGACACTATCCGTGTCGCTGTCAGCCAACCGTTGGCGACGCCGCCATAGCTCCCAACACTGCTGCGGCGTTGTCAGGCCGGCCTTACACAGCGTATAGATGTCACGAAAATCTCGCGGTGCGCCGCGTTCGACTAAGGCCACCATCTTGCTCGCCAGCAAATCGGGGAAGCTATCAAGGAGCACGTCTGTCCATCCTGCCGGTACGGACGGCTCCAATTGGGCAGAACGATGCGCGACTTGGAAGCTAAAGGCCGTTTTCCCGGCGTGCAGTAGTTCAACACTGACCACGTCGCCCCAAGTACGTATCTTCACCTCCCCAAAGGATTGAAGCGTCGCTTCAATCACCTCGATCACCCGGCGCTGGCGCTCGGAAGTGGCCTCGGGAACCCACCAGGCATCCACGTCGTGGGTGGAACGGTAGTCAAAGTAATGAGACAGACCAAAAGCACCGCCCAAGGAGAGAATCTCTCCCAGCTTTCTGGCTGCCAGAGCCTGCAGACAGGCCTCGGCGTACTCAGGCATGTGCCTCGGGCGCCGCGGCTGCATCATGTTACTCTTGTTCATTCTACCCCGTCCTGGAACTGCGATCCTCACACTTCCCATTACAAACCCGCTTTCGTGGACCACCAAAACCATTATACACCCCATACAGACCGGAAGGGACGAAAGGCTGAGATCTCCTCATCTCCAAGCACTCGTTGGAGCAGCTTTGCATGGGTCCAGAGAAGCGAACCCTTTAGAGTCACCCCTCACGGTGCGTTCTCTCCTGAGGCGGTTCCACAAACGGATCGTTGATTCCATCCGCTCCGTAGAGGCCTTGGTGTGTAACGAGGATGACCCAGAGTGTCTTGAGAAGGATCTTGAGGTCGAGCAGCCCGAGAGACCAGTTCTCGACGTACCAGACATCGAGCTTGATGCGCTCCTTCCAAGAAAGCGCGTTTCGTCCTGATACCACGGCCAGGCTAGTAATCCCTGGTTTCATCTTAAGCCTGCGACGTTGGAAACCGTTGTAGTGCTCAACTTGGTACTGTAAGGTAGGACGCGGTCCAACCAAGCTCATTTCACCCGTTAAGACATTGATCAACTGCGGTAGCTCATCTATCCCCCAGTGTCGGAGCGCTCTTCCAACACGCGTGATGCGAGGATCATCTTGAGCCACGTTGAATCCCAAACCGTGTTTGATAGCCTCTCCAATCATGGTACGAAACTTCCAAACCTTGAATAGCTTCCCGTCCTTCCCCACCCGCTCCTGTCGAAAGAACACCGGCCCCTTGGAGTCGAGCTTGATCGCCAGGGCAATTAGGGCAAAGGGAACTCCCAGCAGAATCAAGCCGATGAGGCTTATCAGGATATCGACAAGCCGTTTTAGAATTAGCTGAGCAGGCAAACCGATGGAACCCTTCATCTTTCAAGAGAGCGCTTGATTCGATAGCTATCCGGCTGATCGAGCAGGATCACATCATCTTTACCCTTGTCGAAAATGGCGACGAAGGTGTCCAAAACATCCCTTCCTAGCAGGGGAACATCTGTCGCATGTGGGTCCAAGAAGACATTAACTTCCCCGCCAAATATCTTGGTGCCCTCAGGAGCGATGAGCTTGATCTCCGTGTTCCAATGGAAGTAGGGGATACCATACCCCCCGACACCACCGACATCATCGAGTATCTCTAGCTGGGAGGTATCGATCCCTAGGATGTTAATGCTCCGATAATGGAAAAAGGTCTCATCAGCCCCTGTATCGATGAGAAAGGAATATTTCATCCACCTATCATCGGCGGATAACACATACGCAGTTAAGAATGGGCGATGGGCCCTGTTGTTATAGCGGTATCGGCCGTGGAAGATCATAGAACCATCACCCGCGGCTTCAGCGGGATGAATTCCACATAGGGATCGCGCTCCGGATATTTTGCCTTAGCCTTCTGCTCCGCTTCCTCAAAGCTATCTCCCACAAAGACCTCTTTATTCACGACAGCGATATATTTCCCCTTAGATTGCTCTTCAATCTCTCGCGAATGCCTGACAAGCCACTCAAAGTCCTCCTGATCCGCCTTGAACCTTTGCAGATCTTCCTCGCTTGTTCTCTCGGTTCTAATCAATCTCAAGGGCATATTGCCCCCTCCTTTAGGCCGATGATTTAATGGCACCTCTAGGGTAGCAAGTCACCATGCTCAAGACAACCTCTGGTCCCCCCTGGCGCTCTTCATCCTCTGCAATCAGAGGACTGCTCTGCCCGATGGCAATCCAGCCGATCGCGCAGGGTTCTGAGTCTCGATCAGATGGAGTCCAAGAAATTCCCAGAACCACTATAAGGCCTTTACGGCCTTCTCTGCCGCTTGATGAGCAGCGAAACAGGCCCACTCAAAGTCACGATCCTTAAGAGCATGTCGTGCATGCTGAAGGTCTCGTTTGGCCTGCTTGAGCCAGTCAGCATAGTCGGCTCGGCATCCTGCCTCCTGAACTACGAACAGTATGTCGTTGATTATCTTACACGCTTTAAAAATATTGTGCCACCAGTTGATGATAAACTTTTGACTGTCGTTCCAATACCAGTTTTTCATCGAATTCTTCCTCGACGCGCTTTCGCCCCGCTTCCCCCATCCTGGAAGCCAACTCCTCATCGGAGAGTACCCTTAGAATAGCGTCAGCTAGGGCGTCTGGGTCTCCAACAGGAACCAACAGCCCTGTGACCCCGTGAACAACCTCTTCACAGCAGCCACGGATGTTCGTGGCTACCACGGGTTTTCCTGCAGCCATCGCCTCCAAGATGGTTCTTGGCATTCCCTCGCGGTGTGAAGGGAGCACGAACAGGTCCATGATCGCCAGCAGATGGGGGATGTCCTCACGAAATCCAACGAACCTGATAACGTTTTGCAACTTCACGCGCTCAATGAACTCCTTGATGTGCTCTGTTACCCGGCGGTCGCGGTCGCTCATCAAGGTGTCACCAACAACCAACAGTTTCGCCTCAGGGACCTCTCCTACCACCTGTTGCATCGCTTCAAGGAGCTCTAGGACGCCCTTCTCTTGCACCAGGCGCCCAATAAAGCCGACAATCTTGTCTTTTTTGTCGAGCCCCAGCTCCGCCCGCAAGCTCGGGTTGGGGGGAAGACCAAAGGCCTCAAGGGAAACACCATTCCCGATATAGACAACCTTATCTTCAGGCATGATCCTCTCCTGGATGGCGGTCTTCGCATCTTCCGCGCTTTGGGAGAAGAGCATCTCGGTACAACATCTTCCTAAACACCGTTCGATCCAGATAATGAGCCGCCTCCTCCAACGGGGCATCAGGTCGTGGAAGTAGAAGCCATGTGCGGTGTAGATGACGATCGGCACCCGCGCGAGCTTGGAAGCGATCCGGCCGAGTGCAGCAGCAACCGGGGTATGCACATGCACGATGTCGAATCGCTCCCTTCGCATCAGTCGGTAGAGTCTGAAGAGGGACTTGAGATTCGAGAACGGTGCAAGCCGTCGAGTGATCGGTATTGCATGAACAGTGTGGCCTTTGCTGTGGAGGTATTCAAGGTGGCGCCCAGAAGAACAGGCGACATGCACCTCATAGCCTTCCTCAAGCAACCGATCGATCAACGGCAAAATTAAGAACTTGACCGTAACATCGACCGCCGCGAGCTGGAGGACTTTTATCCCGGTTTTAGGGCACCTTGCCATAGAGGACCTTGCCACTCCTGAGAACTTCTAGGATGAAAGGATTACCCTCCTCCTTCATCTTTCTAAACTCGGCAGGGGTATACCCCACAGGCTCTAGAGGCAGCCTTGGATCATCGTTTAATTCCATTAAGGTCTTGATCCTATCGAGAAATCCTTCCCTAAAGTCGGCGATCACGGCGAAGTCCACATCAGATCCTTCGTTGATATCCTCTTTTGCAAAGGAACCGAAGAGGATCAAGGCCATTGGATCTAGCTTCTCGATCACTTTCTTCTTATATTCCTCTATCCTCTTAAATACTTCCTCGCTTCTTTCAATATCGACTCTGCGTAGTTTGAGCATTTCTCTGCCATCTCCTTGGTGTAATACTCGTAGGGAGCTCCTGCGGGGTAAAAGTTGGGATATCTTGAGCCGATGTAGTGCCTGTCCAGCTCCTTGCCATAGTCGATTAATTCTTTGAACGGTCCCGCCGATTTCGCGGCCTCCCTGAGCAGCTCAACTACGGAGTGGGTTACGATTGCCCTGAATCCTTTAGAGTATAAAAAGCCTTTTATAGCTTTCTCCGCAGATTGCTGGGAGAAGAAGGCTGATGCGTAATAATTTCCATCATCGCGGCAGTCCTTAGCCGTCTTTAAGTCTGCCTCTGCCTGAGCAAGCCACCTTAGCCCCACCTTGAGGTTTTTCACCAGTCTCCTCCCCCTATCCCAGTCTCAGTTTATACCACTCCACCGTCCGCTCCAAGCCCTCGCGGGTGACAACTTCAACTTCATAGCCCAAAAGCTCTTTTGCTTTTAAAATGTCCGCTTGGGAGTGAAGAACGTCTCCGGGACGTGGTGTGGCGTACCGCGGTTCAAGCTGCGGATCTGCGCCCACAATCTCTGCCAACAACCGTGCTAACTCGTTGACTGAGAGCCGATCTCCACAAGCGATGTTAAACACTCTCCCGGAAACACCATCGGCCTTTACTGCCAGAAGGTTAGCCTCTACCACATTCTCAACGTAGGTGAAATCGCGGGATTGCTCCCCATCCCCGAAGATCGTCACTTCCTTCCCGTCGAGTAAGGATGTAATGAACTTAGCCACTACCCCGGAGTACTGCGAGTTTGGATCTTGCCTGGGCCCAAAGATATTGAAGTAGCGAAGGCAGACTGTTTCTAACCCGTAAACCCGGTGGAAGACCTGGCAATAGAGTTCTCCTGCGAGTTTGCTCACAGCATACGGTGAGCATGGTTCCGGGGTCATGGTCTCCTGCTTCGGGAGCTCAGGGGAGTCCCCGTAAATTGAGGATGAGGAGGCGTAGACCACACGCTTGACTCCAGCATCCCGCGCCGCCAAAAGGACATTGAGCGTTCCATCGACATTCGCAGAGTTGGTGGTTAAGGGATCCTCCACGGACCGAGGCACAGAGGGTATAGCGGCTTGGTGGAGAACATAGTCTACACTATCCATCGCCTGTCGAAGGAGCTCTAAATCTCGGATGTCGCCTTCGATAAACTCAATCTTTGAAAGGAAAGGCTCAAGATTCTCCTTCTTCCCCGTGGAGAGATTATCGAGTACTCTGGTCCTCTGGCCCTCATTCGCCAATTCTTCAACCAGGTGTGAACCGATAAAACCAGCCCCACCGGTAACCAAATACAACTGAGACAATTAAATTCTCCTTTTGCACAGTATTACCAGACAGCCTTGGCGAGGCCATAGCTTTCATTAGCAGGGAAGCACGATCGGGTTATAAGGCAATCGCCGCTTCGTAAGCTAATACTTTACACTCCCCTGGAGTTCCTTATCGATTATGGCCTTCTCCGCGTCCGCCACTTATTGCGATCTACTACAAATAAGGTGCCTACAAATTCATCCTCTTTCACTTCCCGAAGCATCTTCCGCAAGACAGCGTGGACCTCATTAGATGAGCGGTAGGTCATCTTCAACACGATGACCCCCTGATAAGCTGATGGCAGAAATCTTCTAACATCACCGAAGTCCGAATCCCGTGTGATAAGCACGGCTTCCATCTCTTGAGCTTTATTGAGAACCTCGGGATCCTTCGCGCCCCGAAGCCCGATCTCC
Organism: Candidatus Bipolaricaulota bacterium; assembly: GCA_030606565.1. Taxonomy (GTDB): domain Bacteria; phylum Bipolaricaulota; class Bipolaricaulia; order UBA7950; family UBA9294; genus UBA9294. The sequence goes on along the minus strand of JAUWGE010000002.1, from coordinate 9,658 downwards.
TTAACCGTTGTGACGTCCCATCCCTCATTTCGGAGGAACTCTACCGTTGAGTCAAAGGTGCACTCATCAGCTAGAAATTTGACCATTGGCTAAGCCACATAGATTTCTTCATTTTTCACTAGAGAGTTGGCATAGCGGATGCAGGCCAGGATGTCCTCCTCCCTCAAGTGGGAGTAGCATTTCTCTATAATCTCCTGAGGCGTCAACCCTTCCCCCAAGAGTTCTAGAACCATGTGCACGGGTATCCTTGTGCCCTCAATGACGGGCTTCCCGAAGCAGATTTCAGGATCAATGATGATTCGATCAGCAATCTTCACCATGTGAACCTTCTCCCTCGACCACACTTAAGCTTCATTATAATAAAAAAGCGCATTCGCGTTATAAGGCGATTGTTTCTTCGTAAGCCAGTGCCTTCGCAGCATAGGCAAGAGCTGCTTGAATATCCTCACGAGACAGATGAGGATAAGCATCCAGCAGCTCTTCTTCAGTCGCTTCTCCGCTTAACTTCCTTAAGATCAACTCTACGGGTATCCGAGTTCCTTTGACCACTGGTTTACCCATCATCACCTTGGGATTGATCTCAATTCGATCTGCTAGTTCTCGCCCTTTCATTACTCCACCTCCACCTCTATCCCCTCTGGGGTCAACCAATCTCTATTAGACTATATCCGACGGCTTGCATCGTGCCAACTCAGAGCAAATTACTTCTTCCAGATACGCGGATAGCTTACCTGGACAGGCAGACTCTGAATAGCAGTGACCCATCTGGCGGTCCTGCTCTCTTGCTCCCGAGTGCGAATTCATAAAGAGCCTCCGCTTTGTACCCTTAAGCTTACTGGTGGGAGGAAAGCGGAGATTCGCCAAAGGCGAATTTGGTTGTTGTTCGTACTGACTACATGGGTTCTCACAAGGGCACGCCCCTCGCCGGCGGGGACCTGTTTGCCGTTCCGGCACAGGCAAGCGAACTCCGGGACGTTGGGCATGAAGCCCGACGCTAGTGCGCTTTTGTAGCGTCGCACCTTGCCTACCTGTCGCGTCCACCTGTCTGCGTACGAACACGCACAGGCAGGCAAGGCAGACAGGTGTGCGACGTTATCCCTGGCGCGACACAGCCGCCATCTCGTGGTGCGGTCTCGCGCCGACGACGTGAATCGTCTTCATTCCGGAACTACGCTGAAGTATTGTCTATTCCCCTTACCGAACCGGTAGATCCGGAAATGAGGATCGAACGTGAAGGCCCGCTCGATCCCCTCCCGCTCCATCACGGCGAAGCTAGTGGCATCAACCAGGGAGAAATCCTGATCGGAAAATCTTTTGATGATCTCACGCGCTTGGTTTAAGTCCTGTGACTCAACCTTGGTCATCTCGACGATCCCTGAACGCAGCCCATCCCAGAACTCTATCGCCATCCTTCTCTCTAGGCGGTTTCCTATGAGGAACCAACACTCAAGTAAAATATAATCCGTGGTCACCAATTGCTCCCTGATAAGCGATCCATAAAGGTTTCTAGCGTGGGGATGATTTCGATCGCTCTCGTCTGCCAAGGCATAGAAAGCAGAGGTATCAACGAAGATTTTCATCCCGGGAGATAGCCTCGCTTATGTAGCGATCGTGCTCTTCAGCTGCATCGCTGCTGCCACTCTTGCCCAACCCGACAATCCTAAAGAAGTCCTCTCGGGAGGTCTCTTTGCGCAGATAGTCCCTTGCTAGCCGGCGTAGGAGTTCAGCCAGTGAGATCCCCTTCGCCTCCGCCTCCCTCTTTAGCAACCGATGCTGCTCCGGCTCCAGATAGACTTGAGTCCGCTTTAAGGCCATCCTCTCTCACCCCTGTATAGCGACATCAACATTATAACACCGACATTGGTAGCTGGCAACTCCGACATGTTAATTCTCTCCGAGATTTGGGCAGTCTGTACTAGCGACATCTTTGCCAGATGCAGTATACGACCGGGCATACCTCTCCCGCTGGAGTTCTGAACTAATCCGATGCCAATAGTTTCTCATAAAGCCCCAAGAGCTTCTTTTCCTCGTTCTTCCGTACAGCCTGCTGCTCGCTCTCAGTCCCAGGCGCAACGCCAAATCGCATCCGCGGTATATCGCGCAATGATGGTCCACATATACAACCACCTTCTCTCCCTTGATATCCCAGGCCAATGACCTCACTGAGCACCTCCTTACCAAACGCCAGAAGCTCCTTTGTGTTGACCGGTTTTCCGCTTAAGGAATCTCATCGAGGACGATAAGCCCCAACCGTTTGAAATCTTCATCGAATGTCAAGCAGGGGATGAAGTTCAAGCGCTCAGTAATGACAATGTAGGAAATGGCATCACATAAAGAGATCTCCTTATCCCGGCTGAGTTTGAGGAAAGCATGGAGCGCCTTCGCCCGGGCCTCTGCGTCAAGGTAAAAGATGTTGAGCTGTGGCAGTACTTGATCGATGAAAGTTCTCGCCCCGTGATAGCTGTAGCGGTAGCGTAGGAGTGTCACCGTTTCAACGATAACTTCCCAAGTAGTGATCAGGGGAATTTGCCTCTCCTGAATGAATTGAGCGAGTCTGCTAGCAGCCGGATGGTCTCTATCATGTTTGGCCAGTACGGCGTAGAAGAAAGAAGTATCACTAAAAAGGCGTTTAATCCCCTCCATTAACACTCCTTACGGTAAAGGTAGCGATCGTGCTCTCTAGCCACCGAACTACTCTCTGGGACAGGGACGTCTGGTTGCCCCATAGCTTCCATAGCTTCCAGGAGAGCTTTGCCGGGCTTAACCCGGGACTGCGCAGCCTCTGGAGCACGCAGTTCGCCCAATACCATGGCGTTTACGGTGATCTCAAAGATGGTATCGGGGTTCTCTTGAAGCTGCTTGAGCAGGCGTGACAGCCGCGTCCGAGCTTCACTGACCTGGATCCTTTGGCGCATCTTCTCACCTCCTATGCGTACAAAGTAGTCTATTTTGTACGCAATGTCAAACTCGTGCCCTTATGGAGGGACCAGGTCTTGGTCTAAAACTCACTGGGCTCTGTTAAGCAACCCCTCATAAAGCGCCAAGAGCTTCTTTTCCTCGTTCTCCCAGTTGTACTTCTTCCGTACAGCCCGCTGCCCATTCTCGCTTATCTTGTGACGAATCGCGGGATGATCTAAGAAATGCTCGATAGCCTCTGCAATCTCCTTGGGATCAAGAGAGTCGACGGTAGTTCCCCACTCTATCATCCCCTAGACGAGGGCCCAGTTCCTTATATCATATCGCCGACAACAAACTTAATCGCATCGAGAACCAACTCGAGATTTTCTCACCGGCCTGTAGAGGGATTGTCAACCACACGGATTTCCTGACCGTCTTGTACCAATCTCTCGACAAGATGGGAGCCGATGAATCCTGCACCACCTGTGACTAGATATAACTCAGACAATTAGATACCCCCCTTTATGTAGATAGAGCTTCAGGATGGGACCTTGATATAGCCTAAAGCTTCAAAATCATGATCTACAGTAAAGGCCGTATCGATCCCCAAGCGCTCCATCACGGCAAAACTGGTGCAGTCGGTGAAGCTCAGCACCTTGTCATCATACCCTTGGAAGATCGCCCAAGCTCTCTCCTTGTCCTCCTTGATAACGGATATTAGTTGAGCCAATCGCGATGCCAAAAGCTTCTCCCCAAACTTGACTGCCTTCCCATGCCCCAAGCTAGTCCTGATCAGGGTCAAAGCCTCATCGAGGATATAATCGGTGGTAATGAGAGGGAGCCTGTTTCGCTTGAACCAATCTTTCGCTCGAGTATGATCTGGGTCACTCTCATCAACCAGGGCATACCACCCGCCGGTATCGGCGAAGATCCCCCGAGCTCGGCGGGCCGTCCCCTTATTCCTTTTCGGTGGCATAACACTTATTGGCTCTTTCGATAGAGGAACTTATCATGTTCCCTGGCCACACCGCTGCCTTCTCCTCGGCCCATCCCGATGATCTCAAAGATGGGGTCCTTCTCTATCTCGCCCTCTCTTAGTTCGAATAGTGCGTCGATCAGCTCCCTGATGATCTGGGAGATGCTCTTGCCTTCCCTCTCCGCCAGCTCCTTTACGTGGTGATATTGCCACTCTTCCAGGCTGATGTTGGTCTGCCTCATCGGGATCACCGCCTCGTTCTATTCATTGTATAAGCCACATTGTATAATATACAATGACTGCCCTCCTTGCAAGACCAGGTGAGGGGGCCAATGCCGACAGATATGCCTAGATCCTATAATAGATCTATATTCCTGTATTTGTCCCGTATTCCTTTGGTAGCATTGCGCGTGTCAAAGATCAGCTTTGCATTCTTAGCGATGAACTCCCAGTCGTAATTTGAATGATCAGTGGCAATAATTACGCAATCCTGCTCCTCTAAAAGCTCCTTACTCAAGGGCTGAGATTTCCAATGCTGCTCAAGATAGTTGAAGGTAGGAACATATGGATCGTTGAACGATATCTCTGCGCCCTTTTTAGTGAGCAATCCGATGATATCTAGGGCCGGTGATTCCCTGATATCGTTGACATCCCGCTTGTAAGCAATACCCAAGACCATGATCTTGGAGCCTTTTAAGGGTTTGCCTTGCTGGTTTAGCAGATCGGCCACCCGATCCACCACGTAAACTGGCATCTGGCTATTCACCTTGTCTGCCAGCTCGATAAAGCTCGTATCGGCCCGATAGGTCTTTGCTTTCCACGAGAGATAGAAAGGATCGATAGGAATACAATGACCGCCTAGACCAGGACCCGGATAAAAGGGCATGAAACCAAAGGGTTTTGTCTTAGCGGCGTCGATCACGTTCCAGATGTTGGTTCCCATCTTGCGAGCTACCAGAGCCAGCTCATTGATCAGTCCGATGTTGACCGCCCTGAAAGTGTTCTCCAGAAGTTTTGCCATCTCCGCCTCTCTAGAGCCCATCGTGATGACCTGCTTGAAAATCTGCTGGTAGAGATCAGCTGCCCTCTTGCTGCACTCTTCAGTGACCCCGCCGACGATCTTAGGGATGTCCTTTATACCATACTGTTTGTTCCCCGGATCGACCCGCTCAGGGGAGAAGGCCAAGTAAAAATCTCTGCCGACCTTCAAGCCGCTCTTTCCCAGGATTGGGGCGATCAGTTCCTCCGTTGCTCCGGGATAGACCGTGCTCTCCAAGATGATGACCTGTCCCGTGTGCAAAATCTTAGAGATGTTCTCCGCGGCATCCACGACATAGGACATATCGGGGTCCTTGGTCTTGCGCAGCGGGGTAGGCACGCAGACACTGATCCCTTGAGCTTTGGAGAGATCGGAATAACTGGATGAAACGCGGAGTTTTTCAGTTTCCAGGCAGCTTTTAAGAGCAACATCATCTACATCGCCGATGTAGCTTTTGCCCTTTTGTAGCGATTTGATTTTCTCAAGAGAGTTATCGACTCCGTAGACCTCAAAGCCTCGGTTGCAGAACGCCAGCGCTAACGGCAAGCCCACATACCCTAGGCCAACGATACCTACGGTAATCTGTTTCTTAGCAGTTTCCCTATTCTCAGGCACTCTGTAACCGCCTCCACTTTCTTTACGAAGATTATACTGATACATTAAGGATCCAGTACAGAATTGTGCTTTGCCCGCGACCTACAGCTCCATCTCTGATACGCTGAAAGTCCCCCCGCGATACCCAGAGTGACCAGCGTCATGAGGAATCCATACCGAACACGGTACAACGATCCCACATTCGCAATCACCAATCCATACGCCACCATCATTCCAAAACAAAAGCTTGCTAGAACCCAGAACTCCGGTCTCCGCCGCCAATGCCATAAGGCATAGGGCAAAAAGATCAACGCAACCCAAACCCCTATCATCTCAACCGCTGAGACCCTCCGCATCAATGTAGTCGTAGGAAGGCTCCCTGAATCAAACCACTGCCTTGGGAAGGGCGAGAAGAAAGCAATCTGTGTTGCTCTTGGAGAGTAAGCAATGACATCAGATGCTTTGTTGAATGCAATATCCGTATCAATATTACTAGCAGCATCTGGATAACCCAAACGAGAGCCCTCACGAACCACGGCTAAGGTATAGAAGTAATTCTCAAGCACGCCAGGTAACCACTTAGAGCCTTGCCAGACCCTCTTTACAGCCTCAGCCGCTGCCTCAGCCTCAATGGGGACTTCCTGGTAAATGACCTTTCCTCCCAAATGAGTGGCGAGCGAGAGGGAGGCGACAATCCCCCAGAGCAGTACTGTTCCCATTATAGCTTTGGGCCAACTTAGGCCTTCCTTAACGGCGCGGTACAAAAATACACCCGTCAAAAGCAGTGCTAGTCCTGCACCAATGGATTGCGCCATCTGTAGCATGTACGGCCGTACGATCCAAATGAGAAATGCCCCCAGTAGCAGCCACACTAGTGGCAGTATTGGTAACCAGCGTACACGTTTCCATGTCTCAAGACGCACTAGAGAGAGCCAGCCGTAAAGAAATAGGAGGAAACCTGCAATGGAATACCCGTCCTTGAGAATTTGAGTCGTCCACAACAACGTCGAGGGATAAAGAAAAAAGGGCAAAACGGCCCAGATGGCTAACCTCCAATTTGGGATGAAGAACTGCAGAATCAACAACAACACAAGCGCAGCAGTGGCATGAAGAACGGCGTTCAGGGGAATGAGTGCCCAAGGGTTGGGTATCGTGAGCGCATAGATCGCACCTGCGATGCCTGCGGGGGCTTGTCCACCTGGTCGCAGCGTCCATGCCCTCCATCCTTGCGAATGGATCTTCTCGGCAAGCTCGACAGCCCGGGTGTGGTAGCCCAACCAATCCCCACCGATCAGTAACCCATCGCCCGCGTGCCACTGCGAAAAAAAGTACGGAAGTACGATCAGTTGGATGAAAAAAGCAACTATGAGTGTATAGGCGAAGAATGCCGCCCACAACCTAAAACACGGCGTTACCTCACACGAACGGTCATCGACTGAAGTAATACTTCACCCCCCAGCGTATCCTTCCTCCACCCAACAACTCCACTAGTAGCCTCTTCCGCTCAACTAGAGGCCCCAGCCCCACGATTAGCAAGCTATGGCCCAAGCAACGTGCTCCAAGCCTTTGCTGAGGATTACGCAAGACTCCGAACTCCTTTCTCAAGGACGTTGTGTTTGGCTCTCTCACTTAATAGAGTATCCTGGATTACTAATCAACTCAAGCGAAGCTTACACCGACAGGCCCGAAAATGTGGAGGCATCAGTCAACAATCACCCTCTTGCTCGAGAGCATTCTCTGCTGCACTTTTGACCTTTCGAGCCATCGCGCCGTAGTCTCTGTGACTAAAGATATACGTGCGTCCTCTGGCACTCATGCAAGCAGCTTCCTCGGGCTGACTCAACAATTGATGGATGCCTTCTGCAATGGTGTCTGCCTGATAATTGACGAATATCCCCCCCCCAGATGCCTCAATGATGGTATCCTGATCTGGAATGCCTCGAGTCGCAATCACGCAACAACCCGCTGCCAGATATTCCATCAGCTTAGTGGGTGAGCTTTGCTGAAGGAACCCTTCGGGGGGTATGGTACATATCCCGATCTTAGCTGCCATGAGATCCCGGAGCATCTCCTCTCGTGGAACACGACCGAAGAACTGAACAAGATCTTCGAGCCCTTTTCTGCGAACGTACTCCTTAAGCTTCAAATCGTCTTCAGGGTTATGCGAAGCACCCCATATCTTGAGCATCAGATGCCCGTAGTGTCGATTGTAGATCTCAACAGCGTCGATAACGATGTTTAGACGTCTACTAGCCGCAAGGGTTCCGATGTAGACAACGTCCGTAGGTCGAGATTCGTACTCTAATGGGTTTTCGAAATCCTCTTTGAGAATCCCCAGTGGTAGAAAGTCCATACAGTACGTCGCCTTGGGATACTTGGCGATCAGATCCTGCTTCATCCGCTCACTTACCGCAAAAATGCGCGCTGCCTTAGCCAAAAACAACCTCCGGATGGCAAGATCACCCACGGCAGCGATCTTGTACCAAAGGGAGGCGTTTTGGCTCTGTAGTATCGCCTCGGCGTGCAAGTTGGATATCTGATGCAGATGTCGCGCGTTTGGATTTCGTAGGCGTTTGTACAGCCATCCTAGGATCAAAGCCACGGGATCATTACGCGTAAAGACAGCGTCAAACCGATCCACTCTCCACACAAATTGAGGGAACATTAAGATCATCTGGAGGGCTTCGATAAAGAGCCCTCCCTGCCACGGCTTGAACAGCCAGTAGTCGACGCCTTCAATCTGAGTGTGTCCCTTGAGGTGTTGAGACAAGCCAAAGAATGTAACGTCTACTCCCAGCCGTGGTAATGATTTGGCGAGAACCCCCTGAATAAAGGAATGATCCGAAGGTAGCCGTTTGTCAACAATAACAAGCATTCTCATGGGGACCCTATTGTCCGTATCTATCTTCCTCTTAGCCCTGCCCCTTACAAACATAAAACAGCTATATTATATAGTTTTCAACAACTAGTACGCGGGCCTTCCCATAGTGCACTTGCGAGCTATCAGAAACGCTGTCTGCTAACAATACGCTTCGGGAGGCTCAACAAGTACAGAGCAACCAAAGGACCAAGTGCCCACTTGTTGCCGGACCTATACCGCAGATAGAGGATCTTGCACCAGTTCAAGACGTAATCGCCAAGTCCCATAACGTTACGATATTTTCTCACGAAGGAATGCGTACCTTCAGCCATCCGCGTTACACTTGAGAGACGTGGGCCCTTGTGCATTCTCATTATCACTTGGTTATTGGGAAGTGTTATTATTTTCGCGCCCAATCGAAGCACGTCTATCACCAGGCTCTTGTCTTCGGAAGTCTCTAGTCTGGGATCATACCCCCCAACCAGGAAGAATAGAGATCTGGTTAGGACCACGTTAGATCCTGTAACTCCCGGATTCCGAATTAGAAGATTTTGCAGTGTTAGTCTACCGTGCGCGTTTTTGTGCGGAAGCACTTGCCCATCTTCCAATTTATCCAAACGACTGACAACACACTGTGATCCGGCCCTTACTGCGTTTGCGACATTCTCGAGATACCTCTCGCACCACAAATCGTCATCATCACAGAAAGCCAAGTACTCACCAGATGATAAGCAAGCACCGAAATTCCGTGACTGCGATGCCCCAGCGTACGGCACGATACGGTGAACTTTCACTTTGCCCAGCGGGTCTTCTGGTAAATCAACCGGTTCCTTACCAGTGTCGACCACAATAATCTCATACGGGGATAGGGTCTGATTCAGGATAGCCCTTAGCGTCTCTGGCAAGAATTCCCTGCGATCGCAGGTGGGTACGATACAACTGATGGTCAACGATTTGGTCGCTTCAGTCTGCCGCGTCTTCATACTACCCCTCTCTTCGAAACCCACTGGCATATCGATCTATTACTACACCAGCGATAATCAGTCCTGAACGTTACCGGACTGCCTTGCACGGTTCTCCTATGGCTGCAGTCTCATACTCCAGGTTGTTCCGAAGGTGCTCTATTGATCCTCGCCCACCGACTTCTATCGGGGATGTCCAGTTAATTGTTAAAACTGCCGTTCACATGGCCTCCATTCCTCACGTATCCGATCCTACCGAGAAGCTGCCTGCACTGTCAACAACTCTGTGCACGAAACACATGATGTAGCGAGGCCTGGATCTTCTTCAG
>JAUWGE010000003.1 GCA_030606565.1 Candidatus Bipolaricaulota bacterium | reverse complement strand
CTGACCTCAAGGAAATTAGTTCCGATGCGGGAAACCAAGATGAGGTGATTCTCTCCACGCTTCTTGCTGCCGACCGCTGGGCCCGCAAAGCGGCAAGGTATCTTTCCTTTTGATCGGTAGCTTTATCCCCTTTATAATGGTGGCGGAACTGCAAGGAGAGGACGATGAAGATCACGACTAATATGGTGACATCTTGCTTGGAGGATGTGATTGACCCGGAACTGGGGATCAATGTGGTCGATCTGGGGCTTATCTATAACATTCAGATAGAAGGGAACAAGATCGGTGTCGATATGACCCTCACAACCCCAGGGTGCCCGATGGCGGGGATGCTTGCCGGGAGCGTCGAACAGGCCATTCGTGAGGTATTTGAGGAGGTCGATGTGGAGGTCAGCCTGGTGTGGGACCCTCCCTGGACACCGGATCTGCTCTCCGACACGGCCAAGGAACAGCTTGGCTACAGCGGCTAGAATATGGAGGAGAAGTGCCTTCGCTGTGGTAAAAGGCGGGGCAATCGCTACTGTCCGGTTCTCGCTGGACCGATCTGCAGCCGCTGCTGCGGGGAGAACCGTCTTGTGAGAATCTCCTGTCCATCCACTTGCCCGCACCTCGAGCGCCACGAGGCGTTCCAACGTGATAAGCAGGGCTCCCGCTACCACGAGGTATGGCTGAAAGTCAACGAGGACCTGCGCGGGCGGGAAGCAGACCTTAAACTGATTATCGCCCTTGAATACCTGCTAAAGCGGGTGGCTGAAGGGGTTGAGGGGCTGACCGACGCCGACGTAGAAGTAGCACTTGCCGAACTCACCGCGCGCGTGGGCCCGATTGAACTTGTCACTCAGGCTCTCTCCCTGCTTGGACGCCTCCTGTGGGAGGAATTAGCACCCCAGCTAGAGGAAGGGAGATTATCGCGAGAGCTCCTCAAGGAGGGACTGACCCGCCTGGCAAAGATGGTCGCCTCATTACGAGAGCCGGAGGTACCGCGCGCCTTCCTGCGTGGGCTCTTCGCCCACCTGGAGGAACTTCTTCCCGAAGAGAAACAACAGGAACAAAGCGGCTTAATCGTTACCCCGAGTGATCTTCGCCGCTTGATCTGACCAGATCCCATAGGCCGCTGATGCGGGCGTAAACTAGGTAGAACGTGATTCCTGCAAGCGTGGGGAGAAAGACCGCCAGTGCTCGTGATCCCTCACCGATTGACTGTCGCGTTGCCCAAGCGACGAGGAAGACAAGCCCAGAACCAAGAGCAATTTTCACCAATCGCTTTAACAGCATGCCATCGGGATGGATCGTCCGCCATAAGAACAGGAAGAGGATCGCAACGTTGACGCCCCCAGCGATCGAGGTTGCCAAGGCGAGTCCTCCTTCGCGCATCGGTCCGACAAGAAGCAGATCGAAGGCGATGTTCGCTGCCACCGCGCAGCAGGAGGCGAGAAGTGGGAGGGTAGTGCGTCCTGTAGCGTAGAAAGCACGGGTGAATATGTACATAAGCCCATAGGGGAGGACACCGACGAGGTAATATGAGAGGGCGTGCGCTGTGCGCAACGTATCGGGCAAGGAGAAGCTGCCATGCTCGAATAACAGACGAATGACGTCAGGGCCGATGGCGTACAGGCCGACCATGGCTGGGAGCAGGATGAACGTGCTGGAACTGATTCCATCCTTAAGGTGTGCCGAGAAGCGATCATGCTCACCACGGGCGAGGGCGGCCGAGAAACGCGGTAGGAGAGCGGAAGCGATGCTCACTGCGAACACTCCCAGCGGGAGTTGAAACAGGCGCATCGCATACTGCAGGGAGGAGATTCCTCCATCCCCCAAGTGGGAGGCAATCTTGTTGTCGACGAGGAGGTTAATTTGGGTGACGGCCAGCCCGAGGAGTGCTGGAGCCATCAATCTTCCCATTTGGCGGATTCCCGGATGAAGCGGTGTCAGGGTAAAGTGAAAATGGAACCCAACCCCGCGCAGGGCTGGGATCTGAAAGAGGAGTTGTCCCCCACCACCGAGCAAGGCCCCTACGGCCAATCCATAGATCGGTTCAAGCGAGAAACTGGAAGAGAGGAAGAGGGCGCCGCTGATCATACCTAGGTTGAACAACACCGGTGCGAACGACGCGGCGAAGAAGCGATGGTGCGCGTTCAGGATCCCCATGAACACCGCAGCGAATCCCATAAGAGCGATGAACGGGAAAAGAATGCGCGCCAGGTGGATGGATAAAGCGAGCTTCTCTTCAGAGAAGCCACTTGCCAAAAACGGGAGATAGTACGGGGCAAGAAGGATTCCTAAAGCGACAATGATCGGGAAGAGGATGATAAGTATAGAGAGGACGTTGCTGGCGAACCGGTTTGCCTCCTTGTCGGCGACCAACGACTCGGTGAAGACAGGGATAAACGCGGTGGAGAGTGCCCCTTCCGCGAGGAGCTGGCGGAGGAAGTGAGGGAGAAAGAAAGCAACGAGGAATGCGTCGTAGGCCCCGCTGGCCCCGAATCGATCGGCGATCGTAACGTCGCGGAAGAGACCAAAGACTCGCGAGATGCCGGTTGCCAGGGCCATTAACAGAACATCGCGAGCCAGGCGTTTCATCGATCAGTGGGGACGAGGAGGAGGCCGACCGCGACCCGTCCTCCACTTAAGATCTCCCAGTAAGTGCCACCGTCCTTGAGCACGAGCGAACTCGAATGACCACCATCGAATGCGATCGCGTTCTTCACCTTTTGTGGCAGACTGTGAAGGACGCTCAGTAGGTTGTCGAAATTCGCTCCCACGCTCCCTTCGTCCTTCACCACCGTGAGCAGGATTAATCCACCGTAGTAGTCAGTGGCTAACACGCTACGAGCGGCGAGGCCGCTTGCTAAATAGGACTCCGGCTGAAAGCTCTCACTTTTAAGGTCGAGAATATCCTTCCCGTTTAAGATGAGGAGCGGACCGGCGCTAACCACGTTGGTGACGAGGAGATCCCCTTGGTCGAGAGTGAACTCTACGTTCACCTCTTCTCCAACGGTTATGCCTATCAACCGCGCGCGCGCCGTACCACTTGCCACAAGGAGGGTGGCGGAGCGATCTTCAACTACGTACGGGCAATATTGGACAGCGACGACGCGATCGCCGCGCACCTTGACAACACGGAAGGGTTGAGAAGCACTGCGCGCGGTAAGACCAGTGTAGTCTTCGGTGTAGACGATCAGTTCATCCGACTTGATCGGCCGGTTCACATCGTCGATTGTGATCTTCCCCGCGTCACAGCGTAAGTAGAGATTAACGATCGGATTGAAGAAGGTTAACCGGCCAAATAAATCGATCCCCAACGCTGCGCGGCGTTCGTAGTTGGAGCTTAGAACTACCCCATCTACGATCAGAAGCCCAACCGGGTTGTTGGTTGCTGTGTCGAAGAAGTTGGCGTTAATCGCAGCGTGCGCGCCGTGTGCACGGGCCATCTCCTTCAAGGGTGATATAGTGCCCACACCGCCTTCAGGGACCGCAGGGGTTAAGCGGTAGTGGTCTCGCCATTCCTTTACGTATATGTATTTGATCTTCACCGGTCCCTCACCCAAGTCGGTCTCGATCTCGTGGGAGGTGATGTAAGGTGAGATTTCCTCCTGCGTTTCGGTTAGAAGTTGATGGTCGAAGGTAAGCGAGACCGAATAGAACCCAGGTGCCTCGAACCGTCTTGTCTGAGGAAGGGAGTCACTAGATACCTTGATTACCAGCTCCACCGCGCTTTGCGGACCTGCCAAAAGCTTAACCGAGAGGATGGGTCCGCCGGTCACAGCGAGTCGGCGCGGGGCGGTAGCAAGAGAACAGTGGTAGAAGCGAAGGTGAATCGTTCCCGGTTCTCCCTCAATCGCTTTGTAGGGGGTGAAAGTATCGAAACGAACGGTCACTTGTTTTGCGGTTGCCTCAAGCGAAGTGAGGTACGAAGGTTCGGCCTCGACGTAGATCTCCTTGCCGATCGTGTGTATCCTCGCCCCGACGAGGTCGGCCAATTTGTTAAGCGGGATGTAGTAAACTCCGGCGTAGGTTTTAAAGTGATCAGTGGGGAAGAACTGTCTTCCCCCGCTAAAGTGGACACTGATCGAGTCCTCCTCATCAATGTATGTGGCCTCAATCCCCAACTTGAGACCAAACTCACTCAAAGGGACCAGTAGTTGGTCATCATCCCAAAAAGCTTCGTAAATGAGGGAAACCGGTTCGCCGCAGACGAATAGGGGAACCTCGACACCGCTTGCGACAAACGCAAACACAAGAAGGCAAACGATGACAATCCCCCCTGATCGCCCGCTTTTCATTGCGGGTTACTCCTCCTTGTTAGCCCCCTCGAGGCCAGTCTCATTATCGATGCGGATGCGGAGCTCCACAGCGATATCCTTGTACAGGTTGATCGTCACTGCATGTGGGCCGAGCGTCTCGATTGGCTGTTCTAGCTGCACCCGTGAAGGCTCAATGTGCTCGCCTAGTTCTTCCTCGATCTGTGAGGCGATATCCTCCACTCGCACCGATCCGTAGAGACGATCGTCGTCGTGTGCCTTGCGCGTGAAGACGAGCGTGCGATCGGCAAGCGTGTCACGTAGGCGGAGTGCTTTTTCCTCCCGTTCTTGAAGCTGTGTTTCGTGAGCTGCCTTCGGCTTTCCATAACTGGCGATGTTGTGCTGTGTCGGCTTCGTGGCGAGCCCACGGGGGAACAGGTAATTTCGCGCATATCCATCGGCTACGTCCACTACTTCACCGATGTGCCCTAACGACTCAATGGTTGTTATCAACAATACCCTAACGATTGTCATCACCCCTTTTGCTCTCTTGCAAGGGATTGTAGTGAGCGTTGGCTGTGCCGTCAAACGCCGTCACCATCCGCCGCCCTGTGGTATACTTGGATTTCGGAAGATGAGACGACTAGCAAACTGGGTGAAAGAGAGGGACCGGGTGTTGGTGATGGGGGCGTTAAACGTCACCCCAGATTCCTTCTATGATGGCGGAAGGTATCTCACGCCAACTGACGCTATTGAGCGTGCCCTCCAGATGGAAAAGGAGGGGGCTGATATAATTGATGTCGGCGGTGAGTCGAGCCGGCCAGGTGCAAAATCCCTTTCATCCATTGAAGAACTGGAGCGAGTTATGCCAGTGATCGAGGGGGTCCGCAATCGAAGTGATGTTCTCCTTTCTGTTGACACAACCAGAGCATCGGTAGCCAAAGAGGCGATCGCGTGCGGGGCGTCGATCGTGAACGACATCAGCGCTCTTCGCTTCGATCCTGAGATGGCTGGCATAATTGCTGGGGGTGGAGTGTTCGTGGTGTTGATGCACATGTTGGGAACGCCGGAGACGATGCAGGATAACCCTGTTTACGCCGACCCGGTCGAGGAGATAAAATCCTTTTTCGCTGAGCGGATTGAGGCAGCGCTCGATTCGGGAATCCCCCGCGAGCGGATTATTATCGACCCGGGGATTGGTTTTGGAAAGAGATTAGAGCATAACCTCGCCATCCTGCGTGGGCTTTTCAGGTTCACCGACCTTGACGTGCCAGTTTTGATCGGTCTTTCGCGCAAGTCGTTCCTCGGCGAAATCCTTGATCTCCCGGTAGGTGAGCGACTGGAGGGAACGATTGCGGCAAACGCTGTGGCAGTGATCAACGGAGCGGATATTATCCGAGTTCATGATGTTAAGGAGGGGAGGAGGACGGCGGATGTCGCACGCCGTCTACGAAATGATGAACCTTAACGTGGTCAAGTTTCTCAACAACCCTGGAAAGAGATTTCCTGTAAACCTTCGACTGATCGTGGAGGAAACGGCGTCATTGTCTGAGGATGTTCGCTTCCTGGAGGATATTGTTGTAAGTGGGAAGGCGTTCGCCCAGCTTGGCACCCTTTACTTCGACACACAGATCAAGACCGTGATCGAGCGACCGTGTCGTCGTTGCCTCACTCCGGTGCATTCGCAGGTGGATCTTAAAGAGGTGTTCGAGGTTTCCATTTCTGCTGGGGTGGATATCCTCGGCCTTTCTCCGCAGATCGTGGGGTTTATCCTTGCCTCGCTCGACCCGCATCCGCTCTGTCGGCCCGATTGTCGCGGGCTGTGTCCGGTTTGCGGTGTCAATCTAAACGAGCATCCTGACCACACCTGCCGTGACGCGGATGAAGAGCATCGCAAGCTGCGGGATTTCTTGAAGTGAAGGGTGGAGCGATTACCCTTGGATTTGACCCCGGCCTTGCTGTTACCGGCTATGGGGTCGTGCACGCGCTTTCTGATGGCTGGGAGGTGATCTCCGGGGGGATTATTGAGACCACGAAGGGAATACCTCGAGCGCAGCGGCTGCGGGAGATCTACGAGGAGGCGTGTGCCCTGATTTCGACCTATCATCCATATGGAGTGGCAATCGAGGAGGTCTTCCTGGCGAGGAACGCCCGCACGGCAATGCTCACCGCGGAAGCGCGTGGGGCGCTCCTTATGGCCACGGTAGGCATCCCGGTGCGTGGCTATACCCCTCTTCAGGTAAAGAAACGCATCACCGGCTACGGAAAGGCAAGCAAGGGGCAGGTGCAGGCGATGGTGAAACAACTCCTTCACCTTAATGAGATTCCTCAACCGGATGACGTCGCTGACGGGCTTGCCCTTGCGCTTTGTTACATGCTCGACCTGCAAGGGATAGACAAGGATGAACGTGCCTACCTATAAAGAACTTCTCAACTTGCCGGAGGAGCCCGACGAAAAGAGGCTTTTGCTCTTTGATGGGCACTCGCTCGCCTACCGCTCCTTTTACGCCATCCGCGAGCTCTCCACACGCGATGGCCGGCCTGTGAACGCGGTCTACGGCTTCTGGCGGGCTTTGCTTAAGATCATGCGCTCATTCCCTTCTGCCTATGTTGCCGTCGTCTTCGATGCTGGGGGGAAGACCTTCCGCCACGAGCTCTATCCGGAGTACAAAGCGACTCGCAAGGAGATGCCAGAGGAGCTCGCCTCGCAATTTCCGCTGATCCAAGGGATTCTCAAGCGGCTCGGGGTGCCCTTCGTATCAGAAGAGGGAATAGAGGCCGACGACATCCTGGCCAGTATCACCCGCCGCGCAGCAGAGAAGGGGTTGACAGTGTTGATCGCCACCTCGGACAAGGACCTAGCGCAGCTTGTGAACGAGCGAGTAGCCCTCATCCAACCGACCGGCCATCGACCGAATAGTGAAGGTGAAATCCTCGATAAAGAGAAGGTGCGTAATAAGTTCGGGGTTACACCGGAGGGGCTCGTTGATCTTTTGTCTCTTGTCGGTGACACCTCGGACAACATCCCTGGGGTCCCTTCCGTCGGTCCGAAGACCGCCTCCCGTCTTCTCGCACAGTTTGGCTCCCTTGATGCGATCATGCAGAACATCGAGCAGGTGAAAAACGCACGCGTACGGGAGAACCTCAAGACCCATACCGCTGACGCCCTTCTTGCCCGCCGGTTGATCACTCTTAAGAAGGACGTTTCTGTGGGGAAGATCCCTGAGGACTGTCGCCTGGGCAAAGTTGATCTTCAGGGGTTGGCCCAACTTCTAAGCGAGCTTGAGTTCCATTCTGTACTAAACGAGCTTGGGTTTAAAGAAACGACCGCTTCTAAAAAAGTGCCAAAGGATGAGAGAAAAGCTACCTATAAAACGATTCTCAAAAAAAGTGAACTCGACCGCCTAGTGACGGAGATCGCCAAAGGGGAGGAATTCTCACTTGATTTGGAGACGACGAGTCGCGACCCGATGCGGGCTGAAATAGTTGGCATTGCTCTTTCTCCTCGATCGTATGAGGGTTACTACATCCCGGTCGGTCACGACTACCTCGGGGTTCCCGCTCAACTCGCGTTAGACGAGGTTATGGATGTACTGCGACCCCTGATTGAGGAAGAGACCCCACGGATTCTCGGGCAGAACCTTAAGTATGACCTTGTTATTCTCAGGCGGTACGGACTACATCCGCGTGGGATTTCCTTTGATGCCATGATCGCCTCTCACCTTGCCCGTCCGCAGGAGCGGCGCCACAACCTGGAGGAGATTGCCAGGGTCTATTTAGGTTACGACATACTCTCCTACAGCGAGCTTGCTGGTAAGAACGGACAGATCGCCGCTGTTCCTTTAGACAAGGCGAGCTTCTACGCAGCCGAGGATGCTGAGATCGTCTTTCGCGCTAAACGACCGCTTGAGGAAGCGCTGGAGCGGGTCAACGCGACAAAGCTCTTCCGCGAGGTGGAGGTTCCCCTCGTCCCAGTGCTGGCCCGGATGGAACAGAACGGAATCCTTATCGATCGCGCGATCCTCGCTTCACAAGGGGTGGATCTTCGGGAACAATTGAATATTATCAAGGAGGACTTATACGAGATCGCGGGTGAGTCGTTCAATCCGAGCTCTCCCAAGCAAGTGGCTACTATCCTGTTTGACCGCCTTGGCCTGCCTGTGATCGAGCGCACCAAGACCGGCCCCTCTACGAGCGCCCGTGTCCTCTCCGAGTTGGCAGTACAGCACCCTCTGCCGGGGAAGCTGATCGAATACCGGGAACTTGAGAAGCTTTTAAACACCTACATCGAACGGTTGCCGGAGGCGATAAATCCGGAAACTGGCCGGATCCACACATCGTTTCATCAAACCTCCACTGCCACGGGCCGGCTCTCCTCCTCTGACCCCAACTTACAGAACATCCCTATTCGTACGGAGGTCGGGGAGCGGATCCGTCGCGCCTTCGTCGCCCCGCAAGGCTTGCTTTTGATCGGGGCCGACTACTCGCAGATTGAGCTTCGCCTTCTCGCTCATCTATCGGAAGATGAGGCCCTGATCGAGACGTTTAAAACAGGGAAGGACCTCCATCGTATGACCGCCAGCCGCATCTTTGCCCTTCCCGAGGAGGATGTAACCTCCAAGCTGCGCGACGCGGCCAAACGGATCAACTTTGGGATCATCTACGGGATCAGCCCGTACGGGCTTGCTCGTGAGTTAGGGATCTCCCGCGCGGAGGCCAAGGCCTACATCGACCGTTTCTTTTCTTCCTACCCCAAAGCAAAGGAGTACATCGACCGGATGGTCGCCGTTGCTACGGAATGTGGCTATGCCGAGACGCTCCTCGGCCGTCGCCGGCCGCTTCCGCATTTAAGGTCAAGGAACGTCCCTCGCCGGAACTTTGACCGGCGTAACGCTGTTAACACCCCGATTCAAGGAGGAGCTGCCGACCTGATCAAGCTTGCCATGCTTGCGATCGATCGATTGATCGAAGGCGGCGTCCTCAAGGTGAAGATGCTTCTACAGATCCACGATGAGCTGGTCTTCGAGGCAAAGGAAAAAGACTGTGAGAAGGCGATGACGAGGATCAAAAAGGAGATGGAAGGGGTGATGGAACTTCGCCTTCCTTTGGAAGTGAAGGTGGCGTGTGGTAAGAACTGGGGCGAGCTATAAGATCTCCTTTAAGGAGGCACGAAGATGCTTAAACTTGGCTATTGGCTGATGATCGTCGCAGGGAGTCTTTTAGGCGGGTATGTCGCCTATTTTCTGATTCGCCTGCTTGTCACCGCACCGGGGATCGGGATCTTCTTTAAGGTGGTGATTCTCATCGGAGCGGCCGGGTTGATCATCGTGGTTTTAGGTTTGATTTGGGAACGAAAAAAGGAGGGAAATGATGCTTCTGGTGACGACTGAGTGCATAGAGGGACAAAAGATCGAGAAAGTGCTTGGTCTTGTACGTGGGAATACGATCCGTGCCCGCCACCTCGGGCGAGACGTCATGGCCGGCCTGCGAAACATTGTCGGGGGCGAGATCAAGGACTATACGCGCATGCTCACCCAGGCACGCGATCAGGCGATCGAGCGGATGGTGAAGGAGGCAGAAGGCCTTGGCGCGAACGCCGTTGTGGGAGTGCGATTCACTACCTCGCAGACCATGTCCGGCGCTGCCGAGATCCTTGCCTATGGGACCGCGGTCAGGTTAAAGGAATAGGCTTGTGAGCCATCAGCTCGGTGGAACATGAGTACCTTGCTCAAATACAACAGGCAAGGTTTGACCACAAACAACTAGGTAGCGTTAATAAACATGTGCGAATGGCGAAGCGCGCTTAACCCCGATTACCACTGCAGAGTCTCGCCTGAGCCCGGATCGGATTACTGCATCTTCCATGAGCCGGGGGAGAAGGATATTGGAAGGTTTAAGCAGAAGTTCTACGAACAGATAGATGGGGACGGACCCGAGGAAGCGAGAAACCCGCGATATGACTTCCGGGGATACTTTTTCCCCACCGGTATTGTAGCCAGTGGCGGTAGTCGAGAAGCTGGCCAACTGATCGTTCCCAAAGAAATTGCTGGAGATCTCATAGGTAGTGAAGCAACAATCAAGGGGTACGCTTGCTTCTGGGACGCCACGATCAAGGGGGACGCTCACTTCCGGGATGCTACGATCAAGGGGTACGCTGACTTCAGGGACGCCACGATCAAGGGGAACGCTTACTTCAGGGACGCCACGATTGAGGGGAACGCTTACTTCGCGGGCGTCACGATCGAGGGGTACGCTTACTTCTGGGGCGCCAGGATTGAGGGGTACGCTAACTTCTGGGGCGCCGCCATTGAGGGGAACGCTCATTTCAGGCACGCCACGATCAGGGGGTACGCTTACTTCGGGCACGCCACGATCGAGGGGGGGACGCTTACTTCTCGTCCGCCACGATCAAGGGGTACGCTGACTTCTCGTCCGCCACGATCAAGGGGTACGCTGACTTCAGGGACGCCGCGATCAAGGGGAACGCTGACTTCAGGCGCGCCACGCTCGAGGGGGGCGCTCACTTCAGGCACGCCACGATTGGGGGGGGACGCTTACTTCTCGTCCGCCACGATCAAGGGGTACGCTTACTTCGGGCACGCCACGATCAAGGGGGACGCTCACTTCAGGGACGCCACGATCAAGGGGAACGCTGACTTCTGGGACGCCGCGATTGAGGGGAACGCTGACTTCAGGCGCGCCACGATCGAGGGGGACGCTGACTTCTGGGACGCCGCGATTGAGGGGAACGCTGACTTCTGGGACGCCACGCTCGAGGGGGACGCTGACTTCAGGCGCGCCACGATCGAGGGGGACGCTCAGTTCAGGGACGCCGCGATTGAGGGGAACGCTTACTTCAGGGACGCCACGATCGAGGGGGACGCTTACTTCCGGAGAACTAGACTCCGACGAACAGTCTACTTCGGAGGTACTTCGATTAAGGGCAAGACTGAGTTTGCACTTTGCCAAGCGGGGGCTCTTTCATTGGGTGATCGCAGGCCTACGATCCTCCTATGGTGGGTGAGGTGGAGATGCGGAGTTAGATTGCATGACGTTAAGACAAGTCGATCATTCTGGAGCTTTGCCCGCGTGACGTTTGAGAGACAGGGTGAACGCGAGAAGGCAGATGCAGCACACTACCTTGAGCGGCTTGTGCGAGTTTCTCCCCGACGAATCCCTTTTGCGGGGCGATGGTGGAACAAAGCCTATCAGACACTAAGAAGACTCCGAATCGTCCTCTTTCCATGGTTTTTCGATTGCCTCTTCCTCAGGTGGCCCACCGCCTATGGGGCAAGCCTATTGCGGCTCTTCATTACATGGGCCGTCATCATTGGAGGGTTTGCTGGAGCGTACACGATGCTTATTCTCAAAGGGTTTTCCGTGCTCGAAGCCCCAGGTGTTTTGGGCTTGGGTAGAGCGATAACCAGCTTTTGGGGCGCCCTCTATTTCAGCGTCATCACGTTTACCACTCTGGGTTACGGGGATATAAGGCCTACGGCGGGATTGCCCAGCGGCCTCGCGGCTGCAGAAGCGGTCTTGGGAGGCATCATGATGGCCTTAACAGTCCTTGTAATCGGACGGAAGTTCATGCGGTAACCAGTGTTCCAAACACGAGTCCCAGCGGCTTGCTGGCGACACTGCTTCCCCTGCTGACAACTTATTGACGTACCCCCGCGTAACAGTTAAGGTAGTCTGTGATAAGGGGGTGCGATACATGGCGAAGAAGATCCTCGATCGGATCTCAGTTGTTATTCCGCAATCGAAGATGGATCAAAAGCCTGTTCAGCGGGTGATGAAGCTTTCAGAGAAGAAAGATCGCTCAATCAACTACCTGGTAGTGGAGGCGATCCTTGAGTACCTGAACCGGGAGGAGAAGAAGTGACAAGGATCGCCTTGCTATCGTATTGAGGTTTAGAAAGGAGGCGGCGGATGCCAAGCAATGCTGATGTTGAAACCATAGAGTACCAGCGACCGGAACTCCAAACGGTGTTTGACGAGTTCATAAAGGTCATCAAATGGTGCGGCAGTATGGACAAGAACGCCAGATGGTTCGGATTCCCAGCAGGACTTCTAGCGTTTTCCGCTATTCAAGCTATTGGCCTGTTTCGGGACGGGAGGGTTAGAAAGGAACCTGGGGGCAATAAAAAGCAGTTCGACATGGCCCTTTGCAAATACTTCCCTTCCGAATACTACAAGAACAGAGAGAAGCTATGGAAAAGGGCAAGATGCTGTTTGTCACACGACTTGACCGTTTGTGGGGGAGTGGGGATTAGTTGGGACCCAAATACTAGTGGGCAACATCTGCAAGAAGATAAGCGAGGCGTCCTAACGGTCAGCATGATTGAATTAACGAGACACTTGCAGGAAGCGATGAAGGGTTACCTTCGGGACCTCGACTCAGATCCCTGTTGCAAAGAAAAGTACAACGCGGCCATTCGGGAGATTGAGAATATGTAAGTTTGTATCCTTTGGTCATACTGCTACCGCCGTCGCTTGGCGAAAGGATTTAAGGGCGTCCTCCACCTCCGGGTCGTGAATGTGGGTGTAAATCATCATTGTGGATAAGTCAGAGTGACCGAGTACCTTTTGAACTAGCCTAATCTTGCTTGTCTCCCGGTAGAGGTCAGTGGCGAACGTGTGCCTCAGCGTGTGAGGTGAAACGTCCTTGTCGATCCTCGCCTATGGGACCGCGGTCAGGTTGAAGGAATAGGCCAGGCCCGCAAACCATCAGTATTGTGGAACATGAGTGGCTTGTTCAAATCAAAAAGCAAGGTTTGACCCCGAGCAATCTTCTAATCTGGCCTTCTCTGAATGGGTACAGGTATTGGGTGATGAGAAGCTGACTACGGCTCTGTTGGATCGGCTTGCTTGCCGGGCGCACATCTTGACCACCAGCGGCTCGTCATACCGGATGAGTCAACGAATGAAGGAAGAATGAACAAGCGATATCCTGAGTATGGCGAAGGAAGTTGGACCAGGGAGTGCGCCTACGAGTACACTACGGACAGCCAGGGGGTGGGTCAAAAACCAAACGGTAAAAGGGTCAATTTACAAGCGTTGCCAACACATGGCTCTTCACCCTGAATTGCTCCTTCTATGCATGCTGCAGGTGGTTCTTGGACTACGCTTCATGATACGCCTGCACTGAAATCGAGTCAAACGCCGTTGGGAACCAAGATTGAACCCCGTCCCGCTGCTGGCCACTCAGGTTCTACTTCGCTTTTTTCCGGGCTTTGCCTATAATTCCTCCTAGGAGGGCGAGATTGGGCATGACGACTTCGCAGATTGACAGGCAGATAGAGGAGGCGAGGAGCCGTCTTCTGGACCTAACCCTTCGAAACCGACTGATCAACTTCAAGCCATCCTCCAGGCGTAGTATGCGCATTCTGTCTTCCGACCCGGCAGCAATCTACGACCATCTTGTTCTTGAAGAGAGCGCGCTAGCATTCTTGCCAAGACAGGAAGAGCACTCGGCTGAGACAGATCCCGCCGGTGAGGCTGGAGAGAACAAGATCGATGAGGAGGTAGAGTCCAAGCCCACACGTTCTCAAAAAAGCCTCCAGACAGAGCTTTCCGAGGAGGCTCTGCCAAAGCAGCTCTTCCGCATATCCAATGAGGCGAATTCGGTCCTTGAGGAGCAAGGCTACACGGTTCTTTTCCTAGCGCTGGGGTTCCTGGAATGGCTCGAATCTCCCTCGTCCGAGACATCTCGACTAGCTCCGCTCGTTCTGGTACCAGTGGAGCTTGTGCGGACGAAGGTCCGAGAAGCATACAGGCTCAAATGGACAGGCGAGGATGTGGGGACGAACTTGTCCTTGCAGGAGCGACTTGTCGAGGCTGGCGTCGCCCTTCCCGACTTCGTCATACCTGAAGAAGCCGGCGGGCTCCGGAGCTACTACGAAGCGGTTTCCCAATCGGTAGAGGGAAGATCGGGCTGGGCAGTGAAGGATGATGTCTACCTCGGTTTTTTCAGCTTCACGAAGTTCGTCATGTACAAGGATCTCGATCCTGCCGGATGGCCAGAAGACGATGGCCCTTCATCCCATCCGCTCATCAGGGCGCTGTTCTCACCAGGACACGATCAGCAACCTGGCGAGTTCTTCCCCGAGGAGGAAGTCGACGAGCGGCTCTCGTGGAGCAGCATCTACCACGTAATGGACGCCGATCCATCACAGATAGCTGCAATCGAAGACATCAAGGCAGGATTGAATCTTGTCGTAGAGGGTCCGCCAGGTACGGGCAAATCCCAAACCATAGCAAACATGGTGGGCGAGCTTCTCGTTCACGGGAAGACCGTGCTGTTCGTCTCCGAGAAGATGGCTGCCCTAGAGGTGGTGAAGCAGAGGCTCGATAAGGTGGGACTGGGTGACTTTTGTCTAGAGCTCCATAGCCGCAAGTCTCGCAAACGGGACGTTCTCGCTGAACTTGAGATGTGCCTAGGGCGACACGAGACGCAAAGGCGCGTGAGCAGTTCGAATGAGAGGAAGGCTCTTGTTGAGCACATTGAGAAGCTGAACGAGTACGTCCGAGACCTCAGAACGCCGTTTGGACATCTGCAGTTCTCGCCCTACCAGTTGTACGGCATGAAGGAAGAGGCAATCCTCCACTTCTCAGAGTCTGGCCGAGAAATGCCCTCGTTCGGGATCGACGATGATGGCGATTGGACAATCGAGCGACTGAGCCGAGTGTCTCAGGATTTGGGCGATCTTGCTGATCTACTGCGCGAAGTCGGTCCGCCGCGTGACCATCCTTGGCAAGCATGCCATCCGGCTTCGATGCTCCCCCATGAAATCGAGGAGCTTTCCGGTCGTCTGCAAGAAACACTTGGCACGCTGCAGAGGATCAAGCTGCTCGGACGAGAGCTATCCGAGCAGCTTGGGGCGACTCCCGTCGACTCCCTCCAAGCCGTCTACCATGAGAGGGCCTGCATGGAGCTTCTACAGAAGTCTCTGCAGCTGCCCGCCGCCGGTGTGCTCTCACTCACCCGGACCGCGCCTGACGAATCCAGCATCAAACGCGTTGCACAGCTGGTGGAGAACCTGCGGAAACAAAAAGACGAACTCGACAAGCTGTTCGCGAACGAGGCATTCGATGTTGACGTGGACACATTACTTACGCGCATGCGTGAGGTTCGCAGGGGTCTGATACCCATCCTCAACCGGGACTACCGGGCGTGGACACGGGATGTTGCGTCGCTCTACAGCAGTCCACCCTCGCTATTCCATCGTGCCTATGAGGATGAGCTTACGTCACTCGCACAGTATCAGACGGGACGGCGTGAGCTCAGCGAGCTTGATTCGGACTGCAGGCTTCACTTCGGGAACCTGTGGCGAGGCGAGGGATCCGATGTTCAGCAACTACGGCAAGCGTCAGCTTGGGTAGAGGAGTTCTGCCGGCTCTTGGCGGATGGAATCTGCTCCGAGGAGCTGGCACACAGAGCAGAGCAAGGGATTGAGGGGCACGCTGCGCTGTTCCTGAAGGTGCAGGAACTCGAGGACCTCTCGACGCAAGCGGACTCGTCGCTATCTGACCTGTTCTCGGAATTACGCTTTGACCCTGTGGCAGCCTTGGGGAGTCTTCCTAATACTGCGGATCTGCAGGAGATGCTGGAGCTGCTGCAACGATGGAGTCAGAACAGTCACAAGCTCCCGCTGTGGACCCGCTACCAAGGCCTGAAGCGAAGTGAAGACCTTCTGCCCGTTCACGAGCTCGTCCAGCTCATAGAAGACCAAGTTGTCGAGAAGCGCGATATCGAATCTTGTCTTAGACATGCGATCGCCGAGAAGGAGTTGAGGCGAGCATTCGCTGAGAGGAAGAGCCTCGCGGACTTCGTAGGCACCCTGCACAATGGCCTTGTGAGCAGGTTTCGAAAGCTGGACAAAGAGGTAATCGAGGCGAGCCAAAGGGAGGTATACCAGAAGCTGGTCGACCGGCGCCCGCATTTGTTTGGAGGAGTGGCCCGCGATTCCGAAGCGGGAATCCTCCAACAAGAGCTGCGCAAGAAGAAACGTCACATGCCGATTAGGAAATTGATGGAGCAAGCAGGTGGTCTCATTCAGAAGGTCAAGCCGTGCTTCATGATGAGCCCGCTTTCGATAGCCCAGTTCCTCGGTCCTCGCTGCACCCGCTTCGACGTCATCATCTTCGATGAGGCGAGCCAGGTTCGGCCGCAGGATGCGCTTGGTGCTCTGCTGCGAGGAAGGCAACTGGTGGTCATGGGCGACACAAAACAGCTTCCGCCAACGAGCTTCTTCGACCATCTTGTCGAAGACACGGACGAGGAAGAGGACGAGCCTGCAAATCCTCTGGAAGGCATCGAAAGCATCCTGGACCTTTGTGGGACGAGCTTTCCTTTACGGACATTGAAATGGCACTATCGGAGCCGGCATGAATCCCTGATTGCGGTTTCGAATTCGGAGTTCTATGACAACCGGCTGGTCGTGTATCCATCACCTGTGCAGAATGACCCGCACCTCGGCCTCCGATTCGTTCACCTTCCGAATACCGTCTATGATCGCGGCAGAACGTCCGAGAACAGGCAAGAGGCAGTTGCAGTAGCTAAAGAGGCGATCCAGCACTACAAGACACATCCCCACTTGAGTCTGGGAGTAGGGGCCTTCAGCACAAAACAGCAGAACGCAATCCTTGAGGAAGTCCAAAGGGAACTCGAAGAACACCCGGAAATGGAGGGGCACTTCTCCTCCGGCCGGGATGAGCATTTCTTCGTCAAGAATCTCGAGACGATCCAGGGAGACGAGCGAGACGTGATCTTCCTGAGTGTTGGCTATGGCTTCGATCGCTTCGGGAAGCTCTCCAGGAACTTCGGACCTCTCCACGATGGCGGAGAACGACGGCTGAACGTGCTCATAACACGGGCTAGATACCAGTGCGTCGTCTTCTCCAACTTCAGATCCGACGACCTAGCGATCGATGCACACGCGCCTAAGGGTGTGAGGGCCTTGAAGACCTTCTTGAGATTCGCTGAGACTGGGGAATTGGAAGACATCCAGTTGGAGCTTCGCGACACTGATTCTCCGTTTGAGGATGCAGTGCGCGACTTCCTGCGGACCGAGGGATTTCAGGTGGAACAGCAGGTAGGCTGTGCAGACTATCGGATCGATCTTGCAGTAGTCGACCCGAAGACACCCGGGAGGTTCCTCCTGGGCATTGAGTGTGATGGGGCCCAGTATCATTCGTCTCGAGTAGCTCGAGAACGGGACCGGCTTCGCCAGCAGATACTTGAAGGCCTTGGTTGGCGGCTCTACCGCGTCTGGTCAACAGACTGGTACACCCAGAGGAGAATCGCGCAGGAGAGTCTTCTCCGCGCGGTCCATGAGGCAATACGCACGCCACCACCCACCGATGATGACCTCCCCTCCAGCTCGATGGATGAGCGGTCCGAACGTGCTATCGGACACGCGGGCTCTCGACAACGAGGGACCGCGGACGCGCCTGCCCAAGCAGTGACCGACGAGAACAACGCAATCGCCACCGAGATTCCCACGCAACCGTACGTAGAATGCGAGCGGCTGATGATCTCCATGCAAAATGACATTCACAACACACCACGGCGGACACTTGCGGAGGCCGTTGCGAGTATTGTGGCTGTTGAGGCTCCCGTTCATGTCGATGAGGTCATCAGACGGATTCGAACACTGTGGGGACTGAAGAGGTCGGGAAAGCTGATCCGTGAGGCCATCACCCGTGGAATCCGACTCGCTAACTCCAGCGACGACTTCCCTGTATGTCTGAAGGGCAGCTTCCTATGGAACGACGATCAACTGGAATGTGAGCCCCGTTGCCGCCAAGAGAGGGAACCCCTGAAGATCGAGCTGATCAGTGATGAGGAGATCGGTGCTTCGATACTCCGGACCCTCGAGTTGCAGTTCGCTTCTCGACGAGAGGCGATCCCAACAACTGCAGCCCGTCTTCTCGGCTTCCACCAGACGAGTGAGCAAATCCGCTCTCGAATCGACAGAGTACTCGACGAAATGATCAAGCAAGGGAGGATTCGTCTGAAGGACAACGCGATGCTGGACCGCGCCACACGAGAGTGATAAGGCCAGAACCCAGTCGGAATAGGGGCGCGTCTTGCAATCCAACACTAGGGTTTCCTGATTCACTGAGTTTTTGCGGGATGGGGTCTACCATCGGATTCTGTGGAAGCGTCATTCTGTGTGGATCGCGACTTCTTCAGTGGACGAGCCTAACTTGTTTCACTGCGGTATCCGCGAACACTCTATCCCCGAGCACCATTTGACCTCGCGTGGCTTGCGGGCGATGATGGAGTCAGAGGTTGCCACGTGATATACGATGGGGTTGAACTGCCGAAACTACTTACGATTGACGAAGCCGCCTGGGTCATCTGGAGAAAGTGAGAGGCAGGCTTTGATCCTCGATGCTGGTATTCCGGGGACATCACTCCCATTTCCCGCAAGGGCTAGGGCTGGCTTTGTAGGCGCTTCTTAATTCTCCGCTGTCCCATCTTGACGCTCAGTGTATTACCTTGTCCTTACCATGGCACGGATCACTGCAACAAGGAAACTGCTTCTGATTGCTCCTGCCATCTACAGAAGTGGTGAGAACTACCATTCTCCCGAATCAGCTGGGGGTTGATAATCGATACAGTATCTGACCCTCTGTTCCCCCCTCAAGCCCCACCCTCCGATAAGGCCTACCTTGGTACTAAAAAGATGAATTAGATATTGGTAGACGCCCCGTGAAACGATCAGCGCCGTACCGTGATGCACGTATCAAGCCGTCCAATGATCTCCCCATTCAAGCGAGCTGTCACGGTGATCGGCCATGTGCCCTGCGGGGTGTGCAAGTGCACCTTCCACCGCCACATAACGACTCCGCAAAACGCCGCTCGGGGGCTTAGGGCAAGATCTGTGCTGAGGTCTGAATGGTAGCCAACGTCGATCTGGTACCATGTCCCGGGAACGGCTTCGAGCTCGAGCTTGGCGTAGTCGCCGCGCCGAACGCAGGATGTGAGATGAAGCAGGTTGAGCGGCTCTGGAATTGGGCAGGTACAGGCACACGGACAGCAGCAACACCCCCTCGGCCCCGCCAGGACGGCGGTAAGAGCGGTGGATTGGGCAGGTGTCCACACGCTATTTGCCCCAGTGGTAATGGTCGATGCCGCAGTTGATGCCTTGGCCAACGCTGTGCTAGAGGCTTCAGCTTGCACCTCGGACGTCGCCACACTTGTCGCCTTGTGAGTATCCGTTGACGAAGTAACCGCGTCAGCGAATCCCACCGCAATGAGCAGCGAATTCACCAGCGTCTTCCCCTCAGGATCGAGGTAGACATAGGCTGGTAGCGGCTCGTCGCCACCTTTCCACAAGATGGCGGAGGTGGAATCGACCGCCAAATACACTGTCCTGGCGATGATCATATTGGCGTACACATCTGCATTTGCTTCCCAGAACGCCTCGCCGCTTTCCGTGACCTCTATCCCGATCAGGCGGATGTGCACGGTGTCTCCCACGAAGACCGGTGAGGCATCGGACACGGCGAGGATGTTGACCACGATCGTGTTGCCATCAACGACGTTGACCACCGACACCGTGATGGTTGGAGTCGGAGAATTTGGCCCTCCAACCACCAGAGCGGGTAGCAGCACAAGGGTTATCCCTATCCCCAAAAGGCACGCCACCATTCTGTTCATCGTTGCCCCTCCTTGTAGAAATAAGCTAACAACAGCGCATCGTGTTCCCTACGTCTCGGCTCTGCCTCTCTTTTAAAGATGCCTGCCTTAAACAGCGCCGAGGCCACGCACGTGAGGTAGCATCCCATCGGTATGGCCTTGCGAGTCGCGATTAACGGATTAGCACGGTCCGCCACACCAAAAGCCAGCAAAGGCGAAGATCCAGAACGCCCAGAAGAACGACAGCAGTAACCAGGTCCCCAGCGTCATCATCTACCTCCTTCAAAGGTTTCCTGGTGCTACATTAGCATAAACACGTCTGAATGTCCGTAATCCTTATCACAAGCGGCATACTACGGTGAGATTATGTAGGAATGGTAGGCCCTTTAGAATTTGAGAGAACTCGATCTGACCGTCGATTCCAGTACATTTCTTGAGGAGTCGGAACCAGGGATAAAAAGAAAAGGTTTGACCACAAGCAACGCCCAAACAACCATAGATGGCGACATACACACCAATGGTATCGAGGGATTCCGGTCTTTGTTCAAGCAGGCGATCATCGGTGTTTATCATCGTGTTCCGTCGAAATATCTGCAATCCTACTTGGAGGAGTTTGTCGTTTGAATCAACGCAATTGGACTAGGGGGTTTGATAATCGATGCAGTATCTGGCCCTCCTAATTGCCAGGGATATGTCGTGGGGATCATGCGGCATGCCAAAGAGGTCACCGGGGTCTGCGCACAATGGGTCAACTTCT
Organism: Candidatus Bipolaricaulota bacterium; assembly: GCA_030606565.1. GTDB lineage: Bacteria > Bipolaricaulota > Bipolaricaulia > UBA7950 > UBA9294 > UBA9294. Next base: position 105,025 of record JAUWGE010000003.1, on the reverse strand, counting down.
ACAAGCGGCTCGTACCCGGCTACGAGGCACCGGTGTACATCACGTGGACCTATCGAAACCGGAGCAACATGATCCGGGTTTTTATGTACAAGCCCGGCAAGGAAAGAGCCACCCACATCGAGTTCCGCGCTCCCGATCCTGCATGCAATCCCTACCTTGCCTTCGCCGTCCTGATCACTGTGGGTCTTGCTGGGATAGAGAATAAGTACGTCCTTCCCGACCCGGTGGATCGCGACGTCTACGCGATGAGCAGCGCGGAACGTGCCAAACTGAGGATGGAATCTCTCCCTGGAATCCTCAATAAAGCAATCGCGATTAGGGAGAGAAGCGGACTAGTCCGTCAACGCTGGGCGATCACATCTTCAAAGTTCATCCAGAACAAGAAGATCGAGTGGGATGCATATCGATCCCAGGTCCATCGCTGCGAGTTGGAACGTTACCTCGCCGTCGTGTAAAATCATCTGTCACATGCAGATCATCGCCACTTCGACGGTCGCCTTCTGCTCACAACCATCACAACCCACTCCCCAGCACTTGCAAAGCAGCGGCTTTTCCAGCTCCGAGTAGCGGAAATGACTCACTTTGCTGCTCGCGCGACTGCGATCTGGCCCGCTTGACGAAACAGCACCGTACCTGTATGCTAGTAATCACTATGACGAAAGGACACGAGCACAAGGCGTTTCGAGCATTCTCTGCCGGCCTTTCGTTTGATTTCACCGTGACGACGTCAGCCTCCGTCTCGTTTTAAGCCCAACAGTTGGAACGAGACGGAGGGAAAGACTACAGGCAAGCGCCTGTGGTCTTTTCTTTTTTGGTCGCGGAGGCGATCGTGATGAGAAGCTACAGACACATGATGGATCGGGAGGTCTCGATCATCTTGCTCGGAGTAGGGCACGTTGGTAGCGCGCTCCTACAGCTTATTGCCGATCGAGCTAAGCGAAGACAAAATGGAACTAAGATTCGCGTTGTCGGGCTGGCCGACAGCCGTGCCGCGTTGCTTGCACCGACAGGTTTTACCAAGAAGGCAATCTCCGACGTGTTGGAGGCCAAACAGCAGAGCGGGACAATCGCATATATACGTGAGTCGTTCCCTGTGCGGGAACTCGCATCCGCGTTCACACCAAAGATCGTAGTTGTTGATGCAACCGCCTCCGGTGACACTGCGCCCCTGCTCCGATCCGCACTTGAGCGCGGTTGCGGTGTTGTGCTTGCGAACAAGCGGCCACTCGCTACACCGTGGGCAGAGGCCGAGGTGTTCTTCACTCATCCCCTTGTGCGCTTTGAGGCCACGGTAGCGGCCGGTCTACCCGTCATTTCTACCCTGCAGAACCTGATCGCATGTGGAGACTCTCTTGTGTCGGCGACTGGGGTGTTAAGCGGAACGCTGGGATACATGTGCAACCAGATGGAACGGGGTGTGTCGTATTCTGCAGCTCTGATGAGCGCACGTGTGCTTGATTATACGGAGCCGGATCCCCGCGACGACCTGCAAGGGACTGATGTCGCCCGCAAGGCGCTCATCCTTGCCCGTACCGCCGGCTGGCCGCTTGAGTTGGCAGATCTTACCGTTGAGCCCCTGTTTCCCGACTCGCTCAGTAAGTTGTCCGTGGACGAGTTCCTTCGCGCGATTCCAGCGTTTGATGCCGACTACGCGCGCCGAGTACGAAGGGCGCAGGAGACCGGACGGTTGCTGCGCTACACGGCGCAGATCAATGCAACAGGAGGGACGGTTGGACTCACGAATGCGAAAAGGGAAGGTCCGGTAGGCATCCTCCATGGACCAGGAAACACCATTGTCTTCCATAGTCAATTCTACGACGAGATGCCGATCGTTATATCTGGCCCCGGCGCCGGGCCGCAGGTCACCGCCGCGGGTGTGCTGGGGGACATCCTCCACTTGGCTCTCTGTATATCGGACCACGAGGAGCGATCATGAGCACTCTTGTTATGAAGTTTGGAGGAACGTCGGTGGGGAATGCTGCGGCATTCCTCCAAGTGGAAGAGATCATCTCTCAACAGGCACGTGACTGGGACCAGGTAGTGGCCGTCGTTTCAGCGATGAGTGGAGTGACAGATGAACTCACACGCGGCGTTGTAAGCGCCGTTTCCGGCGATGCAGAGACCTATCACGCCGTTTGCAACATGTTGCGCGAGCGTCATACCGATATCGTAAACCGATTGGTGCGGAAAGCAGACACACGCGAACGCCTCATATCCGCGATCGATGCCCAGATCGATGAGTATTCCAGTCTGTGTTCTAGTGTGCATGTCCTGGGAGAGTTCACCCCGAGGGTGATGGATTCCGTCGTGGCGCGCGGCGAGCGACTCAGCGCGCGCATCCTCGCAGCTCTACTGCATCAGGAAGGCACGCGCAGTGAGGCGGTCGAGGCCACTGATCTCATTGTCACCGATGCGACATTTCAGAACGCTGTACCTATTGCTCAAGCGACCCGCAACCGGATCTCCGCCCGTCTCGTCCCTCTGCTGGCAGAGGGAGTGCTTCCCGTCGTCGCCGGCTTCATCGCCGCGACACAGGACGGGCTAACGACGACGCTCGGACGGGGAGGGAGCGATTACACCGCCGCGATCATGGGTGATGCACTAGATGCAGATTCGGTATGGATTTTCACCGATGTTGACGGAGTGATGACCGCCGATCCCCGCATCGTTCCCGACGCACGCGTGATCCCGGTTATCTCCTACACCGAAGTCGGCGAGCTTGCCTATTTCGGGGCAAAGGTCCTCCATCCCCGAACGATTCGGCCGGTCATCGAACGGGGGATTCCTCTATGGGTCAAGAACACATTCGCTCCCCAAACCACCGGCACGCGCATCGTCCGCAATTCGACGAACACCCATGGCACCGTCAAAGCGGTGACTGTTATCAACGACCTAAGCATGATAACCGTCGCCGGACGGGGGATGATCGGAGTTCCCGGCATTGCCGGACGGACGTTCAGCGCCGTCGCTCGCCAAGGGACGAGCGTACTGATGATCTCGCAATCATCATCGGAACAATCGATCTGTTTCGTTATTCCAACAACAAGTGCTGGGGCGGTCGTGTACACACTGGAAGAGGAGATGGCAAGCGAATTGGCGCGGCGCGATATCGACCGCATTTGGGCGATTGATGACATCGTTATCGTCACTGCAATTGGTGCCGGGATGCGCGGCACGCCAGGAATCTCTGCGCGCATCTTCGGCGCGTTAGGGCAGGCCGGAATCAACGTCATTGCCATCGCTCAGGGCTCGTCCGAATGCAGCATATCTCTCGCCGTAGACGCTGCGGCCGCCGCCGCCGCAGTCCATCAGATTCATAAGGAGGTTATCCTATAAATGAACCGGGGAATCCCAGTTAGTGTGCTTGGTGCCACGGGAGCGGTAGGGCAGAGATTTGTTCAGTTGCTGGCTGATCACCCGTGGTTTGAGCTCGCGGGACTAGCTGCATCGCAACGCAGCGTTGGCAACAGTTACGCTGCCGCGTGCCGATCCATCCTATCCGATGATCCACCCTCAGAAGTCGCCAAAATGGTCGTCAGGCCACTGGAGCCAACCATCCCCGGGAGACTTGTCTTTTCCGCCCTCCCAGCAGTGATTGCGCAGCAGGTAGAACCACAGTTTGCTGCCGCGGGGTATGCTGTTTGCTCTAATGCTTCGGCATTTCGTTACGAACCGGATGTCCCACTGGTTATCCCGGAGGTGAACAGCGACCACCTTGCCCTCATCGCCAGGCAACAAAATGAACGCCATTTTGCCGGATTCATTGTCACCAATCCCAATTGCTCCACCACGGGTATCGTGACGGTGTTGAAGCCGCTTCATGATGCGTTTTGCTTGAAGAAGGTGTTTGCCACCACAATGCAGGCGGTATCAGGAGCAGGATATCCCGGCGTCGCCTCTTTGGACATCTTGGACAATGTCCTACCGTACATCGCGGGGGAGGAGGAGAAGATCGAACGGGAAACGCCTCTTCTGTTGGGAGATGTCGTCGAAGCACGCCACGTCAAGGCAGACATAGCTGTGAGCGCCCATGCCAATCGTGTTCCGGTCACCGACGGACACACGGTCTGTCTATCACTCGAATTCAAACATCCACCCACAGTCGCCGCGGCAGTCGAGGCGTTGCGTGCCTTTTGCCCCCCGGAGGATGTGCGTGGACTTCCCAGCGCACCGGAGCATCCGATCGTTATCCGTACGGAGAATGACCGGCCGCAGCCACGCCGGGATCGCGATGCTCACCGGGGAATGTCAGTGACTGTAGGGCGGATACGCCCCTGTCCGATTCTTGACCTGCGAATCGTCCTCATCGTGCACAACACCATCCGGGGAGCGGCAGGTGGGGCGATATTGAACGGAGAGATGCTGGTCAAGAAAGGGTTTGTCACATGAAGATCCATGGGCGCGCGCGCCTGCGGGACTTCTTAGGCGATTTCATCGTCTACCGCAACCTGAGGCCGATCGACCCTCGACTGCCCTCGCTTGCCGAGCTGCGGCCGCATCTAGGGCTGCCTATTGAAGCAATCCCCCGTAAGACCACGCTCGAATACGCTCGTGTGGTCACGCATATCATCCAACATGCGCGTGCCGTCACAGCCAAGAAAGAGGTGATCGAACGATTGATCTACATCGGTGATACGCGGGTAAACGATGCAACTGCGTTTCTCAACCTATGCCGCTGTGGCGGTTGGCACGGAGCGGCATTCATCGGCGCAGAGACAACGGATCCGGCGCGCGTGGAAATAACAGGGCAAGCAGAACGCGTGCTCTTCCTGAGCAACCGCTGGTCAGCGCTCGACGACTTCGATCGGTTCTGCCGTGAGCGACGAATCCCCATCGACGAGCACACCGCTGTGGTTATCGATCTCGACAAGACCTCGCTGGGGGCGCGCGGACGCAACGACCATATCATCGACGCGGTACGGCTGGAGTCGATACGCTGTACCATCGGCAACCTGCTCGGTGACCGGTTCGATGAGCAGTCCTTTCAGTCAGCCTATGACGAGCTAAACCAGCCACGGTTCCATCCGTTCACCACCGATAATCAAGATTATCTTGCCTATATCTGCCTCATCTTGGAAAGCGGCTTAATGAATCGAGGCGCGTTGGTTAAGGCGGTCTGCAGTGCAAAGATAGAGCACTTCACGCAGTTTCTCTCATGGGTAGACGAACGTACGCACGGGCTTCCCCCTAGATTGCAGCAGGTGCACCGCCGCGTACGTGCCGCCGTCGCTCAGGGAAATCCGACCCCGTTCGTTGAGTTCCGTTGCAATGAATACCGGATCACCGCAGACCGGATGGGATGTCTCGATAATGAAACGCCGATGGAAGCACTCCTCAAACAAGAGATCGTCATCACGCACGAAGTGAGGGAGAGCGCATTGCGCTGGTGCGATAAAGGGGCGCTTCTGTTCGGCCTTTCCGACAAGCCTGATGAAGCTTCGATTCCCACAAGCGAGTTGGCCGCACGAGGATATCGCCCTATTCACGAGACACAAACACACGTAATCGGAGGTTAGACATGTCTGCCCAAACCTGGCTTGAATGCATCCGCTGCGGCCGCAAGTATCCGCTCGATGACATCATCTACCACTGCGAATCTTGCGATGGACTGCTCGACGTCGAGCACGACATAGATCAACTCAGGTCCCGTTCCGGCGATGAATGGAAGGCGCTGTTCACTGAACGATCATGCACAAGCAAATGGCCCTACCAGAGCGGGGTATGGGCAAAGAGGGAGTGGGTCGCCCCGACAATCGATGTGCAGAATATCGTCTCACTCGGGGAGGGGTATACCCCATTGCTGAAGGTACAGAACCTCACTGGGATGCCCCACCTGTGGATCAAGCAATGCGGGATCAGCCACACAGGATCGTTCAAGGACCTGGGGATGACCGTTCTCGTATCCCACGTCAAGCAGCTTATCTCCTTGGGCAGGAAGGTCCGCGCTGTCGCCTGTGCGTCAACCGGTGACACGTCTGCAGCATTGGCCGCCTATGCCGCGGCCGCGGGAATTCCGGCGATCATTCTTCTGCCGCGCGACAAGGTATCCATCGCCCAACTCGCCCAGCCGATCGCCCATGGAGCACACGTCCTGGCTCTCGACACAGACTTCGACGGATGCATGAAGATCGTGCAGGAGGTGACCGCCGATCGTATGATCTACCTTGCCAACTCTATGAATCCGCTTCGCATTGAGGGGCAGAAGACTGTCGGGATCGAGATCGTCCAGCAGTTGGGATGGGAAGTGCCTGATTGGATCGTCATCCCCGCGGGAAACCTTGGGAATATCAGTGCCCTGGGGCGGGGGCTCTCGATGATGAAGGAGCTGGGCTTGATCGATCGTCTCCCCCGTCTTGTCGCCGCGCAGTCGGCCAACGCCAACCCCCTCTACCGAAGCTACCTCACCGGTTTTGAGGACTATCGCCCGGTGACGGCACGCGCGACCCTTGCGTCAGCGATCCAGATCGGTGCGCCAGTAAGCTACGAACGGGCAGTCAAGGTGCTGCGCAGATTCAACGGGATCGTGGAACAGGCAACCGAAGATGAGCTGGCAGACGCGGGCGCCCTCGCCGACCGTGCAGGATTGTACGCCTGTCCTCAGACCGGCGTCGCCCTCACTGCACTGACAAAGCTGGTCGCGCGAGGGATCATCACACAACGTGATCGTGTCGTCGTCATCTCTACCGCACATGGCCTGAAGTTCACTGACTCCAAGGTGAGATACCACGAGCAAAGGCTCGCTGATGTCGTCCCCCGTCACGTCAACCGACCGCTTAAGATTCCGGCAGACATTCGGACAGTGCAAGAAGAGATCGCTCGGAGGCTTGAGTAACACAGGCGCATCCCACCTCTGATTATGACCACCCCTCGTAGACGAAGACGTCGGCATTAAACCCGTTCCATGTCTAAAGCCGATGTGCCAAGAGACGAAAAACGCTATTGGTTACCTTGAGCTTCCCTGCGTGCCTCGACGATCTCCTCAGCGAGCCCATACGGAACGGTCTCGTAATGCTCGAAGTGCATGGTGAAATTTCCACGGCCACTCGTGATGTTCCGCAGCTCGGAGGCGTAACCGAACATTTCCGCGAGTGGGACCCGCGCACGCATGGTCGCGGCGTTTCCTTTCGTCTCCATCGAGACGATCTTCCCCCGCTTTCCGGCTAGGCTCCCGGTGACCGCCCCGGTGTAGTCCTCGGGTGCAGTCACTTCAACGCTCATCACCGGTTCGAGGAGTTCAAGACCGGCCCTCTTGCACGCCTCACGGAACCCGGCCGCTCCGCAGGTGCGGAACGCCTGTTCCGAGGAGTCTACCTCGTGCATCGAGCCATCGTAGACCACCGCCTTGATGTCGACCATCGGGAACCCGGCGTACGGCCCCTTGGCCATCGCATCAATGATCCCCCGCTCGATAGCGCGCAGGTACTCGCGCGAGATCTTCCCCCCTTTAATCTCATCCTCAAACTGCAGGCCTGATCCTGGCTTGCTCGGCTCGATGCGAAGCCGCATGTGTGCGTACTGGCCGCGTCCCCCGGTCTGCTTGACGTGGCGATGCTCGTGGTCGATGGCGCTTGAGATCGTCTCCCGGTATGCTACCTGAGGTCTGCCGACCGTAGCTTCCACGTTGAACTCACGGCGCAGACGATCAATGATGATCTCCAGGTGCAGCTCCCCCATCCCCGAGATGATGACCTCGCCGGTCTCTTCGTTGGACCGCACCGTGAAAGTTGGGTCCTCCTCGGCCAAACGGTGGAGCGCTTTGGAGAGCTTATCCTGGTCCTCGCGGCTCGCCGGTGCCACGGCCACGTCGATCACAGGTGTAGGAAACTCGATCGATTCGAGCCGGATGGGATGATCCTGACTGCAGATCGTGTCGCCGGTGCGGGTATCCGCCAGGCCGACCACCGCGCCGACCTCCCCGGCGTGCAGCTCCTCGACCACCTGGCGATGGTTGGCGTGCATCTCAAACAGCCGGCCGATTCGCTGTTTCTTGTCGCGACTGGAATTCAATACGAACTCCCCTGCCTTCAAAACCCCGGAGTAGACTCGGACGTAGGTTAGCTTCCCCATGTGCTTATCGGCCTGGACTTTGAACGCAAGCGCCGCAAGCGGAGCGTCGTCGCTCGGGTTCCTGACGATCTCGTCGTTTAACTCCTTGTGCGCTCCGATCACCGGAGGGAGGTCCACCGGGGAAGGGAGGTAGTCGACGATCGCATCGAGCAGACGGCGTACACCCTTGTTCTTGAACGCAGCCCCACAGAGCACAGGAATGAACCGCTCCTCGATCGTCGCCACCCGGATGGCCCGGATCACTTCTTCCCGCGCGGGTGTCTCCCCGTTTAAGAATTGCTCCATCAGGTGGTCGTCCTGCTCGCTGATCCGCTCGATCATCTTCTCTTTTGCCTGACGCGCCTTTGCAAGGAGTTCGGGAGGGATCGCCTCCTTGCGGATGACGACCCCCTTCGGCGTGTCGTCGTAGTAGACGGCCTTCATGTCCACGAGGTCGATCAACCCCTGAAAGTCGGCCTCGGCACCAATGGGGATAACGACTGGCACCGCGTTCGCACCCAGCTCCTTCTTGATCTCCTCCACTACGCCCTCGAAATCGGCACCGGTGCGGTCCATCTTGTTGATGAAGGCAATCCGCGGGACGCGGTACTTCTCCGCCTGGCGCCAGACGGTCTCTGACTGGGGTTGCACCCCGCCCACGGCGCAGAAGAGCACCACCGCTCCGTCCAATACGCGCAGGGAACGCTCCACCTCGGCCGTGAAGTCGATGTGTCCCGGCGTATCGATGATGTTGATACGATGGTCCCTCCAGTACGTCGTTGTCGCTGCCGACGTGATCGTGATTCCACGCTCCTGCTCCTGGACCATCCAGTCCATCGCTGCCTCGCCGTTGTGCACTTCGCCAATCTTGTGACTCTTTCCGGTGAAAAAGAGGATCCGTTCTGTCACCGTGGTCTTGCCCGCGTCGATATGGGCCATTACCCCGATGTTGCGGACTTGCTCAATCGGTGTTGTCTTCGTCATTCATATCTCCTTTGCGCGCGTTCTCCAAATATCTATTGCTCATGCTTGGTTCGGTAGTAATAAGCCTGGTCTTTTCCTCCCACGGTCACGTAGCCCTTACGCGCTCTCTTTGATCGTCAGTGGCGGCTCTTTATAAGCTTCTTTGCCACCAAAGGCAAGAGGTCGGTCGCCTCGCGCAGCGCTTTTTTCGCTTTGCTCTTCTGTTTCAGCCGATATAACGCCAGCACCCGGCCATAGATCACATGTTCCATGCCGTCATCGGGTCTTTTTGTCGCAGGCGGCTTGACCCCTCACTCGGTTTTGATTACCGTATTTGCGTGTAGAAGCGGATTGTAAGTAGGGCCCCCACGAAAGGTTGGATGGATCAAAATCCACCCAGAGAGCCTAAAAGTGGGTTCACCAGGAGAGGTGAGACGTGGCGATCCCGAAAGATTTGATGTATCAGAAGTTCCGAGCATACGGGTTCTTGAAGAACCTTCGTTTTTTTGACCCGTTCCTCGTTCTCTTCTTTCGCGAGATGGGCCTGTCTTTCTTGCAGATCGGGGCGCTCTTCTCCATCCGTGAGATCTGCATAAACCTCCTTGAAATTCCAACCGGCGTGGTGGCCGATGCCTATGGGAGACGCAAAGCGATGCTCGCATCGTTTAGTTCCTATCTTCTCTCCTTTGCCTTGTTCTACTTCTTTCCTCGCTTCTCTATCTACGTCCTGGCGATGGTCCTGTTCGCTTTGGGGGAGACGTTTCGGTCGGGAACGCACAAGGCGATGATCTTCGAGCATCTTCGAATCAAAGGGATCGAGCACCTGAAGGTCGAATACTACGGTCACACCCGCGCGGCTTCGCAGTTGGGCTCGGCGCTGGCCGCACTCATCGCTGCCGGCCTCGTATTCTACACTGGCAGCTATCGAATCGTCTTTTTAGCCTCGATCGTTCCCTACATCCTCGAGCTTTTCCTCATGGCTTCCTACCCCAAGGAGCTTGATGGAGAGCTCGTCACTGTCGAGGGAAGCTTTCGACGGAAGCTCGTGGGGCGGATCGTCACCACTGGAGGAGAATTCCTAAAGATATTTCGTCGACCGCAGCTCCTGCGGGGGCTGTTCAGCGGCTCCAGTTTCGATGCCGTCTTTAAGTCCACTAAAGACTATCTGCAACCGATCTTGCAAAGCCAGGCCCTCGCCCTCCCGGTTCTCCTCTCTTTTGGAGAGGATCAGCGGGTGGCAGTGGTTGTGGGAGTTTTATACTTCTTGATTTATCTAGCGACGAGCTATGCGGCGAGCAATGCCAGTCGGGTGCAAGAGAAGGCGCGCTCGCTCCCCTATGCGGTGAACCTTACCTACCTTTTTGGAGTAGCTCTCCTGTTCGTGGCTGGCCTCTCCACCTGGAGGAGTGTGCATGCACTCTCCATCGCCGCATTTTTTGGATTCTACTTCTTGCAGAATGTCCGCCGGCCGATGATCGTTGGCTACCTCTCAGATCTCATCCCGCAGCGGACGATGGCCACAGGCCTCTCGGTCGAGTCGCAGCTTCGTACCCTTCTGATGGCTGTAATGGCACCGGTGATTGGCCTCCTTGCCGATTGGGGCGGGGTTGGAGTAGCACTTGTGCTTGTGGCCATCGGGGGAGCGCTTCTCTTCCCGCTCTTACGTGTGCGGGGTGACGGTGCCAGATGAAATCCTGTAGAATGGCGGAGGTGATCGGTGAAACTCTGCGAGGATATTGGTGTAGATAGGGACGCAGGATTATTTGAAGGCAAAAGGAGGAGATGGTGAAGCGCCTTTCACTGATTGTTAGTCTGCTTATCGTTCTGTTGACGACGGGAGTTGCCCTCTCCAAACCGGATCTTGTCGTCACCGACATCTCCTTGCAGCCGCAAAGTCCACATGCTGGGGAAGAAGTAACGATTACGGCAACGGTGAGAAACGCAGGCACGAGCGATGCCGAGGGGAGATTCCATGTTAGGTTCCTTATGGACGGGACACAGATTGATGCCCCCTTGATTTCATTTGGCCTTGACGCAGGCCGCACAAAGGCCGTCTCGGTTAGCTGGACAGCGCAGCTGGGAACGCACACGATCATGGTGGAGGCCGATCAGCCGTTCGATCGAATAGATGAATCGAACGAGACGAACAATACCAAACCTGCAGCGTTCGTCGTTTCGATTAGCCCATCTTCCGCCTCACGTCTTGCCTCACTCAAGGTGGCGGTGGCACGGTTCGATGACCGTAGCGGCTCCGGATTCATCAAGGTGGGAGGAGGAGTAGCCGATGAGTTGATCGCGCGGCTAGTGAAAAGCGGTGTGCGCGTTCTGGAGCGAAGCGAGCTTGAAGCGGTGATGCAAGAGCGTGGCCTTAATCCAGCCTTTACCAGTGATCTTGCGACTGCCGGGCAGATCCTCGGAGCTGACCTGTTAATCATTGGCTCTGTGACTAAAGTCGAAGTGCAACAAGTCTCGTTCAGCCTCGGCTTCTTCAGCGTTAGTAGTGCGGCGGTCGACGTGGCGATGTCCGCCCGCTTGGTGAACGTCTATACTACAGAAATTGTGAAGGGGGTCTCCTCTGAGGGGAAAGAGGAGGGAGCGACTGGCTTCTCGGTCGATATCGGAAAGATCGTCGCCTTGTCGCAACCGGCTGCCACTAACGTCTGCACCGGTGGTCTGTGCACGGGCAAGTCCTACTACTACACTGGTGAGACCGTGAACATCGGCTACCTGAACCCAGGCCCGTCAGCATGGTACGATGTCGTGATCGAGACGAGCGGAGGGACTCCTCTTAAGTGGCTCGGCTGGCAGTTCATCAACACCGGCGGCTGTAAGCAGTGGTTCTGGGACCAGCGCAACACGCTAAATGCACAGATGCCTCCAGGGATGTACACCGCCAAGCTGTGGGACGGCATTTCATACATCGCCCCGGTCAACTTCCAGATCAAACCAGGGAGCGGGCCGCTAACCCCGCTGATCGATGAGATCAGAGTAGGGAGCAATCAGTTCGATGAGACGATCGTCGGAAGGGCGACAAATAGTGCACTGAACGAACTCGTCTTTAAGCTGATCCAGGGGATGGAGGAGGTCGCTCCTGCGGTGCTTGCTACGAGGGGGGCACTCGCACTCGTGGGTGAGGCGATGACACCAGAGGCACGTGAGGGGCAAATCGCGCGGATTCTCGACGACGGCCGCATTGCGATCAACATTGGAGCATCCCATGGGGTGACAAAGGGCGACTTCTTCCAGGTGCTTGACACTACCAATCTCATCGTCGATCCTGCTACTGGAAAGGTCCTCGCCTATGACGTCCTCGATGTAAAAGGGGAGATCGTTATCACTGAGGTGCGTGACTTGGTCTCCTACGGGGTTAAGACGAGCGAGTTTGTTGCACTCGTCGGGGACATCGTACGGCCGACTACGCTCTAGCTGGTTGGCGGCCGACTGGGAAATCCGATAGACTTGGCCGAGATGTCGTTACGATCGATTGGCATTGTCTTTTTGTTCATCGCGGTCATTATCATGCCTGGCGCTTGGGGGATGGGAATCGACTACGTCGCCCTGCGTGTCGGTCTTCCTTTAGGCGAACTCCCTTTTTTGGTTGGAGTTGACATTGGGACGGAGCTGTCTTTTGGCTGGGGGGTTGCCTCTCTTCTCCTTTCTCCGGATGGGAGAACCCTTTTGCTGGCGAGCCTTGAGTACACGCTTGGCGACGCGGAAGGAAAAGGCGAGAGCCTAGTTAGACTTACGACAGGGGTCTCCTATTTCGATCTTGGAGCGACCTTCCCCTCCCCACTCATCGGTGGTGGGCTTGCCTACAAGCTCTTTTTTAATGGGGGGCTGTGGATGGGAATCACCGGGGATATCCTCTACCCTCTAGCACTCGGTCCGCCGTTTATCACGTTGGAGAGCGGGTGGTCTCCTTAATGGCGTCCCTGTTTGGCACGGACGGGGTGAGAGGGAGGGCGAACGACGACCTTACTCCTGAGCTAGCCTTGTCACTTGCCCGCGCTACTGCCAAGCTCCTTCTCCCTGCAGGGGGACGGGTGATTATCGGGAGGGACACACGGGTGAGTGGTCGGATGCTCGAGGGGGCACTCGCTTCGGGGTTCGCCGCGTGTGGGGTCGATGTCTTTCTCGCTGGTGTAATTCCCACTCCAGCGATCCCCTTTTTGATCAAGGATGAACGCGCTGACCTAGGAGCAGTGATATCCGCCTCGCACAATCCGCCTCAGGACAACGGGATCAAGTTCTTCAACAGCCGGGGTATGAAGCTTACCGAGGAGGAGGAGCAGGCGATTGAAGGAGCGCTTGATAGTCCACTGTGTGGCTTTGTTGCTGTAGGAAGGATCGCACCACTAGAAGCAGCGGCAAGTCGGTATGCTGCCTTTCTCACCGGGACGATCGAGATCGAAGAGATCGACCTTTCTGGGCACACAATCGTGGTTGATTGCGCATACGGGGCAACCGGCACGATCGCCCCGCGCGTGTTGCGTCACTTCAATGCCGAGGTGATCGAGCTTCATACCTTTCCTGATGGCGATAAGATCAACCAAGAATGCGGCTCCACCCACCTCGCCTCGCTCCGCGCAGCGGTTCGGGAACATCGTGCCGACCTGGGGATTGCTTTTGATGGCGATGGAGACCGCGTCCTCCTTGTCTCCTCGGATGGGGAAACGATCGACGGTGACCAAATGATGGGAATCGTGGCCCTGCATATGAAACGGAAAGGGACCCTTTGTCCTCCGCTTCTCGTGGCGACGGTAATGAGCAACCTTGGCCTGGAACAGGCGCTCGCGCAACAGGGGGTTAAGATGATTCGTACTCCGGTCGGCGACCGGAATGTGGCTCAGACAATGCTCACTCAAAAGGCGAAGATAGGGGGTGAGCAATCCGGGCACATTATCCTTTCCGATCACAGCGTCACTGGCGATGGGATCCTTACCGCGGTGAAACTCTTGGAGATCGCCCACGAGCGGGGAGTTTCGCTTCACACTTTGGCAAAGGAGATCCCCCACTACCCGCAGGTGCGGTGTGATATCGAAGCAGAGGACGCAAAAGAGCTACTTAGACGCCCCTCCTTGAAACGGGCAGTCGAGGAGGAGAGACACAACTTGGGTGGGGAAGGAAGGATCGTTGTCCGGGCGTCTGGTACACAGCCACTCATCCGAGTGATGGTGGAGGCAGAGGACGAATCGCTCTGTCAACGGGTCTGTGCGGCACTCGTTGCTGCTATCGAGGCGCAGGGTGGTGCGGATCGCTCTTGCTTGTAGCGATCAGTGATTTGCTTTCAGCGATCAGCACTCAGCCAAGGGCCAAGCCTATGATCTGCTGATAGCTTGTCATCGCTCATCAAACGGGTATGTGAGAATCGGTTGGCGAGCGGCGCGGGTCTGGTCAAGACGGCGCACTGGAGTGTACTGTGGTGCTTCATGGAGGAGGCGCGGATTCTCCTTCGCCTCGGCGGCGATTCGCTCCATCGCCTCGATGAACCGATCGAGGGTCTCTTTCCCTTCACATTCGGTCGGCTCGATCATCAGTGCCTCGGGGACGATTAATGGGAAGTAGATCGTTGGTGGGTGGAATCCGTAGTCGATCAGGCGCTTGGCGATGTCGAGCGCGCTGATTCCTTCCCCCAATCCCTTTCCAGAGAGGACGAACTCGTGCTTACAGAGCCGCTCGTAGGGGAGGGGGTAGGTCTGCTTGAGGGATTCCTGAAGGTAGTTCGCGTTCAAGACGGCGTTTTCACTCACCTCACGCAACCCCGTATCACCGAGGAGGAGAAGGTAGGCGTAGGCTTTAAGGATCACTCCGAAGTTCCCGTAGAAGGAGTGGATGCAGCCGATCGAGTGAGGGGAGTTCCAATCAAAGCGATAGCGGTTCTCGTCCTTAACAATCCGTGGCACGGGGAGAAAATCAACCAGAGATTGCGCTACCGCAATCGGCCCTGACCCGGGGCCACCGCCGCCGTGTGGGGCGGAGAGAGTTTTGTGCAAATTAAAGTGGAAGATATCCGCGCCCATGTCACCAGGCCTTGCCCGCCCTAGGAAGGCGTTTAGATTTGCCCCGTCGAAGTAACAGAGACTGCCTGCAGCGTGCACCATATTCGTTACTTCCAGGATCCGTTCCTCGAAGATCCCCAGGGTGTTCGGTACGGTGAGCATGATTGCGGCGACAGTATCATCAAGCGCCTCTTCAAGGGTGGCTAGGTTGATCATCCCGTCTTTTCCAGAGGGAATCTCAGTAACGGAGAAGCCGGCGATTGTCGCTGAGGAGGGGTTAGTCCCGTGAGCCGAGTCAGGAAGGAGGATCCGTTTGCGCTTTTCTTCTCCTCGCTTCTCGAAGTAGCGCTTTACAAGGAACATCCCGCACAGTTCGCCGTGGGCTCCGGCAGCAGGTTGCAGAGTCACCTCGACCAGCCCGGCAATCCTGCACAGATACCGCGATGCTTCATACAGTAGCTTGAGTGAACCCTGTACGAGGTCCTCATCGGCTAACGGATGGGCATTGGCAAAGCCAGGGAGTCGTGCGAGGTCTTCGTTGATCTTGGGGTTGTACTTCATGGTGCAGCTTCCAAGCGGGTAAAACCCGTCGTCTATTCCGTAGTTCACTTTGGAAAGGTGAGTGTAGTGTCTCACGAGCTCAGGCTCACTCAGGTTGGGGATCCTTGGCGCATGTGTCCGCCGAAGGGAGGAGGGAATTAACTTCTCAATCCCCTGCTCGGGGACATCCAGCGCTGGGAGAAGCCCTCCAACTCCTTTAGCCAGTTTGTGGTCGAAGATAGTGTTCATTACATCGCTTCCAGTAGTTCGACCAGTCGGTCTAGTTCATCCTTTGTGCGCTTCTCAGTCACTGCAAAGCGCAGGGTGTTTGGAGCGCCTAACGCGGAGAGAAAGCGCGGGTCGTCAAGCAGGATCCTTTCCTCTTTCAATCGTGCCCGGATCGCTTGCGGATCTGTGGGAACTCGAACGGCAAACTCGTTGAAGAAGGGTGCCTCGAAAGCAAGCCTGTATCCGGGCAAGGCAGTAATTCGCTGTGCTAGGTAGTGAGCCTTCTCCAGGTTTAGCGTTGCTAGTTCGTGTAGCCCGTCCGCACCCAGGCTGGCGAGATAAACAGTCGCCGCAAGTGCGCACAACTGGGAATTGGTACAGATGTTGGAGGTGGCTCGCTCACGCCTGATATGTTGCTCTCGGGTCTGGATTGCCATGGTGTAACCGATTTTCCCTTCAGCGTCGACCGTCTGGGCGGTCAGTCGGCCGGGCATCTGTCGCAGGTAGCGCTCGCGGGTGGCAAAAAGGCCAAGGAACGGGCCGCCGAAGGAGGCAGGAATACCCAGGGGTTGTCCCTCTCCGATCACGATATCTGCTCTAAACTGGCCTGGAGGGGCGAGGATTCCTAGCGAGATCGGGTTCGTGACGACGATTAAAAGTGCGTCCTTGAGTCTCTCTTTCACACCTTTCAACTCTTCGATCACCCCGAAGGCATTGGGGGTTTGGATCACAAGAGAAGAGAGGTCTTGGGGGAGCGCCGTGAGGTCACAGGTACCAGCGTTCGTGTAGGGGATCTCAATGACCTTTATCCCCGCTGCCCAACAGTACGTATCGAGGACGCGCCGGTAGTGGGGGAAGAGCGACTGCGCCGCCGCGACCCGACCATTCCCAACGATCCGCTTGGCCATCAATACCCCTTCTGCAAGGGCGCTTGCGCCGTCGTAAATCGAGGCGTTCGCCACCTCCATCCCGGTTAGCTCGCAGACAAGCGTCTGGAATTCGAACATCGTCGTAAGCGTTCCCTGGCTCAACTCCGGTTGATAAGGAGTATACGCTGTATAGAACTCGGAGCGTGAAGTGATATGCGAGACAACGCTCGGGATATAGTGATCATAGACCCCGCCACCAAGGAAGGAAATGCTCGATTGCTGGCAGGAGTTTAAGGTGACAAGTTCCTTCAGGACTTGTGCTACCTCCATCTCGCTTCGGACAGTGAGCTCGAGCGGCTGGAAGCGGTCCTTGACTTCCTGCGGAATGTCGTGGAATAGCTCTTCCAGTGAAGAAAGACCGATCGCCGCAAGCATCGCACGGCGATCGGCACCGGTGTTGGCAATGTAACGCATCTTGAGGTTAACCCTCGGAGAGGTACTGTTCGTAGCTAGGGGCGTCAAGGAAGCTATCCGCCTCGGAAGGGTCTGACACCTCGAGGATGACAAGCCACCCTGCCCCGTGGGGGTCCTGATTGATCGTCTCGGGGGAGGATTCAAGCTGCGTGTTTACCTCGACCACCGTGCCGCTCATTGGCGCGTAGACGTCGCCCACTGCCTTTATCGATTCCACAGTGGCTAGGTTCTCCCCCTTCTTCACGTCGGTCCCCACGGTAGGAAGCTCGACGAAGACGATATCTCCCAGCTCGCCTTGGGCGTGCTCCGTGATTCCCACCTTTGCGTGGTTTCCCTCCAGATCGACCCACTCATGCTCCTTAGTATAGCGAAACTGTGTTGGATGAGTCATGCTCCCTCCTAATTAATATGGATCGAGAGTTCACAGGTGATTATACGAGGTCTTCCTTTCTCTCATCAAACAGGCTGCGTGGCCTTTTAGAAGGGCGGTCCCTCTTCTTGAGAAGGTTTACTCTCCCATGCATGTTCATAGAAGCTGGCGTATGCCTTGTGGAAGGAGAGAGTGAACTTCCCCAAAGGGCCATTGCGCTGCTTGGCAATGATGATTTCTGTATCGCTCGTTGCTCGGTCTCCTTTTTCGGCGGAGACATCTTTTGGTTGTTCGTAGTAATCTGCCCGGTAGATGAAAGCCACGACATCAGCGTCCTGCTCGATTGCCCCACTCTCGCGCAGGTCAGCAAGTTGTGGGTACTTCTTTCCCGGTCTCTGTTCCACAGCCCGGTTTAGCTGGGAGACCGCGATCAGCGGGATATTGAGCTCGCGGGCGAGTTTCTTCAGCGAGCGGGTGATATGAGCGATCTCCTGCTCGCGCATGTCACTGCGGATCGCCCCCTCAATCAGTTGTAGATAGTCGACGATGAGCATATCTAATCCATGTTGAGCTGCCATCCGCCGCGCTTTGGCCCTGATTTCCAGGATGGAGAGTCCTGGGGTGTCGTCAACGATGATCGTTGCATTTTGGAACTTGCCCGCCGCGGTGGCGAGGTTACGCCACTTGGCTGCTGGGACATACCCACCGCGCAGGCGGTGGAGGCTCACCTTTGCCTCTCCACATAACAGCCGCTCTAGGAGCTGCTCCTTGGCCATCTCCAAGGAGAAGATTCCCACCACTGCCTTCTCTCGGATCGCCACGTTCCGCGCCAGGGTGAGAGCGAGACTCGTCTTTCCTGTTCCTGGGCGGCCAGCTAGGACAATCAGGTCAGAACGCTGCAGCCCCGATGTCATCTCGTCGAGCTTAGAGAACCCCGTAGAGAGCCCAGTGATCGTGTGTCGATCCGGATCGCGATGCAGCTCCTCCAGCGCGTCGATGTGTTCGTAAAGGAACTGGTTGAGAAGGTAGTAGGAAGTGCCGGCCCCGTTATGGCTAGAGATGTCGAAGATGATCGATTCGGCCTTGTCGAGAACCTCGTCCGTATCGTTCGTTTCGTCGTAGCCAAGTTCGGCGACCCGCCCGCCGGCCTCGATCAGTGCGCGCAGGGTGGCCTTCTTGCGCACGATCTCTGTGTAGTAGTCCAGACTAGCAGTGGTGGTCACACGGTCGAGGAGTTCGTTTAGGTAAATCCGGCCTCCCGCCTTCTCCATCTCTTCCTTCTCCTCAAGGCGGTTGGCCACGGCCACAATGTCCGCTGGCTCTCCCCGCTCGAAGAGTTCTCGAATTACACGGAAGACCACCCGGTGGGCCCGACGGTAGAAATGCTCCGGTTTCAGCTTTTCCAGCAGGATGGGGACAGTCTCTTCTGGCTCCAGGATCGCCGAGCCAAGAACAACCTGCTCAGCTTCGATATTCTTGGGGAGGTCGCGCAGATAGACTCTATCCGTCTGTGCGGATTCTTGCTCCCTCATTTTACCCGGCCTCCGCCTCTTATTATACGAGGGTTGCCCCCTGAGAAACAAGCAGATCGAACCTTGATCTGATACCAGCTTCGTGGCACGCTTTCCGTATTGAAGAGACGTTGCTGGTTTGCTATACTCTTGCCTCAAAGATCGCATTCTTGGGAGGGTGATGTGGAAGTTCTGACGATGAAGGAACTGCTGGAGACCGGAGTCCATTTTGGTCACAGAACTAGAAAGTGGAACCCCAAAATGGCTCGTTATATCTTCACCGAACGTAAGGGAATTCATATTATCGACCTCGAGCAGACAGTAGATATGTTCAAGAGGGCGTACTTTATGGTTCGCGACAGGGTCGCTCAAGGGGATGAGATTATTTTTATTGGAACGAAGAGGCAAGTGCAAGCGACGATTGCCGATGAGGCAAAGCGTTGTGGAGCGCACTACGTCAATCGACGCTGGCTTGGTGGTACTCTGACCAACTTTGTTACGATTAAGCGGAGCATTGATCGCATGAAGAAACTGGAGAATATGGTTGAGGACGGTTCGCTCGAACACTTCCCCAATAAAGAAGCGAGCCGCCTTCGTCGGGAGCTCGCCAAACTGCAACGGAACCTCGATGGGCTTCGTCACCTGAAACAGATCCCCGACCTTCTCTACGTCATCGACCCCGATATTGAGGCGAACGCCATCCGTGAGGCGAACATCCTGAAGATCCCAGTTATTGCTATCGTGGACACAAATTGCGATCCCGATCCGATTGACTTCCCTATCCCTGGAAACGACGATGCCATCAAGGCTACAAAGCTGATCACCTCGCGCATCGCTGACGCCGTCCTGGAAGGGCGTGAGGGCAGGCAGGATCAGGTTGAGGAACCAGCGGTGGCCGAGGAGATAGAGGAGACGATCACTGAGAGCGGAGAACCAGTTGAGGAAACTGCAGCAGTGAACGTTCCAGATGCTGACCCCGTGGAGTCTGTAACGGTAGAGGTGGATGAGGAGAAATCCGAGCAAGAAGGAAACTGAGCAACGATGATGATAAAAAACGAGGATATAAAGAAACTGCGTGCCGCGACTGGAGTAGGGATCATGGACTGCAAGAACGCCTTCATCAAGGCAGAGGGCGATATGGAGAAAGCGAAGCAGATCCTTCGTGAAGAGGGACGAGAGCTCCTCGCCCATAAGGGGCGCGAGGCGACTGAGGGTCGTATCGAAGCCTACGTGCACCATAGCGGCAAGATAGGTGTCCTATTGGAGGTTGCTTGCAACACTGATTTTGCTGCCAACAGTGGCGACTTTCGGCAGTTTACGCGCGAGCTAGCCATGCACATCGCCGCTGCCCGACCACGCTACATCTCACCCGAGGACGTTCTCGAGGCTGACCTTGAGACGGAGAAGGGAATTTACCGCAAGCAGGGTGAAAAAGAGGGAAAACCGCCTCAGATACTGGAAAAGATTGTTGAGGGGCGTCTGCAGAAATTCTACACTGAAGCGTGTCTCCTCAAGCAGCCGTTCGTCAAGGATTCCACTCACACGATCGAAGATCTATTGGCGGACCTGCGCTCAAAGACCGGCGAGAACATCTTCATCAAGCGCTTCGCGCGCTACGAAATCGGCGAAGAGGCCTAGATGAACATCCCTTCACGCCTCCTCCTCAAGCTGAGTGGCGAGGCGTTTAAAGGAGAGGAGGGGGCCTTCTCCCCCACATCCTTACACCGTATCGCCGAGGAGATCGCCTCGCTTGCAAACACCGAGCTTGGGATCGTGATCGGTGGGGGGAACATCATCCGTGGAGCAAAGAGCCCGTGGCTCGATCGGATTGAGGCTGACACTCTCGGGATGCTTGCCACCGTCTTAAACGGCCTTGCCCTCCGCTCTTACCTCGAAGGAATCGGCCGAGAGACGATCGTTCAATCGGCGATATCGACCGAACTGACCGAGCCGGTCTCTCCGCGAAAGGCACGTCGTGCTATGGAGAACGGTCAGGTCGTGATCTTCGCCGGTGGAACGGGAAACCCTCTTGTGACGACTGATACCGCGGCTGCCCTCAGAGCAGTGGCGATCGAGGCAGATCTTCTTGCCAAGGGGTCGAATGTCGCGGGGGTGTTCACTGAGGATCCCGCTACTGGGAAAGAGCCTCGCCTATTGGAGGAGCTGAGCTTCGAGGAGTTCCTCGCCAGCCGCTACGAAGTGATGGACTTGATTGCGGTGGAGGTATGTCGAGAGAATGACCTTCCTATTGTAGTCTTTGATTTAGGGAAATCGGGGGCGCTAGCGGCACTCGCTGCCGGAGAGAGAGTGGGAACGTTCATACATTAGAGGACGCGCGGAACCTCAAAGTAGCCATCGCGGCAATGGAGGGTGTTTTTTTTTGAGCCTCCTGCTCTCAAACGTGTAACCACTTGAGCATCTCGCCGAAGCGCCTCTCCACCTCCGCCATGAGAGTGGAGGGAGGTCCTTCGCTGTAAAGGACCCGCGCCTCCTTCCGTGCTTGGGTCATTATATCAAGGTCGCGTATCATGTCTACCGCGCGCAGACGGCTGAGGAAACCGTGCTGCTGTGTTCCCAGCAAGTCGCCCGGGCCGCGGATTAACAGGTCCTCCTCGGCGATAGAAAAGCCGTCGAGGTGAGTGGTAAAGGCTATGAGGCGCCTTTTCGCCTCGTCGGTTGTTGCCTCCGCGATGGCGAAGCAGGTTGCGGGCTGTCCGGAGCGTCCGATGCGACCGCGCAACTGGTGGAGCTGCGACAGACCGAAGCGTTCGGCGTGCTCAATCACCATGAAGTCAGCGTCGAGGACGTCTATTCCTACCTCGATTACTGTGGTTGTCACCAGAAGACGGATCTCGCCCACCCTGAAGGCCTCCATTACCCGATTCCTCTCCTCCCCTGGTAGCCGACCATGGATCAAGCCTACGGTGAAACACGAGAAGGCCGCAGAAAGCTCCTCGGTGACTTGTACCGCCGCCTTTAGGTCTAACTTCTCCGATTCTTCGACGAGTGGAAGGACGATGTAACCTTTTCCTCCCTTTTCCAGGAGTTGGCGAACCTCCGCGTAGACTTCAGGCCGACGGCTTTCCGCTATCCACACCGTACGGATCTTCTTCTTTCCCAGTGGCATCTCCTCGATTAGAGAGACATCGAATTCCCCGTACAGGGTGAGAGCAATCGTGCGCGGAATTGGGGTAGCACTCATCACCAGAAGGTCAACCATCTCCCCTTTTTCCTCGATCAACGAGCGCTGCACAACGCCAAAGCGCTGCTGTTCGTCGATCACGACAAGCCCCAAAGCACGGAATGAAACATCCTCCTGGATGAGGGCATGCGTGCCGATGAGAAGGTCGGTCTCTCCACCTGCCAACTGTTCTTTCACTTTGTCCTTCTCCTTCTCTTCGCTGGTGAGGAGGGCCATCCTTACCGGGAGGTCAGCGAGGAGCGCTCGAAACCGCAGGGCGTGCTGCTCGGAAAGGATCTCGGTGGGGACCATGAACGCCACTTGGTAACCAGCCTCGATTGCATACAGCGAGGCGATAAGGGCGACTATCGTCTTTCCGGATCCGACGTCTCCCTGCAGGAGGCGCATCATCCGCGTGGGCGCGCGCAGGTCGGTGAGGATCTCCCGTGCGACACTACGCTGGGAGGAGGTGAGGGTGAAAGGAAGGTAAGTGAGGAACGAATCGACAAGCTTTCCGGAATCGGCGTGAGATCTTCCCTTCCCGGTGCGTGCCGTTCGTGCCATGCCAAGTTGGAGGAGGAAGAGTTCCTCAAAGGCGAGACTGCGGCGGGCCCCTTCGAACGACTCTGAGTCTACGGGAAAGTGAAGCGCGCGGACAGCGTCGCGCTTGGCGAGCAAGCCGTGCTCATT
This sequence comes from Candidatus Bipolaricaulota bacterium, assembly GCA_030606565.1. Taxonomy (GTDB): domain Bacteria; phylum Bipolaricaulota; class Bipolaricaulia; order UBA7950; family UBA9294; genus UBA9294. The sequence continues at coordinate 82,154 of JAUWGE010000003.1, read as the reverse complement.
CCGAATGTGGTCAGGGAGGACCTCGTAGAATGAGTCGCCGTAGGTCTCCAAGTTTCGAGCAATCAGGGTTCTCAAGAAGCGGTCGCTCGCCCCTTCCGTGGCCGGATAGATCGGAACGAGTCTCCCTATCTCCATCTCCTCTCCGGCTGGCTCCCACACGGGCGAACGCATCTGCAACTCACCGTAGTTCCGCTCCACCTTCCCGAAGAGGTCGATCTCGTTCCCGCGGTGGAGTTGATTGGCGAGCCAAGGCTGGTTGAACCATACGGCGTAGAGGAAGCCAGTTCCGTCTCCTAAAGCCGCCTTGACTACGTTCATCCGTTGGCTGATACGGATTTGATCAACGGCTAGAATCTCGGCGCGCACGCAGACCTCTTCTCCTTGCTTCAGTCTCCCGATGCGCTCAAACCGCGAGCGGTCCTCAAGGCGACGCGGAAGATAGGTAAGGAGGTCCTCGATCGTGGCGATTCCTATTTTCTCTAACAGCGCTGCGCGCTTCTCGCCGATGCCCTTTGCCTGACTCACCGGCCGGAGGAGATCCCTTGGATCGGACGCCTTTGATTTCAACTTCGCCCCACCCGCTAAGTGCTTAAGGAGGCGTAAGGCAGCACGCTGTCGATCGAAGCGGGCTTTCTGGCTATAGCCCACAACGAGCGGCAGGGCATCGGGAAGGTTGCGCTGGATGAACTTCTCCAGTCCGCAGGTGACCGCGTCATCGTTGTAGCCGCGCGCGCGTTCGAGCTTGAGAACCTTCTCAATGCGGATCGTCATATCCTCGTTCTCTTGTGGCATACCGAGGGTTACTATATAATTAGATGCTTCCGGAGGCAAGGGGAATGTCGATAGAAATCAGGACTTACGGAGATTCGGTCCTCCGCCGTGTTGCCGATCCATTGACGAAGATCGACGCTGAGGCAAAACGAATCGCTGAAAAGATGGTGGAAGCGATGATCCGTGCCAATGGGATCGGGCTCGCCGCCCCTCAGATAGGCGTCTCCAAGCGGATCATCGTCCTTGACCTTAACGGAGAGTTTCATATCCTGTTAAACCCTGAGATCATCGAGACCTCGCAAGAGTCCGAAGAGATCGTGGAGGGGTGCCTGAGCATCCCTGGAGTTAACGCGGAGGTTACTCGCAAGCTGCGAACGCACCTTCGTGGAATCACCCTCGATGAGAAGCCGGTCGATATCGAGGGCGAGGGACTGATGGCCCGGGCGATACAGCACGAGATCGATCACTTAAACGGTGTTCTGTTCGTTGATTACCTCAGCCCGGCACGGCGGCGCAGCTTGCTCAAGGAATATCACCGTAAACAGAAGGAGAAAGACGAGTGAGGCTCGTCTTCCTCGGCACCTCAGCGTTCGCCTGTCCTGCTTTAACGGCCCTCGCAAAAGTTCACGAAATCGCTCTCGTGATAACCCAACCGGACCGGCCAGCGGGAAGGAAGCGCGAGCTGAAGTCACCAGCAGTGAAGGTGGAGGCTGCTCGGCTTGGACTGTTGATTGCTCAGCCGGAACGGGTCAGCGACGATGAGGGGCTGGAACTACTGCGGAAAGCTGGTCCCGAGGTGATCATTGTCGCCTCCTACGGGCAGATTCTTCGTGAAGCGGTCTTCTCCCTGCCTTCATTTGGGACGATCAATATCCACGCCTCCCTCCTTCCGTGCTTCCGCGGTGCCGCGCCGATCAACTGGGCGATCATCCGTGGTGAAGAGCAGACCGGGATCACCACCTTTTTGATCGATGAAGGGATGGACACTGGCAAGATCCTTATAAAAAGGCCACTCGCTATTGGGAAGGACGAAACCGCAGGGGAGTTGCACGACCGTCTTGCCACCCTTGGAGCAGAGGTCATCCTCGATACCCTTGCCGGGATCGAGAACGGAACTCTTAAGCCGACTTTGCAGGAAGAGAAAGCGGCCTCGCTTGCGCCGAAGTTGACGCGTAAGGATGGGCGGATCAACTGGGGTAAAGGTGCTCATGAAATTCATAATCAGGTTCGGGGGATGAACCCCTGGCCCAGTGCATTTACTCACCTGGGGAATGAGCGAGTGAAGGTTCATCGCACCGCTATCACCGGGGTCGGCTGCGGCGACACGCTTTCTGGAGAAATCACCTTGCGCGAGACCGGACGCCTTCTTGTGGGGACAAAAGATGAATTGATTGAGATTCTCGAGGTTCAGCGAGAATCGCGACCTCGAATGAGCGGGCGCGACTTTTTAAACGGCCTGCGGGGAGAGGCGCGTTTTAGTTAACGGGGATAGAGCCCGGGAAGGCCGGTTTCTTCCATCTTTCGTTCGAGAGTTATTCCAGCAAGCTTGTGGATGAAGATCTCTGCGGTGTTGTGTACCGTTGCCTTGATCACATGCCCACCGAGGGTGGCTCCACCGTGCTGCGCGACCGCGGCGTGACAGTGAACGATCCGCTCTTCATCCTTGCGTGCGAAGTTTCCTTGCAAGGATAGGAGCTCCACCGGCTCGGCGATCCTTTTCACCTCGTAGCTCAACCCGTTCCAGTAGCCGAGTTCGAGATCGCGCAGCATCCCAACACCGTTTAGGAGAACGCCGGAATTGAGAGAGAGTTCCTTAAGAGAAGAGATCAACTCCTCCCCGTCCTTCAGTCTCACCATCAACTCCTGCTCATGCTCTGCTTTGATCATCGTGATCCTCTCCTTTGTACGGATTGTAGCGAGTCTTCTTGCGTTCCTCCACACGATCAGGGGGCAAATCGGTTTCCTGCGGTGTGCGTAACGACGAGAATGAGCCGCTTCGGTGAGACCGTTGCATGGCCTTAACGAAGTCGTGCTTGATTCGTTTGTTAGATATTCTTCAGTTCTGTTCCGACTTTGACAATCGGTTTATGAGATCATCAAGCCGTTGCTCATTGAAGAACCAAGTTGAATCTGGATTCCATGTTTCCGCGTCTTTCGCTGAAGGACCGAAAATCCTCATGACTTCCTCCTCCGGAATCGAGAAGTACTCGCACACACGATCGAGGTAAACCAACAGGGCCAGCCCGCGTTCTGCAGAGCTGGCTTCAGGGTAGATGCTGATGATTGTGTTTCGTGCTTTGTTCTCTCCCATGTACCCAACCAAGGCTACGTTGCTCTGGGTACGATACATACCGTCGAAAACGGGATGAAGTTCTGAGAGGGCCTTGTCGTATAACTCTAAGACACCATGTTGCTCAGCAAGTCCGCGGAGTTCCTCCCATGAACGGCGTGGCTTGCGTTTGGACTTACTTTCGGCGCGAGTCTGTACGTCTGCCTCGTCGAGAAGTAGCGACCTCCCGAGGAGTTCACCCTCGGCAGTCTTGAAGTAGGTGAAGGTCGCAACGTTGATATCCACGTCGTGAGTCTCGGAAAGATATTTCACAATTCGTTCTGTCGCCGAGTCAAGAGACGAAGCCACAATGTACATACGGTGTCTTTCGTTCAGTACATCAGGAAGTTCGCTTTGGAACTTCTCGCGAAAAGATTGAGCTAGGGACTTACCCTTAAGAAAGGCATTTGCAAGTTCCTCAATGGATTCATGACTTAAGTCTTGAACCCAAACGGCATAGTCCAATACTTGCGCAACTATATCTCGAGGAGTCATGTCTCGCTTCAGTTCAAGAATGACGAGGTTGCCGACGGGGTCGATGGCCAGAAGATCGATGAAGCCACCATACGCCGTCGGGACCTGCTGAGCGATTACAAGTAGGGCGTCGCTGATCAAGCCGATATCCTGCTGGAGCCACTCCTCAAGACGGGATTCGAGGTCAAGTTTCTGCTGGGGAACCACGCTGGGGCAGTCACCTCCAACGTGCCAGAGCTTCATCTCAGTGGGCATCTCATTTTCCCCTTACGTCCTACAACTTATGCAGCCCCCGTAAGAACCCTTTGGATGGCAGATTCTGCTGTATAACCCACTCTGTCCCGCTAGGTTCAAAGCATCAGCTGAGCTCCTCGCCTCCCTTTCACCGCAATCTGCTCCCTTTATATCACCAGGCATTCTTTTCTAAGCAAGAATACATCGCTCCTGTCCTCGATGTCAAACAAGGGGACTGCCCTGCCAATTGCATTGCCGGGACTCCATCCCATATTCTCACCAGTATGAAGCCCGAGGAGAAAGCAAGATGGATAGCAGAGCGCCTCCAGGATCGTTACGGAGAGATCGCCCTTTCAAGGAGCGATCCGCTTACGACCCTGATCGGGACTATCCTCTCGCAGAACACCAACGACACAAACCAGGGTCGGGCTTACGCTTCCCTCGTTGCGCGATTCGGGAGCCTCGATAAGGTGAAGGAGGCCCCGGTAGAAGAGATCGCAAAGGCGATCCGGATCGGAGGACTGCACCGCCAGAAGGCGGTTCGCATCAAACAGGTCCTCGAACGAATCGCGCAAGAACGTGGATCACTCGATCTTTCTTTCCTCGCTGAGTGTTCGCTTGACGAGGCGATGAAATGGCTCCTCGCCTCTCCAGGGGTGGGAAAAAAGACAGCGGGGGTCGTTCTCCTCTTCTCCTTTGGAAAGCCTTATTTTCCTGTCGACACGCACATCCGACGTGTCACAAGGCGCCTCGGACTCGTGGGGCCGAAGGAGGATCCTCACGAGCGGATGAACGCGCTCCTCCCCCGCGATCCCATGTTCATGCTGAGGCTTCACCTTCACTTGATTCGGCTTGGCCGCGAGATCTGTCATCCGCGTCGTCCCGAGTGTTCCATCTGTCCGTTACACGATGGGTGCGGGAGGGCGGCAGAGGGGACCTAGTTACTCAAGCCTAGGCTTGCCTTTTGGCTCGTGCGCACGGAGGATGTAGTGTGATGGGTTCATAAGAAGAGGAGGGACCGTGTGCCTTGAAGAGCAATTGGGAGAGGAGCTAAAAGCACGGGGAATGACCCTGGCGGTCGCAGAATCGTGCACAGGCGGGCTTCTGGCGAGCCGGATCACCGATGTTCCAGGATCGTCCGCCTACTTTCGTGGAGGGATCGTCGCTTACCAGAACGACGTGAAGGAACGTTTGCTTGGGGTCTCAACGGAGATTCTAAAAAGATTTGGTGCTGTGAGTGAAGAGAGTGCTCGGGCGATGGCACACGGGTGTAGAGATCTCTTTTCAAGCGACGTCGCCGTGGCTATTACCGGGATCGCCGGTCCGAGCGGCGGAAGCGCTGAGAAACCGGTCGGCTTGGTATACATCGCCGTTTTCACTTTAAACCAAATGGGATGTGAGCGCTTTTGTTGGTCCGGTGATCGAGTCTCGAATAAGGAAAGTTCGGTACGCGCTGCTCTTAAGATGGTGTTTCGCACACTCAAGGATGTCGAAACTGGCTGGCAGCCAGAAGGAATGTAGGCGTCCCTATCGCTTGACCTTCTCGCCAACTTAGTTATTCAGCATGTAGTGAAGTATCTTCTCAATGCGCCCCCTTCCTTTGGTGTATCCGAGCAAAAGAGCCAGTGAATAAACACTTGCCACTCCTACTACCAGAAGGGAGACAAGCGAATCGCACCAGAAGAAAAGCATAGGGAGGATTAGACAACATGAGATAGTCATATAGATAAGGCTTTTCTTTGAATATCCTCTGAGGCTTGGTCGGAGGCTGACCCCTACCTCCGTTAGTTCTTTGTGGCGTTTGAGGGCATTAAACACGAGCCATATACAAGCGATACTGACCAGGACGGTCCAGTATTGCACTCCTATGCAGCCAAAGACGCAGATGGCGAAGATAGTGCGTAGCGGGTGTGTCATCGTACTTGCAAATAGGTCCACGTATGGAATGTGCTTGAGCAGCGAACTGTAAATAAGATTGATTACTACAAACAAGATCTCAAAAAGAAGAACCGCGGGGCTGATTAGGCACCCGAGAACAAAGCCTAAAAGCAAAAAAGCGGTCGCTGCCAGCAGAGCTACACTGCGCTTTATCTCACCGGAGGCAATTGGACGATGCTTCTTAACAGGGTGTTGGCGGTCCCGTGGCAGATCGATCAGATCATTTATGATGTATATCCCTGGGTACACCAGGACCGTAAAGGAAACGAAGATTAACAAAAGCGTACCGAGATGTCCCACATAGGCAGACACGGGAAGAGCGATGAGGTAGCCGACAAGGAAATCAAAAAAAGTGCCGTAGCTCTCGGGTTTTGCCAATCTCAAGTACTTCTGTATCCTATTCATGGTGTAAAAGAGAGTTTACTAGGCATCCAGGAGCATCGGGGTGTCACTGACGATCAAGCTGACGATAAGAAAGGGCGCTATCTTCCAGGCCGATGCATTGAATCATTCGATGTAACCCAAGCTCCGGAGGCGTTGCATTAGTTGTTGGTCGCTCTCCAAATCAAGCTTCGCGCCAGTGGTCAGGTTCTCTCGTTGCAGGTTGAGTTGGTTGACCATCCGCTTCAACTGCTGGTTCAGGTTGTCAGCGGTCGCTTTACTTCCAGAGAGGATGTTTGATAGTTCGAGCGGGTCAGTCTCAAGGTTGAACAGTTCCTCTGGCTCCTCATCGATCTGAATCATTTTCAGGTTATCTTTAACAATAGCCCGGCGTAGGGAAAGGCAACCAAATGGTTCGATCAGTTCCGGTTGATGTCGCCTCATCTTCCTGACGATATCGAGTGGCGGGTAGACTTCAACGTAGGCGGTGCCCTCTTCGGGATCACGGCCATCAACCGTTTCTTGCAGCGTGAGCGCGTTGATTTCAGCCAGGGCCAGACCAGGCACGGTACTGGGCAGACTTCCGGTAGCGTTCAGTATCGTGTGGAAGACGCGTCGGGTACTAACCGGGATACTTACCCGCCCCGCAGCTATCTGCGCTGGCCAGTGTATGATGAGGGGCACGTGCACCAATTCCTGGTAGGCGACAAAGGAATGGCCCACGTAGTTGTGTTCACCCAGCCCCTCGCCGTGGTCGCTGGTGATGATCGACAGCGTGTTGTCGCGATTGTTGCGCTCGGCCAGCACGGCAAAGAGGCGGCCCAGGTAGTCATCCTGGTAAGCGACCTCTGCATCATATGCATCGCTTAACACGCGGCGTTCCAATTCGTCCAAAGGCTTGTCCAGTGGCGCACTCCAGCGGTGGGTTTCACGGTTCCAGGTGCGCATGATGGCGCGAGCTTCTTTACTGGTGTGCAAGTAGGGGGCCACCTTATCAACAACCCCACCCGGCGGCCAGAATGGCATGTGGGTCTCCATCAAGTTGACAAACAGGAATAACGGACGTTTTTCCCTTGTCCTTTCCCGTTGTTTCAGGAAACGATAGATATCGTCTACTGAGCGCTCATTCTGCCCTTTAAAATTCGCCAGCCTTGTCCAGAACGGCGTTAACCAGGCATTAAGTGAGATGCGGAAGGCCAGCTCTGATTGACTGACGAAGTTCTGGATGGGGTAGGAAATGCGGCGCAAGAAACGAGTAGAGGCTTCGGCAATGGTTTTCAAAGGCCAGGGCAGATGGGGGGAGGCTCTCAGCAAGCCGGGCATGGCACCACTATAGTTGTAAAAGGCGTCAAAACCCCGTGTAAGCCCGTTCTTAAGAACTCCTACCAGCGGATTATTAGAAAAACCGAGTGTCTGGTAACCGATGGCGCTTAGTACCTCAGCCAGATGGGGCACGTCGGGACTGAGACTTTGTCGGTATTGGGTCATCTGATGTGCCGTGGGGTAGAGTCCAGTGAACATGGAGGCATGGCTAGGGATCGTCCACTGGGCTGGAGAGAGCGCCTGCTCAAAGAGAGCCGCTTTGCCAGAAAAGCTATCCAAGTTAGGTGTAATGGCGGTTCGGTGACCGTAACAACCCAGGCGATCCGCCCGTTGGGTGTCGAGGATAAGAAGAAGGATATCAGGGCGTGTCATAGCCTCGTAATTCTAATTACCCTCTTCAAGGTTAGCAAGCAGCTATACGAAGGTCCGGATGAAGGATCTACAACCCGCTCCTTGTAGCGGCTTTTCTGCGTCTCAGGCTTGCCGCACCAATTTTCTTTTCATCACAGCACAGTGCGCATTCTGGACCAGCATCGCTTACAATTAAAAATTGCGGGTTCTTTTCTTATAGTAAAGGGGGTTACCTTAACGGCTCTAGAGAAATTGCGGGATCGGCTTACGCCGGCGGTTCCTCTGCGTATCCCTGCTTCAAGATATGACCAGTACATGTACCTCGGCCGCAACGGAGCCGACCAGCAGGCTCGTTGTGTCATCTCGTTTGCAGGACGGATCAACGCAAACCAGATGGCCCACGCAGTTCGGCTGACCGTTGACGCGGAACCAGTCCTTGGTTGCCGATTTGTGGTGCGCCCCTGGCGCCCGTATTGGGAAAGGCGCGGCGATCTGAACCAGATCAAACTTCTCTCTGTAGCGAAAGGGGCGCACTTAGAGGATGAACTATGGCGGTTCATCACCACACCGTTGGATCCCTTCGCGGACCCTCAAGTGCAGGCCAGCATCTTTCGCTCTGACCGGGACACCCTGTGCATCAAGCTGAACCATGTGGCGGCAGATGGCGAGGGGGTCAAGCAGTACACGTATCTCCTGGCTACCATCTATCGGAAGCTTACCACCGATCCTTTCTATAGACCGGAGCCAAATCTGCAAAGGAGTCGGTGCGAGGTCCAAATTATTAAGCATCTAGGGCTCATGACGAAAGCCAGGGCATTCCGACGTTCTATCAGCCCGTGGCCGGTTTGGGGCTTTCCCGCGGTTAGGGGTGATCTCTCCGATCGGGCCTTTGTGGTTCGTCGTATCAGCCCCATGCGGTTTGGTGTTATTAAGGAGTACGGCTACCAGCATCAGGCTTCAGTGAACGACGTTGTACTGACCGCGTTCTATCGCGCCCTTTTCGAGATCGTCGATCCGCCAGCGGGTATACAGTTGCCAGTGCAGGTGCCCATCGATCTGCGGCGTTATCTCTCCCGAGGTGAAGCGTCACCGATATACAACTGCTTGGGCGCCCTCTACCCAGCGATCACGCGGGAGCCCGGTGAGAGCTTCGACGAGACCCTGACCAGGATACAGGAGGTAATGAGGGCCATTAAGGCCGATAACCCAGGTCTTGGTGAGCCGCTTTACCTGGGGCTGTTGTTCAAACTGGGTTTCGGACGGGCGAAATACATATCGGACAAAATCATGGAAAGGTTGATCAAGTCTGGAAAATCGCACCCATTTTTCTCGAACCTTGGGATCATTAACGAGCGGCAATTGGACTTCGGTAATGTCGAGGCGACAGACGCCTTTGTGCTCAGCCTAGTTGACTACCCACCTCATTTTATGCTAGCGGTCAGCACCTACCGCGATACGATGACTTTTACCGTCGGCTTCTGTAATGCGATGGCTCAGAGGCCCGTTATCGAACGTTTTTTTAACCTGTTTGAAAGTGAACTGCCAGGCTGACGTGACGGCTTCCCATTTCAGGTGATCTGAGCTGGCTGGCGTGTATATCCTCTTTTCGGCTTCGATCATCCATCATGCCAAAATGTGGGCCCCATTGACTACATCACTCAGTCCCTGATCGATCCTTTGGTGGCAAAAGCCTTCTTTCCGCAACAATTGTTGCGCATCTGTTGACTCTAGTAAGAAAAGGAGGCTTACCTCCCCTTAAGCGTATTTGGGGATGGCTTCAACCTTGACTGCCCGATCCCCACCTACGTGGGCGAGCGGAATTGACAGGAAGCGTTTCTCCCGAGAGCTTTCGCCATACAGCCTTTGCACTGCCAAGAACAAGCGTTCATCTAACCGGAGCGAACTGGCGCACTTGGGCAAGGAGGGCGATGAAGAACTGAACCGCCGATTGAGGGGATTTGGATACCTCAGTTAGGTTTGATCTGCCTGGCGCGCCTGTGTTAGTATCCCTTCATGAATAAGCCGTTTAAGAAGGGGTTTGGCTATACCCTCTCCGTGGTTGTCGGTTTTGGTCTCCTCGGTGGCGTGTTCTATTATGTTGGTTGGCGTAGCGTCTTTGCTCAGATTCGTGCCCTCGAGGTGGTGGGGATCGTCGCGGTCGCTGGCGATGTTCTCCTGGCGGTGAGTGCTTGGATTCTCAGTTGGTTGGTGATTCTACGTGTCTATGGGATCGAGCTTTCCTTGCGCAGCATCATCGGAGCACGGCTGAGTGGATACGCGGTGAGCTACTTGACCCCTTCGCTCTACCTCGGCGGGGAGCCGATTCGGGCGCTGATGGTCGTTGACCGTACCTCTGCTCCGACGACCCGCATCTTTGCTACCATTATAGTCGAACGGTTCCTTGGCGGTCTGAGCATGGTGATGTTCATCAGCATCGGAGCCTTCTACGCTTTGGCCTCACCGCAGATTGCGCCGGACCAGAAGAATCTTGTCATAATCGGAGTTGGCTTCATCTTCTTCTGGATCATAGTTGGGTTGATCAACTTTGCTGGGAACTTTAGGTGGATTAGCCGCCTAATTCGGCTGTTGCGGTATCCATTGGCGCGTTGGCGAAAGGCTTTTGAGCAGGCGGCTGATAAGGTCTCCGAGACGGAGGATGAGATCTACTATGCTTTTACGCGCCACTGGAAGGGCACGTTGCTTGCCTTCTTCTTTCAGAGCCTTGCCACTTTCTTTATCTATATGCGTCCACAAGTCTTCTTCCACTTTTCCGCTCATACGACGTTCAACTTCGCGCAACTGTCTCTCCTGTTCACACTGAGCATCGTACTGTCCTTCTTTCTTTGGATCACTCCAGGAGGACTAGGGACGAGTGAGGCGGCCCTGATCGGGATCTTCAGGCTGGTCGATGTGGGGAAGGAGGGGGCGGTTGCTTTCTCACTGATGTTTAAATTCGTCGAACTTCTCATCGTGGTGGTTGGCCTGTTCTACCTATTTAACAAAGGGATCAGTCAGCTGGTCCACCACCGCAAGAATCGCAGCCACACCTGATCGATCCAAGGGGTGTACCTTTGATTTCTATTTAGGAGTGACTCTGGACAGTCTTCAACAAAGGCGCTACCTTATGGGAGTGGTTAGCGCCGCGGTCGAGGTTGTTCTCGGTCTAGGACTAAGCTCAGTGGTAGAGGCGGTATCCGCTGCCTCTTCTATGTGGACATGATGACTGTGGCCAGTTGATCTTGGAAGGCCTCTTCTTGTCATTTCTGCTTAGCAGTTGCTGGTCTGATTTCAGACCACCGGGGAGTGAAACTCTTGCTGGTTGATGCATTGCGTTACGAGTAGGTCTGAAACTCGCGGGAACCAGTGAGGCTTGCCCCCAGCACCCCAATAAGGCCTCCCATGACTAGGCCGAGAAGAAGGCTCAATAGGCTGACCGTCAGTACTCTCCCTGGCTCGACTAGGCCGGAGGCGGTACGAAGGACAGCTTCTGGATGTGATACTGCAAAGAAGTGGAAGAGATAGGCAGCCACGATTAACAAGAGGCTTGCCACCAAGCCGCAGAGGATCCCGAGGGCGATGATCGGAGTCTGGATCATTCGTTCCGCCGTTCCAGAGAGATGCATTAGCCGGATCTCCTCTGCGAAGGAGCGCAACAGTTCCCTAAACCCGTATCGCGCGGCTAGCACGCTTGCCACAGCACTCACCGCCAGCCCGATTAAGAGCCCGATTCGCACTGGTGTGGAGAGAGAAAGTGTGCTTTGCGATTTCGAGGCAGAAACGACCCCCACGATCCCCTCGATCGATCCGAGCGTCTCTAGGAGAGGGGCAACCGCGGAGGGGCTGGTTGTCCGGATCAGGAAAATCCCGCCGGCCTGATCTTCCTGCAATTCCTGAGTGAACAGGTAGTTGATCCGCTGGACGTCTTTCCATTCCCGGATCTTTGAGTAGAGTTCCTCCACTTCCCCTGGCGCGAGGCGAGGAGAGAGGTAGGCCATGATCTCTTGCGGAGCCAGGACTGGTCCGTTCTCTTCCTCGACCGGTGTTCCAAGAAGGAAGAAGCTGGAGAAAAGGGCAAGAAAGGAGAAGATGAGAAGTACCACTGCGATGAGGATCGTCCCACTCTTGGTTCTCACCGCACCGAGGAGTTCACCGAGGAGGAACAGAAACGTGCTTATCATTCCTTCACTCTCCCATCGGCTAGGAGAACAACCCGGTGGCCATCTGCTGCGGTGGGAAGCGGGCCGCGGGTTGCAGTAAGGACAGTGAGACCACTTAAGTGGATCTGCTTCAGTGAAGAGCAAATCTCGGTCCTGCCCTCCGGATCAAGGTTGGAAAAGGGCTCGTCGAGCAACAGTAGTCGAGGTTCATCGCAGATGGAAAGCGCAAGCCCGAGTCGAACTCGCTGGAGTGGTTCGAGCTCGGTTGCCGGGGTGGCCAGCTTGGCGGTCAGCCCCACCCGCTCCAAAGCGGCGAGCGCCTTCTCCTCGGCCTGCTCCTGGAAGTTTCCTAGACAGCGCAATTTAAACATGACATTTTTAAGGACTGTCTTTGGCAACGGGGCAAACCCTTGTGGGAGAAAGCCGATCCGCCGCCGCAGCTCGAATGCCTTCTTCCGACTGAGGCGGGCAATATTCCGGCCGTGCACGAGGATCTGCCCTCTCTGCGGAGGGATCTGCGCGGCCAAGAGCCCGAGGAGTACTGATTTTCCCGCTGCTGCCGGCCCGAGGAGAAAGATCATTTCTCCCCGGTCAACACGCAAGTGTATATCCTCCAACACCTTAATGCCGTCGGCTGTGGAAAAATGAAGTTCGGAGACTTGGATTATCACGGACATCGTGCGATCACAAACCTTTCGTGTCCTGCAAGATCCATCTCCGCCCTCGCTTCCACTAGACCAGCTCGATTCAATAGTTCCACGACTCTTTCCCCCTGGCCATTGCCGATCTCAAGGAGGAGAACTCCACCCGGACGCATGTGTCCCCGCAGGCCACCCGTTAATGTCTCAATCCTTTCTATTCCACCTCTTCCTCCGTCTAAGGCGATGCGGGGTTCGTACTGACGCACCTCCGCTGGTACCTTCTCCAACTCCTTCTCTTCTATATATGGTGGATTGGAGACGATTAAGTCAAACGCGTTGCTGATGTGCTCGAACCAGTCACTCTCCAGAAAGGTGATCCGGTCAAGCACACCGTTTAGTTCAGCATTTTCGCGTGCTAGGTCTAACGCTTCGGTTGAGAGATCGGCCGCGGTCACCGTAGCGCAAGGGAGAAACCGGGCCAGGCAGATGGCGATGACGCCCGATCCGGTCCCCAGGTCGAGGCAGGCGATTTCGCGGTTGCGCGGGGCAAGGCGAAGGGCCTGCTCCAGGAGTTGTTCAGTCTCCGGTCGTGGGATAAGCACTTCTTTGCTGACACGAAAACGCAGCCCGAAGAAGGAAACCTCGCCAATCAAGTACTGCAAGGGAATCCCGGCTTGACGCTGCTTGATTATCTTCCGGAATCGCGTGCGTTCCTCTGCCGTGAGAGGCTTATCCGGGCTCAGATAGAGGTGCAAACGATCAAAGCCTAGCGTGTGGGCGAGGAGGGTCTCCGCTTCCAATCTTGGTTGGACGATCCCGGCGTTCTTGAAATAACCTCGTGTCCAATTGAGAATTTCGCGCACGGTCCACTTGGCGTCCAGCGTCGTCCCCCCCTCATCTCAGGCAACCGTTGAACGGCCGATTTTGCTGTATACAATAGCAGAATCTTGCGGCGAAGTCAAGCACTGTATATAATCAACGTTGAAGGAACTAAATGGAGAGACGAGAGAGGGATCTTGGTCAATCGATCGGAGGAGGAATCATGTTCAACCTTTCATTCTTCCTTGTTTTAACTGTAGTAGGAGCAGTGACCGCGGTTGGTCACCGACTCATCCCCACAGTGGGATCAGTCCCGGGGTGGGTGATGAATCTGGTGGGGGGTGGGGCGGCAGGTGGCACTCTGGCCGGAATGTTGCTTCTCGGTTTGAGGAAGCTTAAGTCGGAACTGGAGAGGGAGGGAGTGGAGACGCGCTTGGTGAATAGCCTCCTGTTAGGGTTTGTTGTGTCTGGAATTGGAGCGATTCTCTACCTCGCTATCGGAGGTATCTTCGCGGCTGGCGTGGGCGTGCGGATCGCACAGGGGAGCGTCCTTGCTGGAAGCCTCCTCCTTGGCCTGTGTCTTGGTTACGGGCTCGAAAGGCCCATCTTGGGGGTAGGAAAACCCAGGTTTGTGACGCACCGGTCCCACAAGAATGGAGCGACGGCGAGCAAGGTCCTCGATACAAGCGTGATCATTGACGGTCGGATCGGCGACCTTCTACGGACTGGTTTCCTTGAAGGGGAGATTGTCGTTCCCGAGTTCGTTCTTGCTGAGTTACAGAATATTGCAGATTCGTCAAACAGCCTGCGACGGCGCAAGGGACGACGCGGGCTGGAGGTTCTCCATGAGTTGATGGAGGATGATTCTGTTGATCTCCGCGTTTCCTCTCAGGACTACTTATCCGTTAAGGAAGTCGATCGAAAGTTGATTCGCCTGGTGAAGGAGAAGGGTGGGGCACTGATCACCACCGACTACAATCTCAACCGGGTAGCGCAGGTGGAGGGAGTGAAGATCTTAAATATCAATGAACTCGCCAACGCGGTTAAGCCGCGGTTCATCCCTGGGGAGGAGATCACAGTGGAGGTGATCGACCGCGGGGAAGAGATCGGTCAAGGGGTTGGTTACCTCGACGATGGCACGATGGTTGTGGTGGAAAATGGCCGCCGTCATATCGGCCGTAAGGTCAAGACAACCGTCAAGAGCACCCTGCAAACCGAAGCGGGGAGGATGCTGTTCGTCGAACCTGTTGGAGAACCTCCCCGATGGGGGCGATGAAAGGAGGGGAGATTGAAGAAGCCAATGCTCGTTGGACTTTGTACGATGATTCTTCTTCTATGGATCGCAGGCTGTTCTTTTCTTCAGCAAAAGGGACCGGAGGTTGCAAACTGGGAACCGGCGCTTTCGCCGGATGGTACAACCATCGCGTTTGAGTCCCCTGGTGAAAAGGGGTTAGAGATTTACACACGCGTCCTTGAAAACGGAGAAACAACACAATTGACAAAAAATGAAGTGGACGACTGGTCCCCTAGTTGGTCGCCTCAAGGAGATCGGATTGTCTTCGTATCCAATCGGGAGAAGAATGTGGATTTATACGTGATTGAGCTTGAAAGCTTTGCAGTGACCCGTCTGACTACGCACGAGGGGAATGAAGTCAATCCGTGCTGGGGAGCAAATGATAAGATCTTGTTCAACTCTGACCGTTCCGATATCTGGGAGATTTACATGGTTGACCCAGACGGGCAGAACTTGATTAAGGTGACGGAGACCACTGCTTCCGAGTAAAAAGAGGGAGCACAAAGAACGGATGGAGCCGAGGGTTACGGCCGTTCTCCTTGCTGCCGGTAAAGGGACAAGGGTCGGAGCAAGGCAGAATAAAGCCTACCTTGCGATCGCTGGTCGACCTCTCCTCGCCTATGCATTGGCTCCGTTCATCGAGTCTCCATCCATCGATCAGATCGTCCTCGTTGTTGGTGTAGGTGAGGAGGAGCGTGCAGCTACGCTCGTTGCGGAGGCTGCAAAGGTGGTTCAGATTGTCCTTGGTGGGGTGCGGCGGCAGGACTCCGCCCTTACCGGGGTGAAGGCGGCCGAGGGAAGGATTGTTCTCATCCACGACGTGGCACGGCCGTTTCCGAACCGGGCACTGATCGATCGCGTGATTGAGGGGGCGCGTAAACACGGAGCGTGCGTGCCGGTGATCCCGGCAGTGGACACGCTCCGCCACCGAGATCAAGACGGCTTCCTCCTTTCCCGACCAATCGAGCGCGAGGGGCTCCTGCAGATGCAGACCCCACAGGGCTTCGAGCGGGGTTTGATTTACCGCTGTTTTGAGGCAAGTGATAAGACGTATACCGATGATGCGGGGGCGGTACTGGCCCAGGGCGCGCCGGTGTGGACCGTCTCCGGCGAGCCGACTAACCTTAAGGTGACAACTGGAGCGGACCTCGCCCTTGCTGAGGCGATTGCCTTCTACCTGATCAGTGGTAGATGATGGCTCTCGATCGATAGGGCATCGCCCTCGTTTGCCGGACTGGGAGAATGCGGCTAGAATGCTATCAACTTTTTTAGTTCGAGGAGGTTATTCGATGACGAAGATCAGGGTTGCGTGTGTGGTGCTCGCGGTGGTTTTGTTCTCCCTGTCTAGTGCGGCGCTTGCTGGAGGAGTAGAAGCAGTTTTCTATGAGGCTGGCACAATGACGGTGGGGATGTTCACTAACACAGTTGGAGCGGCGGTGACCGGGCTGCACATCGAGTTCGATCAACAGGTGACGATTGTCAACAAGGTGGAATTCGGGGGTTATCTCCCCCTCCTTGGTGAGCTTACCGGTACCGCCTTTGACTTCGCTGGTGGGGGACTAGTCGCTAGCGGAACGGTAGAACTCGACTGGGAGCCGGCAGAGGCTAGGCCTGTGCTTGTGCAATGGATCTCCGGAACCGCTCCCGTGGGCGCTCCTTACTTCACCTCAATTGAGGTGCTGGGGAGGCTGCTCGGAGAGGGGATTGTGATGGTGCGGGAGGCTAATCCGGAACTACTGGTGGCGGCGTTTGAGCAATTCTTTGCCACCAATGCGGAATTCTTCGGCGCACTCGAGGAGTCCCTGGGGATGTCGCTTCAAGAGTCACTCATGCCGATCATCATGGCCGCTCCGGCTGAGGCGATTGCGAACTTCTTTAACACCATCATCGGGATGCTCGGGGTGACGACACTGGACGAGGTTTTGCAGGGGGATGTCGACTTCTCCGCCCTCTTTGCTCTCCTTGGACTGTAGGACAAGCGGGGGAGGCTTTAGCCTCCCCCGACTTTCCTTTATTAAAAAAACGCTCCTTGCAGGAGGCTTCTTCCTCGCTTTGCGGGTCCCTTGCATGGCTCAGTCGACCGAGGGGACACCGGACGTCTCTTCAGCGCAGGAGGTCATTGATCAGCTACTCGCGTTTATCTACAGCCTGGGTCATCTAATTGGGCAGGGGATCGTTCGGTTGGTGGCAACGATCCTTCCCTCGATGCCGGTTCCGAGTGAGCTGGTGGATCCGATCGGTCTCCTTGCTATTCTCACCATCTTCCTCGCGGTGGCTACGGTCGCCAAGAAGCTCGTTTGGATCGTGGTAATCGCCGGCTGGGCTCTCATCCTCATCCGGCTGATCATGGTGATCGTTCAGAACTACCTGTAGGTTGCGGTTTCGAGAGGCAAGGCATACGAAATTCGCTTTGCATCTTGATTTTGTCGTAGTGCTAGTACTTGAGGGGAAGGATTTGTTGGCGCAGTCTTGGATGTGATATGAATTACACTTGAGTACACCCTTCCTCAGCCTGCGTAATATACCTTGATGTTATCAAAGCGCACCTGAGCATCCATCGTTCCCCTCTTCTCCACATAAAGGCCGATGGCTCCTTGAGCGAAAGAGTGATCGTTGATGGAGGCAAGGAGCTCTCCATTGGCGTATAGGCTTATCTTGGAGCCCTTGGCGACTACTTTCAGGTGATTGAGGCTGCTTCCAGTCCTTATGGCCTCAGATTCAGTCCAGTCTATCAGCTTGATCCATCTATCACTTTGGACCTTGAACAGGGCATATTCGCCCGCCCCAGAGATCCCAAACCTGTAAAAGCCATCTCCTTGCGCGCGGAAGACGATCCCGTAGTTGTGCTGTCCCAGGCCGGATAGCTGCCGGAGATCGACCTCCACCGTGAAATCCGAGAGGGGCTCATCGGTTGGGGCGGCAGCCCACCACCAGGAGTCAGGCATCTTTGCCAGGATGCTGTATTCTCCATCCTCGTAGGCAAACTCACGATCCTCATTGGCATCGAGCAGCCAGCCGCTATCTGGATCGCTGAAGTCGTCCTGGAACAGGAGTTGGCCAGCTGTTCGGATCGGTTCCAAAGTGAGGTTAAAATCAGCCCTCGTCTTCCCTGCGCTCCCCTGCCACCACCAGTAGAAGGTCTGGAAGAGATCAGTGGTATGGTCCGAGGAGAGCCTGATGCTGAAGCCCTTGGAGAAGATCAGGCGGTTGCTTGCGTCCAGCCGAGCAAAATAGGAGTTGGGGTCGCCTTCATCGCTGATGCTGGGATCGGCCGGGACCCAGCCGTAGCCTGGGAGATAGAACTCTGCCCACACGTGGGTCGGCTGGCCTGACTCCGCCCAGTAGCCGACCACCGGCCTTGCGGGCACGCCCACAGCCCTGAGCAGGGCACAAAATAAGGCGGCGTAGTCCCCGCACTCACCATAGCCCCTCTCAAGGGCGAACCTGGCCCCGCCCAACCCCTCGATTAGTTGATAGCGCATGTGGTTGAGCACCCAATCGTAGATCAGCCTGGCTTTCTTGTAGGGGTTGGTTTCGTCCCCCACGATCTCTCGGGCCTTCGCCCTGATCGCCGGGTCATTAGCTTCGATGAGCTCCTCGCTCCTGGTGTATGTTTGGTATAGCTGGCTACCCGTATCGTATTGGCCAACTGAGCCAGGATCGATATCGTAGATGATGTCATAGGCGGTGAAGGTGAATTGCTCTTGGACCGTCATGCTGGCGCCTTTTTTGGGCTTATTCTGGAACTTCCAGTAGTAGATGCCGTTTTGATGGACGGGATCGGAGTAAGCCCGAGTCGGTGATGGGGTTACCTCTTCGATCGTCACATCCTTCTGTGAGTCCCATTCGACCGGCCGTGGGATCCAGATCTCTAAGGTATCCATCCTGGCGCTGATATTTGTGATGGTGACCGAGTAGGTGGCCCGATAGGTGTTGGGGTTCGTTAGGTAGTTGGGTTGTGTGCCAGTGGCCTGGATGAATAGGCAGAGCAAGAATAGGTTTATAAGGAACAGGGTAACCTGCCATCTTAGGCCGAACCTTCTAACGGAAAACTCTTTAGATATGTTTCCCTCTCCTTTCCTCTGGGATTTATACGTCAGCATAACAACTTACAGTGATTCAAAGCCTTTCCGTGTAAACGTGTACATGTGCCATCCAACGGCAGCTCGCTGCAGTTCAATAAGAGGCCTGGCTATTCCAATGCCACGACCGGAACTCGAAGCTCCCTTTCCTTGTGCTCTTCCTTAGCGATCCGCTCCATCTCCCGCACGACCTTGGCGGCATAGTAGCGTTCTCCGCATTCATTGCAGACTTTGGCCGCGACGTTCTCGATGATCACAAGCTTATCACCCCAACGGAAGTCCACCGTCACGCGCTTCTCCTCCAAGATCCCGCGACCACAGAAATAGCAAGTCTCGCCGGCTTTGGGCTGGTCCTTTGACCCGGTCTTTCTCAGCGAACTCATACTCATGGTTTCACCCCCTGGTAAATGGGTCCTCCCACTTCGGCGGCCGTGGCAGGTAGACCGTGATAATCAATAGATTCTCTCGATCGAAATTCCCGCAGAGCATGTGAATCCACCTGCTGCTCTCATCTTGACCGACCATCAGGCAACTGGGACCTCGTGGATCGTCGGGATAGGGCTCAAGCGCCTGTCCTACGAGAATAGCATGCTTGACATCATCAACGCTGATCTGTTCAGCGGCAGCTTCCTGTTGCGCATGCTCAGAGAGTTCGAATGCGTCTTGGCGAACTTTGACCTGAGCGATATCCAAGAACTTATCAGCCATCTTCGATATAGTCTACAAAAAAGGTCTGCCCCAGGCAACTTATGGTCCCACAGAGCCGCTTGTCACTTCTCAAAGCCTTTACATGCACACGTGCCAACTTGCACACGTCAGTTCTTATGCTCCTCCAAAGCCTTGGGGTTGAAGAAAGCCGAACAGTTCCCTCCACACGGGAGGACCACAGCGTTCCACCAAGAGTACGTGTCTCCACGGGGGAAGGGAAGAACGACCCTTCAGTCTTCCAAGGCAATGACCAGCTCCATAGATTCACCGAAGCTTCCCTTTGAGCCGACCAGTGGAGGACAGTATTTGCTCTTCCCAGCCCAGTCGTAGAGGTTAAAAGAGGCAAAAGACAAGGTTTGCCCCCTAGCCTTGCTTTTCATTCTTTTCGGGCGAGCTTAGCTAAGGTTTCACCTGTCTGTCCTCGCAACCGGGCAACGCTCTCACCCTCCTGTCCATCTCTGCAGCTGCTAACTCAGCGGTGGCGAATTTCCCGTCGATGTAGTCTCTCAGGATTTTGACAATTGTTAGCTTATCATAGATAGATCTCACACATTGGCCACGACCAGTGCCGATCCCCCAGCGGTCGATATTATTCACGCCGGAGGCAATCGCGGAGAGCACTTCCGCTCCGTAGACAGCGGAAATCTTAGCCTTACGGTCAACACCGAAGTCGAGTTCCTTCCATACGTCAATGTAACCTGGCCGCATCGGCAACTTGCCTAGCGGGTCCATTGATAGCCACTTAGTATAGCCATCGCTGAGCAGGTACTCTGCGAAGGCCTGGGCCGCCTCGGTATCGGCATCTTTGGTAATTCCAAGATAATTCACCTGGCCATACTGGACCCTGGAGCCCAGCGGGCCGCTAAAGCCGGTGCCGATGAATGTGCGTTCATGCAGTGCAGGTGTGCCCGCAGGGAACTTCGTAACGGGCACGCTGTTCTCCAGCCCGGCTAGCTCATCCAGAATCAGCGACGGCCAGAGAATCATCGCTGCCCTGCCAGCGAAATAGTCATCCCGGATCTGCTCCTGCTTGATCTTCCCCGATGGGGTGAATGTGGAAGCCAGGAGCTTGTAGACTTTGAGGGTATCAGCGAACTCTACGGTCTTGAGGTTGATGTTGCCTTTCATATCTACTAGCCGGGCCCCGTTGGACAGGGCAAACTGCTCGAATACCTGTTGCATGAACCTCTCGGCACAGTCTGTGCCTACCTCAAGCCCGTACAGGCTCGTCGCCTCGTTAAGAGTCACAGCAACGAGCAGTATTGTGCGCCAGTTGCCCTCCGCGTGGAAGAGATGATGCTTGGTCATGTCCTTACGGCCCAGAAATAACATCGCCCATCCGTCCAGCGGGATAGCCACATAGTCACCCTCCACCTTAGCCACATCGCGAGGCGTAGTGGCAAAGGTGTTTACTCCTAGCTTCTCTAGAAGGGTACTGTTTGCGTCGATATCTAAGATTTCGTCCTTGGCCCAACTGATCACGTATTCATCTGGCACGATCATCACATCCGGGAGGTCGCCAGCAGAAGAGGCTGCTGCCACCTTTGCTGGCATCTCCGACTCGAGTACCGGGACAACCTCGACCTTGATGTCCGGATGAAGGGCCATGAAATCTGACGCAATCTCTTCTTGGATAGCTACCCGGTTAGGCTTGGTCTCCGTTGTCCAGAAGGTCACTGTCACCGGAGTCTGAGAGCCATCTACCCCCACGATACCCACTAGAAGAGTGAGCAACAATAGTGGAACTACAATTGATCGGATGCCTCTGCGCATGATATTACCCCCTTGAACTTGAGTGATAATCATCTTCTGCTACCCGGCGGCGCGAGCGGGGAAGGAACTAATCTTATCGATGCATGCGACGTATCGTATCGTCAGGAAACCTGTACTACTTGCGCTTTCTTCTCTGCCCGGCCTTTCTTGAACCCGTGATACTCAGCACCAGGCAACCTCCATACAATCATAGCACTAAAATCAATTGATGTCAAGGCATTTCATGAGGAATGTGGGCGGTTCCCGTTTTCTGCCGTGCGGGCGAGAATTAAGCCCTGGAAGGAAGCGTGGTCTTTACCCGCTCGGGGGAGAGTGGGTAGGCATTGACCGCCGCACCGAGTGCGTGGGCCACCGCGCGGGAGACAGCGGTGTGGGAGGCCATCAATGGGACCTCTCCCAGACCCTTCGCCCCGAACGGGCCAGCTGGATAGAGGGCTTCAACAAACGCTACTTTGGTGTCCGCCGCGATGTCACGGATTGTCGGGATGCGATAGGTGGTGAAGCCTGTCGTCATCAAGTGGCCGTCTTTTTGCGAGATCTCTTCCATCAACGCAAACCCCAGTCCCTGTGCGATCCCGCCCTCCACTTGGCCAGAGGCCAGTTGATGATTGACTATTCTCCCTGAGTCATGTACGGCAACGAAATCCTCTACCGAGACCTCCCCGGTTGTAAGATCGACCTCAACTTGAGCGATGTGAGTAGCGTAGGAGTAGACGAAGTAGGCGTTCCCCAGGCCAGTCTCTTCGTCCCAATCGACCGGCGCGCCCTTCGCCCACCCCTCGACCGCAGGATCGAGGTTTCTCATCCAGAAGGCCTGCGCGATCTCCTGCAAGCGGGAGGGGATCTCCTCCTCAGGGATATGAAGGTCTTTGGCTGCGGCACGAATTCGCTCCTTGAGCTTCGCCGCCGCGTCGAGGATGGCAAGTCCGCTCATCATCGTTCCCCGCGAGGCGACCGTCGGTCCGGAGTCCGGAACGCGTGAGCTGTCCACCGGAGCGAGGTGAATACGGTCAAACGGGACGCTTAAGGCTTCCGAAGCGATCTGAGTGAGGGCGGTCGTCAACCCCTGTCCCATCTCGACCGTCCCCACAGCGATGCCGATCGAGCCGTCGGCTTCAAGCTTCATGTACGCGCCAGCCTTATCCAGGAACGGGGCTTTTCCTCCTAGTCCAACCCCGTAGATGACAGAAGAAATCCCCAGGCCGCGGCGACGATCTCGCGATGCCGCGTTGAACGCCTCCACCTTTCGCAGCCGCTCCTCCCAGTGAGCCAGCCGGCCCGCCTCCTCAATCGTCTGAAGCACACCCACGCTCTCGCCCAGCCGCTGTTTCGTGGCGGTCTCATCACCTATTTGCAGGGCGTTTCGACGGCGGATCTCCAGCCGGTCGATCCCCAACCGCTCGGCGAGGCGGTCCATCTGCGACTCATGGGCGAAGATCACCTGTGGACTCCCAAACCCGCGAAACGCGCCGCAAGGGACGGTGTTCGTCGCGACCGAGCGGCCATCGATCTTCACATGGGGGATCCGGTACGGCCCGGCCGCGGTCATCAGCCCCCGCCACAGGACTGCCGAGGAGAGAGTCTGATAGGAGCCGGCGTTGTAGACGAAATCAACCTCAATCGCGGTGAGGGTTCCATCGGCCTTCGCCCCACTCTTGTAGCGGACGATCGATGGGTGTCGCTTGCTCGATGTCAGGATGTCTTCCTCACGGTCGAACACGAGCTTCACCGGTCGGCGTACCTTCCACGCAAGAAGAGCGGCCAACGACGATACAAGGGAAGGAACGTCCTCCTTGCCGCCGAATGCTCCTCCGGTTGCTGTTTGTATCACACGCACCTTCGACAGAGGCAGGCCGAGGACCTTGGCCACAGCGGCCTGGACGTAGAACGGGCACTGCATCGTCCCGTAGATCGCGATCGCTCCGTTTAACTCGGGAACGGCGATCGCTCCTTGCGTTTCTAGATAGGCGTGTTCCTGGTAGCCGGTGCGATACTCCCCCTCGACGATAACGTCGGCCTGTGCGAACCCTTGGGCAACGTTTCCTTTGCGAATGCGCATGGCGTTAAACAGGTTTGGCGCTTTTTCCGTTGCCGCGGGGACGGCGACTGTGGGTGCATCCGGTGAAAGGGCTGAAAGTGGATCGAAGACCGCTGGGAGCTCCTCGTAGTCAATCGTGGCGTGTGCTGCTGCACTGCGGGCACTTGCGCGGTCCTCGGCAGCCAGAAGCGCGATCGGCTCGCCGACATAGCGAACAATCTCATCGGCGAGGGCCGGTTGGTAGTCGTAGATGACGTGCACCACGTTCTCTCCAGGGACCTCGTTCGCGGTGAGGGTGCAGGTGACCCGGGGATGCTTCGAAACACTTGTAAGATCGAGCTTGCAGATCTTTGCATGAGGGACGGTGCTGCGGATCACTGCGGCATGTAGCATTCCAGGGAAGGCAAGGTCATCAACGAACCTCGCCTCCCCACGGACCTTATCGAGTGCGTCTGGACGGGGGACGGCGGCACCGATCATCCCATCGTTCGCTCTCTCGTTCACCCCTACACTCGGCCTCCCATGGTGAGTGTAAGGATTGCCTTCTGCGTGTGCAAGCGGTTTTCGGCCTGGTCGTAGATCCAGGAGAGCTCGTTGTCGCACACCTCGGGATCAGCCTCATTGCCGCGGTCGATCGGCATGCATTGCAGCAGATGCCCAGGGTTAGTGAGCTTCTTCTGCCTCTCCACGGTGTAGCGCCAATCCTTGTATCTGTTGGCGATTTTTAGCTCTTCCTCTTTCCCGATGTCGTAGCGGCGAGCGGTGTACCAGTTGCGCGGAAAGACAACCGTCGCCCCATCGAGCGCCACCTCCATGTCGTGAGCGATCTCGAATGACCCACCGGACTTACTGGCAAGATCCTTGCACGTCTGCATCACGTTTGGGTCGAGGTCGAACTCGGGCGGGTTGGCGACGACGACGTCCATCCCGTACAAGGACGAGATGAGAGCCGTCCCCTGCACCGAACAGCGACCGCGGCTCCACGGAGTGTAGGCCCAAGTGACCACGATCTTCTTTCCCTTCACGTCACCGAGCTTCTCCTGCATGGTGTAAATATCGGTGAGGGACTGACAGGGATGGTTGATATCCGATGCCATGTTGATGATCGGGACCTCGGCGCACTCGGCGAACTTGCGCATGACCTCATCGCCCTGACCGTAGTAGCTGATCTGATCATCGAGAAGGCGGATCCCAATCCCGTCGCAGAACCGGGACATCGCCCTGGCCGTATCCTTTACCGTCTCGCCTGCCCCCGGTTTGTCCTCAAGAGACAGGCGCATCGTACTTGGATTGAGGAACTGCGAGTGTCCCCCAAGCTGCGTCATCGCGGTCTCAAACGACATGCGCGTCCGCGTCGATCCGGCGAAGAATAGCATGGCGAAGGTCTTGTACTCGAGGTACGGATGGGCTTTGCCGCTGTAGTAGAGTCCCTTTAACTGATCGGTGACCTTCATTGCGATGTCATACTCCTCACGCGTCCAGTCAAGCTCACTGATTAGGTCGCGGTCTTTCAAATCGAACCAACTCATTTTCACCTCCTGCTTTGCTCGCGCTTTACTACCCCAAAAGAAGGGCCATCATACCCTTCTGGCCGTGCAAACGGTTTGCTGCTTCCTCGATGATGACCGAATTCGGGCCGTCGATCACCTCGTCGGTTACCTCCATATCGCGGTCGGCTGGAAGGCAGTGCATGTAGATGGCGTCTTTTGTCAGGGCCATCTTGTCTTGGGTGCAGATCCAGTCCTTGTTCGCCTCGAAGATAGCCTTCGCCTTCTCTTCATCCATCACCCCAGAGCCGTCGGTCGGCTGGACGGTCCACGCCTTCGGATAGACGACATCCGCCCCTTTGAACGCCTCGTCCATATCGTGGACGATCCTAAACGCTCCACCGTGCTTCTTGGCAAGGTTCTTGGTTGCGGAAAGGATTTTCGGGTCAAGTTCAAGGCCTTTCGGATGAGCAAGGGTGACGTGCATCCCCATCATCGCCGCGGAGATGATCGCGCTCTGTGGAACGGCGAGAGGTTTCTCCACCGATCCAGAATAGGCCCAACTCATGACGAACTTCTTGCCCTGCAAGTTGTGCCCGAGCTTCTCCTGCATCGTCATCACATCCGCGAGCGCCTGGCAGGGATGGTACATATCATCTTCCATGTTGATTACAGGAACGCGCGACCATTTGGCAAACTCGCGGATGATCAAGTGTCCCTTGCCGTACTCCCAACCGGTGTGCTTCCCGTAGATGCGGATGGCAATCCCGTCCCCCATCTCAGCGAGCACGCGGGCGACGTCCGAGATCCGTTCGGTCGAGTACGCCTTTTCCTCCCCTTTGAGTGCCGGGGTGTAGACCGCACCGGGTTGAAGGAAGTGCGCATGACCACCGAGCTGAGTCATCCCCGCCTCGAACGAGTTCCGCGTACGAAGCGAGACGTTGTAGAACAACATGTGAAGCGTCATATCGTCCAGGATGTGGTGCTTCTCGCGCCGGATTTGCTTTAGCTTTAGATCGTGCGCGGTTTCAAGCATCGCCTCAATCTCATCGCGTGTAAAGTCAAGCCAGGTGAGGAAATCCCGTCCGCGTAAACTGGTGTTAGACATATTCGTCTCCTTAGTCCTTTGTGATCGTTGTTCCTGCTTTCCCTTCAAGGGCGTCTACGGCGCGATCGAGTGAGGTGATGACCGCCCTCTCGCCGCCTGACTCGATGAACCGAATCGCCGCACGCACCTTTGGCTCCATCGACCCTTTGGCGAAGTGCCCCTCTGCGTGATAACGCTTTGCCTCTTCGAGGGTGACGTGCGAAAGCCCTTTCTCCTGCGGCGTCTTGTAATTCAGCTTCACTTGCTCAACGTCTGTGAGGATGAGGAAGATCTTCGCCTCGACATCCACGGCGAGCCGCTCGCCAGCGAGGTCTTTATCGATCACCGCATCGACTCCGAAAAGACCGCCATCTTCCTTGACGACCGGGATCCCTCCTCCACCGGAGGCGATGACGATCGAGCGCGCCTCGACCAGCTGGCGGATGGCCTCCTTCTCGAAGATCTCAATCGGGTCCGGCGAAGGCACGACCCGCCGCCAGCCGCGGCCAGCGTCTTCCCGCACGTGGTACCCCTTTTCCTCCTCGAGCTTGCTCGCCTCTTCCTCGGCGTAAAACGGGCCGACCGGCTTTGACGGGTTCTTAAACGCCTGATCACTTCTATCGACGACTACCTGTGTCACCACAGTGGCGATGGGAATGTCCCCCTTGCCTTTCTTTGTGAGGAGGTTGTGCAGAGTCTGCTGCATCATGTACCCAATCAGCCCCTGGCTCTGTGCCCCACAGACGTACAGCGGCATTGGGGCGGCGACCTCTTTGCTCGTCTCGTTCTGCAGGAGGATGTTTCCTACCTGCGGCCCGTTCCCGTGTGTGATCACGATCTTGTAGCGCCCTGATTCCACCATCTGCGCGAGCTGCTCACAGGTTGTCTTGACGTTTGCCATCTGCTCGTCGAACGTCCCGCGCTGCCCAGGCTTTAAGATCGCGTTTCCACCCAGGGCGATGACCGTTACCTTTTTTTCACTGATCATTGGATCACCCTTTCTTTAGTTGTGTGAGCAGAGCTCATCTCTTCTATTGACGACTGCAGAATGATACTCGATTCCGCCACCTAAATACTTGCCTCTTTCATCCCGAGCTTTCACTAGCCTTGTAGGAACCGAGCGAAGACGTCCAGCGCCTCATACAGGGACGAAAGCTCCAGGAACTCATCGAGCTGATGCGCCTGGGCGATCGACTCTAACTCCCTTCCCGGGATCCGTGCCACGCTGAGCTACGTCCTTCTTGCAGTGGAACAAGCATCGTGTCAATGCCGTTTTGGGCGAGGAACACCTTGATGAAAGCTGCAATTTTATTCTCATTACCCGACGGATTAACGCTTTGAATTTGGATAAGCCTCTGAAGCGGTTCTACAGTTTCCTGCTTTGCTTTCCCATCGACGGTTAACAACGATTCTCATTCTCCTTCCTACATGAGTCTTCTGGATTTCGGATCCAAGCGAGCTCGGAGCACGTCCCTCAGCAGGGAGAATGGCAGGATAGTAGTCTCAGCCTAAAGGTGATAGCAGCAGTGATTTATGCTTCCCAGATCTCCCGCATTCTCCGCCAGTGCTCGCACATTCGTTCAAAGGCCATCTCCGGCTCTCCGCGCGCAATCACCTCCAGGATCTCTTCATGAAGGTCGACGACGTGTTCAAGATCGGTCACGTTTTTCAAGTAGTAGTGGTGAGTGAATTCACGATAGAGTTTCTGATCCATCGTATTGATCAGTGGGATAAGAGCAGCCGAAATCAGGCGATTCTTCACTGTTTCAGCCAGGGTAATGTGAAACTCCTTGTCGGCATCGAAATAGGAGTCGAAGTCACCGTTACGAGCGAGGGTCCGCATCTTCCCGATGATTTCTTGGAGTTTGGTGACCTCCTTGGAGGTACGATTGAGAGCTGCGAGTCTAGCGAGAGGCGGTTCCAACGCCTCCCGTGCTTCCATCACCTCCAGGCAACCGGCCTCGGATTCGATCAGGTGCGGTGCCTCCTTCTCTTCCTCAGAGGTCGGGGTTTTGAGCACGTAGTTCCCACTCCCTGGTTTTGCCTCGATCAGCTTGACCGCCTGTAGCGCGGAGAGCGCCTCCCGAATCGAGGGGCGGCTGACTCCCATCTGCTCAGCAAGGTCGAACTCTGATGGGAGTTTGCTCCCTACCTGGAAGACTCCACGTTGAATCGCCGCGACAATCTGTTCGGCAACGATTGCAGAGACCTTTTGTGGGCGCACCTTTTGAAACTCCCTATGATCGGTCTCTTTTTGTCTGCTTGTCATTTAGCCAAGTTGTATGATAGCATTACGGGTGTCGGTTGACAAATCTATTAAGAAGTAAGATCGAGGAAGTGCTGATAAGAACGAACGGAACCAGGAGGATAGGATGATCGATTTAAGAGTTAATGAAGAGCAGCTGAAACGGACGGCACAGCGGGCGCACGAACGGGGAATTATCGTCCCTACATTTACACAGATGAAGGAGCCCGGGAAGATTTCGGCGAAGATCAAGGAACTGCTAAGCGAGATCGGCCTTTGGGACCTGCACCCATTGAACCTGTTTCGCATTACCTGGAAGAATGAGCCGGTGAAGCACGGTGGTGGCTATGACGGCGTGAACTACTTAGAAATTCCGCACGAGCTCACCGGGGTCAGGGCACGGATTATCTCGCTTGTCGGAAAGTGGTTTCCCACCGGATCGCATAAGGTAGGAGCGACCTTTGGGTGTCTCGTGCCGCGGTTGGTCACCGGGCAGTTCGATCCGACTTTTCACCAGGCGGTCTGGCCGTCGACTGGAAATTACTGCCGCGGTGGAGCCTACGACGCTCACCTGCTCGCCTGTAAATCGATCGCCATCCTCCCTGAGGAGATGTCCCGCGAGCGGTTTGACTGGTTGGCACAGGTCGCCGGCGAGGTGATTGCCACCCCAGGGTGTGAGTCAAACGTGTGGGAGATCTTTCAGAAGTGCAAGGAACTCCAGGCAACTCGCAACAATATCATGACCTTCAACCAGTTCGACGAGTTCGGAAACCACCTGTGGCACTATGATGTAACCGGGCACGCCATGCAAGAGGTCCTGCAACAGGAACTCGGGGAGAATGGTCGCTACGCAGGGGTCGTATTGACCAGTGGATCGTCGGGAACGCTGGGTTGTGGAGATTACTTAAAGGAGGCCTATCCTTTAAGCAAGATTGCTGTGGGAGAGGCGCTGCAGTGTCCCACTCTCCTGTTGAACGGATTTGGCGGGCACCGGATCGAGGGAATCGGCGACAAGCACGTCCCCTGGATCCACAACGTAAAAAACACGGACATGGTGATCGCGATCGACGACGAGCCGTGCATGAAGCTTATTCGTCTGTTCAACGAGCCAGCAGGGCGTGAATATCTACAAAAACAAGGAGTGCCGCTTGACTTCATCGATAAACTTTCTCTCCTTGGCATCTCCAGTGTGGGAAACCTCCTTGGAGCCATTAAGTTTGCCAAGTACTACGAGCTGACCGAGAGGGATATCGTCCTTACTACTTTCACCGACTCGATGGAGCTCTATCAGACCCGCTTGAAGGAGTTGGAGGAGAGAGAGGGTCCCTATGGCGAGCTACAAGCGGCGATCGACTATCACCGCCACCTGATGGCAATCGCCACCGACTACATGAATGAACTGACATATTGGGATCGGCGACGAATCCACAACCTGAAGTACTACACGTGGGTAGAGCAGATGGGCAAATCGGCCGAGGAACTCCAGGCCCAGTGGTATGACTGGCCCGAATATTGGGATAGTATTCACAGGCAGGTTAGAACGATCGACGAATTGATCGAGGCGTTTAACAACGAGGTCGGGTTATTGAAGGAGCTTTAGGTGGACCAGCAGCGAACTCAATGTAGCAATCTGGTGGCAGAGATCCACCTTGGTCGTCTGCGGGAGAACATCAAGCTCGTATTGGAGCACGTTCCTCCAGGCGTGCAGGTGATGGGTGTTGTGAAGGCAGATGGCTACGGGCATGGAGCCGCACAGATCGCTCGCGTCCTTACTGAATGCGGTATCTCTTATCTTGCGGTTTCAGATGTTGATGAGGCCCTGGCATTGCGGACCGCTGGTTTAAGGTCTCCTACTCTCCTTCTTGCTGATACACCTCGCGAGCGTGTCGAAGAGGTGGTTGCTCACGAGCTGACCGCAGCGATCTCCGATTTAGGGTTCGCTGAAGTGCTCTCTCACACTGCTGGCCTCCTTGGGCGACGCGCTCGCGTGCACTTAAATGTGGACACTGGCATGGGGCGGTTCGGGATGGAACCAGGCCGCGTTCTGGACGCACTGAAAAAGCTACAGGAGCTTCCCAATATCATTGTGGCGGGAATCTTCAGTCACCTCAGCACCACCTATCGAGACGATCCAGAAAGCGATCGCTATAACGCACAGCAGGTGAAAATCTTCAACAATCTTCTCACCGATGTAGACAAAGCTGGGTGGTTACCCAAAATGGTGCATATCGGAAATTCACCTGCTTTTTTAGCTTTTCCCCAGTTAGTTGCCAGCGGATACTACAATACGTTACGAATTGGAACCTTGTTCTTCGGCTACGAGGAGCGTTTGTGTGATTGGGACTGTGATCCTGTGCCGATTGCCGAGGTGGGGGCGAAGATACTCACTGTGAGGGACCTACCTGCAGGACGATCGATCAGTTACGACCAGATGTTTCACATCCAGCGTGACAGCCGCATTGCTGTGCTTCCCATCGGATACTCTCATGGGCTTCACCGCGACCTCAGCAACTGCGGTGAAGTTTTAGTCAACGGAAAGCGAGCTCCGATTGTGGGTAAGATTTGCCTGGCTCAGACGATGATCGATGTTACAGGTATCGAGGGTATTAAGTCCGGAACTCAGGTGACATTGGTAGGAAGGGATCTGTCAGCGTGCGAGGAAGGCAGGAAGATTGACCGTGAGATGTGGGAACTCCTCCTTCCGTTGTTGTATAGAAGCGAGCGCCGTTACATCTTGTAAGAGCGACTTGCGCGACACTACTCCACCGACTATGCTCGATGGGACGAGACTCTTGCGAGGTGATAGGTGATGAGAAGAGTGTCAACGAAGAGAAGCAAGGTCGGGATCGTTTTGCTTACTATCCTTTGGTTCGGTGCGTTGTGGGGCGCGGTAGAGGCGCTTTTAGGTGGGCTGCTTCACAGTATTCTTCCTCCAACCTATCCAGGGAAGATCATGATCGCGTTGGCGATGGGGTTGATGGCCTTTGCTGTCCGCCGTACTGGGAGGCCCTGGGTCCCTTTGGGGATGGCTTTGATCGCTGCGCCGCTTAAGCTGTTCTCAGCGGTCGTGTTTGCTCTTCCTGTCTGCGCTCCAGCAGTGCTTAACCCCGTCTTCTCTATCCTTGCACAAGGGGCTGCGGTCGCGCTCTTCGCCGTTGTCATTTATCGTTTACCTCTGGGTGTACCGCTTCGCTTCGGTCTCGTTGGAGCGAGTGCCGGCGTTTTGCAATCGCTCTTGCATGTCGGGATGGTCCGTGGTCCTGGCCTGTGGCTTTATCCCCCTTTGGTGGTCCTCCAGGAGTTAGGGACGAAGTTTCCCTACTGGGTTCTCTCCGCGGGTGGCATCGGGCATTTTCTGAGCGTTTCTATTCCCTACTCGGCATTAGCCGCCGGGATCGCCGCGCTTGCAGTGGGATTTGCCCCGCTACGAACACGGATATCCTATCGCCCTGCATTCCTTCTAGCGGGAACTGCTCTATGCCTAGTGATCTTCTTCCTCGCCTCCTGGTTCATCTAGAGGAGAAAAGGAAGAAATCCTGCGTCATTTTAAGCGGCGGGATCGGCGCCGGTAAAACGCGTACGGGCGAACGGCTCGCGGCGGCTCTTACGGCAAGAGGATTTACGGTTGGGGGAATCCTTTCTCCGCGGGTTGTTCGAGGGGGAAAGACGATCGGCTATACGGTCCGCGATCTGGCAAGTGGGGTAGAGCAGCCATTCGCCTCTCTTAATCCCCCCGGGGTAACAGTGGGGAAGTACTTCATCTCGGAACAGGGACTTGCATTTGCTCGCAGTGCGATCGCGCGCGCGTCTAGGATAGCTCAGGCCGTGTTCGTCGATGAGGTAGGTCGCCTGGAGCTCTCTGGCAGGGGGTATGCCCCAGCCTTGCGTGCTCTCCTTCACTCAAGAGCCCTCCCTATCCTTCTCATCCGTTCTTCGTTCGTTGATGCAGTGGTTAAGACCTTCTCCATCACGCACCATGAGATCCTTTCCGTTGAGCCAGATGCCCCTGTTTCCCATCCAGCCTGATCTTAGTGTTGTAACAGTGATCCTGCTCTTCCCCGATGAACAAGGAATGACCAACCAGGCGTAGCGCACAAGCGGCAACCGTGATAGTATGAGAGAGGAGGTTTGACCGATGCAGTGGGTTGGGTTAGCTGTGGGTCTGGTACTGGGTGTGGTCGTGGGGTTCCTCATTGCACGACTGCGGTGGAGTGAGCGCACGGCGGTCATGCAAGCCGAGCTTAAAACCCAGAAAGAGCGCCTCGTCGCTACTGAGAAGTCACTTCAGGAGACCGATTCCCTACGCGGTGAGAACGAGCAACTCAAGGTTCAGATCGCTCGACTAGAAGAGGAACGCAAGGCCAATAAAGAGAAGCTGCAGTGGGTCGAGGGAGCCCAGGAGAAGTTACGCGAGGCGTTCGAGGCTCTTGCTAGCCAGGCGCTTGCGTCAAACGCCGACCAGTTCCTCAAGCGCGCTCGTGACCAGCTAACCTCACTTCTCACTCAGGTTCGGGGTGACTGGGGCACTCACAAGGAGGAGCTAAAAAACCTTGTCCAGCCTCTCGGAAAGACATTGGAGGCTATGGACAAGCAGGTGCGAGAACTTGAGCAAAAACGAGAGGGTGCATACCAAAGTTTAGAGAAGCACTTAGGCCAACTCGGTCAGGCCCAGACTCAACTTCGCGACACCACCGTCACCCTCGCGCAGGCACTCAAGTCCCCCACAGTGCGTGGTCGTTGGGGCGAGCTTCAACTGCGCCGGGTGCTGGAACTGGCGGGGATGACCTCCCATGTAGACTTTGACGAACAGGTGACCACAGACGAGGGGCGTCCCGACGTGATCGTTCACCTCCCCAACCAGGGGATCCTGCCAGTGGACGCAAAGACCCCCATGACGGCCTATCTCGCCGCGATCGAAGCCGACGAGAAGGAACAGCGGGCAAAGCTTGTGGCCCACGCCCAAGCGATGCGCAATCGGATCCAAGAGCTCGGGCGCAAACAGTACTGGGATCAGTTTGAGCGGGCTCCGGAAATGGTGATCATGTTCGTACCGAGCGAGGCCTGCCTCTCCGCCGCCTTCGAGCAGGATCCGGATCTGTTGGAGTTCGGGGTGGGAAAACACGTCCTTATCACCACACCCCTTACCCTGCTCGCCCTATTGCGAGCCGTTGCCTACGGCTGGCAGCAGCAGCAGATCACCGAGAACGTACGTGAGATTGCTAAACAGGGACAGGAGCTTTACGAACGCGTGATCAAGTTCCTCGATCTGTTCCAGAAGACGGGAAAGGGTCTGGAACAGGCGGTCGAGGCGTACGACAACGCGGTCGGGTCCTTGGAGCTGCGGCTCCTTCCTTCGGCGAGGCGATTCAAAGAGCTGAACGCGTCGACCAAGGACCTGCCGGAGCTAAGTCCGGTGAACCGGCGAACACGTTCGCTTTCCTCCCCGGAGGCAGATGATGGTGTGGGATGAGTGTCCGCTTCAGCCAACCTGATAGACGCTTATCTTAACTGATTCCCCTGTTCTTGCCGCCGTTTAGCCTTGTACATTCGCCGGTCGGCTTCTGCTAGAATTGCTTCCAAAGCGTCCGAGTCGCCAGGGTTCCAATGCGCACTGCCGATGGACAGCGTTATCGGAAAGCCCAGCGTTTTAAGAACCTCACGGTGGCAGGCGGCTTCCTTGTGGATGCGCTCCTTTAGTGCGTCTATCTCATTGATGGTCTCAGGGAGAATGATTAAGAACTCATCTCCTCCGTAGCGGACTACAATGTCCGAGTCACGCACCTGTTCCTCTAGAAGTTTGGCTGTTTCCCGCAGTACGCGGTCCCCCATTTGATGCCCAAATCGATCGTTGATCTCCTTGAACCGGTCGATGTCAATCATTAAGAAGGCGATGGGACAGTCATACCGCTTGGAGCGAGCACTCTCTTGTGCAAGCAACTCGTTGAGATAGTAACGATTATAGACGCCGGTCATAGGATCACGGATGGCCTGCTCCTTGAGCTTGTTCTGGAGGCAGATCCTTTTGACCGCTTCTGCAGTATGTCCGAGCAGAAGCTCAAGCAAACGCGCATCCTCTTCGGTGAAAGCATCCTGCTTTGTAGATACCACCTGGAACACCCCGATACCGCCGATGGGAGCGCTGATCCCCGACTTGAAGTCTTCCCGTGTGGGCCTGGCTCCGGGGACTTCGTCCATGCGGCCAAAGACGGTGGTCTTTCCGGTACGATAGGTCTTCCCGGCTAACCCTATATCCAGGTCAATGGACTTGCTCGCTTCAGCGGGTAAGTTGGATGAAGTTGCCTTAACTACCAACTTGTCCCCTTCCACGACATCCAGTGTACACATGGACAACTCGAGGATCTCTTCCGCTGCCTTCACCGTCAATCGATAGACCTCCTCCTCGCTATCGCATGCTTCCAGGAGTCGAGCTGTCTTATGCAGGTTTTCTATCTTCAATTTCGAGTCTCGCAGTGCATTTTCAGCTTTCACTCGCTCTGTGACATCGCGAATAACGGACAGGAGGTGTTGCTTGCCGTGATAAGTAAAGCTGGTTCCATGCATATCGATGTGGAACGGGGTTCCATCCTTGCGGAGGTTGATAGAATCAATGTAGAAGCGGCCGTGCTCGTTGACGTTCCGTCTAAAGTTAGAGAAACCATGAAAGTAACCCGGATGTACGATCTTTTTGGCGTGAAGGCCGATTAGTTCATCCTCTTGGTAGCCGTACATTTTGTAGGCGGTGGGGTTCGCTGCAACGATGACTCCATCCAGATTGAAGATAAGCAGCGCATCAGTAGTGGACTCGAAGATGTTGCGGTAGCGGTTTTCGCTCTCACGCAGCGCCTCCTCCGCCCGCTTGCGCACGGTGATGTCTCGTGCAATTCCACAGAGTCCGATGATCTCACCGGAATTGTCGCGCATCGGCACCTTGATGATGTGGAACGTGGTCGGAACTCCTTTCACGGGCTTGGTGTGTTCCTCCTCGACGATCTCGCCTTTAAGGACCCTAGAATCCATCTCCCTGATGTGCGCCCCCGCTTCCTTCCCGAAAAGGTCGTCATCCGTCAGTCCGACCAGTTTTGATGCAGGGAGGCCAAAAAGCTTCTCCATGGCCGGGTTAACCCGGGTGTATTTTAGAGTGCGATCCTTGATGAAAATGGAGTCTTGGGCCGTCTCGTAGATAGTCCGGAGTCGTTCCTCGCTCTCCCGCAGCGCTTCCTTCACTTGCTCCCACTCGTTCTTGGCTTGCTCGAGTTCTGCTACGCGCTGACGCAGCCATTCCAGTTCCTGTTTCAATTGGTCATTCATCCCTTTATCTTGCCTTCCTTCATCCGCTGTTTTCTTTCGCATCACTAAGCTTACTGCTTACCTTGTTACTCGGTTACTCGCCGTCCTTTTCTTAGTATATCCTTTAGTCCGCTTTTTCGTGTAAACGCTGTAGAGTCTTTACGACTTCCATAATTGCCGTCACGCATTGTCTCAAGGTATTATATCATAGAAATCGGTTGAAAAGTGAAGAGTGTATGCAAGATGCTACTTGACCTTGGTTATAGCGGTCTATCATCGTAATCTTTGTTATTTCTTTTGGGGAAGAGAGTAAGTGATGTTCTTAATTCGTGAGTTGACGGTCAACGATTATGATGCGCTTGTTGCGTTGTGGAAGGAGGCTGGTCTTCCTTACAGGCCGAACGGGCGTGATCAGCGGGAGCGAATCGCCCGCGAGGTCGCGGGCCCGTGCTCGATCTTCCTTGTCGCTGAGATCGAGAGGCACATCGTCGGTGCGGTCCTTGGGACACACGACGGGCGCAAGGGGTGGATCAACCGGCTCGCCGTCTCCCCAAGGTATCGACGTCAAGGTATCGCCGCTGCTTTAGTTGCAGCAGTTGAGGGGCGACTCTCCGGGATGGGCATTGAGATCGTCGCCTGTCTAATCGAGGATTGGAACAACGACTCCAGGACGGTCTTCGAACACCTCGGTTATCGTTACTATCCTGATGTTCGCTACTACACCAGACGCAAGGACGACGAGGTATAAACGAACGCTGGACCTGAATCCGACGCTATGGGGGGATGCGCTGATGGCTGAGAGCTGAAGGTTGTGATTACCTACTGTTGTCCACATATGTGATATGATGGCGTCAAGATGAAGGCCGAACCGATTCTCTATCGACCGATTGGGATCATCCACTCACCGTTCACTGAACTCAGCGGGGTTCCGATTCAACCTCGTTTCGGCCGGGGGATTGAAGGGACGGTGGAGGTCTTCCCCGAGTACGCAGAGAGCCTTGCAGATCTTGATGGGTTCAGCCATATCACTCTCATCTATCACTTTCATCGCTCGAGGGGCTATACTCTCAAGGTGAAGCCGTACCTCGAGGAGCGGGAGAGGGGCCTGTTCGCCACGCGGGCACCGCGGCGGCCAAATCCGCTCGGAATCTCCACGGTGCGGCTTATGGGAATCGATGGGGCAACCTTGTACATCGTCGATCTCGACATCCTCGATGGGACACCGCTGCTCGACATCAAGCCGTACGTCCCTGTATTTGAGGATCCGGGTGCTGGTAGGATCGGCTGGCTCTCTGGGCGGGTCCGCGAGGGAGACCGTCCACTGTCTGACGGCCGATTCTCTGGCTGCAAGGGGGGAGAATGAAGGAAGAGATTACCTGGAGCGATCATGTCGACCACTTGAAGCGGGCCCTCGCTGGAGGAGGGGTGTTCCTGGTTGTGTTGGACAGGAGTGGCAAAGCGAACCCGATGACGATCGGCTGGGGCGAGGTGGGGATCGTCTGGAGCCGGCCGGTGTTCACAGTCCTTGTGCGGCGTTCGCGTTACACCTATGACTGCCTGCTCACCGCTGACAGCTTCACAGTGAATGTCCCTCCGACTGGGCAATTGAAGGAGGAGCTCCTCTTCTGTGGCACCGAATCGGGAAGGGATCTTAACAAGGCTGCAGCTTGCGGACTGACCTTAGTTGCCGCCAGGGAGGTGAGCTCCTCGATCATTGAGGAGTGTGCTCTTCACTATGAGTGCCTTATCCTGGCGAGAAAGCAGCTGGAGGCAGGAGATTTCGCTTCTACGGAAGTTCTGGAGCAATACTATGACATGGACGACTACCACATGATCGTTATGGGGGAGATCCTTACTGTCTACGTCGATGAAGGCTTTTTGCGCATTAAGTAGTTGACTTCGTAGGGCGCTTATTTATCTAATGTGATGGGCCCTGGGCTGGTAAAGGCGTTTAGGAGGTTGCGAAGCGCATGATGAAGGACCGCTACAAAATCCGAGAGATAACGCTTTCCGATGCGGAGGCAGTAGCACAGCTTTGCCAGCTGTTCGAGCCGGTCTCAACAACCCTCTTTCGAGGGATTGAAGCCGAAGATGTGTCCGCCTGGGTAAGGGAGCATATTAGTCTTCAGGGCTGGGCAGGGTTCGTCGCCGAGGTCGAGTCCGAGGTCGTGGGGTTCGCCCTTTGCAAAGATATGGAAAAGGATCCAAGTAGGTTCGTCTTCCCGCAGGCGCGGGAGACACTCTACCTTCTCTACCTGGCGGTGGATGAGGCCTTTCGAGGACAGGGGATCGCCCGAGCGCTCATCCACGCATCTGAGGAGCTAGCGCGGGAGTGGGGAAGAACAGGACTCCTCCTCGACGTCGCCGAAGACAATCCGGCCCTCAGTCTATACAGGCGCCTCGGCTTCGAGCGACTGGGGGCGCAGGTCTTTATGCGGAAGCGGATATAGCCCTTATGTGCTTTGCCGGTTAAACGTCGGAGGGTCTGTCTTGTGGAACCAACGGGCAGGCCCCTGTAGCGTCGCACCTTGTGTGCGACGTTTCTTCTCAGTTCCCGTAATCTCGGCCGGAGAGGATTTTCCCCTTTTCTAAGTGGCAAACAGTCACTCCGTAAACGATTTCTCCGCCTTCCTCTGCGGGACTAAGGTGCCACTTTACACTGACTTCATCTTCAGAGGTGAAGACACGATCGATCTTTAACGAGGCTTCCATCTTACTTGCAGCGGCCAGCCCAGCGAGAAAAGCGTCCTTTCCTACCCATGTTCCACTCCAGGGGAGGAGTCCCTCCGGGGAAACCCAGGAGACATCCTCAGCAAGGAGTGGCGCGAGGGTATCGAGATCCCCAGCACTCATTGCCAACAAGGTGTCCTGTACAAGTGTGGCGTTGGCCTCCCCTTCAGCGCTCGGTTCAAGCTCACCGCGGCAACGTTTTTCGTAGAACGCCTTGATGGCGGCACAGGCAGCCTCGTCGAACTCCGTCGCGCCCAGGGCTTCTTCCAGGATGTCCTCCACCATCTCCTCCACCTCGGCGGTTCCGATTCCCCCGAAGGCGATCGAGATACCCACGAATGGGCCCGTCAGATTAAGGGACGGCCCAGAGATCTCCTGGCCTCCCTCTTCCCATTCCCCGGGGAGGGTGAACACGTACCCGAGATGGAGTTCGAACCCCAGCCACATGAGCGGTTGCACCTGAAAGCGGATGTAAGGCTCGGCGGCAAAGAAGCCGCGACTGAGTGTTGTGGTGGTCGGGTTGGCCACTGCATCCTCGAAACTTACCGGAAAATGATCACGCAGCTTTAGGTCAACTTCACCGCCACCGAGGACTACACCGATCGACAGAAGCGAGCGCTCATTTCCGCCGACTACGTAAGCGATGTTTATCCCGCCAAATCCAAGTGAGAGTTCCGCCTTCTTGCCCTCCTGGTGAGAAGTCAGCGATCCGCCCCATCCGGTTCCTCCAAGCGAGAATCCGCCGATTACACCCCCGCCTCCACCCCCGCCGAACGTGATAAGTTGCTCGGCAAGTGGGGCATAGTCATTGTTTTCAAGTACCTCGTTTATCTCGGCCAGA
This sequence comes from Candidatus Bipolaricaulota bacterium, assembly GCA_030606565.1. Classification (GTDB taxonomy): domain Bacteria; phylum Bipolaricaulota; class Bipolaricaulia; order UBA7950; family UBA9294; genus UBA9294. Next base: position 43,164 of record JAUWGE010000003.1, on the reverse strand, counting down.
TCCAAGGTGAACAGGCCGATCATCGGCCCTCCGAAGCCAAACCCCGTTATCTGCTTCTTTGAGTCATCGCCGTTTGCCAGTCCAGCAAACGGGAGACCGATAAAAAGCGCAACGACCACTACAATCCACAGTATTCTTCGCATGCTGATCCTCCTTTCCAAGCAGTGAATAAGGCTCTATTTTATGTCAGGCCCATTCGCTTACACAGTTGGCCCTAGCTCCTCACTGGGGACTAAGACCTGGTCGCTGACTTGCGTAGAGTTCTTTCCCCTTTTGTCTCTCACCATGAGGGTAACTGTGTATTCCCCTTCAACCGGGTACTTGACGGTGATGATCGGTACGGCAACCGCTTTTGTGAAGTCCAGCGGGGTGATGATGTCCACATCCTCGCCGAAGGTCCACATGTAGAGGATAATCTCATCGCCATCCGGGTCGTTAGAGGCCGAGGCGTCCAGGACGACCAGGAGCGGTTCATCAGCAACCGTGTTGTAGCCAATCGCAAACTCCGCTACCGGCGGACGGTTGGGGAACAGGAAGCATCCTCCTACAGCGAAGGCCAAAAGGAGTAAGAGTCCGAGACCGACCTTCCGTATTCTTCTCATAACACCCCCCCTTCTTTATTCTCACCATAACATGAATCAAGGCGGTTGTCGAGTCTAGCCAGCCTGAGGGACGAATCTCCCCCACCCCTCTTCCCCGAGGAAATTATCATCATCGAACACGACACGCCCGCGCGCGAGAGTCATCACCGGGTAGCCAACGACGCGGCGGCCCGCGTAGGGATTGAAATCGGTGCACATGTGTAACTTTTCAGTGGTGATCGTGAACTCACGCTTTGGGTCTATTAGAACTAGGTCAGCATCAGAGCCGATCATGATCGCCCCCTTGCGCGGATAGATCCCAAGCGCCTTAGCCGGACCAGAACTCAACAGTTCGACCAGTCGCTCGAGGGAGAATCGCCCCTTCCCTACCCCCTCGCTATACAACAGGGGAAGGAGGGTCTCCACGCCGGGAAGACCGTAGGGGAGGTCGAGGAACGACCCTGTCCAGCGCTTCTGCTCGCGGGTGAACGGACAGTGGTCAGTAGCGACGAGGTTGATTGCACCAGAGGTGATCCCTTTCCACAGGGCGCGGCGGTCGACTTCGGTGCGAAGCGGTGGCGTGGTCGCGTACAGGTGGCCATTGCGCTCGGCATAGACGCGTTCATCGAGCAGGAGGTACTGTGGGCAGGTCTCGGTAATGATCGTCACTCCGGCAGTGCGGGCGGTGAGGGCCGCTTTCAGTCCGAGCTCGGAGGAGATATGAGCGATCCGCAGTGTGCACCCGGTGTGGCGGGCGATAGTGGCGGCGCGGGTGATTGCCTCCTCCTCGCAGAGGGCGGGTCGCGAACGAGGTAGGGAGAGAATGCCAAGCTCCCCATTCGTCTTCAAGACATCGGTAAGGGCATTGATGAGAGCGTCATTTTCCGCGTGCACCATTGCTCTCCCACCATAATGCGCCAGGGCCGTGAATGCGCAGTAGAGGACGCCATCATCGCTCATCCTTCCTGAGCGGGAGTAGGCGAGATAGAATTTAAACGTGCGTACGCCAAGGCCGATCGCCTCGTCAAACTCCGACTCATGTCCCGGGTGCCAACCGATTACCTCTCCATGCATGGTGTAGTCGATTACCGCTTTTTTTGCCGTCTGCTTGCGTGCTTCGATCTCCTCGGGGAGTGAGGTTTCGGCAGATCCGACGGAGAAGTCCGAGATCATCGTTACTCCCCCACAGGCAGCGGCGATCGTCCCGGAGAGGAAGTCGTCGCTAGAGCGATCTCCTCTCACGGGAAGCTCCATGTGGGTATGGGCGTCGATCGCACCGGGGAGAACGATTAAATTGCTCGCATCGACCTCGCGGCGGCTGGAGAGCCCTGAGCCCATAGTGACGATTTTTTCTCCCTCGATTCCAACGTCCATCTTGCTTACTCCCTCAGGAGTAACGACCGTTCCGCCTTTGATCACGAGATCAAACATGAAGAACCCCTTCAAATAGATGGGCGACGAGATCGGCAATAACAGTCCGTCGGTAGTCAGCGCTCGCCCGAATGTCGTCAATCGGTGAGACCGATTGTAGGGCGAGTTTTCTCGCTTCTTCAATCAGGGAAGCAGTTACTCGTTTCCCATTTGCCCTCTCCTCCACCCGCCGCAGGCGAATCGGTGTTGGGGCGACCGAGCCGGCGGCCAATCGCACTTCTTGGATCAGGTCGCCCTCAACATGAAGCAGTGCTCCCAGGGAGGCGATGGCGATGGTGAGCGCTTTGCGCCGTCCAATCTTGTGGAAGAAAGGGGAAAGCTCTGGGTTGGGGAGAGGGATTGAGACCGCACGAAGGAACTCTCCCTTTGAAAGAGCGGTCTTTCCTGGGCCGCGGAAGAAATCTTTGACTGCTATCCGGCGCTCGCCTTGCGAGCCTGTGAGGATCACCTCGGCGTCGAGCAGGAGAAGAGGGACAGCGCTATCCGCTGCTGGTGAGGCGTTGACCAAGTTTCCTCCTAGGGTTCCGCTGTTTCGGATTTGAACGCAGCCAAGCTGAGAAAGGACCGTTATTAGAAGGGGGAGGTGTTCTCTTACTATCTCCGAGGCGAGAAGCTCACTCTGGGTCACCGCAGCGCCAATTTCGATTTGTGCACCGGTCTTTCTGATCTCACGCAGCTCCGGAAGATCGGAGATATCAAGAAGGAGTTCTGGGGAAAGGAGTCCGCTACGCATCTTTACGACAAGGTCGGTTCCCCCACAGAGAATCATCCCTCCGGGTTTACCTAAGTTTGTGAGCAGCTCTTCGATTGAGTTAACCTTCAAGTATTGTCGGCCCACGTTTCTCCTCCACCATCTTGAGATCTTCCAGCCGGTCGATGTCCCGAACCGCGCCCGGGTCATCCACCTTTACCAGGGCGAGCTTATGTTGATGCTGGGCGATGTACTGCCGCGCCCCGATCTCTCCCACCAGGGTCGGTAGAAGGTCCTTGATGCAGGAGCGGCGCAGATAGACCGGGAACCCTCGTTGTCCCTGGTAGGTTGGAGCCGCGATTTGTGCACCCTTCTTTGCTTGGATGAGCACCGCGCGGATCGTTTCTTCTTTGAGGTAGGGCATGTCAGCGTGCAGGATGAGGAAGCCCTGCGCCTTCGCCGAGAGCGACTCGATCCCCCGGGCAAGCGAACTTGCCATTCCCTTCTTGTAGTTTTGGTTTATCACGACCTTGCACCCAGTGAGGGTTACATCGCGTAAAATTGTTTTAGCAGCGTAACCGAGGACGATTATGATCCGTTCGATTTGTGCTTTCTTCAGAGTGCGGATCACCCGTGCCAGAGCTGTCTCGCCGTCGATCATAATCAGTGGCTTGATGACTCCCAGGCGTTCCCCTTTGCCAGCAGCGAGGACGATCGCTTCGATCATCGCTCCTCCCGCATCAACTTGGCTGCGTAGCGCACTGCCTCGATGATCTTGGTGTAGCCGGTGCAGCGACAGAGGTTTCCCTCCAGGGCGGAAAGGATCTCTTCATCATTTGGAGATGGGTTTTTTCGTAGAAGGGCGTAGGTTGACATGATAAACCCAGGGGTGCAGAAGCCACATTGCACCGCCCCTTTCTCCACAAACGCCCGCTGGATTGGGTGTAGCTCATCACCCTTGGCTCGCCCCGTGGAGTGACGAGAATGGGACTTACTCAACGGGGCGAGCCCTTCGATCGTAAGCACCTTTTTCCCATCGACTTGGGGGGCAAGCACGAGACAGGAGTTGACCGCCCGCCCGTTGAGGAGTACGGTGCACGCTCCGCACTCCCCCTCGCCACACCCCTCCTTTGTCCCAGTAAGGTGAAGGTCTTCACGCAGCAGGTCGAGTAGGCGTGTCTCTGCGTTGGTCTCGCGCTCTACCTGTCTCCCGTTAACGATAAATTGAATCCTCATAGGTGCTCCCTCACGGCGTGAAGCGATGGTTCAATCTCGATCGGGGCCTCCACAATCTTGCGCACGGCAGCAACGTCTTTGAGGCCATTTCCCGTTACCATCACCGCCGTACTCTTGCCTGATAGCTCTCCGGTTGCGGCAAGCTTGACCAAACCAGCGAATGGGGCGGCTCCGGCCGGCTCGGCAAAGACCCCAGTTTGCTTGGCCATAGTTAAGATCGCTTCTGTGATCTCTGCATCGCTCACTCTAACGAAGTGTCCGCCGTTTCTCGCCACGTAGGTGACCGCCTTGACGATGTCGCGTGGCTTCCCCACACAGATGCTGTCAGCAACGGTCCGCGCTTCAACGTCTTTAATTACAACTTCGTTGCCATTGTAGCGTTCGAACGCCGTTGCGATCGGGGCCGAACCCTGCGCCTGTACCCCGATCACCTGCGGAACCCGCTCGATCAGGTCAAGGCGCAGCAACTCGTCGAACCCCTTACAGATTCCGCTTATCACCGAGCCGTCTCCCACCCCCACTAGAACCACATCCGGGATCTCCCAGTCAAGCTGCTCGGCGAGTTCGAGGGCGCCGGTCTTCTTCCCCTCGACGAGGTAAGGGTTGACCGCAGCCGAGCGGTTGTACCAGCCGAAGGTCTCAATCGCCTCTGCCGCCAGGTCGTACGCGACGTCGTAGGAGCCATTGACGAGGAAGACCTTTGCCCCGTAGATGAGGAGTTGGGAGATCTTTGCCTCTGGTGCGGTCCGCGGGACAAAGATAATTGTTTGTAGGGCGGTTGCAGCGGAGAAGCCAGCGAGCGAGCTCGCTGCGTTCCCGGTCGAGGCACAGGTGATGACAGACTTCCCTTTCTCCTGTGCCTTGATCACCACTACCGCGCTTGCCCTATCCTTGTAGGAGGCGGTTGGATTTTGACCATCGTCTTTGATTAATAGTTTCTTGAGGCTGTACTTACGGGCGAGATTGGGGAAGGAATAAACAGGGGTGAACCCGACGCGAAGCGGCTGGATGAATCGGCGGTTCGCGATCGGAAGGAGTGGAAGGTATCGCCACATTGTGCGCTCCTCGAGCGATCGGAAGTAATCGTGTGTCAGCGTTCGCTTTAACGCATCGTAATCGTAGAGGACCTCAAGCGTGCCGCGGCGTGGACCACAACTAGGGCAGGTGTATTCGATCTCATCAGGTGAGAATTCTCTCTTGCAGGAGACACAACGTAGCACGTTAATCTTTCCCATCGTTCACCTTAAAGTAAAAAAGGTAGAGAGGTGGTGACCCCATTAAGTATCAGTGTCATCTCGGCCGCTCCTCTTAGCGAGAACGTTCCCGCAAATGCCTCTTTCAGCGTCATCCCCTTAATTTTAAAATCGGGCGAGAGGTCAATGCGAACTTGCGCGTTCTCAAACGTGATAATGCCGTTTACGACCGAAAGCTGCGACTCCCTCCCGCCTTCCCGTCGCCTGATGGTGTCCTCCACGATGTAGAAGGCATTGTCGTCTTCTAATCGAAAATCGGCTTCCTGGAGGAAGAGCCGAGGCTTCTCCAGGTAGGGCTTGCCGTTGTGGACGCAGAACGTGGCGCAGTTGCCGCACTCGTTGCAGAAATCGTCCATGTGGATGATCTGCCGTTTTTGCTTGACCTCAAAGGGCTCTTCTCCTGTGACTGCTAGCCCGCCATTTTGACAGGAGAGTTGGGGAAGCGTCAGGTTTACCGGTGTGACGAAGTAGGTGTAATTGGCCCGGTTGGGACAGACCTCAACGCACTTGTCGCACAAGGTGGAGCACTGCAGACAGCGGTCGGCCTCGCCACGCGCCTCCTCCTCTGTTAGGGTCTGCTCGATGAGGTCAAAGCCACTGCGCTTAGCAACCGGGAGCATCTTTGGCGAGCACTGCGCTTCTTTTCTAGCTCGAGCCTGTTTTACTCGCCTTATCTCTTCTTTGGAAAGCACCGTCGGGCTGTAGGCCAATTGCTCAAACTGGATATTAAGTTTCGCGCAGATCGCTTCTGCTGCCCGTCGGCCATCGGCGCATGCCTGGATGATGATCGCTGGTCCTCGCGCCGCATCCCCCCCCGCGTACACACGACTTGTGCCCGCGGCTCCGGTGTCAGGGTCGACTGCAATCGTCCCGTCCGCCCGCAGAGAGACAGTGCTCCCGTCGAGGAAGGCGATGTCCGGGGCTTGGCCGATCGCAACAATGATGGAATCTGCCGCAATCTCAAACTCGCTTCCCTCAATGGGGATTGGCTTTCTTCGCCCGTCCTCTCCATGCTCACCGAGCTTGTTCCGCACGCACTTTAATGCAGCTACCCGGCCGTCTTGCAGGATGACACTCTTGGGAGATACGAGCTCTTCTAGGCAGTTACTCTCATCGAACAGATTCCTCAGCTCTTCCTCCTCCGCGGGCATCTCGTGTTGAGTCCGCCGGTAGAGAACAGTGACCGGCCTGCCCGTGAGCCGCTTTGCCGTTCTCGCTGCATCGATCGCTGTGTTCCCGCCACCGATCACAAGCACCTTGGGACCCAAGTCCGGTTCTTCGTCCCGCGCTATCCGCTCCAAGAAATCAAGGGCGGTGAAGACGCCTTCGCCCTCTATCCCTTCGATCGAAAGCTTCGCGTCCTTTTGAAATCCACACGCCACGTAAACCGCGTCAAAGCCTTCGCTTGTCAGTTCCTCCGGCGGTGCGGTGATGGGATGAGAAAGCTTGATGTTGACTCCCATCCCAGTGATCCGGTCGATATCTTCTTGCACGACGGTTGGAGGAAGCCGAAATGTAGGAGCGATAGCGAGCATCCCGCCTGCCACGTCCTTGGCTTCGTAGATCGTTACCGAAACACCGTTTAGAAAAAGGTAGTAGGCTGCAGCCAGCCCGGAGGGACCGCTGCCGATGACCGCCACCCTGCGATTTAAGATTTGCGATTTACGATTTACGATTTGATCGGCTTTGCCTGTCGTGGTAGCAAATCGCTTGAGTGCGCGGATCGCTACCGGCTCGTCGTAGTTGTTGCGGGTGCAACGGGTCTGACAGAGGTGAGTGCAGATGTACCCGGTTACCCCGGGTAAAGGGTTGCGGGCGAGGATTACCGCAAGCGCCCGATCGTATTCTCTTTGCGCGATCAGCCAGGCATATTCGGGCACATCCTGGAGCACTGCGCACTGCTCCACACACGGCGCGCTGATGCAGTCAAACAGTTCTAGCCCCGATTCAACCTTAGGCAGGCCATAGGGATGGTAGCTCTTCTTGTAGCGACGATCTTTCAGTGCATCAGCGGCCGCCCGTTCCAGATTGGCGAGGCGATCGCGCGCAAGTTCGTCCAAGCTCGATACGCCGCGTGCGCGCATCTCACCTTCTAGGTTCTCCAGATACTGCAGGAGCCTAGAATAGCCTCCCGGTTTGAGCAGGTCAGAGGCGGCTGTGACCGGCCGGGCACCGGCTGCCAGGATGGTGGTCACATTGAGCGCGTCCGCCCCACCCGAGTAAGAGACGTTCAAGTCGCCATCGAACTGGTGTGCCAGTTTGTAAAACAGGTTGATGGTGATCGGGTAGAGGGCGCGTCCCGACATGTACATCTCCTCGCCGGGGAGAGTTTTCTTGTCGTTTGCCATCGCCAGGGTGTTGCTCAACTTGACCCCGAAGTAAAGACCGCGCTTCGCGGCCGTCCTTTTAAGCGTCTTGATCAACTCTACTGCTCGGTCGTACTGCAAATCATGCGCAAACACGGCATCAGGGATCTGAATCTCGGTGAATCCGAGGTCGTCATGGAGGATGCGCATTACCGCCTCTTTGCCGAGCAGGGTGGGATTCAGCTTGACAATGGTGTTAAGCCCCCTCTCTTCCAACAGATAGCGGGCAATCCGCTCGATCTCGGCCGGTGGGCAGCCGTGCATGGTGGAAAGGGTGACGCTGTTTGTGAGCCGGGGCGGGATCTTGATATCGGCAAACTGAGGGAATTGTCGTTGCAGGATCCTTTTGATCTCATTGATCTTTGCAGAAGCATCGTCCAATCGGTCCATGAACCGGGTCATGGGTGGGCTCTTGATCCCCTCTAGGTCGTAACCGATACTCATGTTAAAGATGGTGCCAAAGGGGACCTCACCCTCAAAGTTAAGGAGCCGGGGCAGGATATGAATCAGCGCCCACGCCTTTATGTACTCGTTTAAAGACTGATCCAATTTGAGTTCCTGGGACCACTCGACGTTATAGCCCTCATCTTCCATGTCAATGCACGGTCGAGGAATCTCTAGCTCGTCCATGATCTGAACAGTCTTTAGTTCAATGAACCGACCTCCGGAGAGCCAGGCACAGATGATGTTCTGAGTAAGTTGAGTATGTGGCCCCGCTGCCGGGCCGATCGGAGTAGCCAGGTAATGTCCAAAGAGATTCGAAGTGGCGTAAGGACTGTCCTTTCTGGGTGTGTAGAATAAAGAACGGTGGATGCCGAAGATTGACTGGTTATGTGCAAACTCGTTCAAAATACTCTTTAGCAAAACGTCAAAAGGTTGAACCTTCATCGCATCAGACATGCCTTATCCTCCTTAGCAGCGCCGTAGTATCCTGCCGCGGCAAAGGTTGGTTCTCGTCGCTGCAGACAATATAAAAACTACGAGAACGCCAGGAAAAGATTAATTTTGTAGGCACATCGCACCGTTTCTCTCTCTTTCATGGTTTCCTGGCCTCTTTATAAAATTCATGAGGAAGCCAAGAAAGCAGGAAAATGCCAGATTCACTGCCATATTGTCCCTTACGCCTCCATCTCTTGTCATGGTTTCCTTATAGCAGAACTCAAGCACGAAATCGAAACAGATCGGCGTGCGCTTCCTGCGTAGCTACGACCGATTTCACGCTGCTCTTTCCCATAGCTTTGCCGCTTGTTCCCGAGCATGAGCGTAGATCCCTTCTTCGTCGAGATCAAGGAACCGTCCGTCCCTTAATATCGGTCGCCCAGCGACGAAGAGACCTGAGACCCGCAGGGTGTGAACAGAGATCCCGAACAGCAGGTGCCCAAGGATTGTCTCGGCGGATAGCGGCGTTGGCGGTTGATAGTCGAGCAGGACGATGTCAGCTGGGTACCCGGGTGCGATCCGTCCGAGCTTGATTCCGAATAGTCGTTCGCCAACGAGTGGGTTGTTGCGGAAGAGAAGCGTATTAAGGGCGGAGAACGGGGCGGCAAGCGGATCACGGCTGCTCGCCTTCTGCAAGAGCGCAGCAGTGAACAGCTCTGAGAGCATGTTCGCCCCCAGGCCATCAGTTCCTAATCCCGTCAATACGTCTTTGTTCAGGAATCCGTTGAGATCGAAGGTGCCGACGGCGTTGTTCATGTTTGAGCGCGGGTTGTGGACCACCATCGCCTCTCGGTCCGCGACCAGGTCCTTCTCCTCATTGTTTAAGTGTAGGCAGTGGGCGAGGATCGAGGTGGGACGCATCAGACCGAACCGCTCCAGCCTTTCGACGATGCGGAGGCCATGCTCTGCGACGCACTGCGTTTCGTCTTCGGGTCCTTCGGCAACGTGGATGTGTACCCCTACGTCATTGGGGAGATTGCGGGCAACCTTGTCGAGGGTGTCATCACAGAGGGTGAATGAGGCGTGCAATCCGAAAAGGCCAGTGCTTAACAAATCCTGAGAGTCCTTTGTAGCGAGGAAGCCGAGATTCTCGGTGATCCCTTGCTCGCTGATCTTCGCTCCGTCGCGGTCGGAGACCTCGTAACAGAACGCGCCGCGCAACCCTACCTCCTTGCAGACCGCTTGGCGTAGCGAGGCGAGGCTTCCCGGAATGGCGTGCGGGCTTGCATGATGGTCGATCAATGTCGTTACCCCGCAACGTGCCGCCTCCATCGCTCCCACAAGGGCGCTTACACGGACCATTTCTGCGTCCAGAGCCTTATCCAGCCGCCACCACAGCTGCTCCAGGATCTGCGTGAACGTCTGTGGCGAATAACCGGGAAGCGCCATCCCGCGGGCGAGGCTGCTGTAAAGGTGTGTGTGTGCATTGATGAACCCTGGAATGGCAAGCTTCCCTGACGTGTCGATTCGCTCACCAGAGGGGGGTAACTCATAGGAAGAGAGTGCCTCACGTGTGAGGACCGCCTCAATGGTATCTCCGTCGATCAGGATTGCTCCGTCCTCGACCAGGCGATCGGCCCCGTCCCAGATTCTTATCCCTTCGATAAGCCGTTTCATAGCACCTCCTGACTCTTCGTTTTGTGAGTCACTATAGCGAATCGACCATTTCCCAGCAAGAGCCCCCCTCTTCATGGAGCGATCGGACGTGTGGACGAGCGTACAAGAGTACTGGTCACTCACCAATAGCATCTTTAACGGAGAAATTCAATTGTCACTTGACAGTTTCGTGTTTCGTTTTTACAATAATAAACTCAATAGAATAGCCGCATCGGGGACCACATCGGATTAAAGGAGTGACTCTGGCTACTCCAGCGGATTATGTTGTACAGCTGCGAGGGATCGTCAAGCGGTTCCCCGGCGTTGTAGCCAACGACGGAATCGACCTCGATATAAAGCGCGGTGAGATTCACTGCCTCCTTGGGGAGAACGGAGCGGGCAAGACGACCCTGATGCGTGTCCCTGAGGCCTCGCGCATGTCCGAGTTTGAGCTGACCACCATGGAGTGGGCAGCGGAGGGCATCGTCGGCCCATGGCCGGGTGAACCGTAAGGAGCGTTAAGTCCGGGCGGCGGCCTTCGCTAAGAGAGGGCGGCCGCCCTTTTTAATAGCAAGCTATGAACCAACGAAAGCCCTGGTATGAGATGACACGCGATCTTGTCGCTGTTGCGATGGGAAGACGTCCTGCGGATGTCGTCATTCGTGATGGCCGCTGGGTGAACGTCTGCTCTGGTGAGATCATCGAGCACACAGATATCGCCATCCTGGGAAGCAGGATTGCCTACTGTGGTCCCGATGCCAATTCTATGATCGGTGAGAAGACGAAGATAATTGAAGCTGAGGGCCGTTACCTGGTTCCTGGCCTGCTCGATGCCCACATGCATGTAGAAAGCTCTATGCTCACCATCAGCCAGTTCGCCCGCGCTGTCCTTCCCCATGGGACGACTGGAGCGTTCATCGATCCTCATGAGATCGCCAACGTTCTTGGACTTGAGGGTGTCAGACTAATGGCACAGGAAGCAACAACCACTCCCATGCAAATCTATGTTCAGGTTCCCTCTTGTGTGCCATCGGCTCCTGGGCTGGAGAGTGCCGGAGCGCAATTCACAGCCTCCGAGATAGCCGAGGCCATGACCTGGCCCGGGGTTATCGGCCTGGGAGAGGTGATGAACTACCCAGGAGTGATCGCTGGGGATGAAACATTGCACGCTGAGATCGCGGAGACACTAAAAGCGGGAAAAGTTGTCGGCGGCCACTACTCCTCTCCCGATCTTGGTCCGCTCTTCCACGCCTACGACGTCGGCGGACCTAGCGATGACCACGAAGGGACGCGTCAGGAGGACACGATCGCACGGGTCAGGCAGGGGATGTACGCGATGCTCCGTCAAGGGTCGGCCTGGCATGACGTTGTCGCTCAACTCCCTGCTATTACTGAACAGGGAGTCGATCCGAGGCATGTTTTGTTATGCACTGACGATCGTCATTCCGGGACGCTTCTCAGGGATGGCCATATGGATGACGTTGTCCGACTTACTATCGCTCGAGGAATCTCCCCGCTCACCGCCATCCAGATGGCAACCTTAAACACGGCAGAACACTTCGGAGTGACTGGAGACGTGGGCTGTATCGCTCCTGGCCGCTATGCCGATATCCTCATCTTAAGTGACCTTGAACGATTCACTATCGACGTCGTCTTTGCCGCAGGGGAGGTGGTTGCGCAAGGCGGAGAGCTGGCAGTCGATATTGCTCCCTACCCCTATCCCAAGGAGGTGAGGGGAAGCGTCCGGCTGGCTCGGGCGCTTGAGTCTAGCGACTTTGCGGTTACCACACCGGTTGAAGAAGGCGTCTTTCGAGCACGGGTGATGGAGGTTATCGAAAACCAGGTCGTAAACCGCGCGATTTTTGCTGAGCTTCCAGTGAGGAAGGGGATGGTGTGTCCTGATTTGGCCCACGATGTCGCGTTTGTTTCCGTGGTGGAGCGGCACCGCGGAAGCGGAAGGATAAGCCACGGGTTTGTAAGGGGGTTCGGTTTGAACGGCCGCTGCGCCCTGGCAAGCACGGTGGCGCACGACTCTCACAACCTTCTCATCATGGGGACCGACCAAGAGGCGATGGCCAGGGCGGGAAACTGCATCGCCGAGATGGGCGGCGGCGTATGCCTGGTAAAGGACGACAAAGTGGAGGCTTTAATACCGCTTCCGATCGCGGGGTTAATGTCTGAGGAGCCGGTAGAGACGGTGGCTGAGCAAGCAGAGGGACTTAATCGAGCTTTGATGGCGTGTGGCTGCTCGCTCAACAACGCGTTTATGACCTTCTCGTTACTCGCCCTTCCGGTGATTCCCGAGCTTCGTCTCTCTGATCTTGGCTTGATCGATGTGGAATCGCACACCCTTGTTCCGCTCTTCGCGGAGGCAGATAATGGCTGAAAAGGAGGGAAAGTGGCCCTTACCCAGCTGAAGGAGTACCTGCGGCCGACGAGCCTTGAAGAGGCACTGACTTCTCTGCGTGAGGGGGGCAAGGGTGCCCGAGTGATAGGTGGGGGGATCGAGCTTGTTCTATTTTCGCCTCCCGATGTTACCACACTGATCGACCTTTCCGAGCTTTCTCTCATCTATATCAAGGAAAACGAGGCTGGCCTCGCCATTGGGGCAACAACGACGTTGACGCAGATCATCGAGCATCCAACGGTAGCCCAATACCTTGACGGGGTGATCGTGGGGATGCTCCACCAGGTTGCCTCGCCTCTCTTGCGCAATCTGGCGACGATCGGGGGGAGTCTCGTTAGCGCCAATCCATGGTCAGATGTGATTCCCCTCTTCCTTGCCCTCGATGCGAAGGTCACCCTATTTGATGGGAAGTATTGCACCACCCCGCTTTCGGACCTTTATCCCACACGTTCGCACCTTTCCGGGTCGATCCTCACCGAAGTCCTTCTTCCCGTTCCTGCTCCTAGGACTGCGGCTTCATTTCACCAGTTCAGCCGTACCGGTTTCGATGTAGCTCTGCTCAATTGCGTCTGCCTTGTCAAGGTCGACGCTGGCCGCTGTAGCTTGGTGCGGATTGTTGCTGGTGGGACACCACGGTTGGGAGCGGCGCTCCCCGCGGCGGAGGAGGCCCTTATGGGGATGGAGCTGACCGATGAGGCGATCGAGCAGGTGGCACACGTCGCGCGTGAATCTGCCGACACGCGTGATGATCGGCGGGTAAGCGCGCAGTACAGAAAACAGCTGATCTACGTTGGTGTAAAGCGCTGTTTGCAGGAGATCAGGGATCGGCTGGCGGAGGGTGAAGGATGAGGATCACACTGACCGTGAATGAAGTAAAGCGCGAACTGGAGATCGAGCCCGGGGAAACGCTCCTTGAGCTGTTGCGACGAGAGGGATACAAAGGAGTGAAAAAGGGCTGTGGTTCTGGGGACTGTGGGGCGTGTGCGGTCCTCCTCGATGGGCGCGCGGTGAACTCCTGCCTCGTTCTTGCCGCCAAGGTCGACGGCCGGAAGGTCATCACCGTGGAGGGACTCGAGAATGATGAAGGACTGCACCCGGTTCAACAGGCCTTCCTGGAGGAAGGGGCGATCCAGTGTGGCTACTGCACACCAGGAATGGTGATCGCTGCGGTAGACCTCCTTACGCACAACCCCGACCCGGGTGAAGATGAGATCAAGGAGGGTATCTCAGGGAATCTCTGCCGGTGCACCGGCTATGTGAAGCAGATCGAGGCGATCAAGACCGCGGCGCGAAGGATGGGAGAAGGTGCCGATGACTGATGCGCAGAAAAAGGGATTCGTCGTCGTTGGCCAAAGTGAGCGGAAGGTTGACGGGATCGCACTGGTCACCGGAAAGCCCAAGTTCGTCGCCGACCTCGATTTACCCGCGACTCTCCATGTAAAGATCCTCGGAAGTCCCCATGCTCATGCGCGGATCATCGAGATCGATACCTCCAGGGCTGAAGCTCTACCCGGTGTTGCCTGTGTGCTCACCCACAAGAATACCCCACCTGCGCGTTACACTACCGCTGGCCAGGGGTACCCCGAGCCCTCCCCCTACGACACGCGGATGTTCGATACCAAGGTTCGCTTTGTCGGGGACCGCGTCGCCGCTGTTGCTGCGGAGACCGAGGCAATTGCCGTGGAAGCGTTAAAGCTGGTTAAAGTGCGCTATGAGGAACTCCCGCTGGTTCTCTCGATCGATGAAGCACTTGTCAATGGCGCTCCGGTAATCCACGATGAGAGTGATGCAACGGGGATCTACGACGCATCGCGAAACACCGCAGCCGATATTGACATTACCGCTGGCGACCTCATACAGGGGTTTGCCGAGTCGGACGTCGTTGTGGAGACGACGTGTACGACCCAGTACGCTCAGCACACCCCGATAGAGCCGCACGTGACATTGAGCTACCTCGATGAGGATGGACGGCTAATCCTGCGCACAAGCACTCAGGTGCCATTCCACGTCCGCCGGATCGTCTCGCAGGTGCTCGGGCTACCCCTTCACAAGATCCGCGTGATAAAGCCACGGATCGGTGGAGGGTTTGGGACCAAGCAAGAGATCCTCCTTGAGGATCTTGCCGGACTTATCACCCTGCGCACGGGACGACCTGCGCTGATTGGGCTCTCGCGCAAGGAGGAGTTCATCGCCGCTCGTACACGACATCCGATGCGCATTCGCGTTAAGCTCGGTGCAAAGCGCGATGGGACACTTAACGCGATCGAGATGGAGGCCCTCTCTAACACTGGAGCCTACGGCAGCCACGGCCTGACTGTGTTATCAAACGTTGGCTCAAAGACCCTTCCTATCTACAACAAGGCACAAAATGTGCATTTCTTCGGCAAAGCCGTGTACACGAATCTCCCAGTTGCCGGCGCTTACCGGGGGTACGGGGCAACGCAGGGCTATTTTCCACTAGAGGTGGCGATGGACGAACTGGCAGAGCGACTCAAGCTTGACCCGATCGAGCTTCGTCGACGCAACCACATTCGCTCTGGCGAGTCATCGCCCATCTTTGAGAAGCTTGGTGAGGGGCGCGAAGGAGTGGCACAGACGATCAAAAGCTGCGAGCTTGACCGTTGTATCGAGATCGGTGCGCAGCGGATCGGTTGGGCTAAGAAGCGCGGAAAACGCATGCGCGCTGGCACCTGGGTACATGGTGTCGGGATGTCGATCCACATGCAGGGCTCAGGAATTCCGCTGATCGACATGGGAGCGGCGACGATCAAGATGAACGAGGACGGCTCGTTTAACCTTCTTGTCGGTGCAACCGACCTTGGAACCGGCTCGGACACGATCCTTGGGCAGATCGCCGCCGAGGTTCTCTGCGTGCCACTTGCGAAGATCATCGTTACGTCCTCGGATACGGATGTGACGCCGTTTGATGTGGGGGCGTATGCCTCTTCCACAACCTACGTGTCCGGGATGGCAGTGCAGCGGGCGGCCAACAAGGTTCGCGAGCAGATCGTGAAGGTCGCCGCTGGGTTGCTTGAAGAAGATGAGGACTCCCTCGCGCTCGCGGAGGAACGGGTGAAGGCATCCAGTGGACAAAGCGTGACCCTTGCCGAGGTCTGCCAGCACGCGATGTATCAGTCGGATCAGTTCCAGATCATTGCCTCCGCTTCATGCGTTCCCGAGGAGTCGCCCCCACCGTTCATGGCGAGCTTTGCCGAGGTGGCGGTCGACACCGAAACCGGCTTTGTGAAGGTTTTGAACTACATAGCTGCGGTCGATTGCGGGGTGGCGATCAACCCCAAGATGGCGCAGGGGCAGGTTGAGGGATCGATCGTAAACGGGATTGGATATGCTCTTACCGAGGAGATGCTCATAAGCTCTAAGGGGCGGGTGCGAAACCCCAGTCTGTTTGACTACAAGATCCTAGGCGCACGCGATATCCCGCCGATCGAGGTGATTTTGGTCGAGTCCTACGAGCCGACCGGTCCTATGGGAGCAAAATCAGTGGGCGAGGTTGCGATTAACGCGCCGGTCCCTACCATCGCCAATGCCATCCACGATGCCGTGGGTGTCAGACTGACCAAGACGCCTTTCACCCCCGAGCGGGTGTTCAACGCGATGCACGCGGCGCGGGCGTAGACAGCCGCAATCAGATTACGAAGACTTCGTTACGTGAAGAACGTAATTTGGATAATTACCTTCTTGATTGGATTGCAAGAATTACGTATAATGCGTTACGCGAGGAGCGTAATATGACGAACCCATTTCGCTACGGTGGCGTGGTCGGTGAGGAAGCCTTCTGCAACCGAAAACAAGAACTGGCGGATCTCCTGCGGGCGATGGAGAACGGCGAACGCCTCTTCCTTTATTCCGAACGGCGCCTCGGTAAGACCTCGCTCGTGCGCCTCGTGCTGAGTCGACTGCCACAACGTGATTACATCCCCGTCTATGTCGATCTCTGGCCCACCGATGGTGCGGAATCGTTTGTCGCGGTGACTGCCAAGGCGATCACGGAGTCCTTGGCGACAACGGCAGACCGGATGCTCCAGGCAACGCGAGACTTCTTTAGTCGGCTCACCGCGACGCTGACGACCGACTCCCAAGGAAACCCGCAGATCCGGTTCGAGTTGCGCGAGCTCGAAGTGAGGCTACCGGACTTGGAGGAGGTTCTGTCTGCTCCCGCTCGGATCGCCGCTCGACGTAAGCGCCGCGTGGTGGTCGCGTTCGACGAGTTCCAACGCATCCTGGAATACCCCAACGACCTTGTTGAACGGACCTTACGCAGCCTAATTCAGGACCAGGAAGACGTCTCCTATGTTTTCCTTGGGAGTCGGAAGCATCTGATCCAGCGCATGGTACTCGACCGGTCGAGCCCACTCTATCGCGCTGGGGGGCACTACCCTCTTAACCCGATCTCTACTGAGGATTGGGTCCCCTTTGTTCGGGAGCGGTTCGAACGATCCGGGAAGCAGATCAGTGACGATTACGTTCGCTCGATCTGTCGGATCACAGAAGGCCATCCGTTCTACACGCAACACCTGTGTCACTCAGTATGGGAGCTGTGTGAGCTGGGAGCTTCCGCCGGCGAGGAGACGATTGATGACGCGGTGAATCTTCTGCTAGAGCGGGAGAACTACGCGTACACCACGCTGTGGGAATCCTTGACGAGGATGCAACGGCGGTTCCTGCGCGGATTGGCCACCGAGGCCGATGGCGTTCAGGTGTTCTCCGCCGCCTTTCTACAACGACACCAGCTCGGTTCTGCGTCCACCGCTCAGGGGGTGGTGGATGCACTTCTGGAAAAGGACATCATCGATCGCAGTGACGGTTCGTTCCTGATTTCTGATCGTTTTTATAGGATCTGGATCCAACAGTACGCCGCCCTTGGGTGAAATCCGCCGCTTGAGGTCATCCTTGTCGAATTCTACGAGCCGACCGGTCCCATGGGAGTAAAATCGGTTGCTGAGGTTGGGATCAATGCCCCCATCCCCACTATCGCTAATGCCATTTACGATGCGGTTGGGGTCAAGTTAACGAAGACTCCTTTCACTCCCGAGAAAGTCCTGACGACGATCAGAGCGAAAGACAGCTAGCATAGTCTCTGCCTGCAATCCAACGAGCGTACTATTTCTCGGTCCTCGGTGAGTAGTGCTTGGCTCGACATGCTTGCCGCGCCTGATCGAGAAGCTTCATACCGACGTCATGCCAGGCAACAATAGTGATGCCAATATCTGAGCGTGTATGATTCTCAGTGTGGTATTTGCGGTACTCATTGCGGCCATTGAGCGTCGAGACACCTTTTCCGGCCCGGGATGGGAGTCATGGCGTTCTCTTCTCGCGGTCTTCGGCCCAGACTCCGAATTCGACGAAATCCGTCGTCTGTGGCGTTTCGCGAACACTACGCGTGAGGCAACTAGTGTATGATGAGTACGAGCTGTCCAACAATGCGATGGAGCTGACGGTCAGCTTGCCGCACGCAGCTCAGGGTAGATCGGGGTCGCGTCTCGTATTCAAACACTCGAATGTAGCTACCTCTAGCACTTTCCGCTCGACCAAGAGCGGAATGATTCCCTCCTATCCGCTGAATCATAGCTGGCACAGTTCACTCGTTTGTCGTAGGCAGCGCGATAAGCCGGCGGTCACGCTCTCTTCATCGTTGGCGCGAGGCGGCGCCGGCCTGTGTAGGAGCGGCGGTTGCGGAATGATCGCGGCAGGCGCGACTGGTTCGGGCGGCTCTGCGGGAATTGGCTCTCCGGCGTGAAGGCGCCGTAGTCAAAATCTGGCAACCGTCGCCGTTCGATCGGGGCGCCCAGCACTCTTTCAATGCCCCTCACCATCAGCCCATCCCCCCGCGTTGCCAACGTGAAGGCTTCGCCCGTCCGGTGGGCGCGGCCGGTGCGGCCGATGCGGTGGGTGTAGGCGTCGACCGTGTTGGGCATGTGGTAGTTGATCACGTGTGAGATTTCCGACACGTCGATGCCGCGCGCAGCAACGTCGGTGGCAACGAGAATATCATATTTGCCGTTGCGAAAGCCGTTGATCGCGTTCTGCCGCTGATTCTGCGACATGTTGCCTTGAAGCGCCGAAACACGATGGCCCTGCTTCTTGAGGTGGAGGGCAAGGCTGCGAGCACGATGCTTGGTCCGCGTGAAGACGAGCACACGGCCCGTCGCCGTCCGTTCCAGCATCGCCAACAGAAGATTCGTCTTGAGACCGTCGGGGACCGGATAGAGTGCATGTGAAACGGTCTTTGCCGGTGCAATCGTGCCAATCTGCACGGTGACCGGGTTGTTGAGGATCGTGTCTGCCAGCGTTCGGATATCCCTTGGCATGGTGGCAGCGAAGAAGAGGGTCTGGCGTTTCGCCGGCAGAGTTTTGAGGATGCGGCGAATGTCGGGCAAAAAGCCCATATCGCACATGCGGTCAGCTTCGTCCAACACCAATACCTCAACACGCGACAGATCGATGCTGCCGGCGTCGATATGGTCGAGCAGACGGCCCGGACACCCGACGACGATCTCCACACCGCGTCGCAATGCCGCGAGCTGGGGACCCTTGCTCACGCCCCCATAGATGGTGACGCTGCGTACCTTTGTATTCTTGCCCAGATTGACACTCGCCTGGTGGATCTGTTCGGCGAGTTCGCGCGTTGGCGCGATGATGAGGGCACGCACCTGACGCGATGCGCCTTGTGTCAGCCGGTGCAAAATGGGCAACATGAAGGCCGCGGTCTTGCCGGTGCCGGTCTGCGCCAACCCCAATACGTCGCGGCCTTCGAGCACGACAGGGATGGCTTGCTGCTGGATCGGGGTGAGCGTGGTGTAGCCTGCTTGTTTGACGCCGGCGACGATGCGCCGGTCGAGAGAAAACTGTTCAAATCTCACTAAAAACACTCCTTGGCTCCGTTGAGCCAAGTCGCACTCTCAGCTCGATATTTTTTTTTTGCAATTTGCTTTTGGGACTACGTTGCGAACCAATTGCTAGCGGATACAAGTGCTAAGTATACCCGCTGCTGGGCAATGACGCAAATTTTATGTATCCTGTGGCGCCCAACATGGAGTAATCGGGAGTAATAGAATTCCGGGGACATCTCTGAACGTGAAAATCGAGGTCAGATCATGCTTTTTGAGTCGCGTTGACAGCACTTGCGGCTGTGCCAGAGAGAACAAAGGTGTCGCAGTGCTCACTACGTTGTTAAACGGTTCCTCGCTGTTTCACGTGGGTAGTCTTAAAGCCGATGTTTATTTGCAATTTTATAAGGAAGCCATGAAGCCATGAGAAATCCAACAGATGGTGGGAAAAAGAAATGTATGGGTTGAAACTTCTTCTCTCGCCCGTTCGTGTCACTCACTCAAGCCGCAAAGGTCGCTAAGAGATACCTTCGGTTCTAGTTCTTTCCCCTATGTAACGCTTTCCTTTGCGTTCTCGGCGTCTTTGCGAGAGGCACAAGCTTTTTTCTCTCGCCCGCTCGCTATGCTCGCTCAAGCCGCAAAGATCGCCAAGGGGTACAGATCAACATCACTCTTGTTCTTGGTTTGTCCCACACTTCGCTTCTCAGGCCCTGTCTTCCGCTGTTCTTTGCGCCTGCCTGTCAGAACATAACGGCAGGCAGGTCTCTGCGAGAGATCTGCCTTTTTCTCGCTTTTCTGTGAGTTGCCTCGGCTTGGAAAAGCCTTACTTTCTCACTACTTCCGCGTGATCGATGACAAGATCGCCGTTGTAGTCGTAGATCGTCAACACGATCCGCGGTTGCAGCACACGGTAGTTGCTGAATGCGTACTCGACAACGTAGCGGTAGTCGTCCTCGGCACCGTCGCCGTCGAAGTCGCCCTGCTTCACATCGCGCGGGGCGACGATCTGCACACGCGCATCGATCAGCACGTTACAGTCGATATCGATCACAACTGAGTTGGCGATGCCGCTCCAAGCACTTCTCTCCAGCCACAGCCGGTCGTCAATCGCCTGATCGAAGTCAAGGTCGATCGCATAGTAAGCAACGGGGTAGTCCTCTGGATCGTTGGGGTGTGTTCCCGCAACAATCTCGTCAGCGTCGGCAAAGCCGTCACCATCACTATCTATCGGCTCGATCTGCACCGGCTGAAGCAGGGGAATCAACTCGGAGTTGCATGGATCGTCATCCAATCCATCGATCCACCCGTCAGAGTCGGAATCGCGGCACGTCGGATCGAGCATCGGCACGAAGCGGACGAAGAAGTCAACCGGGTCCTCGTCGATCAGGCCGTCCCCGTCGTTGTCGAGCCCATCGATCGGGTCTTCATCGATGAGGCCATCTCCGTCGTTGTCCAGTTGCGAGTAAGTGACGGCGACACACACATACTTAACCTCGAACCCGTCGAGCAGCCAATCGTTGTCGGTGTCGTGGTCGAGAGGGTTGGTCGGGTTGAATGGTCGCGTAAGGTCATCATAGTGCACGAAAACCTGTGACTGGTACCGCTCCTCGTAGTCGGTCAGATCGTCGTCGTCTGTATCGGGATCGCAGGGGTTGGTCTCCGCCGGGTTTGGCTGGGGAGGTCCGGGGAGGGGATCGGGCGCGTAGTCGAAGTCACTCGGCAAGAAGTCGAAGTTCCCGTCGTGGTTGTTATCCTCGTAGCCGTCCTCAAGGCCATCTCCATCCGTATCGGCGATGAGAGGCTCCAAGCATCCGCATGCGGGATAGGTCACGTTTATCGTGCGACCGAAGAGATCGGTCGTTGGGATCCAGCCCTGACGAGAGGTCGAGAAGCCAAGGACCTCGATGCCGTCGGCAAGCGCATCGCCGTCGGTATCGTATTGATTAGGATCGGTCTCAGGCGTTCCTGGGTCTCCAGACTGCCAGAGCTGCCCGATTGTGCCGTCCCACGTCCCGTCTCCGTCCTTGTCCTCGCCGTAGCCGTGTGGATTCGGGTGATCCCCGATTCCGTCGACGCTCCCACCACGTGTGAGGGTACCACACGATGTCAGCCCAGGGTCGCTGCAGGACTTGCAGATTGGGTTTACGATGACGCGAGCATCTCCGCTTATCATCCACGGGGTTCCCGTTCCGCCGTCGCACAGGCCATCGCCGTCGGTATCGGCGTTGACTGGATTGGTCGGGTTGAGTCCGAAAACTTCCACCGAGTCGGTCAGGCCGTCATCGTCGGTGTCCGGATCGAACGGGTCGGTCGGGATCGGTCCACCACCAGTGTGCTCGTGCCAGTCACTGCGGCCATCGTCGTCGGTGTCCCAGTCGTCGGGATCTGTCCCGATCGCCACTTCTTCACCGTCGTAGAGGCCGTCGCCGTCGGAGTCACAGTCGCACACGTTCTGGAGCGTGTCGTCGTATTGCTCGTAGTCCGTTGCGGGACTAACCGTGACCTTGGCGTAGCCCGGCGAGTCGACGCCGAGGCCGCTGTACGCCTGAATATCCACGAAGTCTTCGTAGTGGGTATAGGAATAGTCATAGCCAAGGCTCGTCTGCGGGTCAACGTAGACAACCAAACCATCCTGAAGTCCATCGTCATCAGAGTCATCGTCGTTGACGAACGGGCAATCCGTGTCGCGATCCACACCCAAGAGAGTGCTCAATCCACCCGACTTCCCACTGAGGCTGCTTCCTGCGTACTCCTGCGGATCGAACAGGTGATCGTCATCGGTGTTGATGTCGAGTGGGTCACTCTCTTGGTCGAACGTCCGTCGCGGCCCGGTCCCAGGATTTCCCGGTATATCCACTGTCCCACCGGTGGCAATCAGCTCGTCTGAATCCATCAACGTGTCATTGTCAGAGTCTTGATCGAGCGGATCGGTCCCGGTGATGTTCACCTCTTCGTAGTCGGACAGACCATCGTTATCGGAATCCACGTCGAGCGCCGGGACGGTCTTGTCCCCAGTCATAAGGACGCCAGCTATGGGTATGAAGGTATACGGACCAAGTTGGCTGTTCCCAGTTCCTGGAGGAGACCCTGCGGGACCTGTCCCCAGTGGCAATACCGTGGAGACCTCCTCCGGGGTGACGGTATAGAAACCCGGTACAGGTCTTGGCCGACCCAGGATCGGCCCGCCGCCGATCAAAGCAACCTCTTCGCCGTCCAGCAAGCCGTCCCCATCCGTGTCCGGGTTGCAGAGATCGCATTCCCAGTAGGTAACGGTCCCGTCCATGGTTGCCTGAGTTGAGAACGACCCAACCGTGATCCCCGCACCGTTAACTCCCCACGTTCCGTCGTGATTGGCATCCTCCGTCCCGTCCTGGAGGCCGTCGTCGTCGGAGTCATCATCGTTGACGTATGGACAGATCGTGTCAGGGATCCCGCCGAGCTTGCGAAAGACGCTCGAGGCCGTCGAATCTCCAAGACCGGTCCCCGCGTAGGTGTGGCCGACCGTCCACTCGATTCCATCTGAAAGGTAGTCATCGTCTGTATCCGGATCGAGCGGGTCCGATTCCTGAATGAACGTCCGCTTCGGCCATATCCCTCCGGTGGTAATCAACTCATCGGCATCGGAAATCCCGTCTCCATCGGTGTCCCAATGGAGCGGGTTTGTGCCCGTGATGTTGACCTCTTCGTAGTCCGACAGCCCGTCATTATCCGAGTCGTCGTCGAGCGCCGGATCAAGGTTCGTCGAGCCGAGCGGGTGAACCACGCCAACCAATCCTTGGCCGAACAGGCCCTCCTCTTCTCCATCGAGGAGACCGTCATCGTCGGTGTCCGGATCACAGGGATCCGTCTCGCCGATGCCGTGACCGGTGCTGGTTTTGTCCAGCGTCGTGTAGTCCCAATCGCCGTCACGATTACGATCCTCCCAGCCGTCCTGCAGGCCATCGTCATCGGAATCGTCGTCGTTCACATACGTACAACCATATGCGATCTCGAGGTCGTCGGTCAGACCGTCGCCGTCGGTGTCCTGCATCCGTGGATTCGAGTGATCGCGGGCATCGGAAGAGGCCGTGGTCGATCCACCAAACGGCAGCGATACACCGGCAGCCACAAGCCGCGCAGCAATGGTTGCATCCCACGTCGCCACCTCGATGCTATCCATCAACGTATCGTCGTCGGTATCGGCGTCCATGGGATCGGTCTGATAGATGTTGACCTCTTCGTAATCGGTGAGGTAGTCGTTGTCCATGTCGCTGTCTAGTGCGGGGACCGTCGTGACAGAGCCTCCTAGTGATATCGTACCTCCCGGACTTCCGACCGTCCCGGAGACTCCCTCAGGCGTGACCTCCAGGCCGAACAGGCCCTCCTCTTCTCCATCAAGGAGACCGTCGGCGTCAGTATCAGAGTTGCAGAAGTCCGTCTCCCCGCTTCCGTGCGATGTGTTGTCCCCGATGGTGTTCGTGATCGTCCCATCCTGGTTTGCGTCCTCGTAGCCGTCCTGCAATCCGTCATCGTCCGAATCGTCGTCGTTGACGTACGGGCAAGAGGCACACGGGTAGGCACTGAACTCGATGTCGTCGTCCAGGCCGTCCCCATCGGTGTCAACCACCAGAGGGTCGGCGTGGTCGCGGGGATCGCTACAGCCCCACGTGTCCACTTCATCGCCGTCGTTTACGCCATCGCAATCCGTGTCCGCGACGCACGGGTTTGTGTCGTAGGTAGTATATTCCTCGCCATCCGTCAGACCGTCGTTATCACTGTCTGGATCATTTGGATCAGGGCGGCGGCTGCCCCCGTAGTAGCCGCCTGCGACCAATATCTCAAGCCCGTCTGACATGACGTCATCGTCGCTGTCCCTATCGTTGTATTCAGTCTCGGTGACGTGTCTTTCCACTATATCGGGAAGTCCATCGCCGTCGATGTCCGTCGTGATAACCATCTGATAAATGGAGAAGGCGATCTGCGCCTGATTGACTATAGCAGCGGCGATGTCTTTAACCGGAATCGTAGTACCAAAGATAACGAAGGTCCCTGTACCTATGATAGGCTCCGGCCAGAGACTGAGGAGAATCGAGTACTGCGACAGACCCAACTTTATCGCGGAAACGGCGATGTTAAGCTCCCTGAGGTTCTGGAGCATCTCGGTGATGTTCACCCCCTCGGTTCCGCAGCCATCGTCGCAGTTGGAGCCGTCGCTGTCGTCGCCGCCTCCCGTCGAGAACTGGTCCGATCGATCAACATTCTCCGAGGCCATCGACGGACGATGAACGTTATCAGTCGGCTCGAACCGCACGGTCACATTGGTGACCAGAGCACCCGAATCCACGTCAAAATCAACACAGCTAGCGGATGCTCCGGAAAGACCAGTGCACCCTGTGATATCTTCGTCTGGATTACCTACAAGCACAAAATCACCTTCGAGAGTAACAGGAACGCCAGCGTTTCCGGAATCCTCCTCAACGGTCGCGGTGCACGTGACGCCGTCCGGTGTGCTGAAACATCCGGAGAGCGTGGTAATAGTCGGCCGTCTCTGGATCCCTTGAACGAAGACGCCGGCACTGTCGGCATGTATTCCGTCCGATGCGGTATAGTCGGCTTGAATGATGTCGAACCCAGCTATGTCATCGAGGCCGGTGCACAGATAGTCGAACGTCCATTTGGAATCGTCGGTTCCAGACGGTGTTGTAGGACCAGACAAGTTGTAAACCGCGCTTGTGCCGGACAGATCGGTCGTGAGGGAGCTAATGCTACCTCCGGGGGCGGTGGCCGTTCCCACACCCGCAACGTCTTTTACCGTGATCGTACAGCCGAATTCTGTCTCGTTTACCAGAAGCGTCTCCATCGAACAGATCACTCTTGTCTCCGTGGGACGCAGGTTCACAACAAGGTTCTCAGAAGTGGACTTTTCCGTGTACACGCCAGATTCGTCGAACGTCGCCGTGATCGTCGTGGTGCCTGCTTCCCCCGGTCCCGGGGTGTAGGTCACCGTGCAGTCACCGGTTGCATTCAGGATGGCAGTGTAGTCCGCCCCTGGAGCAGCAGCATCAAACCAACCGGTGACGCTCGTCGTCGAGAGGGTTACCGGCTCTCCGGCCAGACTGCCCGGAGTCCCCTCGGTGGTATCGTCTTCGACGTGTATCTGCAGGGTGACCGGCTCGTAAATATAGGCAGTTGTCGGGGTGAGCGCGAGCTGTATATCGGCAGCGCGCTTCACGATCTCTTGAGCAAAGGTACCAGTACTTGCAGCATGGGAGCCGGGCACGTACACAGCGGTAACCGCATGCGGCGTTGGGTCTGCGCTCGTCGGAGTGTAGGTGAAGGTGCATCGGCCTGCCGCGTCGAGAGTGCGGGTTGTCGGGGTGATCGATGTTACTACCCCCAACAGAGTTCCTTTCCCGTACGGAGAAACCGACAAATCTACTGTTCCAGTAGGGATCGTAGGTATCGCCGAGGTATCGACAACCACCACGGTGAATGTTGCGGTGTTGTTCACAATCAACGGAGTGTCCGCCCCCATCACCTCGGTGCGGGTCGTCGGGTTCGTGTACGTGTGTAGTTCCGAAGCCGACCAACCGCTTGCGGCGAAGTTTGGGTCTTCTCCATTGTATCTTGCGGTAAGGTTGTATGTGACCGCGGGAGTTGTCGGGTCTGAAGTGATGCTGCAGCTCCAGTCTCCATTGAGATCTACGTCTCCGGCACAACCGTTGCCCTGACCGTCTGTCACCGTGACGGTTCCCGTCGTGGGACGGCAACCCCCATGGCTTCCTATCACCGTTCCCGTTACGAGGTACGGTTGTCCCAGAACAGATGGATCGGGGGCATCACTGGTAATGGAGGTTGTTGTGTTCGCAGGGACCACTGTTTGATCGGGATCGAGGCTGCCGTCACTGCCTGCGTAATCGGCGTCCCCGTTATAGGTGGCGGTGATCGACACGCCACTCTCCACTGCATAAAACGTGGTGGAGATGGAGACCTCATCAAAGGGCCACGCGCTCTCGAGCGTACCAGATCCAATAAGAGTAGTCCCGCCTTTGTAGAAGTCCACTGTTCCCGTGGGTGTGCCAGAACCTGCTACAGGCGTAACGGTTGCAGTGAACATCACGTTCTCACAGGTGCCGGGATAGGTGGAGATTGTGTTCTTGTTGGAAGTTACCACGGTTGTCGTGCCCGTGAGCACTATTTGCGAGAGGTTACCGCTGCTTGTAGCGTAATTGGCATCACTCGTCTCATCATAGGTGGCGGTGATCGTTATCGGGCTGTCGTTGGCGTCAAAAGATGCCTGCACGCTGGCCGTTCCGCCACTCACGGCGACAGTGTTTGACCCTACCCAAGTGACGGCCTTGTTAGCGGAGAAGGTCACCGTCCCGCCAATTGCTGGCCCGCCAACCCAGGAAGACGTAACCGTTGCGGTGAACGTTACGTTCTCACCGGTTGTCGAAGGGTTATTGTCGGAGACCACCGACGTCGTCGTGCCGGCCTGGCTCACCGGCATGCTGACCGGACCTGCGCTGCAGGAGTTGAGCTGTGGATCGCAGGTTGTGCAGCCCTCATAGGATCCTTCAATTGTGTAGATTCCTGCTGTTGAGGGGGAGAATAGGTACTCTGAAATGAACGGTTTCCCTCCGCTCGTCTCAACGCCGCCAGTTAGGACGTCGCAGGTGCCCGAGCCGGGAGATTTGACGCATCGGGTCAGGGTTCCGGCGAACGTCACGCTAGGACAGGTCTGAGTGTTAAGCTCCCACGTTATGGTCACTGCCTGGCCTATGACGGGGGAGGCGGAATAGGAAATGTTGATCTCTGTGTTGCACGCCATTACACCGAAGGAGCCCGCCATAAGTGCTATCACGAGCGCGA
This sequence comes from Candidatus Bipolaricaulota bacterium, assembly GCA_030606565.1. GTDB lineage: Bacteria > Bipolaricaulota > Bipolaricaulia > UBA7950 > UBA9294 > UBA9294. The sequence goes on along the minus strand of JAUWGE010000003.1, from coordinate 15,965 downwards.
GAATCGTTGCGATAACAACTCTACTCCTGGACCCTATCGTCATACCTCCCACCTCCAAAGCGGTACGCATCGCATGATCTGTCATCTTTTCCATCCCCCTAAAACACCACGCCGGCGGTGACCGCCGCGCGCGTTAACCCGTACCTACCGAATGTCGCTCGCACTGTTACCACAGCGGGACTGAGCCGGAAGGTCAGCGTGCTTCCCAGGCTGGCAAACCCGAACTTCTCCGCTCTCTCTGCAAACGACACATTCGTCCCTGCGGAGAAGATCCCCTGCGATAGCGACAGCCGCATCGACAGCCCGGTCATTCCTCTCTCCAGACCGGAGGCTGTGGTGGAGAACCTCCCTGTCATCGCCCCCAGGTTGAGCCCCGTACTGAAGCTAAACGACATCGATTTAAGCTCCATGGTGTCCAGAGCAAACGCAAACCGGAACGGCTCCATGCTAAACGAGATCGTGACCCCACCGAACTTGGGCGGGAACGGAGCAAGTGTTACTGAGCCGCTGATGCTCGCCTTATCCCACAGTTTGCCTGAGAGGTTGATCGTGGTGTTGAAACTCGTCGTTCCAGCCGTCTGTGTGGCCGTCTTTGTGAAAGTGAAGCTCGTGCCTAGCATCACCGACTGGAAGCTCGTGCCGTAGAGGTTGATATCGGCCAGCTTGATGCCGCTTATGCCAAACCGGGCGAAGTAGTTGTCAGGCACCACACTGCCAGTAGCAGAGTAGCCCTTGATACTCTTGCCTGATGAGGACGCGTTTATTCCGAGGCTCGCATTCACCGATACACCCACTTGCGCACGCCAGCTTGCGGATGTTAATCCCCCAATGGCGAAGCTCTGAGACTGCACTGGATAGTACAACGGCTTAAACGACGATCCCGGATTGGGGAAGTTTATGTCTTCAAGCATCGCGAGGTGCTTTATGTTGAATCCAGCCATAGAAGTTGAAAATGTTACACGAGCCTTGACAAACAAGACGTCCGCCGGTGGGATGATCACTGAGTTCGGAAGGTTGTTCACATCCGTGACTGCCTCGAACGGAACCGCAAACCACATCTCCGGAACGATGCTTAGCTTGTCGAGCGTGATTTCGTAGATGGGAAGGCAGCCGAAATCCATGGGGGTCTTGATCACCAGATGCTCTGGCCCAGCCGTGTTCACCACTGCATCTATGTTCAAGTGAGCGAAGCCAAAGTTGACGTCCAGGATGAGGTTCGATGCAATAGCGAACTCCAGCATGACAAACTCACTCGGCGTATCTAGCTTGATCTCGCCTGTTAATGTAGTCGGGATCCGTCGGGCCACGATGTCCAAGCCGAACCGTCCAGAGAGCTGCGCGAATGCCGTACTCCCCACGACGATCACCAGCACTATCAAGGACCAGATCCCGCAGAAGGCCCTCCTTGGCATTCTCGCCCTCCCTTTTTGCTTATGCGTCTGCAATCTCACCTTCCTGCAGCGGTTCCTTAGAGCGTTCCTGAAAAAGCAAAACGCCCTTCGAGCACTCGAAGAGCATTTTTTAAAAAAATATCCGCATGCAACCCCACTACAGCCGCTAATTCTTGCCTCCCCCAACCCTGGCAGCCCGGCTATCTCGTGAGACCCGTGGCTTTGTGCCCCTACCTCCCGGCAGGTTTACCTTTTTCAGGATCTACCCCATTATTTATATGCTTATGCTCGAAACACCGATCAGTATATAAGAATCCGGGCTTCTTGTCAATAGCGGATCGCCTCAACCTAGTCCCTGCGCCAAGAACACGAAGTCAGTTCCTGATCTTCCGGTCCTATCCTCATCCCTCCATTCCTGGGTTCCGCATAGGTTCCTCATAATGGTTCCTCACGCCCCGGGTACGGTAAGGGGTTGGGCATCGGAACTGGCCTGCTCTCGTAAATCAAGATCTTCTCTCCCTGAGGAAGGCAGGAAAGCAGGAAGAATCCCGGTTTCTTGTGCGACAACCGCCAAGCCCCCATTCTCGTGAAAAGCCCCGTTCTCTCGCCAAGACGCTAAGATCGCCAAGGATTCTAGATTTTCACTCTCTGCGTTCTCTGCGTCTCTGCGAGAGGCTGAAGCCTTTCTCTTGCCAAGACGCTAAGACGCCAAGGATTACTGGTCTTCATCCAGCTTGTTCACCGTTCGTGTTATTCCGTCCTTCATGAGGGCCTCACCAAAGTTGAGCAAATACCCAAGCTTGAGTCCAGTCAGCCGCAGGTACGTGAGCAGCTGCTTCTTGTGGGCATTGCTTACCGTCTGTACCGACTTGAGCTCCAGGATAACCTTGCCTTCGACAATGATGTCCGCTCGGAAACCCTCGTCGAACCTAATTCCACAATATTCGATGGGAACAGGAACCTGACGCTCCACTGCCAAGCCACGTTGTCTAAGCACATGGGCTAACACCACCTCATAGACCGTTTCCAGTAAACCAGGGCCGAGATCTCGGTGAACCGACACCGCGGCGTCAACAACAATCTTTCCTATCTCGTTTTCAGTCATTTTTCCTGTCTTCCGCTCTTCTTTGCGTCTTTGCGCCTTTGCGAGAGACGATCTTTTTTCTCTCGCCCGTTCGTTTCCCTCACTAAAGCCGCTACGATCGCCAAGTACTGCTTAGCATCTCTCTTCTTGTCCTCTTTTTCACGATTCTTTGCGTCTTTTTGGCTCTGCGAGAGGCACAAGCTTTTCTCTCGCCAAGACGCTAAGATCGCAGAGAAGATCTCGTTTCTATCTCTATGATGCTGTGATTTCTTTCGCTCTCCTCTTTCCCTTATTTTCTGCTGTTCTTGGCGTCTTTGCGCCTCTGCGAGAAATGCTTTTCATCCCCTCTCGCCAAGACGCTAAGATCGCCAAGAATTATCGATTTTCACTCTCTGCCTTCTCTGTGTCTCTGCGAGAGGCACAAGCCTTTCTCTCGCCAAGACGCTAAGATCGCCAAGGATTCTAGATTTTCACTCTCTGCGTTCTCTGCGCCTTTGCGAGAGGATAGGCTGTGGGGGTTGTCATTCTCCCCATACCCGTTCATCGATGATAGTCCCTTCCGGAGTGACCAAGAAGACCTCATCGTGTTCGTCGTTTAGGTAGAGTCCTTCCGGGTCGTACGTTGGGTTATAGGTGTCAATGCACACTTGATACGGCTCATCCGGATTGATGAGTGTATCCGGCGGGAAAGAGTAGCTTCCTTCTAAGTCACTCAGCCTCCAGCCTCCAATATCCACGGGGGCAGTGGAGACGTTCAAGAGCTGTATACACTCGCCCACCCGGTCTACTACATAGATGATGACCGGATAAACTGCAGCAGAGAGAACGGGTTCTCCGGAAACGCTTCCCGTTACCTCGCGAAGTTCTTCCCACAGCCGGTTGAACTCCCTGGTATACTGTTCTGGAGGTGTCTGTCCCGCTGTCAGTACTGGACAGTAAATGAACACCGCGTTCTCGTAGTTCTCCTTGTCGGCCGTATCCGACCAATCGTAGGATCCAGTGATTACAAGGTTCCCATCGATTATGGCAAACTTGTGATGGAAGAACCCTGGGGGGTGTGCCACGACCCCCGGGATGCCAGCGGAGACCAGCTTTTCATACTCCCCCCCAAACACCTTGTCCTGTCCCGCGCCAAGGATTAAACGCACGGCTATCCCGCGCCGGATTGCGCGAACCACGGCATCTCCAAGCTGGTCATCGGTAAAAGAAAACAATGCGATATCGAGGCTCTTTCTCGCCCCATCAATGGCTTGGATGATCGCCGTTTCAATGACCCCATCTACGTCCGGCGAGACGAAGTAGCAGTGCACCGAGCACGGTTGGGCAACCACCGTGCTACCCACCATCAGCACAACAATGACAATTAAGAATAGCCTTCTGGTCATCGTTCCCCCTTCTATTCGAGGTACTGAAGGAACGCTTCGCCAATGAAGAAACTAGCCAAGCGGTCCCTCTTTCCCGCGAATTTGATTAAGTGCTGTACAGGTCTCTCCTCCTTTTTACCACGGAATAGATCTTATCAGAATTTTCCTTCTTGGCCATATCAGGGCACCTCAGCAGACCCTTGGAGAGATGCTGTTTGTAGCTTTGTGCGAATGTAGAGAAGTGACGGGCTTTCAGATAAGGGAGGCAAGGTGAGAACTCGGCTATTGCGGCTACAAGTTGTTTTACTCCTCATAATTTTTGTCGGTCTTTCCACGGTGGCCCAGGAGAAGCAGGTGATCACTGTACCCCAGGATTTTTCCACAATCCAGGCGGCTATCGACGCCGCAACCCCCGGTGACCGAATAGAGGCCGCGCCGGGAACCTATGAAGGCGATCACCCTTGAGGGGTTGAGGATCGGCAGGCTTTTGACTAGGGAGAAGTGTTGCCGCCTTCACTTCAGGCATGAATATGTCGAAGGTAAAACCCTCTTTTTTTCGCCATGGATCAACGGCGGAAGTTAGGCGAGGGCCTTGCCAACTGAGGTTGATACTTATTCATTGAGGATATGCTTTTTAAACCGCCGTGCAAGCAGGATTGCCCCTGCAACAAACAAGAGACCAATGACGATAAGAATTGAGGCGACCGCTGCAGATGGGGTGTCAATCAGGAAGCCGATCACCAATCCAACGAGGGCTGCCCCGATTCCGAGCAAGACCGAGTAAATATAGAATCTTACCGTTTTCATAAAGAGCCTCCGCTGGATACCCTAAAGCTTTCTGGGGGAAGGAAAGCGGAGATTCGCCACAGGCGAACCTGCTTGTTGTTTGTACGAGCTACATGAACTCTGTCAGGAACAAACCTCTCAACGTCGGAGACAAGCTCCGACGCTACCTCCGTCTTTGTAGCGTCGCACCTTGCCTGGCCTGTCGCGTCCACCTGTCTGCGTGCGACGCACAGGCAGGCAAGGCAGACAGGTGTGCGACGTTACGGCCTATATCAGGGTCTCGCAACGAGAGAGACCGGCCTTACATCGGTGGTTCAATGGAGATAGGTTGGTTGACGTCCTTAAGCTCCATCGACCATTCGACGGAGCCGCTATTGCCCTCAGAATCCGTCCCCGAGGCTTGGAAGAGATACTTTACGGGAAAACCCTCCTCAGCAATCCAGATATCACCTTTTGCCTCAGTGATCTCCTCACTAAAAGTTGCTCCCCACTGGTTATAGCTTGAGGCATAGTGAAAACAGGAAATGTCATTTACAACTTCCTTGTCGACAAGGTTAGAGGCATCGGGTAATCCTTCGTAGAGTGTGCCCCAGCTATGGGCGGGAGAGAAAATAGAGACCATTTGCATCATGCTCTCGGCAACCTGGACTGGTACCTCCGTCCATTCATCGTCCTCTTTCATCCAGGCCTCATCACCAATGCGGGTTACCTCAAACTTTTCCCCAGTGCTCAAATCCGTCCATGTGACGTGCTCTCTATCGGGGGGTACATACTCTCCCTCGATTTCGATGGAGCCAGCGGTGATCTTTGCCTCCTCCTCAGTTTCGAACTTGAAAAGACTGAGATATCGATAGCTTTTAAGCCCTTGTAGGGCTGCAGAGGACCCAGCAAAAATCTCTTCTGGCGGTGCCTCCGTTATCGGTGCTGTCGTTGGTGGTGTCTCTGGCGTAGGTGTCTCCGGTGCCGGTTCCTCTGTGGGGGTGGTTACTGTTTCTTCTTGAGGTAGCTCGGCGGGGGGTTGCTCCTTCTTGGGTCCGCAAGCTGTCAATGAAAGAACCAGCCCCAATGCTAACAGTACAAGACATAGTACGAGCGTTTTCTCCCTCATCGCAAAAACCTCCTTGTTAAAGCTGTTTCTCCACGGTGCCCAGTAAGCTACTAGGATACCATGGGCAAACACATTTCACATTTTACCATATTTTTCGGTCTAGGGTAGTATGGCTTTAACTCCCTGTCAAGCTGTTTCAATTTCGGGAGTGAAGCCCACCGCGACTGGTCTTCTGTACCGGAGCTCGCGCATTACCAGGGGAATGAGGAGTTTTAGCTTTTAGGGTTCCTCGCTGTTTCTAGTGGGTAACTAGAGAGAAAGGTTGAAACGGTAAGCCTCTCGCAGAGCCGCAGGGAACGCGAAGAAAAGCTGAACCACAGTAATGGGTAATCAGTGAAGAGTAATGAGAAAGAGCAGGTGGAGTTGATGTTCTAAGCTGATTGCTGACGGCTGAGAGCTGATAAATCCTTGGCGATCGTAGCGTCTTGAGTGAGTGAAACGAACGGGCGAGAGAAAAAGCTTATGCCTCTCGCAGAGCCGCAGGGAACGCGAAGAAAAGCTGAACCACAGTAATGGGTAATCAGTGAAGAGTAATGAGAAAGAGCAAGTGGAGTTGATGTTCTAAGCTGATTGCTGACGGCTGAGAGCTGATAAATCCTTGACGATCGTAGCGTCTTGAGTGAGTGAAACGAACGGGCGAGAGAAAGGGGTTTCCCTGCCTGGCCGGCAGACAGGTCATGAGAACGGGCCTCGGGGGTTTTATCACACAAGAAACCGGGCTTTTTCCTGCTTTCCTGGTTTCCTCAGGGGGAGAAGGGCTTGATTCACGAGAGCAGGCCAGTTCTGATGCCCCCTGGCTGATTACCCACACCTGCCTGCAGCCCGCCTAGCCAGTCGGACAGGCAGGCCAGATAGCGAAGAGCCGCTTTTAGACCATTCGCTAGTTATCCTTCCTCCTATCACGCAAGGCCAACAGTGGCTTGAAACTATGGAACGATCTCAAACACCAGGAAGAGATTCCTTTGGGAGTCGTTAAAGTTGTTGTCGCTTGCCAAAAGCAACGTATGGTGCCCGTTTGGCAGTTTAGGGCCAAGGGCGATTGCCTCGATGTTGTCCGGCTGGATGGGGATATCTGATAGCTCCTCTATTGCGGAGATCCGCACCAGAAGCTCCTTCTTTACGGCATCTAAAGTGAATGGGAAGGGAAGGGCCTCCATGTCCTTGACGTCATCGGCCCCCTTGAACCCCACCCCGAAGATCTTGATGTCGTTTCCCACTCCGCTGGAGTAAGCGCGCTCAACCGTCAACAAGTCGTATGCAGGGAGGATGTGCTTTATGTAAAGCATCGCCGGCACTCCATTGTCCGCATAATCGCCATCCGTTGGGGCCGCAAAGATCGGCTCGGTAACATAGGCGTATTCAGACGTCACTGTAGATGTCATGAGCTTCAGATCGTACTGGATGATGCGTACCGTTGTTCCATGGGCCACTGTGGAGGTGGGGCCATCCTGCTCTAGGGCCTGCTCGTTTGTCACGTACAGGGTCTTGCCATCCGGGGTGAGCGTCATCGCCTCAAACGATAGGTTCCCGCGCACACCTACGCCCTCTGCGGGCATGAACTTCTCGGGCAGAGAGATCTCCCGCAACAAGAGTCCCGTTTCGGTAAACTCGCGAATCCATGGTTGGTCTCCAAGATCGCGCTCGGAGGCGACGAAAAACGTGCGGCTGGGTGTGAACACGATCTCTTCCGCATCGATGGCCTTCCTGGCGTACGTCTGCACCCCTCCTGTGTCTGGATCGCTGTCGAGCAGGGTCATATCGTAGACCGTCACATCATGAATGCCCGAGCTGTCAAGCGGGATATCCAGGATGTAAAGACGGCCAGCGGGACCGACATCCCCACGGTCATCACTGATGCCATAGTAGACATTGATCACAGGATCGTACGCGAGACCTGAGATCTCTCCCACCGATACGCTATCGTAGGTCCATTCTCCCGCGGGGATGGCGTAGGAGCCTAGGAACCGAAGGGGTTCCTGCTCACCTAGAGGTAAGAGCCAAATCGCCAAGACCACTGCTAATCCAACACCAACAAGTATTTTCCACATTGCTGCCTCCTTCACTTCCCAAAACGGGTCCCGCTATTTCACATGCTTTCGTGGCAGAAGTCAACCAACAGGCCAACTCCTGATGGAACACAGGTAGCGTCGTACCCTGCCTGCCTGTCGCGTCCACCTGTCCTGCGTGCGAACCTGCCTACCGCCCCAGCGGGGCAGGCAGGCGAGGCAGACAGGTGTGCGACGCCGTGAGTTTTCAAATGCAGCCTTCCGGGTTCGTTGGGCATGAAGCCCAACGCTACACCCATAGCGTCGCTCGTTGCGAGCGATGTCTCGGATTTGCCAGTCATGACGTTCTACAGGTTGATCGGCAGCAGCGTCTCTTCCACTTCAGGATAGAGCGTGTCGATTTCGGCTTGGATCTTAATCGTCTTAGCTAGCGCAGTGACGATACGGCAGTAGGTCTTGATCTCATCAAGCGTCAGGCATCTGTCTTTTCGGTCCTTTAACCACTTATGGCAGACCTGATAGCCACCGATGTAGTATTCCCACACCCCAGGCGGAACGCCCTCGAAGTACTGCGCTTCGTTGATGTACACCCACTGGCTTTTCGGTTCGTATCGGAGCCCTTTCTTCCCGGTTTGGACCCTGCTGTCGCCTTCACCCTGGAAGCGGGCGATCGGCGGATCGAGCTCAGAAGAGCGGAGGAGGTGGAGATCAACCAACCTCTCACCGAGCGCAGCAAGCTTCTGGAAGAGCCCGTAATCCTTTGTGAACGGGATGCGGGGGAAGTCGATGCGGAGGAACTCGGCGTATTTTTCACGGTAGAGGGTGGAGTACAGCACGGCGTAGATGAAGTAAAAAATTTCTTTTGGATCAATATCACTGGCCTTTTCTGAGGTGATCCTGCCCTCAGAGGTTAACTCCCTATTAATTATCGCAGTGAGTTCCCGAGCGAGGTTTGTTTTTTGAAGAAGTTCAGAGGCAGGAGAGAGCTCACCGGTCGTGTCTTCTGGGGTGATGTAGAGGTAAAGAGGGAAATAGCAATTGTACTCTCGGGTGTGAAGAGAAATTGCGTTTCCATCTCCGACGAAGTCCGTAACAAAGGCGTGTCTAAATCCGACTCCCTTTTGCTGGCGGCAAGTGACTAAGGCAATATTCTCATGTAGTACGTGGCGCATGACATTCTCGCGACCAAAGTCAACGGCATCGTAATGATAGAAAAGCCAACGAATATCGAAGGGGCGATAGAAACAAGGCACTATTTTGCTACCCCATGCCTTGTCGTTCTGGATTGACTTTCGTTTGTCAGCCATCTTCCAGTCGCGGTTATCTCTCAGCTTGAAGCTCGTTCGCACGATATCATCAGGAAGACTGGGGTCTAAAAACGTTTGGATTCGGCGTTTGAGCGTGTTTCGGTCGAAATCAATTACAAAATGGTCGCGATGCGTTTTGATCCCTGTGCTGTTGACCGGGAAGATGTCTGTTACCTTAACGAACTTGTCGTAGTGTTCGAGGACCGCCTCATCTCGAGGAACAAAGAGATAGAACTCCGAGTGTGGATGGATCTCTTCCCAATTGGTTAAGGTCCAATCATGCCCTTCGAGCCACTCGTACTTTGCAGCTCGCAAGCCGAAGCGTTCGGCGTGGAAGACACGGGGAGCCGAACGTCGGGGACGAGTCCCGACGCTACGTTTGATGAAGAACGCAATGGCCACGCCTTGTCGAATGTCAAATACGTTTTCGTCCTTAGAACCATCGGGACAGCGTTCCTTCTTCAAGGAATTCCCGTGAAGATCGAGCACGTAGATCTCATCAAACGTGTTCATCAGGTGCTGACGCATGCCACGGAAGGTGGGACTATCCAGATAGGAGTGATTGGTGATCATGCCGACAACGCCCTCGCCGGCCTGAGCGATCTTCCACTCGGCAAAGCGGATGAACTTGACGTAGTCGTCGGAAAGGGGCATGAGATTTCGTTCGTCTCGGACCGCTTCTTTGTAGGCTTCCATTTCGCGTTCGATGAACCCAGATTTGTTGGTCGAACTGACCGAGTAGGGTGGATTGCCGAGGATGACGAGGATCGGCGTGTCCTTCTTGACCTTGCCCGCCTTGTGAGACTCCTCAGCCAGTGAGGAAAGCCCGGGAAGCTTGGCTTCGGCCAATTCCTCCGTCTCCAGGGTGTTTGTGAGGTAGAACTTGACACGTTCCTCTGGCTTCAACCTGTAGCCAAGCTCCTCAAGGAAGAAGGCCATCTTGAGGTGCCCCACTGCGTACGGGGCCATCATCAGCTCAAAGGCGTAGAAGTTCTCTAAGATATGATCGCGAATGAAGCTTTCGCGGCTGCCTTCTCCGTATTTTCCCACGAATTCGTCCACCGCGACTTGCGCGGCCTTGGCGACAAAGGTCATAGTTCCGGCGGCCGGGTCGAGAAGCGTCACGCCTTCTGAGGCGAGACCGTCCGGTTTTCCGAACTTCTCTTTCAGGATCGCATGAAGCAAACGTACGATATAGGAGACCACAGGCTCAGGGGTGTAGTACACCCCGCGGCGCTCGCGCTCCTCGGGGTCGTAGTGTTTTAAGAAGGTCTCATAGAAATGAACGATCGGGTCGGCACCCTTGCCCTTGGGGGGTGTAGTAAGCTTCTCTACTTCACCCCCCGAGTGGAAGTAGCGGTGCAGAATCCCTTGTACATCGGCCACGGCTAGTACCTCGGCAATGTCATCAACATTACATTCCAGAGGCTTGGGAAGATCCCCCAAGGAGATGAACCGGAACAGATCCCGCAGAATCCCGATCGTATGAGGGATGGCGTCGAACGCGGCACGCCTGTTGAACCCGTCACCTACACGCACGCGGGCGGCGAACAGGCCGTAGGTGATGGTCTGAGAGTAAAGGTCTGCAAAATCCTCGTGGGTCAGACCACCGATCAGATAGGTCTGAAAAGCCTCGTAGAAGCCAAGAAGGTCACCGGTGCCAAGCTCCTTTTCCTCTGCAAGCTGTTGACTTATTACTTCGTCGCGTAGAAATCGGGTTCGCTTGGCGAGTTCGGTAGCAAGCGACTCAGCAGAATAGCTCTTGGGAAGCAAGAATGCGAAGAACTTCTCTAGAAGCCCTATGAATTCATCTACCTTCTCCAGGGGTGGCACCTTTTCAAGCCTTGTCGAGATCAGCGGACGTGCGATCTGCACGGTATCAACGAGATCGCCGTCTCGGTAGAGGCGAAACTCGAAGAAGTTAGTGAGGATCAGATTGGGAAAGGTATGTCGATAACGTTTAAGCTGCTCGGTCTCCGAAACGAGCTGTAAGTTCCTTTCGTTGGGGTGCTTGGCTTCGATGTAGCCGACGCTGTGTTGCTTGCCATCCCAAATCCGGAAATCCGGGTATCCCGCTTCGGTCTTCTTTGGAAGCGTGGTTACGTGGATATCCCTCTTATCGCTTGCGTTTGCATATGCGTCGATCAGGGCTTCAAGAGCAGAATAGAAACTCTCTTCTCGCGCATCGCCCTGCATCATGATCTTATGCAGAGTTTTCAGGTAGCTTCGGAATATTGCTTTATCCTTCATCACTTGAGTTTATACCCCTTGGTAGTGAGAATTGCCAAGCCCCCCAGTGTGATGAGGATTATATTTATCGGCTTGTAGTGCGGAATACTTACAATCTTATCTTGATGAATTTGCGCCCAGGTATTCGCATCGCAGGGAGAAGGAGCTGCTTATGGATCTAGTTCCAACAAGTTTTGAAGCCTACTAACCATCATAACCCACACAAAGAGCGATTCCAGCAGTGATGTTCTCCAGTTCTTCTGGCGACACCTCGCCGACCTTACTCTTAAAGCGCGTTACGGAGACGGATTTGACTTGAAATGAATCTGCACTCGAATCTTTACTCAAGCCATTTAATGAAGATGGCTCTAGCTTCGTATGCCAGGGGAGCGTGGCATATCCGGCATTCCATTCCGTGATGGGGACAACGATATGCAAAGGGAGCTTCCCTACTTCTGGAACATCAACCACTACTGCGGGTCGTTCTTTCGTTATCTCTGCCCCCAGAGTCGGGTCGAAACTAACTATCCAGATCTCTCCTCTACGGGGTCGTGTCGTAGAGGTCATCTTCACCGAACGCTTCAAAATCCGTTAGCCTCTTGTCGTTTGTGTAAAGCACTTCGGCTTCGGCTGCTGTACACGCAAGAATTTTCAATCGTTCCTTGAGCGGCAGCTTCATTAACTCAACAGCCGAATATATCGGCTGTTCCTGCTTGGTGAAGCTTGTTCTTGTATCATCAGACGTCATCTCAGTCGCCTCCTGAAAGACCCATTGAAGGACACTGAAACCTTGCACCACAGAAAGCGTTGATGCCCTGGCAGGGGTTCGGAAGCAAACGGCCATTTGTCAGCCCTCCCGCTTGAGATCATCCGGTATTTCGGAGGCAATCACCACATTTTGAGATCGTGTGATGTATAGTGGCTCCCCGCTATCGTTGTAGACATCACAAGCGCGGAAAATCGCCCCAAGTACATGCTTGATGCGTATCTTGGTCCCATCTGCCAGTACATACTCGCACCACGGCTCGTCAGCTTTTACGATCTCAACTGGGTCAGCTTTTACTTCCTGTGGGCCGTATTTGATCTTCATCGTCTACCTCCGAAGCCAAGTATACACGCCCGTAAAAAATCGGCAAACCGAATCATTGCTAACCCCCTACTACGTAGCGCAAGGTGTCATCACCATACACTCCCTTAGATAGTCCGCAGACAAGAGCGGCAAGAGAATTTGCACTTGTGCTCTTATTCATCCCGATAAACGCCATGAGGATTACAAAAACCGTTAAACTCCCGGCTCTTGTGTTGGTAAGCCAGGCGTACCGCCTTTGGCCTACTTCACGACCTCTCCAAACGCCTCTTTCAAGAGTGCCTTTGCCTCCTTGGCCGAGATGCTCTTTGTACCGAAGGTGAACAGGTGCTTGCCGGATGTCGTCTTGACGATCAGCCGATCCGGCCCGCCGGACACTTCGATGTCGCCGCCAGCACCCCTTTCCACGCGGAGGCGTTTGATCTCCGATGCATTGACGGCAAAGTTACCCTCTGTCTCAGAAAGGATGTCTTCGATCGCCATGCCACGATACTTCTTCTCAGGCGACGTGTCGGCTAAGGCCTTTTGCATCTGTTTTGTCATGCGGGCAACGATGAGTCGATTGTTGGTGACGATCACGTTGCACGCTTCGTATTTCAGAAATCCCTTCTTGTGCTTCAGGTCGGGGATGATCCCGACGATCGTTTCAGCATCCACCTCTGGCACCTCCTTTTGTGACGGCGACAAGATTACATTTTAGCTTTCGTCGATGAGGCAAGATGATCGCTTCGGCTGGTCAGTCCTCCTTTGCCCAGTCGCGGATCTTGTGCTTGATCTTCTCTTCTATTCTCTCACCGAGGTCGTCCCAGTCCATGTCCGGATCTCCGCCAACCCACTTGGTGATGCCGCGCTTGACTTTGGCTTCAATCTTCTCGCCCAGCTCGTCCCAGTCTTCATCGTCCTTCTCTTTGGCCCAACGGGAGAGGCCGTGCTTGATCTTGGACTCGATCTTCTCGCCGATCTCATCCCAATCACGCTTCTTTCGCCACCAAAGCGAAATGCCGCGGTTTGCTCCAATACCCACCCACGCAAAGAGTAGAATAATAAGGAACCACAGCCCGGCCGCCTGTAGGTAGCTAAGCGGTGGAAGCAGTCCTAAATGCCACGTTAAGATGTGGTTCCACAGGCGCATGATCACCCAACTGAAAAAGAAGAACGCAGCGATGCCTCCACCGGTGATGAGTTTGGTAAACAACCTCATTTTTAAAACACCTCCGAACGTTGAATGAGCCTATTATAACACCTCTCCCTCCTAAGGAGGCAATCATGAAACCGGGGTCTTTCAGGAGTGTAGGTACCCCGGGGTGATGATGAATGCGAATGACGGTATCGGTCGGTGTGGTCTTTGTTGGATTTGTAGTAAACCTTCTTTGCGGTGCGGGCTTCGCGCAGGCCAGTGGCAGTGCGTCAAGTTATGCCTCCTCGGGTGAGCCGGTCCGCGCGATGATCGGGATATTCGTCTTTGAGCAGGGCAGTGCCCTTGCCCTTGAAATCGAGCGAGAGGAGCCGTGCCCCTGCTTATGCGAACCTTTGTTTGTCACCGGTATGCGCGTTCTGGATTGTGAGGGAAATACTGTCTTTACATCCGGGGAAGTGGACGGCGGGACGATTTTTCCCGTGGCCTTTAAGGAGTGGACAGGCTGTTGGGGCTTTGTTGACCAGTTTGGAGAACCGGTCCCAGAGGGGACCTATAGCGTTGTTGCAGACACTAGCATCGGCGAGTTTCGCACCTGCATTCAGGTGGTTACGCCAGGGATGAAAAGCCAAATGGGACGTGTTTCCTCGAAGGCCCTGGTCTGTGGAGCCGGATTAACCGTCTACCGATTGGCCGATGATAAAGACGATGGCGGACAGATTACTCTTAACGAAGGGGAAAGACTGATGATCGCCCTTTCCGGGAATGCGACCACCGGTTACGAATGGGAGGTCGAGGCGGAACCGCACGGCGGCATCCTGCAGAGGATCGACGGACCTGGCTATCGCCCCTCTTCCACGCTCATCGGTGCTGGAGGAACCTTCTATTTCCGCTACGAAGCGATCGCTGCCGGACAGGGTGAATTAACCCTGGCCTACCGCCGCCCTTGGGAGGCGGCACCTCCAGAGAGGACCTTTACTATCACCGTTTTAGTGCGTTAAGGGTGGGAAGGCGCATAGCGCCTTCCCACTGGTTACGAACGTTAGAGCGTCTCAGTCGTTAGAGCGCCACTTGCGCGACAGTAATCGCTTGTTGGCACCGATGCCGGTCCAGGCTGACAGCAGGATGATTAAGAACCACAGTCCGGCTGCTTGCCAGTAGTTTAGGGCTTTGAATAGCCCTAAGTGCCCCACCACGATGTTGTTCCACAACATCTGGATTACCCAGCTGAAAAAGAAGAACGCACCGATGCCTCCACCCGCGATGAGTCCGCTAATCCACCGCATCTTCACTCACCTCCCTTAACTTGAATCTGCCATTGTAGCATCCTTGTCTACCAGAAAGGCAAATCGGTCTCATCTCACAGGAGCTTAAAAGAGACTTGCATCAATCTTTTAGTGTGGCACGATCGCGTATCTCTTCGACCACCTTACTTCCAATTCCGCTCACCTGCATTAAATCATCGAGTGTTTGGAAGGGACCGTGCTCCTCTCTGTAGGCGACGATCCGTGCCGCCAGGACCTCCCCGATTCCAGGAAGGGAGGTGAGCTCCTCTGCCGAAGCGGTGTTCAGGTTTACCATATCATCCTCTTCTTCGGCATCGAGGAAGGTGGGGAGAAGGACACGGACACCGGTGATGTCAATCGGTTCAAGGAGTGTAAGCGGACGGGACCTGATGGTAGGGAGGAAGAGGGCAAGACCGCTTGCCACAAGACCAATTGCGACAAGCACGATCAACCCCCGCTCTTGTGCCGGAGAAAGACGCGGGTTCATGCGAACAGTTCGTTGATTCTCTTAATTCCGGCCTGCTCGCGCGCGATCCGCATTAGCTCGGGGAGGCGCTCGTAGCGGGGCCAACCGAATTTGTCCGAATAGGCGCGAGCAAACAGCTTCCTCAACCTCTCCCGCAGAGTCGCATCCTCCTTGAAGAACGCTTCCTTCTCTTTGGCCAAACGCTCCACCTCAGGGATGTATAGGTCAATCTGCGCCGCCTGTGAGAGGAGGTCGACTGCCTTCTCAGTATCCACGCCCAGGGCTTCCTTAGCTTTGGTGACCAACTCCCGACGCCTTAGCTCGGCCTTGGCGAGGGCTCGCATCTGCCGCTGTTTTTCTCGATGGTAGTCGAGCTCCTTGTGACTGAACGCGAGGATTTTACGCTCACAGCCGTTCTGCCGTTTAGGGAAACTCTCCGGGTCTTTGGAGATCTTACCGTGCCAGGAGAGGCACTCTTTACAGGTGAGGTAGGTCACGTTTGTGTAGTACTGGTAATAGGTCTTGCGCGACATTTAATCCTCCTTCCAGGAGAAGTGTACAATTTATAGCTGCAAGGGGACAAGCCCTCCTCGATCACTTTCAATTGCCCTTTTTGCCAGTTTTGCGATACAATGCCGCTTGCTAAGGGGGGATCAGGGATGCTTAAAATCGCTCTTTCTGCATTTACTTTAGTCTTTCTTGCCGAACTAGGGGAT